>CAVVLA010000001.1:0-111045 GCA_963748935.1 Terriglobia bacterium
GTCCAGCTTCGCAATTTGCTCCTTCAGAATTTCAGCCGCCTCGCGTCCGACCACCGGCACTGCACATCGGTCGAACTTCTCGAGGATGGCGGCTCGCTCCGACAGACGGCTCGCCGGGCGCACGTCGGTCGTCACGCGATGGCCGTCGCGCATGACGACGGTCATGGTTTCCGATTCTGCCGCCGGGCACGTGACGGATGCGCTTCATCGAGCGCCGTGACGCGCGGGTCGCGCACCACCTCGTCACTGAGCTGATCGAGCGTGAAGGCGCCGTGGATCAGCGTCGCCGCAATCAGGAATGCGCCGCTGAAACCGGCGCTCTCCTCGTCGCATGGCTCGAGCCGAAGCAGCGAGAAGGTGTGCAGGTCGGCCTCGATCGACTCGATCGCATCGGCAGCTATGCGGTGCTCGGTCAACAGCCGCAGCGCCGCGTCGATCAGCGGATGGCCGGGATTGCACGCCGGGTAGCGCTTGATGCGCAGAGCGCCTTCGAGCACGTACGGCCGGCCCAACCGCTCGGTAATGGCCGCGAGATCGCGATCGTCCGGGAGCACGACCGCTTCCAGAAATCCCGAGCGGGGCTTCGATTATGGCCGGTGTCGGCCGTGAAGCCGCGCTGCGCCAGCATCGCCGCCTCGATGCCGGCGCGTGCCGCGTTGCCGGAATGCAGCGCCTTCGCCATCGTTCCCATGTTGCGGCGAAAGCCGCCCGAGCTGCAGCTCGCGATGCCGATCGCGGTCGCGGTGTGGTGTGGATCGAGGCCCAGCAGCCGGCATGCGGTCATCGCCGCCGCGATCGGGCCCACCAGCCCCACGTGCCACCAGCCCCGGTGGGTCGGCCCGCCTTTCTGACGGCGCTTGAAATCGATGGCTTGGGTCAACCGCGCGCCCGCCTCATAGGCGAGGATGAAAGCGTCGAGCACCTGCTTGCCCGACAGGCCGCGGTGCTCCGCGACCGCGAGCGCCGCCGGGAGAATATGCGTCGAAAGATGCGAGCCGTCGTCGAAATCGAGCGCATTGGCGAGCGTGCCATTGGCAAGCGCGGCCATCGGCGCCGAGGCCTTGATGCCGGCGCCGAGAACCGTCGCGGTCGCCGGGGCGCCGGCATTCTCGGCCACATGCTGGGTGACGATCTTGCCGATCTGGCGCGCCGACGCGGCAAGGGCCACGCCAATCGTGTCCAGGATCACGGTCTTGGCGGGCTCGACCACGCAGCCTTCGGGGATCGCCTCGGACGGCGTGCCGGCCACGAAGGTACGCGAGTAGCGCGGTGAGCGGCTGACGATCGGGCATGCAGCTATTTCTTCTCGGCCAGCATGCTGTTGATGCGCGCGACGACATCGGGCGACGTCTTCGACACTTTGGCGACGAGTGCCGCCAATTCCTCGCCGGTCATCGGTCCTTCGACCGTCACGCTCGCCTTGGCGGCAAGCGCGAGGAAACGCGGATCGTGCACGGTCGCGTCAAAGGCACGGCGCAGGATGGCAAGCCGCTCGACCGGAAGGTCGGGCGGCGCGAAATAGGGCTTCGCCGCCTCCTGCCGCGCCAGCATGAACACCAGCGCCTGCGCGGTCGGCGTCGGTCTGCGCCAGGCTGATGAACAGCGGAACATCGGGCAGCTCCGGCAGCGGCTTGAAGCCGTGCTGCACGATGATGCGGATCTTCCCGTCGCGGATCCATTCCGGCGCGGCGTTGCGCAGGCTGCTCCACCCGTTGGCAAAGGCGCCCTGCACCTCGCCGCGCTCCATCGCGAGCTTCACGTCGTTCGAGGATTTGTAGCCGTTGACGATCTTGAGCTTCAGCCCGAACATGTCGCGGGCCAGGATCCCGTAGTCGGTGCTGGCCGCGCCGACGCTGACCCCGCCCATGACGACCTCGGTGGTGCGCAAGTCGGCGAGCGTCTTGATCGGCGCGGTGTGCCAGACATAGCCGACGAAGGGATCGGTCGTGATGCTGCCGATCCATGACAGGCGGGTGGCCTCGAAGATCGCGGCGCCCGGCGAGGTGAGCTGCGCGGTCAGGATGCTCGCATGCGTCGCCGCGATGACGGTGCCGTCGCGCGGTGCGGTGCGTCGCGATGTAGTTCGCGGCCTTGAGCCCGCTGGCTCCGGGCATGTTCTGCACGATGATGGTCGGATTGCCCGGGATGTGCTCCTTCAATGATCTGCGACACCAGGCGCGCGTAGGTATCGTAGGCGCCGCCCGCGTCGGTCGAGACCACCAGGCGGAGTTGCTTGCCCTTGTAAAAATCGTCCTGGGCCCACGCCGCGCGCTCGCGAACGCC
The DNA here is from genome assembly GCA_963748935.1 of Terriglobia bacterium. Classification (GTDB taxonomy): domain Bacteria; phylum Acidobacteriota; class Terriglobia; order Terriglobales; family Acidobacteriaceae; genus JAIQFF01. Next base: position 2,284 of record CAVVLA010000001.1, read on the forward strand.
GCGGCGATGCCACAAGCACGCCAGAGCAATGAAGCGGAGCCGCACAGCCTATCTCCTCCGGCCGGCACGTTGAGCGGGCGATCGCCGGATGCCGGTGCCTTGCCGATTTGGTAACATCGTTGACTTCCCGGCGAAAGGCCCGGTACTCGAGTTGAGCATGACGATAGACGACACCAGCAATTCGAAAGACGAGGTGCCGGGCCCGTACCGCATCAGCCTCAAGAGCCGCAGGCGATATCTATGGTGTGCGTGTGGGAGAAGCGGGAAACAGCCGCTTTGCGACGCCTCGCATGAGGGAACCGGGTTCGTGCCGGTCAGCTACCAGGCAGCCGAGGACATCACGGTCGCGTTTTGCGGATGTAAGCTCACCCGAACGCCGCCGTTTTGCGACGGAACCCACGTGCACGTGGTTCGGAACGCCGATGGTCTCTTGGCTCCCAAAGACGATTGCTGACCTTTGAATTCACCGAACGACGGAGGAGAACCCGCCAGATGCCCGTCACATTCGTGAAGCCCGAGAATTGGAAGATGGTGCCGCCGGCCGAGCGCAAGGCGGGCGGCAGGGCCAAGCTCCATGGCATGCATGTGAACGCGGACAATCCTTTCATGATCTTGCTGGAGGAGCCGCCGAACACCTACACGCCCGTTCACAGCCACAGCGAGCCGGAGGTCATGGTCGTGCTGGAGGGACGCATCACCTTCAATGGAGAGCTGTGCAAGCAGGGCACCATGATTCTGGTGCCGGCCAACGCGGACTACTGGCATTCGACCGGTTCAGAACGTTGCGTCCTGGGCCTCATACGGCCCTCGAGGGGGACCACCAGGCACGCCAAGGAGACGATCATCGGCGAGGCTGGACCGGTCGCTGAATGAGGCAATCGAGCGCGCAGATTATGTGCCTGGCGTCCCCAGCCAGCGCGGACTGCGAAGAGCAGTTTATAACGCGTTGAATTTAGTGGCGCGCAAGAGGGCATTCACTATTGGCACATCAATTTGATTATGTGTGAATTTCCTTGCACGATTTTCAAAAAGGGCCGCGAAAAGCGCCACAGAGTTACCAGGCTACAGACAGCAAGCGTGTTCGCGCGGATCGTCACCCCACTCCGGAGTATCGACCACAGGTTCGGCGTTACCGGACCAGCCGACACTATCGGTGGCCATCCGCCGGATTGTAGAGATTGGGCTGAAAGCGAGGAAAGGGCGATGAACGATCACCGGCTATGAACCTTCTAGGCGACGATGAATGGCCAGAGCCCTTGGTCGTTCCGCCCCGCGTTGAGCTGTATCCTCAATCTCAACTTAGTCGAAAACCATGAGCGAACATTGGCCGTCTTATAGGGTAGCCGACGAGGCAGTCGTCCATGCACTCGGCGTGATGAACATCAATTTTGTGAGGTTCGAGGCCACGCAGGTCTACATGCTCTCTGCAGTCGCCGATATTTCGACTAACCAAGCAGCGATCTTCATAGGTCGAATCAACCAAGTCGATCGCGCAACCACGATAGACCGCTTCCTCCGCATGCGGCGGGACTGGCCCAACGCTGCCCAAACCGCAGTCGATATCTACCTAAAGGGCATGCGCCTCCTAACTGAAAACCGGAATGTTTTGGTCCATGGCAACATCGTTGATATGGCTGTGGGGAAGGCCATGGAGCCGGCGATTATCAGCCTTGGCCGAGATGGACGCACGACCGTATTCAAGTCATCCCTGCCCGCCATAAGGCAGGTTGCCGACGACCTGTATTCTTACTACCACTTTGGCAGCAATCTATCCGCCTATCTGGCGACCGAGTTCTCTCCAAATGCACGAGAGGCTGGGATGCTGGCCTTCAGTGAGTGCCCGGATGCGCCTCCGTTGCCAAAAGCCATACGGCCTTCAGAACCGAAGATCCTGGTCTGATTATGTGGGACCCCGATATTGTCGCGATGAACCTTTCCGATCCTGAGAAGGATGGTCTACGGCTTCATCGGAATTACATGAGGGCATTCGACAAAAAGGGCCAGGAGCAATTCGCAACCGGGGACAATTCCAATCCCTCTCGGTATCTCGGCACTTCGACGAGCGATGGAACTCCTGGTTCGCGAAGGTATCCGGTTCCCGTGATCGCTTCACAGCGGAGGGCTACGATCGCGTGGTTTACAGGCGCCTATTGTTGGAAGATGGCTTCAACATAACACTGTTCAACTTGAATGACGCGAAAGTTGTCGATTGCGGCCTGCTTGGGCTAGAGTTTAGTTTGCGCTCAACGACGATCGCGCCCTCAGCGCCCTCGCTGGCATCTGGACGACGTCGCCGAACGCCATCATCGAGCCGAGCCACCCGAAGGCTATGCCGGTAATCCCGGAGATTGACGATGGGCGCGGCGTCTGGATGTGTGCGCCGTGGGACGAGGCAAAGGCTTTGCAAGCCCCATGCCTAATGTCGCGCTCAAGATCGTGGCGCGAGACGCTGACAAGAAAGACAAGGCGGCTGCATGAACGACAAGCAAAACCCCACGCGCTATTTTCACGGTGGCCACGACGGCTTGCTAGTTGGGGAATATATCCTGCCTCCGGCGGAGACCGGCGCAGATAACATGGCCGATCTGAACCCGCTGCTGAGAAAAGATCGCGTCTATATAACTACGAATATTGCCAGCGCGATGTTCTTTGCCTCAGCGGCCCGCAATCCGATGGTCTATGAGGTGACGCCCGAAGGCGGTGTCGAGGACGACCCCGACAGCAACGAGAAAGGTGTTTCGTTTGCTTGCCTAAAGGCCAAGATCATCGCGCTTCACACTGTTCCCGAGGCAGTCGTTCAACGAAACCGGCTGCAAATGCGGGTCGCGGGCCCAGTCCCGAAACCATGAAACTCGTTGATCCCCAGCCCATTCTCGGATCCTGACGCAGCGGCGCGCAAATCGCCCGAGATTGCCAACGCGACCGAGGCGGCGCAAGGAGACCCCATCTACGAGCTAGTCAACCAACTGTCCTCGACGCCGGGGGATCGCCGGCCGGATACGCGGCGGGCCTAGCCCGCGCCATCGCCAAGGGTTGGCGGTGGCGGCATGAGGCCGGCACCTATGTGAAGTTCACGCCGGCAGGCGCGGAGCTGTTCGCGTGAAGGCCAGGAAGGGCTGGTCGCCCTGCAATGACGGTCGCTCCTGCGCGGGAGGCCTCCCGATGCTCGGTAGCGACCTGCAGCCCGCGCTCAGAAATCCGGCTTGTCGGCCGTCGGAATGTGCGCGTCCTTGTCGGAAAAGAACTGGCCGTCGTATTCGTGTTGCACGTTTTCGGCGCAGACACGCTCGTCCCAGTCCTGATTCGCGTCGCGGCCATAGGTGATCGTGGCGGACCAGGGCATGGTGAAGACGCCTGCATCCTCCACCGTGAATTCGAGCTGCAAGCCCTTGCCCCGGTAGTTGCGATCGACGGTGGCGCCGGCCGCCGGCCACTCCTTTGCGGCCAGAGCCAGCGCCTCTTTGGTGGTTTCGTAGTCGATGAGACGGTAGCGCTCGACCACGTGCAGGGCTTGCGTATAGGGCGTGCCGAACCGATCGATCATCCGGTAGGGCCCGAGCTTGACCCCCACGGTGTCGATGACCAGCGAGTCGCCTTCGTAATGGCCGACCGAGTCCCCGTGCAGCGAGGGGATCACGGTCGCGGGATGCGGCTGGTTCAACGGCACTTGGCGAAAGTCGTCGTCGTGCTGGTAGACGAGGACGACCTTGTCCGGCAGTTGCAGCAGGCGGACGCTGAAGTTCCAGGCCGAGATACGGCGACACGCGGGATGCCAGCTCGGCGAGCGCGCTCAGCCACCACGTCCGGCGTGTTGGCGTCGGCCGCTACCGCAGCCAGGAGCTTGTCGGCACCGGCGCGGTCCGCTCGCGCGGCCGCGAAGGCCGCAGCGTAGGTCTGAAAACCCTTGCGATCCGGGCCGAACCAGCGCGCGATCGCTGCCGCCGCCCAATCGGGCGACTGGTCCGAATGACACCCGTTGCAGGCATTCGGCGTGCCGAGAGCTGGGTCGACTGGTCGGGGCGCGGAACGCGCAGGCTGTGATCGTGCCGGACGTCGACCATCATGTAGGTGCGCGCCGGCATGTGGCAGGCGACGCAATCGGGTTGTCGGGCCGCCGCCTCGTGATGGCTGTGCGCCGTGCCGGCGTATGTCGCGGGTGCGTGGCACTGCAGACAGACGCCGGCGCCCGCCACCCGCAGCTTGCCGCTATGCGGGTCGTGGCAGTCGCCGCAGGTGACGCCCGCCGCGAACATTCGGCTCTGCCGGAACGGGACGTAATTGTACGGCTCCTCGACGTCACGAGCCTGTCCGTCGGCCCAATAGACCTGCTCGGTCAACGGCAACACCACGTGGGTGTCGGACAGCGAGCGACCCGGAACCCAGTCCTCGGACATCTCGCTGCGGCGGGCGTGACAGCGGCCGCACGTCTCGACCTCCTTGCGCAGCACCGCGGGCCCGATGCTGCGGCGGGCATCGCCGCTGCGCGGGTCGTGATACCAGGAAACGCCCTGGCGCTCGTCGAACCGCGCGAGCAGTCCCTTCTCGCGATCATCGTGCCGGCCGAACGGCCACCAGCTCTGCTGCGCGCGTGCCCCAGGCGCGAGAGTGGTTGGGAGCCTTGGCCATGACAGGCCTCGCAGCCCGACGCTGATCTCCGCCGTCGTGGTGGCGAAGCGGTCGCGTGCCGCGTCGTAGCTCTTGCGCACGCCGGTCGAGTGGCACTCGGCGCACATGAAATTCCAGTTCTGGTTCAGCTTGGTCCAGTGCAGGACATCGTCGTGCTTGATCTCCTCGTTCGGGTAGAGATGGAACCAGCGCTGACCACCGCCGGCCTTCGGCCGGTCCCAGGCGATCGACAGCGCCTGCACGCGGCCGTCGGGAAACTCGACGAGGTATTGCTGCAGCGGCTCGACGCCGAACGTGTACTTGACCTCATAGGTGGCGAGGTTGCCGTCCGGCCCATCGGTCTCGACGAAGAATTTGCCGTCCCGGCGGAAGAACCGCGACTGCACACCGTAGTCATCAAAGCTCACGTCCTTGAAGTCGCCGAGCACGGTCTTGTCCGTCGCGTGCTGCATCGCGCGTTTGTGCTGCGAGGCGCCCCACAGCCTTGCCTCCGCCTGGTGACAAGCGGCGCAGCTCTCGCTGCCGACGAATGTGGGAGCGGTCACCTCCGCCGCCGCGGATGCCGAGGGCGGCAACGCGGTTGATGCGACCCACGCGAACGCCGCTGTCGCTGCGGCGCCAACGATCATCGTCATGACCGTGAGACGCGACGGCTGGAAGCGCGGGCAATCCATGGCTCTGTGATCAATGCAATTCGTACATGTCCTCGGCGCGAGCGAGCGCCTTGGTGCAGCCGGCATCGTCACCGCGCGCATCAAGCTGCTTGGCGCTGGCGAGCATCGCGCGGAACTGCGCCTGGCCTTCGCCCGTGCGCGCGCGATCGATGCCGGTGTCGGCTCGTGGCCGAGCTGCGCGCCGACCGTCTCCCGCGCGACCGGCCCGGCGTTCGGGTTGTTGGCCGACTGGCGCACGGCCGCCTCAAAGCGCGCGATCGCGGCGCTGCAGGGACCGGCTTGCGCTGCTGCGGCGCCGAAACCGAACATCGCGGCGGCGACGATGGCCACGGTGGTGCGGTAGTTCATGGCTTGGCCTCCGTGCTTGGCCTTAGCTCGCCCAGATGTCCGGCGCGACGTACTGGACAAGGAGATTGCGCGTGGTTTCTTGTCGAATGCGGGCGGCCTTGCGAGCCGCCCGCTCCGTCTTCGTTGCTTGCGCGTCCTATTCGCCCGAGTGACTGACGTTCTTCTGGTCTTTGATCTGCTGGATGACCTGGGTCAGGTTGTAGCTCGCCGGATCCTGCATCGGCGGGTACGGCCCGTAGGATTCAAGTTCCTTCAGCCACAGGATCTGGCCGAGGGGCAATGATGTTCCAGTCGTAGAGATAGGCGGTCACCGGTCCGGCAAGTGCGCCGCCCTGGCCCAGCAGGGTTTTCATTTCATCACCGACGGCCCTCTCGAACGGATCGCGCTTGATGTTGTCGACCTGGGCCCACTTGTAGGTTTCCACGCCCGGCAGAGCCGCAAGTCGCGCAGGCGCCCGACCATCGAGAAGTAGATCTTCCAGTTCTTGTAGCGCACCGCCGACGGTATCGGACCGGTGTAGTAGAAGAAGGTGTCGCGCGCCGACTTCTCCGACGTGCCTTCCAGGTAGTCGCGCTGGTCGACGCCGTCGAGCGTCGTCTTGACGATGCCGGGATACTGGCCGGCCTCGATCTGCTTCTTCAGCTCGTCGCCCTTGGGGCCGCCGGCGATGTCGACGAGCGTCGGCAGCCAGTCGAGGGACGCGAAGATGTCGTTCTTGACCGTGCCCGGCTTGATGTGGCCCGGCCAGCGGATGACCAGCGGAGCGCGCATGCCGCCTTCCCAGGTGGTCAGCTTGCCGCCCTTGAAGGGCGTGTTGCCGCCGTCCGGGAAGGTGATCACCTCGGCGCCGTTGTCGGTGGTGAAGACGACGATGGTGTTGTCGAGCTGGCCCATGTCCTCCAGCTTCTTGAGCACGTAGCCGATGTTGTCGTCCATCTGCTTCATGCCGGCTTCGTTGACGCCCCAGTCCTTGCCGCCGGGCTCGCCCACCATGGCCATGTACTTGTCCGACAGCACGGTGGTGATGTGCATGCGCGCCGGGTTGTACCAGACGAAGAACGGCTTGTTGGTCTTCTTGGGGTCGTTGCGGTCGAGGAAGTCGATGACCTTGGCCGAGATCTCCTCGTCCACCGTCTTCGACCGCTCCAGCGTCAGCGGACCCTCGTCCTTGCAGATCTGGTTCTTCGCCGTGCCGTCGGAGGAGTTGCACCAGATCACCGGCCGCGGCGGCGTCAGGCAGAGCGTCGTCTTCGGATCCACCGCGCCGGGGACCTCGGCGAGGCCCGGGGATCGGCGTGTTCTTGCACGGCGGGACGATGGCCTGCTCGGTCGGGGTCTTGTTGATGTCGGGGAAGCTCACCCCCTGCATCGCGTCGAGGTGGTACAGGTAGCCCCAGAATTCCTGGAAGCCGTGCGCCGTCGGCAGCGCGTCGGTGTGGTCGCCCAGGTGGTTCTTGCCGAACTCGCCGGTGGTGTAGCCGAGATCGAGCAGGAACTTGGCGAGCGCCGGCGTGCCGGGCCGCAGATAGGACGGGCTGCCGGGCAGCTGCGGCGGGATCATGCCGGTGCGCAGCGGATGCATGCCGGTGAAGAAGGCGTTGCGCCCGGCGGTGCAGCTCTGCTCGGCGTAGTAGGTCATGAAGATCGCGCCTTCATTGCCGATGCGGTCGATGTTGGGCGTTTCGCCGACCATCAGGCCGCGATGGTAGATGCTCGGCTGCATCCAGCCGATGTCATCGCCCATGATGAACAGGATGTTGGGCTTCTGCTCCTGCGCGGCTGCCGGCGCGCTCGCCATCGTAGCGAGGGCGAACGATGCCAGCAGGCCAAGCCAGGCGGCTCTGGTCATGCGCATGGTTGCTACACTCCATGTCGGCTGCCCGAGACGGGCCGGCAGCCTCTGCCCACCGGCATTCGCGGCGCGCTCTCGACGCGACGACGCGAACGTATCTTCGGCTTGCAATCGCCGGCGTCCCACGGACTGCGCCCGCGTGAATCGCCCCGCACGGCTCCTGAAACCGCGCGGCGATTGTCTCGCCCGTTTCGGCGGCCCGAAACTGTCCATAGGGGAAGCGCGGCCGTCACCGTTCTTTCATGCGAACGGTGTCATGGGACGATCGCGTCAAAGGAGGCTGGCGCGCGCGACCCGTTGCTTTTGGGTGCGGCTGGGTGCGTCGAAATACCTTTTACGTACGCCCGAGCCGACAGCCAGACCGGCGTCGCAAATGGCGAACGACCTCCCCGTTGCCCCTAAGGGTAATTGCTGCGCCAGGCCGGACGAGTATGAACGATGACGGATGCCTGCAGGGACCCGGCACGCGTGAGGCTGCGTCTTCGCAAGGAGCAACGCCATGCCCCTCAATTCAGCCCCGCCGGCGCGCTCACCGTCGGCTCTGCGCGCCGTTCTCCGCGATGAATGGCCGTATCTCGTCGTGCTGGCGCTCGCACTGCTCGGCATCGCGGCCGGCACCATCTTGCGGAGGCCGATGACGATCTACTGGATCGTCTGTGCGCCGCTGATCGGAGCAATCTGTGTCTACACGCAGTGGGGCAACCTCCCGGCCCGCAACGAGCGATTACGGATGGCCCGGGCGCAAGCCCTGCACTGGATCGCGGTGCTGGTGGCGATGCATCTCATGTTCGTGACCGACGTCGCGCGGATGATGCAGCCCGAAGCCAGCGCGCTGGCGGCGCTCGTCCTGCTGTCGCTCGGGACATTCACGGCGGGCGTCCAGCTGGCGGCGTGGCAATTCTGCCTGATCGGCACGATCATGGCGGCGAGTGTGCCGGGCATCGCCTGGCTCGGCCGGACGGCGCTGCTCTGGCTTCTCGCGGCGCTGCTGGTCGTCGCCGTCGCATCGCCGATCGCCTGGAACCTGCGCCGGTGGCGCAAGCCGGACGCTGCGCCACAGCCAATTCACCGCCCGCCGCACCGACGGAGAGGAAGCGGCCTACATCTTCCGGCTGCTCGACCAGGGCCTAAGCCTGCGCGCGATCGTCACCCGCGCTCACGTCCCGCCCCATCGCGTGCGCGAGCTCCACCGCGAGTGGGCGCGCTTACTCTGGAACACGAATAGCCGCCCGACCCTCACGCCCTCGGCGACACCGCCGAGCTCACCGAGCTCGGCGCCAGGACGCCCAGGCCCTCTTCGAGAGCCGAGACTGAGGCCACCCGCGGTCTGGCTCACGCGGATCTCGCTGGCCATCTCGCTCGGATCAGGAGTGACCATATTCCCTCGGATCGGAGTGGCCAGCTTTCCTCCGGATCGGAGTGGTCACCTTTCCTCGGATCCGAGTGGCCGTCTACAGTCGAGACCGTGGAACTGACAGACGCGATGAGCAGCGGTCATCCAGCCCGGCGACGGGCCCGACCCGAGCCTACTCTAGGCCTCGATCGGGGCCCTCGCGCAGAGCCGGTCTGCCCTTTGCGTCTCGCATGAGGGTGACAGCCTTGCCCTGCCATCGCCGGGCCTTCGGCGTCCGAACGACGACGAAGCGCTGGCCGTCTGAGACGACGGCATACGAAGTGCCCCCGGGTGCAACGAATTCCTGGGCGCGTCCGTGGAACCCGTGTGGCCCGATGCCGGCGCACGTCTGGTGCGAGCGCTTGGCGAATTGTTCGACCACGAGCTCGCGCTCAAGCTGCAAAAGCCTGGGGAGGCGACTCTTGTCGTCCGGGTCGATGCCCAGTTTGCGCAGGATACTGCGCCGCCGCTCCAGAGCGCGCGCGACCTCCGCGCCGACTCAGGGACTGTCGATAGTTCAGTCAAAAGAATCAGTCAAAAGAAGTAGGCCACTCAGGGTGTCGACAGTGATCAAAAAGATGTTTAATCTGCTCCGGTGTCACTCTTGCTAGAGACAGCGGTGGTATGCGGTCCTCAGGAAAAAAAGAGACACCGTCCGTCTCGATGCTTGTTTTCGCGTTTCCCCCTACGGTTTCGCAAACGAAGAAAAGTTTGTAAACGTGGTAAGGCATAGGGGGATGCCCGTGCCGCTCGTGATCGCGGTCGTACACCGCGGCAAGTTTCCGAGCGACGACATCATAACCAGACTCCTCCTTGACTTCACGGACAGCGGCCACGCTAGGACTGTCACCAACATCCGCCCACCCACCGGGGAGGCTCCAGCCACCGTCGTTGCGCTCTCTCACCAGCAACAGACCCTTGTTTGAAAATACAGCGGCGCGCACATCGATTTTCGGAGTGGCATACCCGACATCCTGCGCTAACAAATCAACTAATTTAGTTGATGGCACCTCACTGAAGCTGGCTGCCAAGATCTCTGCCGCGATCTGCCGCACGCTCCGATAGCGTTCAATATCGTATTGATCTTTGGCGTACGTGAGACCAGTTTGCGCTATCGCTTGTAGTCTCTTTGCCCAGCCTAGTGCGGGCGAGTTTGTGCCGTCCTTTCTTGCCTTGTTTTCAGGAACATCCATTCTCGTCAGCATACACCGACTTCCATCCTCGACGGGTTCTGAGGGTATGCATGAGTTTAGAATGAACGCCAGTGTTGAGGGGTTGGCGATGAGAAGGAAGATGTCTGCATTGCTACTGCTTACACCCTCACTTCCAAGTTACGGTCAGAACACAGTTTCCCGGAGTACCTTGTCGGTTCCCACTGCTCCTCCGGAACTGGGAAATCTGATCGCGCAGGCGCGGGGCAGACGTACTTCCGTGCGCCCTCACCCCTGGCCCCGGAGACCACCAACAGCCGCTGTCCGCAGAGAATTTTCCCAGGTGCAGGTACGATAGTCATCTTTACTCTGCTTCGGTCCCGTCAATAAGCTGCAAATACCGGTGCTCATTGAGGCGCTGCTGCCACTCGCGGTCATCGACCGCTGCGCCACAGGAAAGTTAAGCTAAAAGGGTGGAGGGAGTCATGTCAGATTTAAACGAGGGCCGAAACCCCACATTCTATCGAGTCCGAATCAAGGACGGCCACAACGCTGTCGGGTTGTTAGTAAGTGCGGCGGGCAAACGCTGCATCCCATCAACCCAGTTTTGGCTTACCGTCGATGCATGTGCCGCCTATCGCTTCCCGCATAGTGCAGCGCTGCACGTACAGGTACGGCTTGGGGATGTGGGATTCACAACGGTGTTAGAGGAAATTCAGGATCAGTCTGCCAAGGACTGACTTGCCTGGCTGATGCTTAGCGAGTAAGTTTTGCTGAACTTCCTTCACTGTCACAAACAGGTCGCTTTTAACGGCCATTGCACTCACAACCCCGATCAACGAGCGTAATGGCGATGTTACGCCAATTGACCCAAGTCCCAGCTCGTCGCACTTTGAAGGGCGTTCTGCAACCGACACACTCTTACGCTACTATCTTGAAGTGTTCCCCATCTCGCCAGTTCTGATTGTCATCTCCTTGGTGCTCTACGCACTCGCTGGAATGGCGATTGGTGCGCTCACGGGATGGCTAACTTCATTGATAACGAAGTGCGGCCAGAAAGGTCTCCTGAAAGATGGATTTCTCGGATCGTTTGGTTATTTGGCTGGTTTCATCGGGAGTATTTCTGTGCCCTGGCCCCGGAACACTATCAATTACCGTTTGGAAGGCGGCACTGAGGTGTCGTCAACGATGAACTCATATCAACACCCCGAGCGGGTTGCTATTGCCATTGCTATCCTCCTGCCCCTTTTGCGCGAACTATATCATGGAAGAAGCGCAAGGCTTCACAGTTGACGTAATCAGGCGATTACACTCACAACCCGGTAATTAGAGTGTAATGGCGATGTTTAAAATAGTAATCCTCGACACTCTTGCGCCTGGGCTCGGTTGCGTCCGGGACAAACGCCTTGCCTCTCGGATTTTGGCCGATCAGCGTTGTCGTGCTAGCACTCTGATCACGCTGATTTGCCCGAATTCCTTGACATCGCGATCCCGTACCGCTGGAAGCCGCGAAGCGAGCGACGGCTCCTTCCAGGCCGCCGAGACCACCCACAAGGGATCGCCAGGTGGCACGCCTAGCGCTCGCGCCGACTCTGTGACTTCTTCGACCACGTTAGCGGGGCGAAAAGCGATCACCGAGCCCCCTCTTGGTATGACAATGCGGTAACCGCCGAGCCATTCCTCGCCCCCTTCTTCGGAGCGCAACGTGTCTAAGGTTGTATCGTTTCGTGCGAGGTAGTATCTGAGTACATCGCGAGTCATGTCGTCTGCGAAGAGCGGTGCCCCCCGGGGGACCATCCGGCCGACGTAGTCGATTGTTGCGGTCATGGCGCCTATTGGCACAACCCGCGCGTCATTTTCCGGCGCGGAGTGGATAACCCAGAGTGGTGCCATAACGGCTCCTAGCAGCAACAGCGGCACGGCTCGCCCGCGCGGCAGCCAGGCGAGCGCGGCCGAAATACCCGCCGCGAGGAAGGGCAGCAGATAGGTCTGGTGCCGGGAACCGGCGAAGGGGAACACCCGAAAGGCCGCAGCCATGAAACCCACCGCGAACGGAGATATAACCAAGAGCGCCATGAGGCTCGGTGCTTTGGTTCGGCCTGCCAATAGGGCGGCGAGCCCAGCCACGAAGATCAACATGAACAGAAACGCCAGTGGGCGGGGACCGACCGCGTAGTGGAAAGTCCCGAAGAGTGCTCTCCACGCAAATCCGAGGGGGGTCTCGTGCCCCTCCAAGTAATAGTAGCGCCGGAGATAGTCCAGGCTTCCGCCGGAACTGAATACGATCGCCCGTCGAATGTGTGCAAAATATAGCCAGCCTAGCAGCGTCGCGAGGACAAGTTGGGTCACACCAATCGTGAAAAGGATACGCCGGGGCACACCGCCCTGGAGAACGTGGAGCAAGACATAGAGGCCGAGAGAGCATAGCACCACGACCGTTGTGTAGTGCGTCAGGAGGGCACCCAGCAGAAAGAGTCCTTGGACGATCGCCCAGATAGTCGAGCGCTCGGCGAATGTGCGCTCTGTCGCGTAAAGAGCACCGCACACGAAGCAAAGTAGAAGACCATACTGGCGGACTTCGGTCGCGGCGGAAATAGCCGCTGGGGATAGAGCCATGAACCCGAGCCCGGCAAGGGCTGCGACCTCGCCGAGACTGCGCCGTATCCATGAGAATGCGAGACCGAGCGCCGCAGTTCCGCCGACGAGGCTGGGCGACCTGAGAATCAGCTCGCTCCGCCCGAGGAAGAGAATCCCATGAAGGACCAGGATGAAGAGCGGCGGATGCGCCAGCAGGAGAGCTCCCTTGTAGGTCTCTAGCCAGCTACTTGGCCTAGCCGCGCCAAAGTGTTCTGCTTCATCGGGGTTGAGGTAGCAGGAACCCGCGTAGGCAAGGCGTATCGCGAAGGCCGCAGCGATGATCCCCAGCGCCAACCAACCTGAGTTCTTGATGACCCACGCCTCGAGCCGATCAGCCTCCGCGCTGTAATTGATCGACATAGTGCCCTTCCCTTATCCCTCGACATTCTCCCCTTTCGGGCGGAATTATCCACAGCCCGTCCGAACGAAACCAAAAGCCACCCAGACGTGGTTCGGCAGGATAACGATATGAGGGCACGAAAGGCTTGTCTGAAGGCTTCGTAACGGGACACGTCTCAGGCATACGAGCGGGCTTTGCTGTTCCTGATTTCTGGGTAAAAGATGCCAGTGAAAGAAACAGCAGACACAGCAGAGGCAGAAGGCGCGGCAATATATGGCCTCACGTAGCCGCCACATTCTACAACTTCAGCGGGGTTTTCCAACATCCTTCTCCCCGAGCCGGACGGAATAGTCGGGTGGCGACACGAAACTGATGGCATTTCTTAGGCAGGCATCTCTGGAACCCAGCCCATTTGAATTGTTCAACACTTGACATCGTGAACACTTCGAGCGCAAGATGGCGCGCAATTGGTCAGATTCTCTCCTGGTCGTTCCTAATGGAGCGTTCGCAAATTCACCGAGTGAGTGTCGCCGATCAGGTGGCGTCGATTCTTCGAAAGAGGATCCTCGACGGCGAGTTGCGTCCTGGAACGCCGTTGCAGGAAGTGCCGTTGGCGGAATCGTTCGGCGTGTCGCGGAACACGATGCGCGAAGCTACCCGCATTCTCTCCCTGGAAAACTTGCTCAAGCGCAGCATCCACCGCGGGGTGGCAGTCTCGCAGCTCTCCCTCAAAGATGTCCAGGAGATATACCACCTTCGGCGAATGCTGGAAATCTCCGGCGTGCTGGGGGCCAAGGACGACCGTTCCGAAGTTCTGCCGGAGCTACGTGATGCGGTGGAAGGCTATGAGCTCGCCGTACGCCAGCGAGACTGGTTGCGAGCGGTCGGCTTCGACTTTCAATTTCACAGCTTGTTGATACGGTTTCATCGCAACCGGCGTCTGGAGTCCTTCTACCAGCGGGTGATCGGAGAATTGCGCTTGGGGATGGTCCTGGTGGATCGCAGTCACGACGATCCTGGCGGACTGATCCCCGTGCATCGCAAGATGTATCAGCTTCTGGCGGCAGGCAAGCTCAAGGAATGTGCGGCGGTATTGGTGCAACATCTCGACGATTCCGAATTGCGGTTGAGCCGGGTAATGAGCGGCGAGATGCCCACGAAGAAACTAAACGGACAATCTGAAGAGTCGAGTGTTTCCCGTAGGGCTCAGACTGCCTTGAGGAGGAGAGTATGAATGCCTGTTTTGCAAACGGAAGTCCATGGAGCAGATTGTCGGCGCGGACCTATGCTCTGACTCTGACTATCCTCGCAAGTCTGGTTTTGCCCCTGCACGCGCAGGTGGTCACGGTCACGATTCAAGGTGGGATTTATGACACCACGGGGGCTGGGATCTCTCAGGCCTCGGTTACGGCGGTCAACACCGCCACCGGTTTTTCACGTTCCGCGACCGCGAGCGCAACTGGTGATTACCAGGTTTCGTTCCTGCCGGTCGGTGACTACACAGTGACCGCCGAAAAAGCTGGATTCAAGAAAGAGGCAAAAAAGGTCCATCTCGATATCGGAGCCAGCGCCAACTTGGACTTCAACCTCCCCGTAGGGCAGGTGGCTGAGGAAGTAACCGTGCAGGATGTGGGCGAACTGGCGGAACCGACACGGATCATGGTGAGCTCTGTTATCGATCAACAGAAAATCGAAAGCCTCCCGGTCAACGGCCGGCAATTCATTGACTTCGCCTTGCTGGCGCCTGGCGTGACTATCGGCGACACCACCTCCGGCAGCACCGATGTGATTATCGAGCCCGTGACCAAGCTTTCTTTCGCGGGGCAGAATATTCATTACAATTTTGTGGCGGTCGACGGCGCGGACAACATGTCCACCGCCTCCGGTATTCAGAAAACCACGCCCTCGCAAGATGCGGTGGAAGAATTCCGGGTCATCAACAGCAGCTACAGCACGGAGTTCGGGCGCGCTGTAGGTGGCATCGTTAACATCATCACCAAGAGCGGCACCAACAGTCTGCACGGCTCCGTCTACGAGTATTTTCGCAACGACGTGCTGGACGCTCCCAGCCCCCTGGCGGCCGCGGGTTTCAATAAGCTCCGCCAAAACCAGTTCGGCGTCACTCTGGGCGGGCCGATCAGGAAAGACAAGACTTTCTTCTTCGCCAACTACGAAGGACAACGTCACGTCGAGTCCCCATTCTACAATTCCACCGTTCTCACGAACATTGATGCCATCAACGCAGTGAAGGTGAATACCTGGGGGCTGCCGGCAGAAAACCTCCATGTTGACCGCGACATTCACTACGACAACTTCCTGGGCAAGATCAATCATACCTTCAGCGACCGCCAGTCCATGTTCGTGCGCTATTTCTTCAACGACCAGCGCTCCACCAATCTTTCTCCGCTCAATGACGGCTTTGACCTGCCCTCGGGTTTTAAGAACAATACCTTCCGCGACCAATCCATCGTAGGCAACCTGGTTTCGACTTTCTCGCCATCACTTGTCAACGAACTGCGGCTGCAGTACGCCCATCGCTTTTTTGATTTTCCGACGACCAGTACGCAGCCTCATCTGGAAGTGTCCAACGTCTTCACCCTGGGAGTGAACCGCGGAAACCCCGACTTCTATGAAGAAGGTCGCTTCGAGATCGTAGACAACGTGACGAAAGTTCTGGGTAAGCACACCATCAGCTTCGGCGGAGATTTCAACCGGGTGAGCACGACGGAATCGTTTCCGTTGTTCTATCCGTTCGAGGCCGACTTCGCCAACCTGGGCGCGTTCCTGGGGAGTGATTTTGTAGGAGCTCCGCATCCCTTCGTAATCTTCTTCGAGCGCTTCGACAAGGCTTCCGGATTCAACGAGACTTCGTTCAATCCGTCGGTTTACCAGGGAACCAGCATTTCTTCAGCAATCCGCAACCAGGCTAAGGGCACACTCGATCACACCTACGAAGGTCTATTTCTGCAGGACAAATGGCGCGTTACCAATAGTCTGGCGATTAACTACGGTCTGCGCTGGGAGGGCGAGACCTGGCCTTCAGCCGCGCTTAACAATCCCTTAAAGAACTTCGATCCGCGCGCCGGATTTTCCTATGCTCCGGGCGGGCACAGGAGTTTCGTAATCCGCGGAGGAGCAGGGCTATTCCACGGCCAGATTCCTTCCCCGCTGCTGATGTGCCAGATTCCCTCCTGCGGCGGCCTGGCAAAGTATCCGGGACGGGAGAATATACAGGACGATCTGAACTCCAATACCCGGCTCTCGGCCTTTGGGGCTGATCCCTTTACCAACGCGGCCGCGCTGGACGCATTACTTCATGCCGGCCAGACTACGGCCGATTACCCGTCGGGTTCGTTGGAAGCGGTGATCGTGCGCTTCGTTAAAAACCACAAGCCTCCCTACGGGGCGCAGGCCAGCCTGGGCTTTGAGGTGCAGCCTTTCAAGGACACCATTCTGAGCGTCACCGGAATGCACGTTCGCGGCGTACATCTGGGCAGCTTCTACAATGTGAACCAGCCGGACGCGAACACGTTCTACAACACGGGAGCGGAGGCACCTTCTCATACCCTACACGACTCTCATGGGAACGCCGGGCCAAAGAACTACTATTGCGGCACGACTGGTCCCACTAACCCGACGGATTGCCTTCCCGGCACGCTGTTTGGAGTTATCCCGAATATTCGAACCTTTCCTTTCGGCGTCGACTTTGAAGCTGACTCCAAGTGGGATTCCCAATGGGACGGGTTGCTGGTCAATTTCAACAAGCGTTTGACGAATCATGTGGGCTGGGGCCTTAGCTACACCTTCTCGAAGGGCATCGACAACGGACCCAATCCCAGCTTCGTGCTCATTCCGCAAGATACGTGCTGCTTTGATCGGGAGCGTGCAGTCTCGGCTGATTACGTGAAACACCGCTTCGTGGGCAATGCCACGCTGCAAGGACCGGCCCATCTCCATCCCATCGTCAACGGCTGGCAACTGGGAATGATCGTGAGCCTGGAAACGCCGCACTACTTCACCAAATTCGCCGGCTTTGACTCCAATGGCGACATCTTCGGAAACAACGACCGGGTGGGCATTGAGCCACGGGACACTTTCCAGGGTGATGGATATCAGAGCGTGGACGTGCGCATCTCCCGGACTTTCAAATTAACCGAAAAAATCCGGCTGGAAGGGATCGCCGAAGCCTTCAATTTGCTGAATACTCTGAATATCCGCTTCTTCAATACTGCGTACGGGGCGGCCGACTTCTGCAATTTTGCCGCTGATCCGGTGGCGCAGGGCTGCACGGCCACGCCGTCTGGGAATCGCGAAGGTTCGCCGAATCCGTCATACGGCACGCCCCGCGCCATCTTTAACCCGCGACAGGTTCAGTTCGCGCTGCGTTTTACGTGGTAAAACTCAAGGTGGAACCAGAGAATGCCGGTTCCGCCTGAAAATCCAAACGATCACGGCGCGCCTTTAGTGGCCGTCAAGCAGATGAAACTCAACATGCGATTTGGCATCTATTGCGAAATTCAGACTCCGCCCGGCAAGTCGCACTACGAAATGATCTGGGAAATCATGCGTCAGATCGAGCATGCGGACGAGTGCGGATTCGATGTGTACTCGACCATCGACCACCACTTTTTTCAGAAGTTCTCCATCTCCGCTAATCCGCTCGCCATGTTCGCGGCCGCGGCGCAGCGAACCCGCCGTATCCGCTTCCGCACCGCACTCCATACCTTCCCCTGGAAAATCCGATGCGTCTGGCCGGCATGATCGCCGAAACCGACATTCTCACCAACGGCCGTCTGGAATGCGGCCTGGGACGCGGACACGCCTGGCTGTTCGGCCCCTCCGCCTTACCGCTGGAAGAGAGCCGTCCACGCTACGACGAGGCCATCGATATTCTGGAACTGGCTTTTGCCCGCGAAAAGTTTTCCTACGCGGGCAAGTACTACAAGGTGAAGGATGTCAGCGTGGTGCCGCGGCCAATGCAGCAACCGCATCCCAAGTTCTACACCGGCGGGACAAGCGACATTACCTATCAAATGGCGGGCGAAAAAGGTTGGGGCATTTTCGTTCCTCCCCTATTGCCCTGGAAAGTGCTGGAAGGCCCGCTGAACATTTATAAGAAAGCCTGCGCTGAACACGCTCACCAGCCCGACATCGTGTACATTCGCCCGGTCTACATCGACGAGGACGAAAAGCAGATACGCAAGGAAGTCGAGCAGGCGCTGCTAAATTTTCTCGCTTTTAACGCCTCGCCGGTCGAATCGATACAAAGCGAGGAGAAGAAAGCCGAGTTGCTGGCGAAAGGCTATGGTTTTTACGCCAGCGGCGCGCTCGAATCGCTCACTAGGCTGACTTACGATGAAATTGTCGAGCAGGAGATTGGATTCATCGGCACGCCGGAAAAAGTTGTGAAACAGGTCCGCGCACTCGAAGAGAAAGGCGGCATCGGTGAATTGGCCATCGTCTCGAATTTTGGCGGGTTGGAGCACTGGAAAAGCATCAAGACACAACACATGTTCGCCAAACATGTGATGCCGACCTTCCGCGCCGGCGACGCGGGAGTGGCAGCCGCAGACTAGCAAAAAGCATGTGGGCACTGGTCGGAGCCTGTCCTGAGCGAAGTCGAAGGGACCCGTGCAGGCCGAGCAAAGCTTGGCATTTTAATAAGAGATGACAACCACCACGATTCCCGCCAGTAGTGCAGCTACGTTCTCCGCCATGGGAGCGCGCCGGTTGCTCGTCTTCGGAGGCATCGCGCTGATCGCGGCGGGAATGCTCTTCGGCGACATCTTCGCGGTATTTGTGCTGCATCAGAACGGCGGGCAAACCGGCCAGGCGCTACTCCGGGCGGCAAATGCGGTTGCGGCTCAGGATTCGTCGACAGTGAAAGCGGCATTCGCCCAAATAGGAGACTTGCTGGAAGATCGCGGCACCAAAGTTGACGCTCACGTACACATGATTGACGCCGGCTATCTCGCGCTGCTGCTGGCGCTGCTCCAGCCGTATGTGGCCCTTTCGGCGTCCAGCAAAAAGGTGTTGGCAAACTTATTTCTGACCGGCGGGCTATTGTTGCCCGTGGGAATCTTTCTCATCCACTACGCTGGACTGGCATACAGTCCTTTTCCAGTAATCGGATGGGCCAGCATTCTAGCCGATTCTGCCGGAGCGCTGCTGATCATCGTTCTGCTGGTCGAAGGATGGGGATTCTGGAAATGTTTGCGCGACCGTCACGCGTGTCCGGTCGAGCCGGAACTGCCCAAAGAGCGGACTTGGGAGCGCCGGGTGCTGCTCTCTGGTGGGACAATGCTGGTACTACTTGGTTTCATTTACGGAGCATGGTACGCCGCATTGAACTTGTACGAGCATGAAAGCAGAGAGATCGTGATTTTGAAGAATATCCTGGACCAGGCCCCCGGTCGTGACGGTGTAGCTGTTTCGGTCAACGCTTATGGCTTGTTGCAGGCGGAGAAGGCGGTACAGATTGCCGCCCACTCGCACATCATCGAATTCGGACTCCTGGCGATTCTGTTGTCATTTATTCAGCCTTTTATTCTTCTGGGCCAAAAGTGGAGACGACTGTGGATCATCATTCTACTGGCCGGATCTGTAATATTGCCGGTCTTTGTGCTGCTGGAGCTGAAAGTTGGACTCGTCGCCGGCGGAATCGCCGACGTGGGCGGGTTGTTGGTGATAGTCGCTTTGGTTGGAATGCTGGTGGGAATACTGCGCTACACGGGTCATCTTGACGCAGAAGCGGGAGCCATGCGGTGAGCGCGGGGCGCAAACTCCTGATCTTGGGCGGGATTGCTCTGGCATTATTCGGAATGTTTTACGGTTTACATTATGCGATGTTTGTTGAACATCAAACGCTGGACGGCATGGGAGGCTCATTGACCACAGCGTTCGTTCAGGCCGCGGACCACGATTGGAAAAAATCGGAATCCGCCCTCCTCGCCTATCGCGAGACCAAGTACGATTACGTGCGGCAAGTGGATCTGCACTCCCATTGGATTGGTCTGGCCATGCTGATGATTATTCTGGGTGTGGTGTTCGACGAAGTGGCGTTCGGCGAACGTGTACGTTCCGCGATTGCTCTGGCCATGCTCGCCGGTTCTGTCATGTTTCCATTGGGAGTCATTCTGCAGACGGCGCGAATGGCACGGCTTGGATCGGCTCTGGCGATTGCGGGCTCTGCGTTGGTCATCGTGGCGTTGGGAGCCACTGCGGTCGGGTTCATGAGAGGTCCCGCAAGCTGATATGTATCCCCGGGCTTTTCACTATCACCGCGCGGGCTCGCTCGAGGAAGCCTCGGCCTTGCTCGCGGAGTTTGGCGATGACGCCAAGCTGCTGGCTGGCGGTCAGAGCCTGATTCCGTTGATGAAACTCCGTTATGCCAATCCGAGCCATCTGGTGGATTTGAATTTCATCTCTGGCACCTCTTACATAAGGGAGGAAAACGAGGCCCTGCATTTCGGCGCACTGACCCGGCACGCTGAGATCGAGGCTTCGACCGCCTCCGCCAAGATTCCGATCCTTCATGACTGCGCGGCCGGCATCGCCGACGTGCAGGTACGCAATCGAGGCACAATCGGTGGTTCGCTGGCGGAAGCCGACCCCAGCGGAGACTGGGCCACCGTCCTGATGACTCTCGAGACCGAGCTTAGATGCCAGAACAGCAACAGCGAACGCCGGGTGCAGCTTGCCGATTTCATCAAGGATGCCTACACCACCGCTCTTGCCCACGATGAACTGGTTAGCGAAGTCGTAGTCAAGACCCCACCCAAAGGCAGCGGCGGCGCCTACCTGGCGTTCAAGCGCTCTGCGCCCGTTTATCCCACGGCCAGCGCCGCCGTGCAACTCACCATGGACGGAGAAATCTGTAAATATGCGGCGATCATGTTGGGTTGTGTAGGGCTGACCGCAATCAAAGCCAAAGAGGCTGAAGCAGCCCTGCGCGGGCAGCGGATGACGGAAAAGACGATTGCAGTAGCGGTCGAATCCGCGCGGGCGGCCGCCGATCCACAGTCTGACATGCGAGGCTCCGCTGACTACAAACGAACTCTGGTTGGGTCACTGGTAAAGCGCGCGATTGACGTTGCCCTCCGGCGCGCCCGGGGCGAGCAGGTCGAGGTAAGCCACATCTATGCCTGACGCTATCGAAAAAGTTGCGATCAAGCTGACGGTGAATGGAAAAGTGCACTCGTTGACGGTCGAGCCTCGCATGCTGCTCGTGGAGTTGATTCGCGAGGCCCTCGATCTTACCGGCACGCATGTCGGCTGCGACACCACCTACTGCGGCGCCTGCACTGTGCTGATGAATGGCGCGGCCGTAAAGTCATGCACCGTCTTTGCAGTGCAGGCTGACGGCTCGAAAATCTTGACTGTCGAAGGACTGGAAAAGGACGGCCAGCTTCATCCCATCCAGAAGGCCTTTGGCGACGCCTACGGATTGCAGTGCGGCTATTGCACGCCGGGGCTGATGCTTTCGACGGCCCAGTTGCTTTCGCAAAATAAACAACCGAGCGATAAAGAAATGCGAAAGGCGATCGCGGGCAACACCTGCCGCTGCACCGGCTATCAGAATATTCTGAAGGCGATGCAGATGGCGGCGGAAAGTATGAAGGGGGCTTGAGAGATGGCAATCAAGTTTGGCGGCGAGTTCGAAATCACGCGGACGCCGGAGGAAGTGTATGACTTTCTCACCGATCCGCAGAAATTCGCGCCGCTGCTGCCCGACTTTCAGAGTATGACGCAGCAGGATCCGACCCATTTCGTGGTGAAGGTGAACGTCGGCATTTCCTATATCAAGGGCGCCGCGGACATGAAGATGGAGCTGACCGAGGCCGAGCGTCCCAAGCGCGCGCAGTACAAAGGGCAAGGTAGCACGGCCGGAGGAAAGGTTGCCATAACAGCCGGCTTTGATCTCACAGCTACGGGTAGCGGAACAAGAGTGGGGTGGCAGGGTGAAGCCCAAGTCTTCGGCGCCTTGGCTTCGGTAGCGGGCGGCCTGCTGGAGCCGCTGGGAAAGAAGAATGTGCAGAAGTTGATCGACGGGTTGCAGACAGCATTGAGCTGATATGTTCACGTGAACACAGCCGCCCTCTGCTGTCGGACCGAGATGAAGCTCGGTTCAGGAGCACCAATTGAGGTCCGAAGCTGACAAGAAAAACTGGGTCGGCAAATCGCTTCCGCGCAAGGAAGAGAATCGCCTGCTGCGTGGACGGGGCAAGTTTGCCGACGACATCAAGCTGCGCGAGATGCTCTACCTGCGGTTTGTCCGGTCGCCTTATGCCCATGCAAAGATCCTCAGCATCGACACTTCGGCAGCTGAAGCTGTTTCCGGAGTGTTCTGCACGTTGACCGGCCCAGAGATCGCGACGCAGACCCAGCCATTCATTGAGATCGGTCCCGATCCCTTTGCCAAGATTAAAGATTACCCTCTGGCGGTTTCCAAGGTCCGGTACCAAGGTGAGCCGGTAGCGGCAGTGGTGGCCGAATCACCCGCCGTGGCGGACGATGCCGCCGAACTTGTACAGATTGACTACGAGGCGCTCGATCCGGTTGTCGATGCCGAGAAAGCGTTGGAAGACAAGAGCCTGTTACACGAAGAAGCTGGAACTAACCGGGTCTGGAACGGCGTGTTCGAATACGGCGACATGGAACGCGCATTTAAAGAAGCGGCCTACGTCGTCAACATTGATCGTTTGCATTTCCATCGTTTTTCCAGTACGCCGCTGGAGAACAACGTTGTTATTGCCCAGTGGAATCCGAAAGATGAGCGCATTTACTATCAGTGCAACAATTCGTTCCCCTCCTTTGCCATCCAGTTCCTTGCAGCGCACCTCGGTGTCCACATTGATCGCATTCGGGTCGAAACTTCCGACATTGGTGGCAGTTTCGGGATCAAGATTACAAGCTATCCGCAGATGGCCGTCTGCGCGCTGGCCTCGAAGAAAGCCGGCGGCCACCCCGTCAAGTGGGTGGAAACGCGCTCCGAGCACATTACCTCCAGCGCGCACGGCAACGAACGGACTTTTCGCGACACGCGAGTGGCGCTGGACAAGAACGGCGTCATTACTGCGATTGACTCGCGCCATATCGACGATTGTGGCGCCTATCCCCGTTACGAACCCTTGGGATGCGTTATCTGGTCACAGGTGTTCCCCGGTGTCTATCGTTTCAAGAATGCCCGGATTGACTTTTCGCAGGCGGTTACCAACAAGTGCCCGGTCGGCCCCAATCGCGGCTATTCGCGTATGCAGCACTTGTGGTTTCTGGAGCGCATTGTAGATATTTGCGCTCACAAAATAGGCATCGCTGCAGACGAGATGCGCTTGCGCAACTACATCCTTCCAGAAGAGTTTCCCTATACCACGCCCAACGGCTGCGTGTACGACTCGGGCAATTATCCGAAGATGCTGCAGGTCGCAAAGAGTCTGATTGGATGGGACGCGTGGAAGAAGAAGCAAGCCGCGGCCCGCAAGGAAGGACGCCTGATCGGAGTCGGCATCGGGACCACGCTTGATTCCGGCACCAATAACTTCGGGCAGTCGCAGATTGTGAACCCTTTCCTTCCCTACTCCGGCAATTCGCAGGGCGCCAATTGCAAACTTGATATCTACGGAGAGGTCGTGGTTGCAGTCGGCTCCTGTCCCCAGGGCCAAGGACACGAAACTACCGCAGCGCAGGTCGTAGCGGATGTGCTGAATCTCCACCCCGACCTCATCACGGTGCGTACCGGCTTCGATACCGAACGCAATGTGCACACCGGGTTTTCCGGAACCTATGCCAGCCAGTTCGCGGTTTCCGGCTTGTCTGCGGTCCACGGCGCCGCGCAAAAATTGAGAGCCGAAATGCAACGGCTCGCCGCGTTCGCACTCGATACCACGGAAGGCGACCTCGAGTTCGGCACGGGCGCACAAGGTCCGGAAATCCGCGCGAAAAGCGGTGGCAAATCGATCAATTACTGGGGACTGGCGAACCTCGTCAATGCCAACAGCGCCAGTTTGCCGTCCGAGCTCTACGAAATCACACTGAACTGCCGCTACGTCTGGCGGGCGCCGTTCAAGGTGCCGGACACGAAAAGGAAGTACGGCAGCCTGACCCTCACCTATGCGTCACAGCTGCACATGGCTGTGGTTGAGGTGGAGCGAGACACGTTCATCCCGCGCATTCTGGATTATGTTGCGGTGGATGATTGTGGCACGGTGATCAACCCGCCCATCGTGGAAGGCCAGGTCTACGGTGCTACGGCGCACGGGATCGGCGCCGCACTGATGGAGAACTGTGTATATGACGAGGTGGGAAACATGCTGACCAGTACCTTCAGCGACTACATTCCGATCACGGCGATGAATATGCCGAAAGTCAAGTATGGCCACATCGAAACTCCATCGCCGCACAGTTACAGCGGTGCGAAGGGCATGGGAGAAGGCGGGGCAGCGCCGATCCACACCATCTCGGCGGCGTTGCAGGATGCTTTGTTCGCAAATGACATCATCATTGACGATTCGTTCAACAACGCAGACAGCTTATTCCGTGCCATGGTAAAGAAAGAGTCGAGACAACCAGTGAAAGTGGAGAAGCGGACATGACCGTCTGGAACAGGCACCCCCCGCCTGTGGGCTTGGCGCGGGTGAGACCCAGGCGCAATTTATGAGGCGGGTATGCATAATTGGCTGTGGGGCCATCGGGAGTCTTTACGCAGCGCACCTGGCGCGGGTCGCGGAAGTCTGGGCTTTCGTCCGCCGCAAAGAACACGCCCGGGCGCTCAATCAGGAAGGACTGCGGGTCTCGGGCACGCACAATTTTCAGGTCTCAATCAAGGCGACCGCCCAGCCTGATGAGTTGCCGGATTGCGAGCTTGGCATCATCGCAACCAAAGCCACGCAAGTGGAAGAGTCGATCGCGTCCGTCGGACATCGCTTCGACGAGGGTGCGATCATTTCGGCACAGAACGGACTCGGTTGTGAAGAGATCATTGCCGAGCACACTCGGGGTTATGTAATTCGGGGCACAACCTTCATGAGCGGTACTCGTCATAGTGATACGCATGTGCAATACGAGTTGGATACGGCTACCTGGATCGGGCCTTTCGAGCCTCGTAATACGCCCTATACATTAGTCAAGGAGGCAGCAGAGTTGATTGTCGCGGGCGGGTTGAAAGCGGAGGCGCTGCCGGATGCACGTCCGGCGCAGTGGTCAAAGCTGATTTTCAACGCCTCGGTTAACGGAGTATCGGCGTTGACAGGATTGCCGCATTCGCCGCACTTTGCCGACGAATCTCAATTCTCCAGTCTCGGCAACTTGCTGCATGAGTTGATCAACGAAGGCAAGCGCGTCGCCGAAGCCGTGGGTGTGCAATTGCACGAAGATCCCTGGGAGATGAACAAGATTGGCGCCATGACCAATCATCCGCCTTCGATGCTCTACGACATTCGTCATCAGTTGCCGACGGAGGTAGATTTCCTGAGTGGGGCGATCGCTCGCGAGGCCGAGCGGGTTGGCATCGCTGCACCGATGCATACCGCGGTTTACCGCCTGATTAAGGGACTGGAAGCGTCGTGGACTTTTGCCGACGAAAATCGGGCGGTGCCCGTCCATGGAAAGGTTCATTAGGCAATGGTCTGGCCGGTTGATCACGGGAAACTGGATCGCGTGCGCGCTCTGATGAAGGATCAGGACGTGAGTGCTCTGGTGGTGCGCGCCCCCGACAACATGCTGTACCTGACCAATTACTGGTGCATGAAGGGATACGATGCCGCCATCTTCCCGCGCGAGGGCGAACCCATCCTGATCGCACTGGAGCCGCAACTGGCCGACGCGCAGCGTAACTCGTGGACGAAAGATATCCGCCTATTCAAGAGTTATGACGAGCGCGATCCCCGGCCGCCTCAATTCCGCGCGCTGGACCTGGCGCTTGAGATCCTTAAGCAACGCGGCCTTACCGGCAACATTGCCGTTGAACTCAACATGGGGACACAATCAGCGGATCGCATGGTGGGCGAGCCTACCACTCCAACCCAGTTTTATTTTGATGCCTTCCGCAAAGTCGCAGGCAAGGTTAGCGATAGCACTCCTCTGCTCAATGAAGCTCGCGCCATCAAAACCTCGCAGGAGATTGAGCGCATGCGACTGGCCAACGAACTAGCTGCCCTGGCCATGGACTACACGCGAGAACATATGCGTCCCGGCATGAAAGAAAGTGAAGTGGGCGGCATGTACGAAGGTTTCGTTCATGGCCTGGGCGTAGGGTACAAAGGCAAGGTCGAGATGGCGCGCGCTTTCACCCTGGTCTGGTCGGGCAAGGGCATTGCAACATTTACGGCTACCGGGGACCGTCCGATTCAGAACAACGAGCCCACCCTGTTTGAAATTTGGGTCTGCGTCGATGGCTACTGGACGGACCTTACCAAGAACGCCTGCCCCGGCGAGCTTACGCCGGAGTATCACAAGCTACTGGACCTGTTGCTGAAGGTCTTCAATGAAGCGGTCAGGTACTCGCGCGACGGCGCCAGTTTGCCGGATCTAGATCGACTGATCCGGGCTCGCATTACTGAAGGCGGTTATCCGGGCCAGCCTTCCCATGCCATATGTCACGGTGTGGGAGCGCGTGCCCATGAATTTCCCTACGCACACCAGGCCGGAAGCGGCACCATCAGAAAAGAATATGGTGCTCGCGATCGAACCGGGTATTTACTGGCCCGGTGGAGGTGGATTGCGCCTGGAAGATAATTTCCTGATCACTGAAACTGGTAATGAAAAATTGTGCACCTACCCCGATGATTTTCGACTGGCTTGATGCGGAGAACTCAGCACTGAGAACCGAGAACTGTGTCTAAATCAACTAAAGATTCGAAGCCGGGACTGCATGCGAAGCTCGTGGAGGAGATCCTCGCCGAGATCAAGGAAGAAGAAATCGTGGCCATGTGCTGCGACGTCATCAATATTCCCAGTCCCACGGGAGAAGAGCTCGGGATGGCACAGTACATGCAGGGCGTGCTGCAGCAGCTCGGACTGACGGTTACGTGGCAGGAAGTGGAGGAAGGCCGCGCCAACGTTATTGGCCGTTGGACTGGAAGCGGAGGCGGCAAGAATCTGATGTTTAACGGCCACATGGATACCTCAAATACTGGTCGCGAAGACTTCCTGACCGGCATCGGCTACAAGCCGCAGGCTGTCGTCAAGAATGGATTCGTTTACGGCCTTGGCATTTACAACATGAAGGGCGCGCTGGTCTGCTACGCCCATGCGGTCAAGGCGCTGCAGCGCGCCGGGGTCAAGTTGAAAGGCGATGTGATCATTGCTGCGGTTGCGGGCGAGATTGAGAAGACGCAGTGGGGCGACTTCAAAGGCAAGGAATACCGGGGCTATGGTATTGGCACGCACTACCTGGTAAATCACGGCGTGCTGCCTGACATGTGCATCCTGGGCGAGCCCACGGACATGCACGTGGTGCTCGAACACTTCGGTTCGCTTTGGGTACGTATTTCCTGTTCCGGTATCTACGTTCACACCGCTTTCTGCGAAGGGCGCGAGGAGATGAACTCAATCCGGCGCATGCACGAATTGATGGGCGAGATCCTGAAATGGATCGGGGTGTGGGAGAAGAAGGCCTCCTACGGCGGCAGGAAAGCTATCGTGAATCTGGGCGGGATTCGCGGTGGCCATGCCTGGCGTGCCAGCCGCACGCCGGAAAAGACAGAGCTGTTCCTCGACGTGCGCGTTCCGCCCAATATTCCGATGAGCGACGCACGCCGCGACATTCAGCAGGTGTTCCTTGATCTGGAGAAGCAACATCCCGACTGGGGACTGGAGTTTGAGACGTATGTTTCGGTGCCGGGCGCACGCATCCGCGAAGACCACGAGATGATCAAGGCCATCGACGCCAATCATGAGCGCATCATGGGCAAGCCGCCGGAGCGGGAAGTCGTTGCCTGGTGTTCGGACGCCAGCGTGCTCAGCCGCTATGGCATTGAGACCGTGAATTACGGGCCGTCCAGCGGGCCGCGCGATGCCGAAGGCGAAAAAGTGAAAATCAAAACGCTGGTGGATATCACGAAGATTTATGCGCTCACGGCCGTGGAGCTGTGCGGTGTGCAGTCGTAGAGCCAGCAGTTCGAGATGTGAAGCGAAACGAAAAGCGAGGGAGACCGGTTGCCAACTCAAACGGAAATCGACCGTCGTTATAAGAACATTCGCTCCCGGATGGAGCGCGAGGGTCTGGATGCGCTGATCGTGTGCGGCAATCAATATGCCGGCTTTGAGGGCGCTACGTTTTACGTCTCAGGTTTCGAAATCGTGCACCGCTACGTCTACGTTGTGCTGCCACTGGCGGGTGAGCCAACGTTGGTGTTTCCGCGAGAGGCGCGCTGGATCGGCGATAAAACCAAGCCCTGGATCAAAGACCATGTCTGGCCGGATGTTCCGGGAAGCTGGATTCGCGAGCGAGGGCAGGAACGCGGATGGAAGCGCGTCGGCGTGTACGGCATGGATTTCATCATGGCGGTGCGCGACTATGTCGAGCTGACCAAAAGTTCGTTCGCCCTCGTTCCCTTTGATCGCCAGTTTGATATGGCGCGCGCGGTTAAGAGCGACGAAGAGCTCGCAGAAGTGCGCGACGCCATGGACATCATCGTCGACGGCTTCTGGGCGCTGGTGGCCGCCTACGAGCCGGGCAAGACCGAAGCCGAGATCATGGCGCCGGCGGTGCAGCGCTTTTTCGCGCGCGGGGCAGGACCGCGCATGATGAATATCATGCTTTCCGGTACGCATGGCGAGGCTGAAGCATCCTTCAAAGTGCCAGGCCATCGCGTGGTTGCGGCCGACGATCTTCTGCTCTACTCGCTCGAAGTTACCGGCGCGGGCGGTTACTGGGTGGAGTTTTCCCGGCCATTGATTTGCGGCCAAGTCAGCCCGAGGACTCAAGCCATGGCGGACGTCTATCCCAACGCTCTGGAGGAAGCGCGAAAGCTCATGCGTGCAGGTGAGCTGGCCAGCAATGTTCACCGTGCAGTGGCAGAGTCGTTCGCCAAAAAAGGTTTTGCTTTGGGACACCTGTCCGGCCACAGCATTGGAGCGACCATGCTCGAGTATCCTGCGATTGGGGCGAAGAGCGACGTTCAACTTGAGGAGAACATGATCTTCTCGCTTCATCCGCAGGTCGTGGACACCGACGGCAAAGTCTGCCTCTATACGCAGGACACTTATCGCATCGGCAAAACGGAAGGCGAGTGCCTGGCCGATGTTCCCTGGAAGTTTTACACCGGACAGGAGACCCGCAACACAACCCACGAACTGAGGACGATCACTCGATGAAGGTCTGTGTAGTCGGCTGCGGAGCTGTGGGCAGCCTGTTTGCCGCGCACCTGGCAAAGGCGGGCGAGGTCGAAGTGTGGGCTTACGATCTGTGGAATGAGCACACCGACGCGATCCGGAAGAACGGACTGCGACTCTCCGGCGCGGCTGACTTCACCGCCCGGCTGAATGCGACCAGCGATCTGAAAGAACTGCCACGCTGCGACTACGGCATCGTCGCCACCAAGGCGATCCACACCCGGAACGCGGTCGCGCAGGTCGCGCACATCTTCGACGACAACAGCGCGGTGTGTTCGGTGCAGAACGGCGTCGGCAACGAAGAGATCATCGCCGAGCATGTGAAGTATGTGATCCGGGGCACGACCTTTCCGGCGGGACACTCGATCGCGCCTGGGCATATCGGCTACGACATCAAGGGCGACACCTGGATTGGCCCGTTCGAACCCACGCATACTTCGATGAGCAAGGTGGAGGAACTCGCCGGGCTGATGACGCGTTCCGGCATGAACACCATCGCCTTGAAGGATGCGCGTGGAGCGCAGTGGACGAAATTGATTTTCAACGCCTCCACCAATCCAGTGGGCGCGCTGACATTGCTGCATCACGGCGCGGCGACGCGCTTTGAGCCCACCGGACAATTTTTCAACGACCTGATTGCTGAAGGTGAGGCGGTAGCACAAGAACCTGGGCATTGCGCTGCACGGCGACCCGCGCCAACTGGTGCAGAAAGGCGCCAGCGCTCCCGGCAAGCACCGCGCCAGCATGTTGCAGGACGTCCTGGCCAAACGGCAGACCGAAGTTGATTTCATGAACGGCGCCATTGTGAAGTGGGGTGAAAAGTTCGGAGTTCCTACCCCTCTGAACAAAGTAATGTGGGAACTGATCAAGGGCCTTGAACATTCGTGGAAAGATCCCAGACTAACGGTCTGAGAACTGAGAACTGGGCTCTGAGAACTGGTTCTTGAAACCAATCGACGAAAGCCAGACGCAAATCTTGATGACTATTCCGTTCAATATCGGTGTTCTGCAACTCAGCATGGAGCCAGTACACGAAACCGTCGCCATGGCCAAGGCCTGCGAACAAGCCGGGTTCGACACATTCTGGATTGCGGAAGCGTATCCCTGGTGGCGCAAGCATTCTTTCGAGGCGCGTTCGTCGACGGCCGTGTTGGCGGTGATTGCGGCCCAGACCACGCGGATTCAGTTGGGCTGGGGCATCATCTCGCCTTATACGCGGCATCCGGTGCAGATTGCGATGGAAGCGCGCGTCATGCAGGATCTCGCCGGCGATCGGTTCTTGTTGGGCCTCGGCGCTTCCAAGATTTTCATGAAGGAGATCGGCGAAGGGGAAGGCGAGAAAGAATCGGCCCGGCGACCGTGATGCGGGAGAGCATTGAAGTCGTCAAAGGTGTTCTGAACGGCGGAGCGTTTCAGTATGAAGGCAAAGTCGTTCCAGGCCAGCGTCCCGCCACTGAAGCCGGAGGCGCACACTCCGCGCGGTATTCCTCCAATTTACGTAGCCGGGACGGGGCCGGTATTGCAGAAAATGTCTGGCGTGGTTGGCGATGGATTGCTGACCGCCAGTATCACTACCCCGGCATTTGTGCGTTACTCACGCAAAAACATGGAAGAGGGCGCGCGCAAAGCGGGGAAAGACCCAGCAGGCTCTGGTTCTTGGTTCGGTCATCGTCGGCAGCATCGGGCGCAACTCTGACAAAGGGAAGGAAGGCGCCCGTGAGCAGGCAGCGATGTATCTTGCCAACAAAGTTCAGAACATCAAGGGTTCAGCCGACGTCCTGCTGGAATGCGCCGGTTTGACCTTCGATGAGTTGCGCCCAGTTGCCGACGCCATGGAGCGAGGTGGACGGAAGGCGGCGGCTAAAGCGGTGACGGACGAAATCCTCGGCAAAGTCTGTGCCATTGCCGGAACACCGGACGAGTGCATACGGCGGATTGAAGAGTATCGTGATGCGGGTTGTACTCACATCATGTTGGAAATCTGGGGAGACGACCGGACCGGGCAAGCCAAGTTGTTCGGAGACGAAGTGTTGCCACATTTCCGGAAATAGGCAGCGAAGCTGAACTCAGACTTTATTCGCTGGCGTTTGTGATGACGCCAGCCGAGCGATTTCAATAAACTCGGCATCCGTGAGCAGGCCGCGTTTGGCGATGGCCCTTTTTTTTACGGCTGCAAGAATGGCGGCGCGCTGTTCACTTGCAATCGTCAGGCCCAGCTCCTTTGCCTTCAGATCGATGCTGTCCAGCCCGCTCTTTTTTCCCAGCACTATTTTCCTGCGGGCGTTGACCAGTTCTGAGGAATACGGTTCGATCGCTTCGGGAATGTGAAACTGGCTGGCGACCGCGCCGCTTTCGCGCATGAACAGATTTTCTCCTACCAGCGGTTTCCAGGCGTCAAGCGGTGTACCCGGAAGCTTTGCTCACCACCGCGGAGACTTCGCGCACCTTGGTCAAATCCAGAGCCACAGGGACGTCGTAGAGACAGCGCAATGCCAGCGCAATCTCGCCAATATCGGCGTTGCCGGCGCGTTCACCCATGCCGTTGATTGTGCCCTGAATCCACGATGCTCCGCCGCGCACGGCCGCTACAGCGCAGGCTGTCGCCATACCGAAATCATTGTGCCCGTGATAATGGACCGGAACGTCCGACCCCACCCACTGGCATACCTCGCGCACCAGGATCTCGACCGCCTCGGGGCCGCAGGCACCGATCGTGTCCACTACCACGATTTCGCTGGCACCCGCCTCGAGCGCCGCCAGATAGACTTGCTTCAGGAAATCGAGTTCGGTGCGCGTTCCATCCACCGCGAAGTACGCGACCGCGATCCCATTCTGCTTGGCGAAGCCGACCGCGTCGGTAACGCGCTTGAGCACCTCCTCGCGCGAGAGGCCGTAGGCCTTCAGCTTGATGTCGCTGGTCGGCGACTCAATTACCGACGCGCTCAGGCCGAGGCGAACCAGCTCTTCAACATCCCCTCGGACGGCTCGGGAAAAGCCCCAGAGTTCCGCCTTCAGGTTGGCCTTCCGAATCATGGTGATTGCTTCCGCATCTTCGGGAGAAACTTTGGGGAAACCGGCTTCAATCCG
Organism: Terriglobia bacterium; assembly: GCA_963748935.1. Taxonomy (GTDB): domain Bacteria; phylum Acidobacteriota; class Terriglobia; order Terriglobales; family Acidobacteriaceae; genus JAIQFF01. Next base: position 34,725 of record CAVVLA010000001.1, read on the forward strand.
GCTGATTCCCAGTTCGTCCAGCTTGCGGGCGATTTCCAATTTCTGCTGCGGCGACAGGACCACTCCGACGGTCTGCTCACCATCGCGCAGCGTGGTGTCGTAGAAGCGGATCTGGTTCCGAGGGAAGGCGGAGCGAATTTCGGGGCGCGCGTTGAGATCGCTCACCCACACTTTCCCGCTGTTTTGATAAGAACTCATGGATGTCTCTAGGAAGGTGTTTCCTGGGTGGCAAGCGTAGCCGGCTTGCGGCCGTAGGCTTCCTCCCACGAAATTACGCGATTGCGCAGGATTCCAATATTCTCGATTTCACATTCCATTACGTCCCCAACCTTGAGATACCAGGCTTTGGGGTCGCCACTGAACGCGGCCACGCCAGAGACTGTGCCGGTAGAAACCACGTCGCCTGCGCTGTAGCCCATGGGCGAATAGTGCGAAAGAATTTCAGGGATCTTCACCGACATCTTACTGGAGTGTGAATTTTGCCGGGGCTTGCCATTTACCCGCAGCTCCATGGCAAGGTTGTGCGGGTTGGGAATCTCGTCGGCGGTCACGATCCAGGGCCCCAGCGGACAGAACGTGTCGATCCCTTTGCAGAAGCTGAATACCCCTGACTTCATCTCGCGGCGCTGGATGTCGCGGGCGGTAATGTCGTTGAAAATGACGTAACCCCCGATGTAGTCGGCGGCTTCTTCCGGCGTGAAGTGTTTCCCGCCTTTTTTCAAGACGACTGCGAGCTCGAGTTCGTAGTCCAGTTCTTGTGTGAGGTGCTCAGGATAGATCACCGGCTGCTCATGGCCAATGATCGCGTCCACGTTCTGGAAGAACACGATCCAGGGCATAACCGGATGCGAGAACCCGGCTTTGGCAGCTTCCTCGTGGTGCTCGCGGAAGTTGCCCGCAGTATGAAAAAACTTCTTGGGAATAATTGGCGCCTTCAGGCTAACTTCATCGACAGCATAGAAGATGGCCTCGCCGCGAGGCCCAGGGAGCGTGTCGTTATGCAACGTGTAATCTAACGCCTTGCGGGCGGCTTCCAGGCTGGTGTCCCCTCCGCGGAATAACTCTCGCATATTGTGCGGAACCATCGCGTCCGCCAGGCGGTAGAAGGCACTTTCGGCCTCCACATCCCGCAAGTAGAGGGCGCAGGCGGTGTGCAGATCAACAATCCGTCCGTCGGGCGTGACGGCTCCGACGCGGGAGTGGCGCGCGGGATCCTCGAAAGTAACAAGTCGCATAGATAATAGATAACGGGATCGGATGCCGCACTAGAAGTGTATTGAGCAGCCAGACCGTTTGTCTACTACCTGGCTGAAGCGGCCATCACTTCGATGCGTGCTGCATGGAAGCGGTGAAGAAACGTGGTTAAACATGAAGAAGGCGGATCGCTTTCAACCTTGAATGGCCTGGTTGCTCTTCCCCATAGAAAAGAGGGGAGAGGTTCTACTGCGCGTTTTCAGTCTTAGGTTTGTAGCTCCACATTAAACAGTCGGGCGGTGTTCGTTTCCTGCGCCATTGACGCTTTCCCGTTCAGACGAGTGCGTTGTTAAAATTGGAAATGATGGGACCAATCGAGAGCTCGAATCTGCGAGTGGCGGGAATCGTCGAGACCTGCATCAACGTCGCTGAGATCGATCGCGCGCGTGAATTCTATCAATCGCTGTTCAATTTTGATGCTATGGTCAGCGATGAGCGCTTTTGTGCTTTGCGGGTTGGTGCGGATGTGCTCCTGCTCTTCACTCATGGCACGTCTAATGAAGCGGTCGTCATTCGTGGAGGTATCATCCCTCCGCATGAGACACGCGGCCCTGGCCACCTCGCCTTTGCCATTTCGTCGGACGCCCTCGAGACTTGGCGAACGCGACTGCGCGAGTGTGGAATCGAAATTGAATCGGAAGTTCATTGGGAGCGAGGCGGTTCCAGTTTGTATTTCAGGGATCCGGATGCCAACTTGCTTGAGCTCGCCACTCCCGGCGTCTGGCCGAATTATTGACCCTGCGAACATTCCTATCTTGCGCAGGTCGGCGCCGCTGCTTTCCAGTGATTTGAACGTCCTGTCCTCGCGTAAGCAACCGCCACTCGATTCTCACCAACCTCGATATCCCGCTTCACTCACTGTTAAAGCGGTCGCACCAGGAGATGCGGGCATGGCGGGCTCAAGATCCCCACCTGGCAAGTGTGGAAGCGATCTGGTACGCAGGGCACAAGCAACGAGCGGTCGGTGTAAAATCCGTCGAGGCGTTTGCTTCTCGTGAACGAAACTATTTGTTCTTCCACTGATTCAGAATCACGAGGCGGCGCAAGGTCAGCATCAAGGTTTAGCTCGGTGCTACTGTGATCGAGGCGCTCCTGGTCGCGGTTTCAGAAGAGCAGTTGCGGTCCAATCTGCGCCAGGACCTTCCGCTGTTGATCCTGGGCTCGATCATTGCAGCAATCGGGGTGGGTGCAGTTGTTGTACATCTGTTCCGGCGGCGATCGGGCGAGCGCGTCCTGCTCTGGTTCGGTTTATTCGCCGGCCCATATGGCCTGCGACTGCTCACCAGTACTACCCCCTTCCAGATGGCCCTCGGCCAGTCGCTCGGATTTGGCCCTACGTCAGCAAGCTGATCGAATTCGCCATTATGGTGCCAGCCTTGTTGCTCTTCGAAGATTTTTACGGCAAGGGCTGGCGTTCGTCCGTCCGCTGGTTGATGTGGTGCTATGGGGTGTTCGCCACAATTGCGTTTGCGGATATCGTAATTCACAGGCGCCCAGACCTTCTGCCAGCAGCCGGGATTGGAACAGTTTTTCTGTTGCCGGTGGTTCTGCTTTTGGGACGCTTGAACGGGTATAAACCTCCGCGAGTGCCCGACCAAGGCGTTCTGTCTTTTGGAATGCTCGTTCTGTTTTTGACCTTCGCACAGAACCGCTTCGCAAGCACTGGGTTGTTCGTCTGGCACACCGACACCGAGCCGTATGGCTTGTTCGTATTGATTTGCTGTCTGGGCTACGCGGCCGCGCGCCGGGTGATCGCCAATGAAAAACAGCTGGTTTCGTTGGACGAAGAGATGCGGGCGGCTTCGCAGATTCAGAGTTCGATCCTGCCACGCAAGAATCCTCAGGTAGGAAATTTTCGCCTCGCCGTCCGGTATGCGCCCATGACGGCGGTGGCCGGAGACTTCTACGATTTTCTTCCGATTCGACCTGATTGTCTGGGAATCGTAGTGGCCGATGTTGCCGGGCATGGGGTTCCTGCGGCGCTGGTGGCCTCGATGGTCAAAGTGGCAGTCTCCGGGCAAACCGCTATTGGAACCGAGCCGGGAAAGGTCATCACCGGGTTGAACTCTACACTTTGTTCCCACGCTGAAGGCCAATATGCCACTGCGGTGTACCTCGTTCTCGATCAGACCCGGCGAACGGGGTGCTACGCCGCGGCGGGGCATCCGCCGTCGTTGCTTTGGCGCCGCGCGACCAGAAAACTGGTCGAGTTGAATGAGAGCGGATTGTTGCTTGGCGTACGTCCGCGCGAACAATACGCGCAGACAGAATTCCGTTTAGAAGCAGGCGACCGCCTGTTGCTCTATACGGACGGGCTGGTGGAGGCGGAGAACGCTCGGGGCGAGGTGTTCGGAGACTCGAGCTTGGAAGAGTTCATTGCGGCTCACCAGAATCTTTCACCTGAGCAGTTTGCAGAGCATTTGCTCAATGAGGTGATTGGATGGTCCGAAAACGGTAGCACCCGCGGGCAGGCTGACGACATTACCCTGGTAGTGATCGATATCGGCGACATGCCGGAAGCCATACCCTGATTCGCACTTATTTTTGGGGAACAAGCCTAGGTCATAGTAGGTCGATAGACGCCGCAAAATTCACGAACCACCAAGGACACGAAGTATCACGAAGGTTTAGTTGCAAGCTCTCTCTTCGTGTGGCTTTGTGTCGTCTGTGGTTGATGGTTCCGGTTGGCGCCGGCGAAACTGCTAGTTCTTCGTTACTATTCTGACTTGGCAGATTCCAGCTCTTCCAGAGAGTATTGGATAACTCTTTCGAGGCTCATTGCAGACCCTTCTGCCCATGCTTCCTTTCCCGCCTCTTCACCGAGCGATTCCCACGCAGGCAGCAGCGCCTGATCGAGTTTAAACTGCTCGGCCTGGGGCAGACGAGCGCCGATCAAATTTCGCAAATGCGCCGCCGCGGCGGCCAATTTCAGTGCCCGGGCGGCGTATCCTCGAGCCAAAGCCAGAGAGGCGGAGCCTTCCAACGCCCGCGCCATTCCACGTCGGTGGCCCAATCCCGCGAAGATTTCCAGGGCTTCGCGGTATGCGGCCTGCCCTGCCAGATGTTCTCCTTGCTCAGAGTCGATGCCGGCCAAATCAGTCAGAGACCGCGCTGAACCCCACCGGTCGCCAGTCTCACGGAAGACTAAGAGCGCATGTTGATACAAGCTTCGCGCGCTAGCCAGGTCGCCCCGTTCCCGGGCAATGTCGCCCTGCTGGTTGGTAGACCATGCGGCTCCGCTGCGATCCCCGAGATCCTCGAAGATTTCCGTTGCTTCGCGCAGAGCCCATCGCGCGCGTGAATAGTCGCCGCGTACCTTGACCACATTGGCGAGGTTGTGAAGACAGCGCGCGATTGCCAACCGGTCCGGCAGGAGTCGCCAGCATGCCAGGCTGCGCTCAAAGTTGCTTTGCGCCAAAGCGTAGTCGCCCCGGTCCCGGGCCGCGATTGCCAGAGCATTCAATGACGCGGCGATTCCCCATTGATCGTCCAATTCCTCGTAAAGGGAGAGACTCTGCTCAAGAAAATGCTCGGCAGCCGCAAAATCACCCTGGGCGGTTACCAATGCCCCGAGAAAATGCGATACTCTGGCGCGTTCTTTTGAGTGCCCGGTACCGGCGAGACGCAGAATCGTTTCCAGTCGAGCACGGCCCTCGGTCAAATGCTCTCGCATCTCCCAGAATCGGAACAGAGCCACGCAGAGGCGCAAACCCCAGTCCAGATCTCGCGTTTGAAAGAGCCAGTCGAGGGCGAAGCGAAAATTATCGATCTCACCATCACACTGCGTCAGCCAGCGAACCCGATCCGTGGGGTCCAACTCCGGATTTCCCTCCTCAGCGATCACCAGATAGTACGCCGCATGTGCCCGCCGGGCCGAAGATTCCTCCCCCTGATCGGAGAGACGCTCGAGGGCGTATTCGCGAATCAGCTCCAACATCGCAAAGCGCGTCTCCGCCCCGGTTCGGTCTGCGCACTGCACCAGGTTTTTATCTACCAGGGACGACAGGCCTTCGAACAGATCAATCTCGAGATCGCGACTGGTGTTGCAGACTGCTTCTGCCGCCTCCAGTGTGCACCCGCCGGAAAATACGGAAAGACGCCGAAAAAGTTTTCTCTCGGCCTCATTTAACAGATCGTGACTCCAGTCGATCGTCTTGCGGAGGGTTTGTTGCCGTTCGGGCAGGTCGAGCGCACCGCCAGTCAGCAATTGCAAGCGGCTTTGCAGACGATCCAACATGGCTCCCGGTGAGAGCACCTTGGTTCGGGCCGCCGCCAGTTCAATCGCCAGCGGTAGTCCATCCAGCCGCGAACAGATGTCGCGAATCGCTGGCGCGTTTTCTGCTGTCATCGCAAAATCGGGCCCGACCGCGGCCGCACGTTGCACAAACAACTCAACCGCTGAATTCTGCGCCAGTGGCGTTACGGGAAATTCCTGTTCGCCGTAAATACGCAGGCAAGACCGGCTGGTGACCAGGATCTTGAGAGATGGACATGCTTCCAAAGTCTCGGCGACGACCGTCGCAGCCGGCAGAACCTGTTCGAAGTTGTCCAGCAGGAGCAAGAATGGGCCCGAGTTCCGCAGGTGATCCCCGATAAGTTGCGGAACCGTGCGGTTGGCGACTTGCTGGATATCGAGTTCCTCCGCGAGGGCGGCAGCCACCAGGTCGGGATTGGTGATCGAGCCCAGGCCGACAAATTGAACTCCCGCCGTGAACTGGTCCGCGATCGCTGCCGCTACCGCAACCGCCAGTCGGGTTTTTCCTGCGCCTCCCGGACCAGTGAGGCTCAACAGGCGAATGTCCGACCGGGTAGCAACTTCAGTGGCTTGCGCCACTTCCTGTTCGCGTCCGATGAGCGAAGTGCGCGGGATAGGCAGGTCGCGTCGCTTCCGGAACCTTCGGCGTGGCCGGCTCACCGCCGTTGGCCAAGCCAAAGGAACTAGGAGTAGGGAAATGATCCGCCTTCGACGAGCGCTTGACCACCGGCGCAGTAAACAGGTATCCGCGCCGCGGTACGGTCTTCAGCAATTGCTGAGTGCGATCATCCAGCGCGCGGCGCAGTTCGACAGTGCACTGCACCAGCGAATCGTCGGTAACAAATGCGTCGGGCCAGACCGCCTGGATCAATTCCTGTTTGCCGATCAGCCGTCCGGGGTGTTCCACCAGGTATTTGAGGGTTTCGTAGACCTTGGGACGAAGTTTGATTTCCTCGTCGCCCTTGAGAACACAACCCCTTCGGACGTCCAGCGTGAAGTCGCCGAATTGATAGGTTGGGGGACTTGTCTCCAAGGGTGATCCCGATCTCCTCAAAGCGGGCGCTTGCGGCTTCTAATTTTGGCTTTTCTTTGGCGTTGTTTCGTTACTCGCCGCCCTGTGCTTGCTAACTTGTTCAGGCAAGACGAGGTTTAGGGCTCAATGAGCGCGTTCTTCAAGAGCCGACCCGAGCACAGAAGACACTCTACTGAGCGGATTCTAGCAAAGCCGTAGCTGCCGAACAGGCGGCAAGGATCGCAGCAGTAGACGATGAGTCCGAACCGAAAAAGGAGAAATTCCAATGAGTACAGCGCAGGCTCCCACTCTCGATATGAACAAACTGAACGCCTTTATCGGGCAATTCGTGACCGATCTTGGAGCCGCGGTTCACGCCGGCATGGTCGTTATCGGCGAAAAGTTGGGACTTTACAAAGCACTTGCCGATGGGTCCGATGAGTTCGTGCGGAACTGGCCGGCCAGGACGCAGACCGACGAGCGCTACCTGCGCGAGTGGCTGGCTTCACAGGCCGCCGGAGGCTACATCACCTACGATGAACACACCAACAAGTTCAGCCTGAGCGAGGAGCAGGCGTTTACGCTGGCGAACGAAGACAGTCCGGCCTATCTGCCCGGCGCATTTGAACTGGCGTTGGGTTCGCTGGCGGCAGTTCCGCGGATCGCCGACTCCTTCCGCACCGGCGCCGGAATGGGTTGGCATGAACATGTGGACGGCGTCTTCCACGGCTGCGAAAAGTTCTTCCGTCCAGGCTACGCCGCCAATCTTGTGAGCTCGTGGATTCCGGCGTTGCACGGTGTCAAAGAGAAGCTCGAAGCCGGCGCACGAGTGGCCGACGTCGGCTGCGGCAAAGGAGCTTCGACGTTATTGATGGCGAAAGCTTTCCCGAAATCGCAATTCTTCGGATTCGACTACCATGACAAGTCGATTGAAGCGGCCCGCGAGTCCGCCGACGCGCAGAGGCGTCGCCGACCGCGTGACCTTCGAGGTGTCGAAGGCAAAAGAGTTTCCGGGCAAAGACTACGACTTCGTGGCCGTGTTCGATTGCCTGCACGACATGGGCGATCCCGATCGGGGCGGCGGCGCACGTCCGGCAGTCGTTGGCCAAGGATGGGACCTGGATGATCGTTGAGCCGTTTGCGAACGACCAGTTGAAGGACAATCTGAATCCCGTCGGCCGGGTGTACTACTCGTTTTCAACGCTGCTGTGCACGCCTTGCTCGCGTTCGCAGGAAGTCGGGTTGTGCCTGGGCGCGCAGGCGGGCGAGAAACGGATTCGCGAGGTGGTGACTGCGGCCGGATTCAGCCGCTTCCGCCGCGCCACCGAGACGCCGTTCAACATCGTCTACGAGGCCCGGCCATAGGTATAATTCCCGGCGGTGCAGTTCGCTCCAACCCTGGGGAGGAAGTCAGCAAATCTTCCGGATATGGAGGAAGCCATGCAGCAGGAAGCTGTTACTCAATTCAAAAGTCAGCTCCGTGGCGATTTGATCGAGCCCACGGATCCACGCTACGACGAAGCGCGCAAAGTCTACAACGCGATGATCAGCCGCAAACCACGCTTGATCGCGAGGTGTGCGGACGTTGCCGACGTGATTACCGCGCTTCAATTCGGCCAGCAGACATAGTCTGCGGGTTTCGATTCGAGGCGGCGGCCATAACGCCGGAGGTTTGGGAGTCTGCGACGATGGCCTGGTGATCGATCTCTCCCTCATTAAGTATGTTCATGTCGATCCAGCAGCAAAGACCGTGCGCGTCGGCGGCGGTTGCACCTGGGGCGATGTGGACCACGCAACCCACGCCTTTGGGCTCGCGGTGCCATCCGGAGTCATCTCGACTACAGGTGTCGGGGGCTTGACCCTTGGCGGCGGCATGGGACACCTGACGCGGCAATACGGCTTGACCATCGACAATCTGCTGGCAGCCGACGTCGTCCTTGCCGATGGACGATTCGTGGTCGCGAGCGCCAACGAGAATAGTGACCTGTTCTGGGCCATCCGCGGAGGTGGCGGAAACTTTGGCGTGGTAACTTCATTTCTATTCAAGGCGCATCCGGTTGGAATGGTGTGTGCCGGCCCGATGTTGTGGGAACTGGATCAGGCCGCCGATATCATGAAGTGGTACCGCGAGTTCATCACAAAAGCGCCGGAAGAGATCAACGGCTTCTTTGCATTTCTTACCGTCCCGCCCGGACCGCCTTTTCCCGAGAACTTGCATTTCAGGAAGATGTGCGGCCTGGTCTGGTGCTACAACGGAGGGCTGGAACAGGCGAATAAAATTCTGGAGCCGCTGCGCAACTTCCGGCGTCCCGCGTTTGAATTCTTCGCTCCCATGCCGTTTCCCATGTTGCAAGGCATGTTCGACGGCCTGTATACGCCCGGCTTGCAGTGGTACTGGAAGGCGGACTTCGTGAAAGAGCTGGGCGACGAGGCCATCGCGCTCCACCTCAAGCATGGATCGGAACTGCCCACACTGCACTCCACCATGCATCTGTATCCCATCAACGGAGCTGCGCACAAGACGGGAAACAAAGACACCCCGTGGAGCTATCGCGATGCCACCTGGAGCGAGGTGATTGTCGGCGTCGACCCCGATCCGGCCAATAAGGATCGCATCACCGAGTGGGCCAAAAACTACTGGGAGGCGCTGCATCCATATGGGGCCGGCGGAGCCTACGTAAACTTCATGATGGAAGGCGAAGGCGAAGATCGCATTCGTGCGACGTATCGGGATAGCTACCCGAAGCTGGCTCGGCTAAAGGCGAAATACGATCCAGCTAACTTCTTCCGGGTGAATCAAAATATACCGCCGGACGGGAGCGCGAAGAGTCCCGCCGGATCAGGCAAGGAGCCAGCTGAACGGCTTCTGGCGCGCTAAGTCCGAGTACGTGGTCTTTTGGATGTCTAATGCGACGGCCCGGTCCCAACAGGATGGTATGTTGTGGAATCCGCAAAGAACCGGGGCCGTCGCGGTTCCTCATGAGTATCTACGGAATTCACTGTATTGAAATCGGACGGTGACCTAGGCAAACTCCTCCAAAGCACTAAACCCTTGAACGGAGTAGTTTTATGCCTCCTCTCACTTTGCAGGAAGTAGTCGAGCGCATCAATAAAGCCATGTTGCCCCCGAAAGAACCCAGAGTCCGAGAGGATCGCCAGGACCAACCACACCGCCCCGAGTTTTACCTTCCACGCTTAACTTGGCGTCTCGCCAATTTTTTCTTTAACGCCTGAGGCGGGTGCGTCTTCGTCCTTGGGAATCGATAGGCTACGTCCCCTCGCTGGGGCGGCTCGACCCTTTTGTTCAGAATGATTCCGAGGACTACTCATCCCAGCTAAATTTGTACAATAAGGGACCGATGCTCCTCAGGACATCCGTGCTTACGATCCAAAACCAGCGTCCAGATGATGGTGAGGCTCGGCAGCCGATTTTTGGTGAGATAATATGTGGATTGTTTTCTTCGGGTTACGGCAGGCTATCCGGCTGCAGCGCCATCCGGCACAAAGTCATCAATGAAACTATGAACTCCAGAGCTTCCTCGGAACCCGGGTCAGATCGGCTGATCCAATGGCTGCTCGATGGAGACCCGGCCATTCGATGGCAGACCTTGCGGGATTTAGTCGGAGCCTCTACACCCACGGTGGAGCGGGAGCGCAATAAGATAACGCGCCTCGGCTGGGGAGCCCGTCTTCTCGCCCGGCAGGATTCTGAGGGTATGTGGGCGCGGGGGAAATCGCCAGAGAGCGGGCTCTACTCTCCGAAATGGACGTCGACAACCTACACCATGCTCGCCCTCCGTGATTTCGGTCTGCCCTCTGCCAATCCTCGGGCGAAAAAGGCTTGCAGGCTTCTTTTGGACCGAGGCCTGCAGCCCGACGGTGGGCTTAATTATGGCGCCTGGGCGAGATGGACACGCCGAAGCGAGACTTGCGTAACCGGGATGGTTCTTTCCGTGCTCTCTTACTTCGAGTATGAAGACGGCCGGCTGGACACCGTTGCAGCACATCTCCTGGAACAGCAGATGCCCGACGGCGGCTGGAATTGCCGCCGCCCTGATGGCGCGACCCACGCTTCGGTTCATACCACCATCAGTGTGCTCGAGGGCTTGCGATTTTACGAACTGCACCGTGGACGTAATTCGCGGAACATACGATTGGCGCAGAGCCGCGGCCGGGAATTTCTTTTGGCGCACCGGCTCTTTCGTTCCCATCGCACTGGCGAAGTCATCAAGCCGCTGTTTATGCGTTTTTCGTTTCCGCCCAGATGGCACTACGACATCCTCCGCGCCCTCGATTACTTCCAGGCCGCGGGCGCGCCGCGCGATCCGCGCCTGGCAGAAGCAATCGACATCGTCCGCAAGTCTCGCCGCGGCGACGGGCGCTGGACCCTGCAGAACTCATACAAAGGGAAAACGTATTTCGAACTTGAACGCCTGGGCGCGGCCAGCCGGTGGAACACGTTGCGCGCGGTGAGAGTGCTGAGGTGGTGGGATCGGGGGAATATGACCTGAGAAGGAGCGAGGGTGCCCCTTCAAGCATGTTTCGGGCAGACATTAAGGGGTTGTCCTTTGCGTTCTTTGCGGTAAAGATTTTGACCGCAAAGTTCGCAAAGGAACGCAAAGAAGGAGCTTTGGCCTCGCCGACGGCAAACGAGGCTACTGCACCTCGATCGTCGAAACGCTCAACGCTGGAAGGGTTACAGTCAAAGAAGAGCCGCTAACCGGCATCTGTTGCACGGCCACGGGATGAATAGGATTTTGTCCTTGCGCTGAAGCCGCAGTCATTTGAAACACGGACGCGGTTCCCGAGAGGGCCACGCCATTGATCGCCGTCACCTGGGAAGAGGTCGAGCGGTTGATGGCCACGAATACAAATCGGCCCGGCGTGGTGCTGTCCGAACTGGCGTATACAGCCACGTTCTGTACTTTGTTCGAAGTAGCCCTCAGCGAGGTGTCGCCAAAGCTGGCTGTTGCCCCATCGAAGCCGCGGAAGACGCGGAAACCAGCCAGAATATAAGGACAGTTGCCCAGCGGCCACAGCGTCGCCGCGAACACTCCCTGAGCGCCGAAGACGCCGAGGTTGTCCGCCTGGGCGATGGTTCCGGCAATGTGGTTGTCACCGCCGTTTTCATACTCAGTGATTGAAATTCTGGTGCCCGGAAATTCGGCGTCGATCTTGGCCTGCAGCCGCGGAAGAAGCCTGATCGGCTCTCCTAGCACATCGTTCGTGATCCACGAATTCTCGGTGTACGTAGGGTCCCACAAGCTGCGCGGGCTCTGCACAATGGCCTGCACCTGCGCGTTAGTAAGAGTCGAGGCTGTCAGGTTAGTGACGCGAGTGCTGCCGTCGGTGGCTTCTGAATACCAATGAAAGTCGTAGACGTCGATGAGTGGCTTCCCATACGTGTCAGACGCGGTCTTAAGGGCGGGCAAATACTTATCCGGAAACCAGTTCGCACCATCAGGCGTGGCCGAGAGTTCGCCCTGCCAATTGTAGATGCCTTGAAATCCATAGTGTACCGGGCCAAAAATCATCATGGCGGGGAACTGGTCTTTCAGGGCTTTCGTGAGAGTGATGGTTTTCGCGATGTAGTTGGCAGACGAGACCGGGTTCGGGCCTTGCACCTCGAGGTGCGTCGAATTCCAGAGCTCAGGCTCATTGTCCAGGCTCACGAACGTGGGAAGAGGCGCGTTCGCACCGAAGATGCCTGGGATCTTCTGGTCCATCGACCACATGAATTCGTCCATATAAACGTTGGCGTCAGTAGAGCTGGGTGTTTCGGTGAACGCCGCCGGCGTGATCGTGCTCTTTTTGTCGACCACCTGCTTGAAACGGGTCAGATCCGGTGGGCTGGTCACGCTCACCGGCCCACTCTCGTCCGCCGAGACCAATCCCTGCAGCTGAACGGTCATCAGGCTCGCCATGCCCAGGCCCTGGTCCGCAGCGACGAAACCCCGAACCGCTTCCGCCGGAGTTGTGCTCGGGCTCAGAAAGGCGTCGTTTTCATAAAGAAAGTCGCTGCCGGCGTTGGAGGCATTGGTCTCCCAGTTGTATGCAGTCCAGCGGTTGCCGCCTGCGCGGTCCAGAGTGAGGTGAGGCGGCGCGCCGGGAACGCCCGTATAGAAGTTAAGCCCGTAGATCCACTGCGAAATCGGACTGGTCTTGGTCGGATCCACTGTGATGGTCACATCCGGCGCGGAGGGCGGCGTGGACGAAGGTGTCGCGCTGGCCTGGCTTGAATTCGGGCTTTCTCCGGTCGCATTCAGCGCTGACACAACATAGAAATATGTCGTGCCATTGGCCAGGACGGTATTGACGAAAGTGTTGCTGGTTGGCGTACCCACCTGGCTGTACGGGCCGCCGCTAACCGTAGCGCGCTTCACGTGATAGCTGGTCGCGCCGCTGCTGGCGGTCCAGGACAAGCTGATCTGCTGGTTCCCCGCAGTCGCCGCGAGCGCGCTCGGCGCCGCCGGAGCGGACGGGCCCGAAGGCGGCAAGGTCGGGGTGCCGGAGGCCTGGCTCGAATTCATGCTTTCGCCCGCTGTGTCCAGGGCAGAGACTACGTAGAAATAGGTGGTACCGTTGGTGAGGCCGGTGTCGGTATAGCTTGTCGCGGTCGCGGAGCCGGCCTGGGTGTACGGTCCACCGCTGGTGGTAGATCGTTTTACGTGATAGCCGGTCGCGCCACTACTGGCCATCCAGGTCAGGCTTACCAGCTGATTTCCTGCGGTGGCAGCCAGGGCGGTAGGCGCGGCGGGAACGTTGGCCGTAGCGGAAGTCGTGTTCGATCCGCCACTGGAGGTAGGCCCTCCCCCGCAGCCAAAGGTCATCCCTGCCAGCAGCAAGACCGCCAAAGCCCGTGCGCTTCCTGATCCCAGATTGATTTTTCGTCCCACATTGATTCTTAGTCCCATATTGGAACGAATGACGCTGACAAAATCCTAGCCTACGGAAAGCGGCCTCGATAGAGCGCTAGGACGCACCAAAGTGCCAGACCAGGCTCCCAACCGCCCGTCCAGCCTGAGCTCCCATTTGGCGGAATTGGCATGCCCTTTCGATACTTGGGCAAAGAGATGCGAGGCGTTCGATCTTGACGAACCTGATGCAGAAGCGAACAACTGCGGGGCGGGCTATTCATCTTACTAACGACAATCGGTCATATCAGATGCGGCGACGCGAGCAGACCCTGTTCTTGGATTTTCTTTCATCGAGCACATGTGGAACGCTCATCGTCACTAGGGTATCCACGATCGAGGGTGGATCAGCGGAATAGCGTCGTAGCGGATAGTTGTATTCGCGACCTTGGGCACCGTCAGGCTCGCGCCGCGGCAGATGGCTTCATCTCAATCCCTGAGGCCACCTTAGCCACCCGCCGATATGACTCCAGCCGATCCGCATGCTCGTAGGTATCAGTCACCACTATCACCTCGTCGGCCCCGGTTTCGGCGACTAACTTCTCGAGCCCGGCCTTCACCGTCGCATCCGATCCCACGATCGCCGCTTCCAGTTTGCTTTCAACCGCCCTTCGCTCCCAGTCGCTCCAGAGCGCTTCCATCGACTCGACAGGAGGAAGCAATTCCACCGGCAGGTTTCGAATTAACCGCAGGAAGCGTTGCTGTGGTGTCGTGAACAACCGCCGGGCTTCTGCGTCTGTCTCCGCCGCGATCACCGCAACCGCCACCATAAGGTGTGGCCTTCGCAGTACTTCACTCGGTCGGAAGTGCTCGTGGTACAAGCTTGACGCCGCATAGAGATACTCAGGAGCGAAGTGCGCCGCGAATGCAAACGGCAATCCATGTATCGCCGCCAACTGCGCACTGAAGCCGCTCGAACCGAGCAAAGTGATGGGTACGTTGCTGCCTTGCCCGGGAATGGCCTTGACAGCTTGCCCGGGCTGTTCAGGCCCCAGATACATCCGCAATTCCTCCAGCAGAGCAGGAAAATCTTCGCCACTCTGGCGCAAATCCCGCCGCAGGGCCCGCATGGTGGCTGAGTCGCCTCCGGGAGCGCGTCCCAGCCCCAGGTCGATTCTCCCCGGATAAAGCGCCTCCAACGTTCCAAACTGTTCCGCGACCACCAAGGGCGCGTGATTCGGCAACATGACTCCACCGCTGCCTACCCGAATCGTCCGGGTCGCCGCCGCTACATGTCCAATCAGCACTGGCGTGGCTGAACAAGCCAGCCCAGTGATGGAATGGTGTTCTGCCAGCCAGTAGCGCTTATATCCCAACTGCTCCACGTGCCGCGCCAGACCCACCGACCGGGCAATCGCGCTGCCTGCGGGTTCATCGGATCGCATGCCGACAAGGTCCAATACAGAAACGTCTAATCCGTTATCCATAGGGAGTTAGATGAACCAGGCAGGAAAGTTGATGCGACTCTACTTACGGGCGTTGGTGAAGGTGCCTTTGATATAGCGGTAAAACCGGACTCGCCCCCGGTCTTTCCAATATGGCGCGTCGTACAGGTCGGTACCGAGGCCGGATCGCATGGCGCTGAAAAAGATGTGCTGGACGGGATCGACCACAATTCCCGCATGTCCGCGCCACACCACGAGATCACCGGCCTGAGGACGGGTCACGCGTTGAAATTCGCTGGTTCCCAAGTAGAGATCCGAAGACGGCGCATAGGCGTAGGGAAACCCGGCGCGCCCGTAGATGGTGTGCACCAGGTGCGAGCAATCGCGCTTTGGACCCCGCTGGATATGGGAGTCCAGCGCCGCCGCGATCACAGCCAAACCGTCATCCGGCGTCAGAGTGCGAAAAGAAGCTTCGTCGGTGCCAGGGTCACGCTCGTCGTCCTGAGCTGCGCGGCTGCTGGCGACAGCGTTTCGAGCTTTGCCAAGTTGTTGTGATGACGACGGATACGAAGCCAGCCCGCACAACGCCAGCACAACGATCGCGCGTTTTGTGCGAGGCTGCATAACACCTATTATGATGCGGTTTCAGGGCATCGCGCCGGTAACGTCGGTGCTACAACCGTCCGTGCGGACGGACACCACGATTTCGACACTTCAACCTCCGGCGCCGCTGTGCGCTTGCGACCGACCTGCAGCGCCGGATCGAAATGCTCGACAGGCCTCGAAGCCGGACCACCCTCGTCTAATGAGAGAGCCGTTTAGAGATGAGAGTGGCGTGGAGGACGCCATCCTTGTCCCAGGTTCCTTTGCAGATCACGCGATCATGGTCAGCAACCTTACTGGCGTCAATGTCGTTGACCTTATTGCTACCGTGATACTGGCTGACCCATTTCGTGGAGCTGTCGTACTGAACCGTCCTCTCGTCGTTGGAGCCCACCTTCCGCACCGTCAACGTAGATTTATCCGGACTGCTCCTGGTGACAGTACCTTCCCATTTGTCCTGCTTCGCAGGCGACTCCTGGGCCGAAGCTTCGCGCACGAACACCGCCGTTGAGAGTGACAGGGCGAGGACAACAGCACACAACAAACTGATTACGTTCTTCACGATGTGACCTCCTTCTTTGTTGAAGAGATTGATCTGCCCGAAACCAAGACTGATCAGCGCACGACACAATACCATAAAGTGCAGTGATCCTGAGGAAATCGAGCCGTCCGCTATGCGAACAGCTCTCGACGAAGGACCCATGCAACTTGGGAGGACGGTAAACGCTGTTTTCTTAGGTATATTATTTCGAACGTAACCGGCGGGGCAGAGGGCAGAATGCGGTCCCACAACAATCTGAATCCGCCACCAGAAAAGAGAAGCACAAAGGAGACCCATGATTACGCGACGTGAATTTCTTGACGGCCTTGCAGTGGGAGGAGCGAGCCTGATCGTTGGATCGACGGCGAAGAGCTATGCTCAGATTCTGGGTTCCAATGACCGGCTGAATTTCGCCGTGATCGGTCTGAATGGCCGTGGCTACGCACATCTCTCGTCGCTCAAGGTGAACAAGAATACAGCCCGGATCTCGCATGTGTGCGATGTAGAAAGCAACATCCTGAAGAAGTTCGCGGAGAGTGCGCAGCAGGAGCTGGGCTATACGCCTCAGGCTGAAAAAGACTTCCGTAAGATTCTGGAGCTTAAGGAGGTTGATGCCATCACGATTGCCACTCCTGATCACTGGCATGCACCGATGGCGATTATGGGTTTGCAGGCCGGCAAACATGTTTACCTGGAGAAGCCGTGCAGCCACAATCCGGCGGAAGGCACGCTCCTGATCGAAGCACAGCAGAAGTATAAGAAGCTGGTACAGATGGGTTCCCAGCAGCGCTCTTCTCCACACACCATCGAGGTCATCGAGAAGATTCACAACGGTCTCATCGGCCAGGCGTACTTTGCCAAAGCCTGGTACGCCAATACGAGAAAGACGATCGGCATCGGGAAGGAAGTGCCCGTGCCGTCGACTCTGGACTGGGATCTGTGGCAAGGGCCCGCTCCGAGACGGCCCTACAAAGACAACGTGCAGCCTTACAACTGGCACTGGTTCAGGATTTACGGAACCGGCGAGACGCTTAATAATGGAACCCACGAAGTGGATGTCTGCCGGTGGGCGCTGGGCGTTGACTATCCGAACCGGGTGACCGCATCGGGAGGCAGATACCAGTTCAAAGACGACTGGCAGTTCTATGACACGCTAGTGACCAGCTTCGAGTACGACGATAAGTTGCTCACATGGGAAGGCAAAAGCTGCTCGGGAATGAAATATTACAACCGCGATCGCGGCTCAATTATCGTCGGAACCACCGGCACCGTGCTGGTCGATCGCGATGGCTATGAGGTCTACGATCTGAGGGGAGTCAAGACGAGCGAAATTAAAGCCGGCGGCACTACTTCATCTTCCGATCTGATCGGGCGCGATTCCATGACTGACGCGCACTTTGCCAACTTCATCGCCGCCATCAAAACCGGTGAAAAGCTGCGCGCGCCTATCTCGACCGGCAATGTTGCCGTCACCATGCTGCAGGTCTCCAACATTGCTTGGGAGGTCAATCGCGAGCTGCACCTCGACCCGAGGAACGGACAAATCCTGAACGATCCCGAGGCCATGAAGATGTGGGGCCGCGAGTATGAAAAGGGTTGGGAGCCTCGCGTGTAGCCCGCTTTCGGCAGCTGCAAGTATCCGGCAGGGTGAGGATCTACCTTTATGAAAACCGTTTTCTCTCGTCGTGACTTGGTCCGCTCCAGCGCCATTGCTGCGGGAGCATGCCTGCTTCCGTCCCACACCGTCCTTGCGCCGGCCCAGACAGCAGTCGCGCGTGGCGCCGCCTCCCCCGTGCGGCTTGGGCTCGCCAGCTACACCGTCCGCAACTTTACCCGGTCACAGCTGATCGGTTTCATGAAGCAGCTGAACATCAACGCGCTTAACGCAAAAGACGTTAAGGATCATTTGCCGACCGATCCGCAAGAAGAGGCGAAAGCACTGGCAGACTATGCGGCCGCGGACATCAAGCTTCATGCTGCCGGAACGATCTATTTTACGAAGGATGAAGATGAAGACATTCGCAGCAAGTTCGAGTACGGCAAGCGGGCGAACATCCCGGTGATCGTTGCGGGAGACCCGACGCCGGAGAACCTGCCGCGAATCGAGAAATTCGTGAAGCAGTACGATATTCGCATAGCGATCCACAATCACGGTCCCGAAGACCAGCTCTGGCATTCGCCCCTGGACGTTCTGAAAGTTATCAAGAACATGGACTCGCGGATCGGATGCTGCATTGATGTTGGTCACACGGTGCGAGCCGGCACCGATGTAGTGGAAGCCATCCGCGCCGTCGGACCACGGCTCTTCAATATGCACATGAAGGATCTGACCGATTTCCAGAGCAAGGAAAGCCAGGTTGCGGTTGGAGATGGCATGATGCCGGTGCGCAGAATATTCGAGACCCTGATCGCGACCAGGTACAACGGATGCGTCGATCTCGAGTACGAGGTGTACCCGGATGATCCTATGCCGGGAGTCACCGCCAGCTTTGCCTATTTGCGTGGCGTGCTCGCGGGTATGGGCTATGCCGCCGCCGGAACCTAGGGCCTGTAACCGCGAGCGCTCGGAATCCTTTTATTTCTGTTGCTGCGCACTTGAAGCCGACCTCCCGGTGTATCGGACGACCGTGTCGGCGGCGAGCATCTCGTCCTCTCGACCGAGCGTGTATTGAACGCCCGTCTTCAGATTCGTAATGCTTTGGGGTAGGAGCTGGGTTGGCGCGGGCATGCGACTGCTGGTGAGCTTCTTCACGGTTTGATCACTCAGAACGGGAGTGCGTTTGTAGTAGCGGATTACGAAGTCCTTGGCAACAAAGTCCGCATCGCGAATTGCCGACTGGGACTTCAATCTCGCGCCAGCTTGCCCGGACAGCGCCAAATCCTTTTTCGTCGTCGTGTCTTGTTGGACAGCCTGCGGTGCTCCGGCAGCACGGAAATATGAGACATGACGGATCGAAGCGCTCACTACCATCGTGAAGACTGCAGCGACCGCCAGCGCTTCGGCTGTTCTCCATTGCAGCAGCCTGCCCGCATAAATCATGCCGGCCAAAACCCTGTCCTTCTCGCGAGCTAAAAATGGCGCGACTGCGGCGATCCTTCGTCTTGTGAAGATCCCCGCCTGACCGGCGTTTTTCTTCAGGGACGTAACGAGCGAGCGGCCGGAGTGGACTAGCTGACTTTCCGGTTTTTGAATTCTCAGCGATGACAAAGATGGAGTTCGTGTTTGAACAACTGCCCCGGCGGAGAAACTGCTCTTTTGACTCGCGGTACTCGGCGGCATTAGACGGAGAGAATCGCTCTGCGCTTGCAATGTAGAAGCAGCGGACAGAAGGCGCTGAAAGTCATGTTCGCTCAAAACCGGCTTGCCTTGTGCCTTCTCAACGTTTTGCTTCACGTTCTGACCTCTGTTCCGCGACGCCTGCTACCAGGAGTTATGAGAGACTGTGAACCGTGCAATACGCAATCGGGTACTTTGCCGAGTTATCAGTAGGTTAAGTATAGTCCTTAAAAGCGCCAAAAGCCTTGCCAGTCGGGGCCCAAGGCCAGGCCCCTGAGGCCAGCCCCTGGAGGCCAGCCCCCCGACAACACCTGGGAGGCGCCCGACATCCAAGGGGGTTCCGTGCCCAAGTCTGCCAGAACGCCGCCGGTCAAGCTGCCGGTCAGTTCCTCGGTTCCCCCGAAGTTTCCTGCCAAACAGGAAAAGGTGTTCCAGGAAACCCTGATGCTTTTGAACCGGTGCCGGGTCCCGTATGCCGTTTCCGGCGCTTTCGCACTTCAGGTTCACACTGGAATCTGGCGTGCCACGAAGGATATCGATCTGTTTCTGGCCCCGGAAGATGTGTCCGCCGCAACTTGTTGCCTCCAGAAGGACGGTTTTCGGTGCAAAACCAAGGATCGGGTATGGCTGCACAAGGCCCACCGCAACGGTTTCTTCGTGGACCTGATTACTGGGATGAGCAATGCGGTGATTACAGTCGAACGGTCCTGGATTGATCGTGCCAGACCTGCAATGGTTTTGGACGTCCGAGTGCGCGTTCTGGCGGCTGAGGAACTGCTGGTGTCAAAGCTCTTCGTGGTCCGGCGCGAACGCTTTGACGGCGCGGACATCGCTCACATTGTTTATGCCAGCCAGGGAAATCTCGACTGGGATCGAATTTTTGCACTGGTGAAAGAGCACTGGGAAATCCTGCTCTACGCGCTGGTGCTTTACCGTTATGTCTACCCGGCCTACAGTCATTATGTGCCGCGCCGGGTATGGGAGCGCCTCCTGGGCCGTTTTGCCAAAGAAGTCGCAAAGCCAAACCCTTCCGCGCCGTTTCGCGGCAGCCTGGTGGATGACAAAATGTTTGCCATCGACGTGGCGGAGTGGGGCATGGCAGACATCCTTGGCGTCCGTCGTGAAGCGCTCCAGTCAAAGATTGCTGGTAACCGCAGCGGGGCTCGCCGCCGAAGGAGGGTCGCGAAAGCATGAGAATTGCCGCCACTGCCGACCTGCACTTTTTCTCTCCCCAGTACGGGGCGATCCATGAACAACTCTCCCGCGCACGAGACGAGGCGGACCTGCTAGTCCTGGCTGGCGATCTCACGAATTATGGCAAGCCGTCAGAAATGGAGGAGCTGCTGAATTCGCTGGTTCGGCTGCGCCTTCCGATTGTTACAGTCCTCGGGAACCACGACTATGAAAGCGGATCAGTGCCCCAACTGATGAAGATGCTGACCGAAGCCGGAATAAAACTCCTGGACGGCACTGCCTACGAGCGAGACGGTGTCGGATTTGCGGGGACCAAGGGCTTTCCTGGAGGCTTCGGCCGCGGCGCTCTGACCGCTTTCGGAGAGCCGGAAGTCAAAGCCTTCGTCCAGGCCGCGATCGATGAAGCGGTGAAGCTGGAGCGCGCCATGTCGCAATTACGTACTCCCAAGCGAGTTGTGGTGCTTCATTATGCCCCCGTGGGGGAGACGGTGCAGGGGGAGGCGCAAGAAATCTATCCTTATATGGGCAGCTCACGGCTCGGGGAGGTCGTGGACCGGCATGGCGCTGACCTAGTGGTGCATGGTCATGCCCATCACGGTTCGCGGGAAGGAAAAACCACTGCGGGTATCCTGGTGTACAACGTCGCCCTCCCTATTCTTCAAGCCCAGAATCCGCCAGCCGTCTTTCGCACCTTCGAGGTTTAGAGAACAGCCCCGCCGAGAGCTCCATCCTAAATGCGCGGCCAACGAGACATGAGCATATGAGCGGGTCTCGGCCCGAAGTTTTGGGGATGTCATTTTCCGCCATCGTTCGGGTGGCCGCTGTTTGATGAAACGCCAACCCGCTCATAACAAAGGACCAGGAAGGTCATGATTTACGTTTGAGCTCGCGGCTGTCTCATCAGCGTCTTGCCTAGTGCGGCACGTACAGCTTGTACGGTATCGAAACTGAGAATGAATATGAGCTAAGATGACAAATTATTCACATTTCCTGACAAACGCACTGAAAGCTATGAAATGCCCGTAATTGAAATTTTAGTTGTAGACGACCACGAAGTTGTTCGACGGGCTATTTGTTCGGTCCTTTCCAGCGATCCCCTTTTGAATGTAATTTGTCAGACGGCGGATGGTGAGGAGGGGGTCCGGAAAGCCCAAGAGTTTCAGCCAGATTTGGTTCTCCTCGACATAAGCCTGCCCGGCATCAGTGGCATTGAGGCTGCCCGGCGGATACGCCGAGTCTCCCCAAAATCACGGATTATTTTCCTCAGCCAGCACGATTCCTTGCAGATGGTAAAGGACGCCTTAAACGTGGGCGGACACGGATATGTAGCGAAGATCGATGCCGGACCGGAGTTGCTGAAAGCCATCCGTGCAGTCCGCGAGGGAAAACAGTTCGTAAGCCAGCGGATCGTCTCGCAAGGTTGGAGCACAGGGGCGGACAACGGCGGTTCAAACGGCACTGCAGAAGCCTAGCTTATCGCGTATACCCACGGTTCCAGCCGGAGTCATACGCTCGCAATTCTTCTAACCTCAGCCCTTGCGTGCGGATCTCCGTCGATCGGACCGCCGTAACACGAACGCCACAGTTGTGCTACTCTGGCGGCCTGGAAGTCAGTTTTTGGCCGCGAATGCGGCCTGCCGGCCATGCACATCCCTGACGGCTATCTCAGTCCTTCGACTTGCGCCATGCTGTACGGCAGCCGCCGTACCCTTCTGGTATGCGGCGTTCGCGCGGGTCAAACGGCTGCTGCACACCCGGCTGGTGCCGCTGCTGGCGGTCGCCAGCGCATTCTGTTTTGTCATCATGATGTTCAACGTCCCGCTTCCGGGCGGGACTACGGGACACGCGGTGGGAGTGGGTGCAGCCGCCGTCGTGCTCGGACCGTGGGCTTCGATGCTGTCGCTGTCCATCGCGCTGCTGATCCAGGCATTGTTTTTTGGCGACGGCGGAATTACCAGCCTGGGCGCCAATTGCTTCAACATGGCGATTGTGGGCTCACTGGTGGCTCACTTGGTCTACCGGATTGTTGCCGGCAAGACGGCGCTCACGTCCTCGCGCCGGATAGCGGCCGGCGCATTGGCGGGCTACGCTGCCATCAATGCTTCGGCGTTTCTGACTGCGTGCGAACTGGGAATTCAGCCGCTGTTTTTCAAAGACGCCAGCGGCGCCCCGTTGTACGCTCCTTATTCGTTGCACATCGCGATTCCGGCGATGATGATCGGGCATCTTACTTTTGCCGGCCTGGCAGAATTGTTTGTTTCGGGCAGGCGTGGTGGCATATCTGCAGCGCACCAATCCCTCGCTGCTGGAGCGATCTTCAGGCAGGCTTGATGAAGCCGCGCTGCCGGTCTCCTGCAAGATCTGGCTGGAGACTGACCGCGTCCGCTCTGGATTCGTTTGGCTCTGCTCATGCTTTTGACGCCTCTCGGCATTCTCGCCGCGGGCACGGCCTGGGGCGAATGGAGCGTGCGCGACTTTTCCAATCCCGAGCTGCGGCAGAAGATAGCGTCGGCCTCGAGCAATGTTGCGCCTCCCGCCCAACAGCCCCGGGGCTTGGAACGACTCTCGTCGATTTGGAGCGCGCCCATTTCCGCAGTACGCGCCTCCATTCGTGCGCCGCCCGCCTTCGGATACGTGATGTCGGCGATGTTTGGGAGCGGCCTCATTCTGGGAGTCTTTCTGCCTGATGGGCTGGGTTTTCGGACGGCGGGAGCGCTCCGGTGAAAGGCTCGCCATGAGCGCCAAGTCACGTGGAGTAGTTGAGCGCAGCCTCTCCTCTTTTGTTGACGCACTGCAGCACACCTTCGACGCCGAAGAACTCGCGAAGAAAAAAGGTCTGCTCCAGAGGCTTGACCCTCGGGTCAAGATTGTGGCGATCTTGCCGCTGATCCTGATCGCGGCTCTGGCCCGGCAGTTACCCGTCATCGTCGCGCTCTTCGCTCTTGCCGTCGCACTGGCTTTGCTGTCGAAAGTGCCGCTCGGCACGCTGGCGAAAAGAGTCTGGCTTGGCTGTGCTCACTTTCACCGGACTCATTTCAGTTCCAGCTCTTTTCCTGACTCCCGGCCGCGCGATCTACAGCCTGCCTGCTTCTGGACTGGGCGGTCACGGCGCAGGGACTACGCGCCGCAATCTACCTGGTCATGCGGGCCGAGACGGCCGCGACGTTTTCCGTTCTGGTCGTTCTTTGCACGCCCTGGAGCAACGTGCTGAAGGCGCTTCGCGTGCTCCGCTTGCCGACCGTGCTGGTAGTGATCCTGGGCATGACCTACCGCTACATTTTTCTGTTGCTGCGCACCGCGCACGATATGTTCGAATCGCGAAAGAGCAGAATGGTCGGGCAACTGGACGGCCCCGAGCTTGCGGCGAATGGCGAGTGCGAGCGCCGGAGTGCTGATGTCGAAGACGCTCCAGCTGAGCGAAGATGTTTATCTGGCTATGCGTTCGCGCGGTTTTCGGGGCGACGTTTATGTGCTCGATGAGTTCCGGACCGGCTGGTTCGATTGGGTCATGCTTGCGCTGTTCACTGTGATCGCGGCCATCGCTTGCTGGTTTGGCCGATGAGATAGCTGCAAAGAGGATCATTCGTGACCGTCCCCATTTTCACCACTCCGATCTTCGAAGTGCGCGATGTCACCTACCGCTATCACGAAGTGACGGCGCTGGACGGATTGAACCTCACCATCTATGCCGGGCCAAAGAATCGCTCTCCTCGGGCGCGAACGGTTCGGGAAAATCAACTCTGCTCAGCATTCTCGACGGACTTTATTTTCCGCAGAAAGGCAGCGTCTACATTCTGCGGCGAGCCTCTGACCGAAGATCGGCTGCAGACTCAGGAGATCGAATTCGGCTTCCGGCGCAGAGTGGCGCTGGTCTTCCAGAATCCCGACGTACAGCTTTTTAATCCAACGGTATTCGACGAAGTCGCCTTCGGGCCGCTGCAGATGCGCTGGGCAAAGGATGAAATTCGTGCGCAGTGTTACCGAGACGCTCGCGCAAATGGAGATCTCGCATTTGAAGGATCGCTCGCCTCATCATCTCTCCACCGGGGAAAAGAAGCGGGTCGCTCTGGCATCGGTGCTGATCCTCGATCCTGATGTTCTGCTGCTGGATGAACCCACGGCTGCGCTTGATCCCAAAAGCGAAAGCCAGATGATCGACTTCCTGGTAAGTTGCAGCGGCGGCCGGAAGACCGTGGTCACAGCCACTCACGACCTCGACCTGGTCGAGGATATCGCCGATATCTGCCACGTCTTCCAGAGCGGAAGGATTGTCGCAACCGGTACACCTGCTGAGATTTTGAACGACGAGGCCCTGCTGCTCCGAACGAATCTCATCCACGCCCATCGCCATGCCCATGCTCCGGGCGAGCTTCATTACCACCCGCATCGCCACGGCCACCGTCACTAATACCGCGGATCCCCGCTCAACCATTGTCATCCCGAGCGAGGCTGGTCATTCGCTTGCGAATGATTCACGAGTCGAGGGACCTGCTGTTGGCCATCGCGGCCACTTTAGTTAGCAACGAACGCTACCACTGCCAGGTATGCCGTAGTCTTAGAGATCCTTCGACTGCACGCGACTTCGCGTAGCGATGTTCGTGTTTCGCTCAGGATGACAGCAAATACTGGATCAATCAGCAGCGGTTGGCCGCGGGGACAGTGGAGGAAGCTGGTTCGGATCGGCGTGACTCTTGGTTCCCAAACGGAGGCGAAGCCGGTCGAGATAAAGATAGATGACCGGAGTCGTGAAAAGAGTGAGCGCCTGGCTCATGATCAGCCCGCCGACGATGGTTATGCCCAGCGGGCGGCGCAGCTCTGATCCGGTTCCTGTTCCCAGCGCCAGCGGCAGGCCGCCCAGTAGCGCGGCCATCGTTGTCATCATGATCGGCCGGAAGCGGCGAATGCAGGCTTCGTAGATCGATTCTGCGGAGTCTTTGCCCTTCCGTTCGGTCTCGAGCGCGAAATCGATCATCATGATCGCGTTCTTTTTCACGATCCCAATCAGCAGGATGATGCCGATCAGTCCCATCACGTTCAGCTCGCTGTGGGTCAACAGCAGGGCGAGAATGGCGCCCACTCCGGCTGACGGCAGGGTAGACAGAATCGTGATGGGATGAATGTAGCTCTCGTAGAGCACGCCCAGAACGATGTATACCGTGACCAACGCAGCCAGGATGAGCAAAGGTTCGCTGGCGAGCGATGACTGGAAGGCGGCAGCCGTTCCCTGAAAGCTGGCATTGATGCTGGCGGGAAAGTTGATCGACCGCTCCGCATTATCGATCGCTTCTGTGGCCGAGCCCAAAGACACATTGGGGGCCAGGTTAAAAGATAATGTCACCGCGGGATACTGGCCCTGGTGACTCACCGCCAGAGGCGTGTTGGAAGGCCCAAAGTGGGCGAATGCGGCGAGGGGAACAGCAGTTCCGTTGGCGGCACGCACGTAAATGTTTTGCAGGGAATCCGTGCTCTGGGAAAATTCCGGGGCAACTTCCATGACCACGTGATATTGATTCAGCGGCTTGTAAATGATCGAGACCTGGCGCTGGCCGAAGGCGTCGTACAAAGCGTTGTCAATATCCGTGGCATCGACGCCCAGCCGCGAGGCGGTATCGCGATCGATAATCACCGTGGCTTCGAGGCCCTTGTCCTGCTGATCGGTGTTGACGTCGCGCAGCTCGGGAAGTTTTCGAAGTTTGTCCAACAGAAGCGGCGCCCAATGATTCAGGTCGTCCAGGTTCTCGCCCTGCAGGGTGTACTGAAATTGCGCCTGGCTCTGCCGGCCGCCGATGGTCAGGTCCTGGGCGGATTGCAGGTAGAGGGTTGCGCCCGGCACCACTGCCAGCTTCCGGCGTAGTCTGCCGATCAACTGATCAGCGCTGATCTTGCGCTCGGAGAGTGGCTTCAAGGTGATGAACATGCGGCCCTGGTTGGCCGAAGTGTTGCCGCCGGCGAAGCCTACAACGGTCTCGACCCCCGGATCTTTCATAATGATGCCTACAAACTGCGTCATCTTCTCCTTCATCGCGGTGAACGAAATGTCCTGCGCGGCTTGTACCGAACCCTGGAGTCGACCCGTGTCCTGCTGCGGAAAGAAGCCCTTGGGAACGATGATGTAGAGATAAACGCTCAGCGCTGCGGTCGCAATAGTGATCAGCAGGGTAAGAGGCTGGTGGCGAAGAACGACTTTCAGAGTCCGGCTGTAAAGACTAAGGAGAGTATCAAAAAACTTTTCGCTGAAACGGTAGATGCGGCCGTGTTTCTCTTTGTCCGCTGAGCGCAGAAATTTCGCGCACATCATCGGGGTCACGGTGAGAGACACCAGCAGCGAAACTGCGATAGCCACGCTCAGGGTGACCGCAAACTCCCGGAACAAGCGTCCAACGATGCCGCCCATCATCAGAATTGGGATGAATACCGCCACCAGGGACGTGCTCATCGATAGGACGGTAAAGCCGATTTCACGCGCGCCCAGAAACGCGGCTGCCACCGGCGCTACTCCTTCCTCGATGTGGCGGGTAATGTTTTCCAGAACCACGATGGCATCGTCCACGACGAAGCCGGTCGAAATGGCCAGTGCCATCAGCGACAGGTTGTCCAGGCTGTATCCCATCAGGTACATCACCCCGAAGGTTCCGATCAACGACAAAGGAACCGCGACGCTGGGGATGAGCGTGGCCCGGAAGGTACGCAGAAAGGCGAAGACAACCAAAATGACCAGGATGACCGAGATCAGCAGCGTGAATTCAATATCCTGGACCGAAGCGCGCACGGTGGTGGTGCGGTCAAGGACGACGTTGACATCAATCGCGGGCGAGATGGAAACCTTGAGCAGGGGCAAGGCGGCGCGCACTCGATCCACAGTCGCGATGATGTTTGCCCCCGGCTGCCTGAATACGATGATCAGGACGGCAGGCTTGCCCCCGGACAGCCCGACATTGCGGATGTCCACGACTGAATCGGCTACAGTCCCTACATCCCCCAGACGAACCGGCGCGCCATTGTTGTAAGAGACGATAAGTCTGCGGTACTGGTCCGCAAGGAACAACTGGTCGTTAGCATCCAGGGTCCATGCATTGGTTGCGTCGGCTACCTGGCCTTTCGGGCTGTTGGCGTTGGCAGAACCGAGTGCTGTCCGCACCGTGTCCAGGCCAACTCCCAGCTTGTTCAGCAGTGTGGGATTCAGTTCGGCGCGCACTGCTGGCTGAGCGCCACCGCCTACGAACACCTGTCCCACTCCTTCGATTTGAGCCAGCTTTTGCGAAAGAATGGAGTCGGCGGCGTCGTACATCTGGGGCAAGGTGATGATGTCGGAAGTCAGAGCCAGAATCATGATGGGCGCGTCGGCAGGGTTCACCTTCCGGTAGTTGGGATTGCCGGGCAGGTTGGCCGGAAGCTGGCTGCGGGCTGCGTTGATCGCGGCTTGCACGTCGCGCCCCGCGGCATCGATATTGCGATTGAGGTCGAACTGCAGAACGATGCTGGTCGATCCCAGTTGACTGGTCGAAGTCATCTGGTTGATGCCGGCGATGCGGCCAAACTGGCGTTCCAGTGGGGTTGCGACCGCGGACGCCATTGTCTCCGGACTCGCGCCTGGGAGCGAGGCCCCGACTGAAATCACCGGGAATTCCACCTGCGGCAGGGGCGCTACTGGCAGAAAATTGAAAGCCAGCGCTCCCGCCATCAGAAGCGCCGCTGCCAACAACGAAGTGCCGATAGGACGCCTGATGAATGGCGCAGAAATATTCATGCTCGAATCCAAAAACGACTAGTCCGCCGAAGCTCCACTCGGCTCCTCGATGGGATTGCCGATATTGAAGTGAGAAAAACGTTGTGCCAGACGGTCGAACCAGAGATACACAACCGGGGTGGTGTAAAGCGTAAGCAGCTGGCTCACCAGCAATCCGCCGACGATGGTGATGCCCAGCGGATGGCGCAACTCCGAACCGGTTCCCGAACCGAGGGCCAGAGGAAGCCCGCCCAGCAGGGCCGCCATGGTGGTCATCATGATGGGACGGAAACGCAGCAGGCAAGCCTGGAAGATCGCTTCTTCAGGCGGCTTGTGCTCCACCCGTTCGGCTTCGAGCGCGAAGTCGATCATCATAATCGCGTTCTTCTTTACGATGCCGATCAAGAGAATGATTCCTATCAGGGCCACTACTCCCAGATCATTGCCGGTCAAAAGCAAGGCCAGGATTGCCCCCACGCCCGCCGACGGCAAAGTCGAAAGAATCGTGACAGGATGGATATAGCTCTCATAGAGCACGCCGAGCACGATGTAAACGGTGATGATTGCCGCCAAAATCAGCAAAGGCTCGGACGAAAGCGAATTCTGGAAGGCTGCCGCCGTTCCCTGAAAGCTGGTGTGAATACTGGGCGGAAGATGAATGTCCTGCTCCGCCTGCTGAATCGCCTTGGTCGCCTCTCCCAGCGAGACTCCGGGAGCAAGATTGAACGAAAGCGTGACCACGGGAAACTGTCCCTGGTGATTCACCGCCAGGGCAGTGTTGGAAGTCTGAAAGTGGCTGAAGGAAGCCAGGGGAACCTGCACTCCCGTTCCGGAATGAACGTAAATGTTTTTGAGCGAATCGGGGTTTAGCGAAAACTGCGGGTCGACTTCCAGCACTACGTGATACTGGTTCAACTGGGTGAAAATTGTGGAGACCTGGCGCTGTCCGAAAGCGTCGTAGAGGGTGTCGTCGATGGCCTGCGGCAGAATGCCCAGTCGCGAAGCGGTATCGCGATCGATCACCAGCTCCGCTTTGAGTCCGCCATTCTGCTGATCCGTGGCCACGTCGCGCATGGATGGCAGCTTGCGCAACTCTTCCACCAGTTTCGGCGCCCACAGGGACAATTCCTGCGAGTCCGCATCCTCCATCGAGTATTGGTACTGGGTGCGGCTTACGCGATCTTCCACGGTCAAGTCCTGCACCGGTTGCATATATAAGGTGATGCCGTTCACCTTGGCCAATTGCGGTTGCAACCGTCGAATGATCTCAGTGGCGGTGACCTTCCGTTGGTTACGCGGTTTCAGGTTGATCTGAATGCGGCCGCTGTTTGGAGTTGTGTTGGTGCCGTCGATTCCAATAAAGGAGGAAAGGCTTTCAATATCAGGGTCCTTCAGGATGATTCGCGCCAGCGCTTGCTGGCCCTGCGCCAGGGCAGTGAACGAAGTGTTCTGCGGTCCCTCCGAGATGCCAAGAATCACGCCCGTATCCTGCACCGGAAAGAAACCCTTGGGCACCACGACGTACAGGAACAAGGTCAGAACCAGGGTGCCGACCGTCACCAGCAGCGTGGTGGTCTGGTGCTTCAAAACAAATTTAAGGGTACGCCCGTAAAATTCAATGACCCGGTTATAGAAATTCTCCGTGGACTTGTAAAAACGGCTTTGATGCTGAGGATCGTGCCGCTTTAAGAGTTTGGCACACATCATCGGGGTCAGGGTCAGAGAGACCATGGCCGATACAAGAATCGTGACCGCCAGGGTCACCGCAAATTCGCGAAACAGGCGTCCAACGATATCGCCCATGAACAGCAGGGGAATCAGCACCGCGATCAGGGAAACCGTGAGCGAGACAATGGTGAAGCCGATTTGTCCTGAACCCTTGAGGGCTGCATCGAGAGGCGAGTCGCCTTCTTCCAGGTAGCGGTCGATGTTTTCGATCATCACAATCGCGTCATCGACCACGAATCCGGTAGAGATCGTCAGCGCCATCAGGGTCAGGTTGTTCAGGCTGTATCCCAGAACGTACATGACTCCGAATGTGCCGACCAGCGACAGCGGAACCGCAACGCTGGGAATCACGGTCGCCGAGAGATTTCGCAGGAAAAGGAAAATGACCAGCACCACCAGCCCGATGGTGAGCATCATTTCGAACTGAACGTCCTCCACCGAGGCGCGAATTGTCTGGGTCCGGTCGGTAAGAATCTGGACTTTGACTGCTGCCGGCAGCGACGACTGCAATTGTTTCAGCAGTATCTTCACCCGGTCGGCCACGCTGATGATGTTGCTGCCGGGCTGGCGCTGGATGTTCAACACTACGGCCGGGGTGGTATTCATCCAGGCAGCTTGCTTCACGTTTTCCGCACTGTCGACTGCCGAAGCGACATCGGACAGCCGCACCGGGGCGCCATTCTTGTAGGCAACCACAATGCCGTTGTATTGCGAGCTGGCGTTCAGCTGATCATTGGCGCCGATGGTAAAAGACTGCCGTGGACCGTCCAACACTCCCTTGGCCTGGTTCACATTGGCCGCCGCAAGAGCGGTCCGCAAATCTTCCAGGCTCATGCCGTAGGAAGCCAGCGCAGTGGGATTTGCCTGAATACGCACGGCGGGCTTTTGTCCGCCGCTGATCGAAACCAATCCGACTCCGGGCAGCTGGGATATTTTCTGAGCCATGGCGGTGTCGGCGAGATCTTCTACTTTCGAAAGCTCCATCGTCTCGGAGGTCAAGGCCAGTGTGAGAATGGGTGAATCCGCCGGATTGACTTTGCTGTAAATCGGGGGGTTGGGCAGATCCTTTGGCAAATAAGTTGTGGCGGCATTGATCGCAGCCTGAACCTGTTGTTCCTCGACGTCGATGTTCTCGTTGAGATTGAACTGCAGAGTGATGATGGAACTACCCAGGGAACTGGTCGACGTCATCTGGCTCAGCCCGGGAACCTGGCCAAACTGGCGTTCCAGCGGCGCCGTCACAGAAGACGCCATGACGTCAGGGTCTGCGCCCGGGTAAAACGTCACTACTTGAATCGTGGGATAGTCAACTTCGGGAAGCGCGGAAACGGGAAGCTGAGTGTAAGCGACCAGGCCGACCAGAAGGAGTCCGACCATCAGCAAGGTTGTCGCGACCGGACGAAGAATAAAAATCCGCGACGGGCTCATGGCGCTCCTGTGGGCTGACTTGCCGAAGGCTGGGTTGGGGAAGAGTCGGCGTTCCGGTTTCTTGCGCCTCCATTCGCCCCGCCGCTGGCATGCGGATCCACTTTGCTTCCGGCCTGGAGCTTGTCCTGTCCATCTATTACTACGATGTCGCCGGGCGCGAGGCCGCTGGCGATGGACGCCACATTATTCTGCGTAAACGAAACTGTGACAGGACGAACGTCGGCCGTCTTGTCGGGCTTGACCACGAACACGTAGCTGCCCTGAGGCCCGTTCTGCACCGCGACTGACGGAATGACGATGCTGTCCTTGTGTGTTTCCAGAAGCAAGCGAACGTTCACGAACTGGTTCGGCCAAAGCTGGTTGTCCTGGTTCTCGAACATCGACTTCAGCCGCCCGGTGCCGGTGGTCTGATCAATCTGGTTATCAATGGTCAACAGTTTGCCGGTGGCGAGCTTGGTTATGTCGTCGCGGCTATAGGCTTCGACCTGGAGCGCGCCCTGCTTCATGTGACTGGCCACGGTCTGCAGGTTGTCTTCGGGCAGGGTGAACAGGACCGCAATCGGCTGCAACTGGGTAATCACCAGCAACGGATTGGTGTCAGCGGCATGCACCATGTTGCCCACATCGACCAGGCGCAGCCCGACCCGCCCCGTGATTGGCGAGATGATATGGCAATAAACCAGGTTCAGTTTGGCGTTCGCGATCTGGGCTTCATCGGTGCGCACGGTGCCTTCCAATTGATCGGCACTAGCCTTCTGGGTGTCGACCTGTTGCTTGGAAATTGCTCCGGAATCATCCAGCAAACTCTTGAAGCGCTCGTAGTTCAGTTGGGCGTCCTTGAGTTGAGCCTGATCACGGAACAAAGCGGCTTGTGCCTGATCAAGGGCCACTTGATAGGGCCTGGGGTCGATGACTGCCAGCAGGTCACCTTTGTTTACGTTCTGGCCTTCCTTGAAATTGACTTGCGCCAGTTGGCCGTCCACCCGGGTTTTCACGCTCACCGTATTGGAAGCAGTCACGCTTCCCAGGCCTTTCAGGTAGACGGGCACGTCGCGGCGCTGGGTGGTTGCCACCCCCACAGGAACTACGGACTGGGTTGATGCCCGTGCTGTACCAGTTTTGGAGCTTGAACTACAGGCGAGAAGAGCTGCCGTGGAAACGTAGAGTACAAGGACCGTAAAAAATTGCCAGTACGGTGATTTCCCGGTTGCGTGGACGCAGCATGCGCCGGGCTTCGACCGGCGGTTTCCAGTGCATATGCTCACTAAGTTAATCCCCCGAACGCCGTTCCCAATCTCTTCGTCGTGGACGACGCCGCCCTCATTGGACGTAAGAAATTATATTCCGGTTGCGGCCTTATCTTCCGCTTTTACAAGACTTTACATTTTATGAATGAACTCCAGTGTTGTCTTAGCACGGATGGGCGCGTGTGCTGGTAATGCAAACTCCGCGAGGTCTTGCCTTGCTACCTCTGGATACTCGGTCAAAATGGACGGTCGGCTCTTACCTGAGGTGAGAATTGTTGAGCAGACACACCTACCCACTACAAACTGTGTAGCCTACCTTCACCTCAGTCAATACAGTGAACACCTTACTCAAGGATGCTCAACCTGGGCTACCGCGCCTGCACGAGCATCGCGTTTCCGCACTACGCACCGACAATCCGGCCGTCGTCCGTTTTGGACAGACGCCAGATAGCATCGAAATCATTGGCAACCGGCGCTTGGACGGCCCTCAAAACGGAGTAGAATGCGTCCGGGCTTGGGCATCCAGAAAGGCCTGAAAATTGGCAGGTACATCGCTAAAAGACAACAGGATTGGACTTCCGCCGATCGCCGAAATCGAAGTTCTGTGGATCACGGCGGGGTTGGGTTGCGATGGCGACACCATTGCTATGACCGCCGCCACCCAGCCCAGCATCGAAGATATTGTCACCGGCGCCTTGCCCTGGATTCCCAAAGTGAACTTCCACAATCCCTTCCTCGCCCTGGCTAACGGAGATGACTTCCTCGAACCCTTTCATCGAGCGGCCGAGGGCAAGATAGAAAACTATATTCTGGTGGTCGAAGGATCGATTCCAAACGAGCACAACAAGAAGGAAGGCTACTGGGCATCGCTTGGCACCGATGCGAAGACCGGCCAGCCAATTACAACCTGTGAGTGGATTGACCGGCTGGCCCCGGGGGCGTGGGCCGTGGTCGCGGCAGGAACTTGCGCCACTTATGGCGGAATTCACGCCATGGAGGGTAATCCCACCGGCTGCATGGGCCTTCCGGACTATCTGGGCTGGCAGTGGAAGTCGAAAGGCGAAATTCCGATCGTGTGTGTCCCCGGATGTCCGGTGCAGCCGGATAATTTTATGGAGACGTTGCTGTACCTCCTCTACATGGCAAGCGGGCGCGCGCCCATGATTCCGCTCGATGAAGCGCTGCGTCCAACCTGGCTCTTTGGAAACACGGTGCATGAAGGCTGCGACCGCGGCGGTTTCTACGAGCAGGCCCAGTTCGGTGACGAATACGGATCGCCGCTTTGCATCGTAAAGCTGGGATGCTGGGGTCCGGTGGTTCAGTGCAACGTGGGCAAACGCGGGTGGATGGGCGGGATTGGGGGATGCCCCAACGTCGGAGGAATTTGTATTGGCTGCACCATGCCCGGCTTCCCTGACAAATTTATGCCGTTCATGAATCAGCCGCCGGGTTCACTTCTGTCTTCGGCGGCAGTGCAAACTTACGGACGGGCCATTCACGCGTTGCGGCGGTTTACGCAGTCATCGCTGAACAAAGAACCGAGTTGGCGCAAGCCCGCGGGTGCGCGCAAAGCTGACTGAACCACTAAGGGCACGAAGGTACACGAAGGCGCGAATCTCAAGGGTTTCCTTTGTGAACCTCCGTGTCCTTGGTGGTTCAGGAATTTTGGATGAGGATGTCGCTGACGATTGAGGGCTGAGAAATGGTTTCGTCTTCATGGCCGGATAATTCGAACACCAAGCCCCGCGATCGCCATTCCGTTGCCGAACCGGACCTGAATCCCTCGCAGGCTGAGGAGATTCTTCAGGGACTGGCTGGAGTCTTTCTTCACGACAATCCGTCCAGCGCCAGGCACGTAGTGTATCCGCCGGAACGGCCGGACGCGGGATGGTCCGACGAAGCACAATTCCCCAATCTCGAAGCCAGATATCGCGCGCTGGTGGAACAGATTCCCGCCGTGGTGTTCATGGCCTTTCTCGATCGCGGCATTGGCGAGGCCTACGTCAGCCCGCAGATCGAAGCTGCTCTAGGTTTTTCGCAGGAAGAGTGGCTGGAAGATCCCGTGCGCTGGTATAACCACATCCATCCTGATGACAAGCAGCGCTGGAGCAGGGAAGCGGCGGAGATGTTCCTTACCGGCAAACCGCTGCGCTCGGCCTATCGCGTAGTGGCGCGCGACGGCCGCGTGATCTGGTTTCATTGCGAAGCCAAAATGATTCGCAAGGAGGACGGAGAGCCCTGGTTCATTCACGGCGTGGGTTTCGATATCACCGACTTGAAGCGGACGGAAGAGGCTTTGCAGGAAGAGCGCAACGTAGTCTCCGCCATTCTTCACACTGTGGGAGCGCTGGTGGTAGTGCTCGACCCGGAAGGTAAGATCATCCGCTTCAACCGCGCCTGCGAACAGACCAGCGGCTACGCCTTCGCCGAGGTCGCGGGCCAGAAGATTTGGGCCGTATTCATGGTTCCGGAAGAAGTGGACCATTTCAAATCCGTCTTTCAACAACTTTGCTCAGACCAATTACCCAACGACTATGAGAGCTACCTGGTGAAGCGGGACGGCACTCGCCGGCTGATTGCCTGGTCAAGCACAGTGCTCCCCGGCAATCACGGAGCGCCTACTTACATTATTGCGACTGGAATCGACATCACCGAACGCAAACATCTGGAAAAGACAATTCTGGAGGTCAGCAGCCGCGAACAGCGCCGCATTGGGCAAGACTTGCATGACGGGCTGGGCCAGCATCTGACCGGCATTGCATTCATGAGCAAGGTGCAGGAACAGAAGCTCACGGAACAGAGCCTGCCCGAGGCCGGTGACGCGGCCAAGATCGTGAAACTGGTGAACGAGGCCATCAACAAGACTCGGGAACTGGCGCGAGGACTACTGCCGGTCGTTTCCGATGCGCACGGGCTGATGTCGGCGCTACAGCAATGGGCGGGCGAGGTAGAAGACTTATTCGGGGTTTCCTGCCGTTTCCAGTGTTATACCCCGGTGCTGATTCATGATGACACGGTGGCGACCCATCTCTATTACATTGCGCGTGAAGCGGTAAACAACGCGATTAAACATGGCCACGCCAGCCATATTGTGATTCGCCTGGCTGCGGATGAAGAACAGGGTGCGCTTACGATCACAGATGACGGCACAGGAATCGGGGATATTCCAGCTAACAATGCCGGCATGGGACGTCATCTGATGAACTACCGGGCCAGGGTGGCCGGCGGGTCACTCGAGATACAACGCACCACCTCCGGCGGGACCATGGTTAGCTGCCTTTTTCCAATTCAGGCTCCCGCCCAGTTTGTGAAAGGCGAAGCTATCAAAAAAGAGATCGATCTAAAATGACGGTCTAAGATGATGAGGATCAGTGAGCTATGAAATCCGACGCGAGCGCCGGCTACAAATCGCAGAACCATTCGTCGCCGAGAAAAAGCAGGATCCTCGTGGTGGACGATCACCCTATCGTCCGCCAAGGCTTGGCGCTGTTGATCAATCAGGAAGCCGACCTGCTGGTTTGCGGCGAAGCCGAAGAAGCCATGGGCGCCATGCACGTCGCGGCTTCCTCGAAGCCCGACGTTCTCATTGTGGATATTTCGCTCAATGGACCGGACGGCCTTGATCTGTTGAAGAACATCAGAAACGTCTATCCCACGCTGCCGGTGCTAATCCTCTCCATGCACGACGAGTCAATTTACGCAGAACGCGCTCTACGGGCCGGCGCCAATGGCTACATCATGAAGCAGGAAGCGACGGAAAAAGTTCTGGTGGCGCTGCGCCGCATCTTGGGCGGCGAGATCTATGTAAGCGATCGGGTCGCGAACAAGATGTTGAAGCACTACATCACCGGTTCGGGCACGCTGCGGAACTCCTCCATCGCCGATCTCAGCGACCGCGAACTGGAAGTGTTTCGCTTGATCGGAGAAGGCCACGGAACCCGACAGATTGCCGAAGAATTGCACCTCAGTATAAAGACCGTCGAAACCTACCAGGCGCATATCAAGGAAAAATTATCTCTCCGCAGCGCCCGTGAACTCATGCAACACGCAATTCAGTGGAACATGAACGAAAAAACCGCTTGAGCATTTCGTAGCGCCCTCACGACAGCCGCTGGGACGGCGGCGTTACACACACCGACCCGCACCGGGGAATCCCCGATAGCAAAAATAGTGCTTCCCATGAAAGCTAAAAAGTGGCGCTCCCGCTTGTGAGGACCATTTAATTTGTTGATTCTAGGAGCGACCCAGGGAGCGCAGTCCATCAAATTCTCATTCACAGCGAAAGAAACTGCTATCAGCGCAATTAGAAACATCCGCTAATCGGAAACGAAATTCGGCAAACTCCCGTCCTTGAGAAAAGTCGAGGTTGGGAAAGGAGAGTCCAGTTATGGCAGCGGAAACAGTTCCGTACGGTCGAAAAACGCAAAAACCATCGCCCGTTGCTGAAGTACACATACTCTGGATCACAGCCGGTCTGGGTTGTGATGGAGATTCGGTTTCAGTCACTGCGGCTACTCAGCCCAGTATCGAAGACGTTCTGCTGGGAGCAATCCCGGGACTTCCCAAGGTGCACCTGCACAATCCCGTTCTGGCCTACGAAGTCGGTGACGACTTCATGAAGTTCTGGTATATGGCGGAGAAAGGCCAACTGGATCCGTTCGTCCTGGTAGTTGAAGGTTCCATTCCCAACGAGAAGATCAAGAAGGAAGGCTATTGGGCGGGATTGGGAACTGACCCGAAAACCGGTCAGCCGATTACCACCAATGAGTGGATTGATCGCGTGGCGCCGAAGGCTCTGGCTGTGATCGCCTGCGGCACCTGCGCCACCTACGGCGGCATCCACGCCATGGAAGGCAATCCGACAGGCGCTATGGGCCTTGCGGATTACCTGGGTTGGGACTGGAAGTCGAAGGCCGGCTTACCCATCGTCAATGTTCCGGGATGCCCAGTGCAGCCGGACAACTTCATGGAAACTGTTCTCTATCTTCTTTATCAGGTAGCGGGGCTGGCTCCAATGATTCCGCTCGACGATCAACTGCGGCCGACCTGGCTGTTTGGCAAGACTGTCCACGAAGGCTGCGATCGCGCTGGTTACTACGAGCAAGGCGACTTCGCGGAAGTGTACGGCTCCCCAAAATGCATCGTGAAGCTGGGATGCTGGGGCCCGGTCGTGAACTGCAACGTGCCCAAACGCGGCTGGATGGCTGGAATTGGCGGATGCCCCAACGTTGGCGGCATTTGCATTGGCTGCACCATGCCCGGTTTCCCGGACAAGTTCATGCCCTTTATGGATGAACCTCCTGGCGCCAGAGTCTCCAGTTCAGCGATCGGCGCTTATGGTCGCGCGATTCGTGCCCTGCGCAGCATGACTCAGAACACCGCCAACAAAGAACCGAAGTGGCGTCATCCGGGCGCGCAGCTGACCACTGGCTACCACCCGAGGACATACTAAGAGGACATACTAAAAAGAGCCACCGAGAATCCATAAGGAGCGATCGAATGAGCACCATTACCGCACCGACTAAGGATGTTCCCGGAAAAAAAGGGAACCTCGTGGAAATGAACTGGGACCCGATCACTCGGATCGTGGGCAGCCTGGGCATCTTTACCAAGATCGACTTCGAGAACAAACATGTGGTCGAGTGTCACAGCACCTCGTCCATTTTCCGCGGGTACAGCATTTTCATGAAGGGCAAAGACCCGCGCGACGCTCACTTCATCACCAGCCGCATCTGCGGTATCTGCGGCGACAACCACGCCACCTGCGCTACCTACGCACAGAATATGGCTTTTGGTGTTAAGCCTCCTCCGATTGCGGAGTGGATCGTCAACCTCGGTGAAGCTGCCGAATACATGTTCGATCACAATATTTTTCAGGACAATCTGGTCGGCGTGGATTTCTGCGAACAGATGGTCAAGGAGACCAATCCCAAGGTCTGGGCCAAGGCTCAGTCGACGCCGGCGCCGCACGCCAGCGCTCACGGCTATCGCACCATCGCCGACATCATGACCGCGCTCAATCCCTTCACCGGAGCCTTCTATCGCGAAGCCCTGGTCATGAGTCGGATGACGCGCGAGATGTTCTGCCTGATGGAAGGCCGACACGTTCATCCTTCTACCCTCTATCCAGGCGGAGTGGGGACGGTTCCCACCGTCCAGTTGTTTACCGACTACCTGGTCCGCCTGATGAAGTATGTGGAGTTCATGAAGAAGGTCGTGCCTTTGCACGATGATCTGTTCGACTTCTTCTACGACGTGTTGCCGGGCTACGAGGAAGTTGGCCGGCGGCGGGTCTTGCTGGCCTGCTGGGGATCTTTCAACGACCCTGACCATTGCGATTACACCTACAAGAATATGACGAACTGGGGACGCGCGATGTTCGTCACTCCGGGTATCGTGGTCGACGGCAAGCTGGTAACCACCGATCTGGTGGACATCAATCTGAACATCCGCATTCTGCTCGGCAGTTCCTACTACGACGAATGGAAGAACCAGCAAACCTTCGTCAAGACTGATCCGCTGGGAAATCCCGTGGACAAGAATCATCCCTGGAACCAGACCACGATACCCAGGCCGCAGAAGCGCGACTTTGGCGGCAAGTACACCTGGGTAATGTCGCCGCGCTGGTTCGACCAACGTACCGGCGACCATCTGGCGATGGACACCGGAGGCGGTCCGATCGCCCGCCTGTGGGCCACCGCGCTCGCCGGGCTGGTGGACATCGGTTACATCAAAGCCACCGGTAGCAGCGTCAAGATGTATCTGCCCAAAACTACTTCGTTGCCGGAAGTCGAATTCGAATGGAAGATTCCCAAGTGGAGCAACGCCATCGAGCGCGACCGTGCCCGTACCTACTTCCAGGTCTATGCCGCCTGTGCCGCCCTGCACTTCATGGAAAAGGCGCTGGCGGAGCTGCACGCCGGCCATACCAAAACCTGGACCGAATTCAAGGTACCGGAAGAGGCCATTGGCTGCGGCTTCCACGAAGCGGTTCGCGGCGTGCTCTCGCACCACGTCGTAATCAAAGATGGTAAGATCGCCAACTACCATCCGTATCCTCCGACCCCCTGGAATGCCAACCCGCGCGATATTTATGGCACTCCGGGTCCTTACGAGGACGCGGTGCAGAACACTCCGATCTTCGAAGAAAACGGCCCTGACAAGTTCAAGGGAATTGACATCATGCGCGCGGTAAGAAGCTTCGATCCGTGTTTGCCTTGCGGCGTGCATATGTATTTGGGGAACGGCAAGGTGCTGGAGACGCACCATTCCCCTATGTTCGGTCTTCAACCATAAGCCCGCAACACGGCTGGACTAAGGAGTGAGGGTGGTAGTCGTTAGGAATCGCCAGATACGCTCGCTAGAGATGCACCTGGCGTCTCAAGACTGCACTCTCACTCCTATTCTTTTAATTGTGACCGTGAAGTGTTGACGGGAGTCAGGCAAAGGAGCATTGTGACCGACGACATAGATTTCCGGGAAGATATGCAGCGGATCGGTGGGCTG
This sequence comes from Terriglobia bacterium, assembly GCA_963748935.1. Taxonomy (GTDB): domain Bacteria; phylum Acidobacteriota; class Terriglobia; order Terriglobales; family Acidobacteriaceae; genus JAIQFF01. The sequence continues at coordinate 74,795 of CAVVLA010000001.1, forward strand.
GTACAGGAAATAGAATCGATCGCCGATCCCGCGGTACGAGCCGCCACCAAGGATCTGATGCAGTCGCTGATGGATCTCCACGGTGCCGCGTTGGAAAAGGCCCTCGACATCGTCGCCGATGCCGGGGAGCCGGGAATGAACATCATCGATCGCCTTAGCCGCGACCCTCTGGTCAGCAGTGTGCTGATCCTTTACGGGCTCCATCCCGAGGACCTCGAAACCCGGGTGGTGAAAGCGTTGGATAGAATTCGGCCCACGTTGCGCAAACAGGGAGCTGAAGTTGGATTGCTCAGTGTAAAAGATGGCGCCATCCGGCTGCATGTAGAAACCGGTTCGCACACGTGCGCCTCGACCGCGAAAACGGTGCATGCCACGCTGGAAGGAGCCATCTACGATGCCGCGCCGGACATGGCCTCGCTCGTCATCGAAGGTTTGGAAGAAAAGCCTGCGTCCGGATTCGTGGCCTTAGACAAGCTGATCGCAAGTCCAAGCGCGCTGGAGCCACGCGGCGCGGATTGAGCGGACTCTCGTAGCACGCCCTCGGGACAGCCGACAAGATGCCGGCGCTACGGTAAAGATTGTTGGAAAGTTTTGAAATCATGAGTGCGGGACAATTTACAGAACCTGCCGATGGCTTCGGAACGCTGCGCCAGTTTGCGCGCCGCAGCGAACGGCCCCTTGAGCGCTGCGAGCTCTGCAGCGCGGGCCTGTCACCGGTCCATTCTCACCTCATCGAAGTGGCCGCGCGCAAGCTCCTTTGCACCTGCGAAGCCTGCGCGATTCTGTTCAGTGGCCAGGGAGTGAAGTTCAAGCGGGTGCCGCGCCGGGTACTGTCTCTTCCCAACTTCAATCTCAGCGACGCCGAGTGGAACGGCCTGATGATCCCGATCAACATGGCCTTCTTTTTCAAGAGTAGCCTGGAGAACCGCGTGGTTGCGCTTTATCCCAGCCCCGCGGGCGCGACCGAATCCCTGCTGGGCCTGGAATCCTGGAACGACATCGTGGCCCACAATCCAGTTCTGAACGGAATGGAATCCGATGTGGAAGGCTTGCTGGTCAACCGTCTGGGTTATTCCCGCGGATATTCCAGCGCTGAGTATTACCTGCTGCCTATCGACGAGTGTTACAAGCTGGTGGGTCTGATACGCATGCACTGGAAAGGTCTCTCGGGCGGAACCGAAGTTTGGCAGAAACTGGGGGAGTTCTTCACCAGCCTGAAAGCGGTCGCGGTTCGAATTGAAGAGGAATCTCATGCCTGATTTGAGCTTTCAGGTCGAAGGCGCGGAGGTGGTTGCCAATGCGGCCTCGCCTCTGCTTGCCTTCAAACTCCGGCTGACAAATGTCAATCCGGAGCAGACAATTCACACGGTCGCGCTGCGCTGCCAGATTCAGCTCGAAGTTACCCGGCGCAAATACACGCCCGAAGATCAGGAGCGTTTGCTCGATCTGTTTGGCGAGCCCAGCCGCTGGGGCCAGACCCTGCGAAATCTTTTGTGGACCCACGCCAATCTGGTCGTGCCTTCGTTCAAGGGAACCACTCTGGTCGATCTTCCTGTGCCTTGCAGCTTCGATTTCAATGTGGCCGCTACCAAGTTCTTCGATGGCCTGGCGGACGGAGAAGTCCCGGTCTGCCTGCAGTTCAGCGGAACAGTTTTTTATGCCGGCCCTGACGGTGGGTTGCAGGTTGCGCCCATCTCCTGGGACAAGGAAGCCCGCTTCAAGCTTCCGGTAAAAATCTGGCGCGACATGATGGAGTCTTACTATCCCAACAGCGCCTGGCTCCGTTTGCACAAAGACGCCTTCGATCGCCTGTACCAGTACAAAGTTCGACATGGCATTCCTACCTGGGAGGAAGCGCTGGAAGCTCTTATCCCGGTGGAAGTGACGGTGATCTGATGAATCTGGGAGTGGTGGAACAGATCGCAAAGGCGGTGCTGTACGAGGGATACATGCTCTATCCCTATCGCCCCTCCTCGGTGAAAAATCAGCAGCGCTGGAACTTCGGCGTGCTGTGCCCGCAGGCTTACAGCGACGCGCAGAACGGCAGCGAAGCCTGGACCATGCAGACCGAGTGCCTGATCGATGGCAGTTCGATGACCGGACTTGAAGTAAGAGTGCGGTTTCTCCAGCTGGTCTCGCGCACAGTCGGTGAACTGGCGCACCCGGCCAAGGAATTGTTGTCTGGCAAGATGCCTGAGTTTCATCTGGTGGAGAGGCTTGCGGTGAACGGCCGCGTCTACCAGCCCTGGCAGGAAGCTGTCGAGCGCGAGGTGGTTTTGCCGGTGTACAACGTGGAAGCGCTCCGATACGGACTTGCGCCCTATGATTTTCATTTCTCTGTTGAAAAGCAGGTCGAACTGTTGCGCGACAGCACTGAACAGATCATTGGTGTGATCGTGCGCGAGCGAAGAGCGCTCAGCGGCGCCGTCGAAATCGCAAGCCAAAGAGTTGGCGACGGGCTGTTCAAGATCAGCGTTCGCGTGCTTAACACCACGGCTTTCGAAGCGGCGTCGGATTCCATCCGCGACAATGCCTTGCTGAGTTCGCTCGCCTCAACTCATACCGTGCTTGGAGTGCAGGATGGACGATTTGTCTCTCTCATTGCCCCTCCGGAGTCTTTGTGCGAACTGGCCGCGAACTGCAAGAACATTGGAACGTTCCCGGTGCTGGTCGGCGACCAAGGCCAATGCGACACTCTGCTCTCCTCCCCCATTATTCTCTACGACTATCCGCAGATCGCTCCGGAAAGCGCCGGCGACCTGTTTGATGGAACCGAGATCGACGAGATCCTCTCTCTGCGGATCATGACCTTGAGCGACGACGAAAAGCGCGAGATGAGCCAGTCCGATGAGCGCGCTCGCCAGATGCTGGAGCGCACCGAGACCATGCCGGCGGAACAACTGATGAAGCTGCACGGAGCTCTGCGGGGGCTGCGCCCACTCAAAGAGGAGGCTCCATGAACGAGTGGGAATGGCAACTCCTCGAGGAAAAAACTCCGGTCGACCACCTGGAAATTTCTGGTATTGAAGTGCGCACCGGGAGCCGCGTCCGCCTGCGTCCGCGTAAGGGCGGCGACGTGATGGACATCGCGCTGGCCGGCCAGCTGGCGACCATCGAATGCATCGAACAGGATTACGAGGGAAAACGCCACGTCTGCGTCGTTCTTGATCGCGACCCGGGACGGGATATGGGATTGCTTCGCCAGCCCGGCCACCGCTTCTTTTTTGACGCGGAAGAAGTCGAACCTCTTTCCGAGGAAGAGGCGCGGCAAGTGACCGCCGTCGAAAAGCCGCGCATTCTGGTGGCAGGCATCGGAAACATTTTCCTCGGCGATGATGCGTTCGGCGTCGAAGTTGTCCGCCGCATGGCCGGCCTCAATCTTCCCGCCAGCGTGCGCGTATCTGACTTCGGCATCCGGGGCTTCGATCTGGCATACGCGCTGCAGGACGGCTATGAAACCACCATCCTGGTCGACGCCTGTCCCCACGGCCAGGCTCCCGGAACGCTCTATGTCATTGAGCCTGATCTGAAAGCGCTGGACAGCCCGGATGCTTCGCCGGCGACCATGGAAGCACATGCAATGAATCCCGTGAGTGTGCTGCGCACCGCCCGGGCGATGAACATCGAATTGAAGAATGTTTTGCTGGTGGGCTGCGAACCGGAGACGCTCGGCGGTGAAGAAGGCCAGATGGGTCTGAGCGCGCCGGTCGAGGCCGCGGTGGATGAGGCGGTTAAACTGGTCGAGTCGGTAGTGAACAGAATCCTGAATGGGGATGGCCCTGGGTCCAAGCTTGCTTCGAAGGTGTAAATATCCTGCGAAACTTTAAGGAGACCGGCGATGGAAAATGGCAACGGGAGCTTCAACGACAAAGACACGCTATTCATGCTCGGTGGGGTCGCGCTCATGGTGTTCGGCGCGGGCCTGATTCTCACCAGTCCGATTGCGCGACGCTACATGGGACAGTTGGGAGTCGGCGATCTCGCAAGTCTGGCTTTGCCGGATCTGGATCGCTATTTGAAATTGCGGGCTATGTGACAACGTGGGACCACGGACCTGTAACTAAGTCAGGGGGAAACTAGTTTGTCTACGGTAGGAACGCCGCAAGCGACAACGGTTCGGTACTCGGTCGAGAGCAAGGGGAGTACATTCACTGTCCGGGCATTTGCGAGTGGGATGCTTTCGGCGTTTGGCCACAATCCGACCATTGCGATTCCGGACTTCGAGGGCGAGGTGAAATGGTCTTCCAGCACGCTGGAAGATGCATCTGTGCGGATCGTAATCAAGGCAGGATCGCTGGTGGTGACCGGCGACATCAGCCGCAAGGATCGCCAGGAGATCGAGCAAAGAATGCATGACGAGGTTCTGGAGACCGACGGTTTTCCGGAGATCGTTTACGAATGCCCCCGAGTTTCATCGATTCAGAAGATTGGCGAGGGAGTGTTTTCTGTGTCGTTGAACGGACAATTGTCTTTGCACGGAGTGACGCAGAATCAGCCGGTTTCCGCGCGGGTAACGCTGAACGTCGACACTTTGCGCGCCGCCGGAGAATTTTCCGTGCGCCAGAGTGATTACGACATCAAGCCGGTCTCCGCCGCCGGGGGTACGGTAAAGCTGAAGGACGAGCTCAAGCTTTCCTTCGACATTGCCGCGCGCAAGGCTTGAAAACCGTCGTTGGCCGTTGGTCAAAGGCGAGACGGTTTCGCCGGGCGTTAATACGAAGTGAAGGAAAAGTCGGAGGTTATGAGGTTTTGCCAACGACCAACGACCGACAACTGAATCCGGAGGATGTCGCATGTGTCTAGCCATACCAGGGAAGATCGTCGAAATCTCTGCCGACAATACGGATTCGGCGCTAGTCGACGTGGTCGGCGTCCGTCGCAAAATTGATTTGGGGCTACTGCAGGACGACAAGCCGGCTGCCGGCGATTGGGTGCTCATTCACGTGGGTTTTGCCATGAGCAAGATCAGCGAGCACGATGCCATCGATCAGATGAATACGCTGCGCATGCTGGGAGAGATCGATGGAGCAATGCAGGAAGTCCAGGGGTATGGCCTCGACGATGTTAATAATTCCGGGATAAACTGACGCCCGCCCGCGTCCAGCCCGCGAGGGAGCGATCGTCATGAGATATGTTGATGAGTTCCGCCAACCCGAACTGATTTCCCGGGCAGCCGAAGAAATTCGGCGCCTGGCCGGCGGTACGCGACACTACCGCATGATGGAAGTCTGCGGCGGGCACACCCACGCCATCTATCGTTTCGGCCTCAAGGACATTCTTCCGGAAAATATCGAATTGATTCACGGGCCCGGCTGCCCGGTGTGCGTGCTTCCCATGGGTCGGATCGATGACGGCCTGTCGATCGCTCAACAACCCGGTGTGATCTTCGCCGCTTTTGGCGACATGATGCGCGTGCCCGGCACCCAGGGCAGTCCGCTCGAGCACAAAGCTCGCGGGATGGATGTTCGCATCGTCTACTCGCCCTCCGACGCCTTGAAGTTGGCCCGGCTCAACCCCGACAAGCACGTCATGTTTTTTGCCATCGGCTTCGAGACCACGGCGCCCTCCACCGCGCTAACCATGATGCGCGCGAAAGCGGAAGGCATCCGGAATTTCTCCGTATTCTGCAATCACGTGACGATCATTCCCGCCATCCGGGCGATTCTCGATTCTCCTGGCATGCGGCTGGACGCCTTTATCGGTCCGGGACATGTTTCGACCGTCATCGGCTGCCGGCCTTACGAGTGGATTGCCCGGAATGAACGGAAACCGATCGTGGTCTCCGGCTTCGAGCCCCTCGACATGCTGCAATCCATTGTCATGTTGCTGCGCCAGCTGCGAGCGGGCGAATGCAAGGTTGAGAATCAATACAAACGTGTCGTGCCCTGGGAGGGCAACCATGCTGCGCTTCGCGCCATGGCTGAAGTTTTCCAGCTGCGCCCTTATTTCGAATGGCGCGGTCTGGGATTCATCTCTCAGTCGGCGCTGCGAGTCAACGAAAAGTATGCCGACTGGGATGCAGAGCGACGCTTCCAGGTTCCCGGCATTCGCGTCACCGATCCCAAAGCCGCGCAATGTGGGGAAGTGCTGAAAGGCGTGCTGAAGCCGCATCAATGTAAACTGTTTGGCCGTGAGTGCACGCCGGAGCATCCGATCGGCGCGCTCATGGTGTCATCGGAAGGATCATGCGCCGCGTATCACAGCTACGAACACCGCAAGGCAGCAATGGTCGGTCTGAGCTCGATCGCTTAAACGCTCCGATCGCTCCGCCTGCCATGGATGCCAAACCTGTCCCCATCCGGTTCCGCGATGCCCAAATCGAGATGGCGCACGGAGCCGGAGGCAAAGCCAGCCGTAAGCTGGTAGAAGGGCTTTTTGCTCCGCTTCTTTTCGGCGCTTCGCCCGGCCCGCTCGGCGACGCGGCGCTGGTCGACATCAATGGAACCCAGGTAGCGATCACTACGGACAGTTTTGTCGTCAAGCCGCTGAGTTTTCCGGGCGGCTCGATTGGCGAACTGGCCGTGAACGGCACAGTGAATGATCTTGCGGTTTCGGGAGCTAAAGCGGAGGCTCTTGTAGTCACGTTTGTGCTTGAAGCGGGACTGCCCACCTCAGTCCTGGAAGGCGAAGTTCGTGCGATGGCGAGGGCCGCGCTGGAGGCGGGGGTGCGCATCGCGGCCGGCGACACCAAAGTAGTGGAACACGGTAAGGCCGACCAGATGTACGTCACCACCACCGGCATTGGCCGCCGGCTCCATGGCGTGAACATCGACCCGGGTTCGGTGCGGATGGGCGACAAGATTCTGCTTTCAGGACCAATAGGCGATCACGGCATCACCATCCTGCTGGCGCGCGGGGAACTTGATCTTGAAGCTGATCTTCATTCTGACACCCGCTCCGTGCTCCCGTTGGTCGAGACTCTCATTCGCGCCGCCGGTCCCGGCATCCGCTGGATGCGCGATCCAACTCGGGGCGGCGCGGCTACATCTCTAAATGAGCTGGCACGCGATTGCGGGTTGGGCATGGTTCTGTTCGAAGATCAGATTCCAGTGCGCGATACCGTGCGCGGCGCGTGTGAGTTGCTGGGGCTCGATCCCCTGCACATTGCCAATGAGGGCCAGTTCCTCGCGGTAGTTTCAGCGGAGTACGCCGACGCGGCAATCAATGCTTTAAGCTTGGCGCCGGGCGGAAGTGAAGCCCAGGTGATCGGAGAAGTTCGCGAGCAGCCCGCGGGTACTGTGCTGGTGACGACGCTTTACGGCGGCAGCCGGATCGTAGACATGCTGGTCGGCGATCCTTTGCCGCGAATTTGCTAGATAGCGAAAATGCCAGTCTTGAAATGAAGCCTATGGCAACGGCGTATAGACTTGCGAGCCAAGTGGAAGAGCGGCTGCTCGAACGTAATCAACTATTCGAGCAGCTTTTCACGCGCGAAGCCCCGCGCCTGGCGGAAGCCTGCCGCGAGATGTCCGAACGCTTTCTGCGCGGAGGCCGTTTGCTGGCCTTCGGGCGCGGACCGTATGCCACCGATGCCCAGCACGTCTCCGTGGAATTTGTTCATCCCGTAATCGTGGGTAAACGCGCGCTTCCGGCACTCGATCTCTCTATTCTCTTTCGTCCATGGATGGACGCCATCCTCCGGCCCGAAGACATCGTCATGGGATTTGGACCGCCTGAGGGCGACCCTGAAGTCTGGGCGACACTGCAGCAAGCGTACTTGCAAGAGGCGATGACCTTCGCTCTGCCTGGCGCAGAAGGTTCATACGGCCTGGATGCAGGCATCCAGGATCCGTTCATGCATCAGGAACTGCTGGAGATTCTTTACCACACGCTGTGGGAAACCGTACACGTCTTCTTCGAGCACCGCGAACTGGGCCACGAAGTAGGCGCGTCCGAATTTCTCTATCCCTTCCTGGGCCGGGAGAAGCAGGGGACGACCGACCTCGTCTCCGAAGTCGCGGCCTCAATCCTGATGAAGGTGCAGGATGACGCCCGCTTGCGCACCCAGGTAGCGGCGGAAGAATCCGAGCAAATCGCCAACACCGCGCTGGCGATCCACGAGCGCCTGCGGCGCGGAGGCAAACTTATCATTTTCGGCAACGGTGGATCGGCCACCGACGCCAACGACCTGGCCATCGATTGCGTGCTTCCGCCGCTTGGATTCACGCCGGTTCCCGCGGTGTCGCTCGCTCTGGAGCCGGCTAACATTACGGCCGTCGCCAATGACATCGGAACCGAAGCCATCTTCCTGCGCCAGCTTATCGCGCAGGACCGTCCGGAAGACGTTGCCATCGGGATTTCAACCAGTGGCGGATCGCGCAACATCATCATGGCGCTGGAAGAGGCGCGCAAACGGAACCTGTTGACGGTTGCGCTGCTCGGCTATGACGGTGGCGAGATCAAGCGCAGGGGATTGGCGGACTTTCCCATCGTGGTGAAATGCGATTACATTCCTCGCATCCAGGAAGCGCAGGCTTCGATCTATCACGTCTTACGCGAATCGCTGGAGGTTTTGAGCCATGGCCAAGCTTGAACTCTTCGGCAGCGCGCGCTGTCCCCACACCTCGGAGATGCGGGATTGGCTGGAGTGGAAACGCAGCGACTTCGTCGAATATGACGTCGAAGCGGATCCCGTAGCCCGCGGCCGCATGCGCGAAATCTCAGGCGGACAGCGCACCGTGCCTATCCTGGTCGAGGACGGCAAGGTGGTGCAAGTGGGATGGCAAGGTCACGGCTGCGTCATAGACGAATAACTGACAACTGAGATCAGAAAACTGACAACTGAAATCATTATCCAGAACTCGAATCAGCAATTTGTAATTCCATAGCCATGGCTAGCGCCTGTTCCATTCGAGTCCGAGGGGTAGTGCAGGGCGTAGGCTTCCGCCCGTTCGTGTATCGCCTGGCGCGCGCCAACACGCTTAGCGGCTGGGTGCTGAATGCGGAAGAAGGAGTGGAGATTCATCTGGAGGGCGAGGAGACTGGCCTGGAAGCTTTTGTGCGCGACCTCAAAGCCCAGCCACCACCCGCCGCCAGTATCGCGGAAATCGAGATCGAGCCGGCGCAACTGGTCGGCCTGCGCGAGTTCACCATCCGCAGCAGCGAACGGCGCGATCATCCCACGGTGCGCATTTCGCCGGATCTGCCGGTTTGCGATGATTGCCTGAAGGAACTTTTCGATCCCGCCGACCCGCGCTATTGGTATCCCTACATTAACTGCACCAACTGCGGTCCGCGCTACACCGTCGTGTTGGGCCTCCCGTATGACCGGCCCAACACAACGATGAAGGATTGGTTGCTCGATGAGCGGTGTGTCGCGGAGTATTCCGATCCCACCGACCGGCGTTTTCATGCCCAACCCGTTGCCTGTCCCACGTGCGGGCCGGGTTATTACTTGCAGCCCGACAGTGACACTACGCAGGGAAGTGAGGCCAGTATCCGCGCTGCCGCCCGACTTCTGAATGCGGGAAAGATCCTCGCAGTGAAGGGCCTGGGCGGATACCATCTGTCGTGCGATGCCCGGAATCCCGCGGCGGTCGCGGCATTACGCGATCGAAAATTCAGAAAAGAAAAACCGTTTGCCCTGATGGCGAAAGATCTCCAGATGGCGCGTTCGCTGGTCGAGCTTTCCCCGGTGGCCGAAGAGTTGCTTACTTCCACGTCTCGGCCGATTGTTCTGGCTCCAGCCATGGTCGAACCAGCCAAGATCGAACTGCCCGGAGTCGCTCCCGACAACAGCGAGTTGGGCGTCATGCTGCCTTATACTCCGTTACACCACCTGCTGTTTGCTGCCGGCGCTCCCGAAATCCTGGTGATGACCAGTGCCAACCGCTCCAGCGAACCCATTGCATACGAAGATAAGGACGCCGTCGAGCGGCTCTCAGGAATCGCAGACTCATTCCTGATCGGACATCGCCCCATTGCGCGCCGGGTGGATGATTCGGTTGCGCGCGTGGGTGCATTCGGTCCAGTCGTGCTGCGCCGCGCTCGCGGCTACGCTCCGGGCGCCGTCGCGAATTTCCCGTGCACGCGGCCTCTGCTGGCCGTCGGTGCTGATCTGAAAAACACAGTCACCCTGGTCGTGGATGGACAGGCGTTTGTCAGCCAGCACATCGGGGACCTGGAGCACTATCAGTCATTCCGCGCCTTTCAGGAGGCAATTCGCGATCTGGTCTCAATGTACGAAGTTCGATGGGACGATTTGCTGGTCGTCCATGACAGCCATCCACAATATGTTTCCACCGGACATGCCGCAGCAATTTCGGCGCAGGAGATCCGTTCCGTGCAGCATCACCGCGCCCACATTGCCTCAGTGCTCGCTGAACGCGGCGAATGGGCCAGGCGAGTTGCCGGTGTCAGTTTTGATGGCACCGGATATGGCGACGACGGCACGATCTGGGGCGGCGAGATTTTCGTGGGAAGTGTCAAGCAAGGCTTCGAGCGTGTGGCTCATCTGCGCCAGGCCGTGCTCGCCGGCGGCGACGCCGCTGCACAGTGCCCGGTTCAAGCCGCTGCAGGATTTCTCGCGCAACTCGACAACGCTCCCGATTTTACCGCCGCGCCGTTCAGTTTCCCCGCCCGCTACCGGAATGCGCTGGAATTGGTTCGCAAAGACGTACGGACATTCGCCACCACTTCCATCGGGCGCTTATTCGACACCGCTGCCGCGCTTTTGGGATTTACCCGGGAGGTCACTTTTGAGGGACAGGCTGCAATGTGGCTGGAACAACTGGCTGCCTCGGCGTCTCCCGGCAAGCCTTATCCATTTCCATTCACGCACCGTTCTGCGGATGGCGAACTGGATTTCCGACCGCTGCTTGAGGCCGTGATCGAAGACCGGCGGCGCGGCCGGGATGTCAGGGAAATCGCGCGCTCTTTCCAATTCGGAATTGCGCAAGGTCTGCACCAGGCGCTGAGCGCGATTTCAGAAGCCCATGAATTGGATACTGTCGTTCTCTCCGGTGGAGTCTTCCAGAACGAGTTGCTGCTGCAAGATCTGAAGTTTCTTATGGCCGGCAGACGGCTGAATATTTGGACGAATCATGCAGTGCCGCCCAACGACGGTGGAATCAGCCTTGGGCAGGCCGCCCTGGCGGCATTCGGTCAGTTCGATAAGGAAACCCGCGCCGACGCGGGCGTGAAGACGAGCAGCTATGCATGAGCTTTCGATTGCGATGAGCATCGTGGAAATGGCGCAGGAAGAAGCCGAGCGTCGCGGCGTGCAGGTCAACGCGGTGCATCTGAAGCTGGGAGCGTTGTCCGGCGTAGTCAAAGAGGCGCTACTTTCTTCTTATGAAATGGCCTGTGCCGACACTCCTCTGCAAGGCTCGCGCTTGATTTTCGAAGAGGTCCCGGTGGTGGTCTTCTGTCCCAGCTGCCAGGCCCAGCGCACGCTGGGCTCGGTGCAGTGGTTTTGTTGCTCCGAATGCGGAACGCCCACATCCGAAATCGTGCACGGCAAGGAACTTGAAGTAACGGCACTGGAGATACAGTAATGAACCCAGAACCCCGGTTGGTTGAAGTCAGAAAAAATGTCTTGAAGCAGAACGACGTAACCGCTCGCGCGCTGCGCGATCGTTTTCGCGCAGCCGGAGTTTCAGTGGTGAGCCTGGTTTCCAGTCCGGGCTCGGGCAAGACTGCCTTTCTTGAAAAAACGCTTACGCTGTTGCGCCAGAACTATCGGGTCGCGGCGCTGGTCGGCGATCTTGCGACCGAGAATGACGCACTGCGGCTGGCCAGGAGTCAGGCTCCGGTGAAGCAGATTACCACTGGCACGCTCTGCCATCTCGAGGCTGCGATGATCGACAAAGCCCTTGAAGGCTGGCAGGACCTCAGCCAACTCGACTTTCTGTTCATCGAGAATGTGGGCAACCTGGTTTGTCCTTCATCTTACGATCTGGGTGAGGATCTCCGCCTCGTGCTCATTTCTGTGACCGAAGGCGAGGACAAGCCTTTGAAGTACCCAACCATTTTCAACAGCGCCGACGTGGCCATCGTCACCAAACTGGATCTTGCAGGACCGGTCGAATTCAATTGGGAGACTGCGTACAGCAACATCCAGGCGGTGCGGCCGGGCATGCGTGTCTTTCGGGTTTCAGCGAAAACCGGCGCGGGAATGGACGAATATCTGGGCTTCCTCGCGTCCCGGCTGGCTGAGTTGCGCCCAGCAGCGGTCTAAGGTCTTCGGAGAAGATAGACAATCTGCAGAGGGCCCGCAGCCCTATTCATGCAGCGATTTTACGTAAGTGATCACCTGCCAAAGTTGCTGGTCGGGCAATTTCGCCCACGAGGGCATGCCCTTCCTCATATTTCCGTTGACCAGCAACCAATGGATATCGCCCTCGGTGGCTTCTTGCTGCACCCGCTCGCTTCTCAGCGGCGGCCGCTTCTTCGTCCCTTGGGCATTTTCACCATGACACTGCGAGCAGCGATCAAGAAAAATCCTGCGCCCCGAGGCAATTGCATCCGCTTGGCCGCGATACGGATTAGCTCTTTCGTGATCGCGGGGAGGCACATCCTTCAGCCACTTGCCATCTGCGGCGCCGAATATAAGTTCGGCAGAAAGCAGGACCGTCAACTGCACGAGGAGAAGTTTCCTGATCATTGCTCCCCAATCATGTTTCCGGATCATGGTTTCCTACAGTGCGCGCCGGTGAAAACGGCCAAGGAATTGGTCGATTTCATACGAAACTCCAAAACGATACAAACGCGGGATGCTGTAGTCGTTCAATCCAAACTGGGGCGAGAACGAGAATGTCATGCCATTGGGCGCGGCCCAGTTGATCAAGGGCCCAAGGTAATGCGAAGTCAGGCGAGTTCCAAAGCTGTAGCGGTCTCCGAGGCCGCCATACATTTCGACTCCGCCTTGGAACTTTTCACGGCAAAAAGTGCAGTTGTGAACGCTCGCCGCCAGCCCCAGCGGGCGGCTTACTCCCCAGGCATATCCGAATTCCCAAGGCTCGTTGGAGAGATTCTTTTCCGCGATAATGTTTTCGCTGATGTTCCATCCCCGATAGTTGCTGCCCAGGATCAGTTTGAGCTCAAGCTCCCGCAGTTTCTCCGTCCGAGCCTCCGCGTTTGGCCCGGATACATCGGCCTTACCGTCGTGTCCGACGACTTCGCGCAGCGCTTTGTCGCCGCCGTTGATGTTCTCGAATTCCACGTAGAGCACCGGGTTGATCCAGTGTTCCCGCATCAACGGGCGGAAGCGGTTTTCCCAGCGATAGCCAGTGAAGATGGTACTGTCATGCTGGGTAATCTGGCCATCCAGGTAGAATTCAGTGGTCCACCAGGCGGTGGCGCCGAACTCGAATTCGACATTGCTGCCGATAAAGCGGTTGCCGTCCGGGGGCTTGCCGAACGCATTGAAAACCTCAATTTCCAGGTTTCCCGGCTCTTCCATTTCATGCGAGTAGGTAACAAAGTAAGGCCGTTCTTGAGCCTTGCAACCGGCTGCGATGAACACCATAAAGAAAACGAGAACAGCGCCTAGTTTCATAGACGTTTCTGTAGATGCAATCCGGTTGCAACTGGATGAAGCTTCATTGACTCTAACGGCTTTCACTTCCGAGGTCAATCATCGCCTGGATTTTGTGTTGCACTACGGTTGCAACTAGATGCAACGTTTGCACGCAGCAAGCTTGGAGTGCAAGAGGCGCGGATAGAAATGATGTGGATTTATTCGCCGGGCTTTTCGGCCGTCCGGCACTGGGCGCAGTAGCCGCCGACCTCGAGCCGAGTAACTACGATGTGGAACTGACAATCCCGCTGAATCTGTCCCTTTAAACGGTCGAACAGGTCACTCTCAAATTCGGTAATCTTACCGCAGCGGAGACATGCCATGTGAATGTGATCCCGCTGCGGACGCCGCTCGTAGTAGTGCTTTTCGCCCTGCATGTGCATCAAATCCAGTTCATCAATCAATCCATGGCGCTTGAGCAGGCCGAGCGTGCGATAAACGGTGACGCGGTCAATCTGCGGATCCAGGCGCCGGGCGCGGCGCAGCAACTGGCTGGCGTCAAGATGCTGCTTGGCGGTTTCGACCACGCTGAGAATGGTGCGACGCTGGCGGGTCATGCGTAGTCCGCGTGACATCAGTTCAGCCTGCAAACGTCCAGGGATTTCGGTTTGTGGCAGCGGCATGGGGTTGGTCCTTATTGCAACTGAGGTTCAAATTATAGCGCAACCGCCCCAGGAGGGAAATGCGGAGATCGTAAAGGATGCAAGTTCTCTGGAATGCCGGGATTTTTCGTAGCGCCGGCGTCCCGCCGGCTGTCGTGAGGGCGTCCCGCCCTCACCGCCGAGGGCAAGATGCCCTCGAAACCGCCGGCAAGATACCGGCGCTACGTAAATTAAATGCTATTGCCGGACCAGCAATGCGAGCCGGGGAAATCGAAACTGTCCGGCCGCATCGTCAATCACGTTGACCTGGCAGTTGTAGAAACCTGGCTTCAGTTGCGCCAGGGGCACGTCGAGCTGGAAAATCGCAGCCTTTCGGTCGGGCGCGTTCAGTTGTTCGCTCTCCACCAGCGGAGTCTCGTACGCCTTGGTCTTTCCGCGAAAGAATGCGACGTTGGTCAGCAGACGAATTGCCGGGGCGCTTCCATTGTTCGATTGAGCCGCCGTATTTGCGGGTGCGTGAGTCGGATCGTAGACCTCATAGTAGAAATATAAGTGCTGGTCAGCCGAGAACACATGCGTCACCGAGGGAATTACTTCCGAACCGTCGCGCACCAGCGGGTTCTCGCTCTTCTTTTTGCTATTCGGCTGGAGTTGGCTGGCGAGCACGATCGAGCTGATCTTGACCGGAGCCGTCTTGAGATCCGGAACTGTGAAATCAGTTTCGAATGAGCCCAGGCGCCCGCTTTGGTTCTCGCGTACTACAAACTTCAGGTGGTATTGGCCCGGTGGCAGCACGAACCCGCTGTTGTACTGCACATTCTTGCGCTGCACCAACTGGTTGATGTTCAACGCCAGCTTCACTGTATCCCGGATCTGTCCAACCGGGCGCTTTTCCGGGTCGGTCACTATCCCAAGAACGTCAAGCGTAGCGCGGTCCTGATCGTTATTGTGAGTGAAAGGGATTTGTGAGCCGGGCACGATCAGCGACACGGGCACATAAAACTTCCGCTCCGAGATGCGGAAATATGCGGCTGACAAATAAACCGGCAGATCGGTGGTGGGCAATTCAGAGGCGAGCTCTTCGTCGAGTTGGCGTTCCTTGTCGTCGCGGGTGGAATGCTGGAAGTCGGCCGGAGCGTAGTAGCCGCGCCGGAAGTCGATTTTCACTCCGGGGCGGTTGACCCGTACGGTGATGCGCCGGAACCGGCCGTCCCGCGCCGCATTCGAGCTGTGATAGCCGAGCAGATAATAAAGCGAAGTATCCTGCTGGACGCCGGTAAACACACGACCGAAGTCGTTGGAGTCGAGAAACGCTTTGCCGCCCGTATCCCCGGCAAGAGTGACCAGCGTCTCCTGGGTTGTGGCGTTCGAGTCGAATGCGCTGGACACGGACTTGCCGGAGTACGGCGAAGTCCCGCGCAGGCTGGCATTTTGCGCTTCGCCTCCGGGCACCAGCGCCTGCAGGCCGCGAATGTCCATAGTGTAAATCGCCATATTTGCTTTCACCGCGGCGTTGGTTGCGGAGCGCAGTTGCGACTGGTTTTCGATGCCGGTGCGGTCCATGCCGCTGGAAAAATAAATCAGCGATTTCTTCTCTTCGATATGGGTCAGCTTGTCAGCAATCGAGCGCAGCGCCTGCAGGCGGCGATCGGTGTTGAAGATGTTGTATTCGGTGTCGTCTACGGTGAACGACCCTCCGGTTTCGGCTGTGCCTTCGGTCGTTCCCACGCTGCCTTCCTCGAAGCCACCGCCCTCGCCCAGATTGAAATCCTGCAAGGCCTTCTTCAGCAGCGCCCGGTCGGAGGTGAAGTCCTGATTCACAGAAAGCGTGCTCCCCAGTGAAACTACCGAGACCAGGTCCGCGGCTACCATCTGCTTGTCGACATAGTTCTGTGCTGCGGTCGTGGCGCGGTCGATTTCGTCCGGTTCCATGGAGCTGAGATCGAAAAACAGAATGATCAGCCGCCGGTCTTTCAAGGGACGCGGAGGGACGGCTTGCGCGGCGTCGGGGCTCTTTGACTGAGGCTGGAGGTTGCCCAGCAGCGGCGCTTCAGTGGCGGCGGTGGAAAGTACCGCGTCTGTATTTTCCAGATCGAAGGAAATCACCTGCTGCGGCTTGTTATCTTCCAGGACCGTGAAGTCGTCGCGTTTAAGATCGCGCACCGGATTCCCGTTCTTGTCGCGCACCGTCACGTTAACCAGCACTACCTCGGTTTTTGCGTGGAATGTGTAGTCAGTCGAGGTGTCCTGCGAAACCACACTCGCGCACGCCAGCATCAAGGCCAGTGCGACGGAGAGCGCCCGCTTCAGCCAGTTCGCGCGTTGTGTCACCGAGTTCATCGCTCTCTCCTGAAGCCTCATCGCTAGAAGCGGAAGCGTGCCGTCAGTTGCAGGGACCGCATTGCGCCCACGGAAATCACCCGGCCGAACGTCGGCGAGTTCACGACTGTGTCGATCGTTGAATATTGCGGCGTGTTGAAAATATTAGAGAACTGCGCCCGGAATTCCAGGAAGCGCGATTCGCTGATAGGAAAAATCTTGGTGAATGCCATGTCGAACAGGCGCTGGCCCGGTCCTTCGATGCTGTTGCGGCGGGCATCGCCGAACGCGCCAGTTGGCGCTACGAAGGCGGCGGTATTGAACCACTCGGCGATGGAAGGATCGGGAACCGCGATCGGCTGCCCGGGCACCAGGTTGGCGCGGATGGTGCCGTTGGTGCCGCGGCTCACATCCGTGGGATCGCCGAGAACTCGAGGAGTGAAGGGAAGCCCGGAAGCGATCGTCCAGTCGCCGCTCCAATTCCAGTCGCCAAAGATGGCGCGCAGCGGGCTGTTGCCTGTGAGCCAGCGCCGGTCATGGCCGAAAGGAAGCTCCCAAAGATAGTCGGCAGTAAACAGGTGGCGCTGATCGAAGCTGGACAAGCCGCGCTCGGCCGCCAGGTCAAAGGCATTCTGCGCCACGTTGGTCACGCCCGATAAGGCGGTGCGTCCGCCGCCTTGCGCCACCAGGGGTTCACCGCTGCCAATGGTCGAAGCATTATCCAGCGATTTGGAAAACGTATAGCGGCCGCCGATCGAAAGCCCTCCTTGCAGGCGCTTACGCACCCTGACCGAAGCTGCGTTGGCCGTGGAGTCTCCGACAGAATCTTCCCAGTAGAACGGCTGCACGCCGGGGAACAGAACTCCGGTGGCCGTGCGATTGGGTGCTTCCAGAATGTCGAGCCGGGTTCCTTTGGTTCCGGTGTAATCGAGGTTCATGATCAGCGTGGGGCGAATCTGTTGCTGAATGTCCAGATTCCAGATCTGCACGTAGCCCAGCCGGTAGTTGGGATCAACCCCAAAATTGTTGGTGATCGATCCCGGAGGCACCGGCGGAAACCCGTTTTCCAGCGTCAGGGGTGTGGTCGCGGATTGGGTGTTGGTGGCCGTCGTGGAAAAAGGCGGCTGGAAAGCCATATTCTGCACAATGCTTTGATAGGCGCTGGTGTTGTAGTTGATGCCGTAGCCGGCGCGAACCACAGTTTCACGCAAAGGTTTCCAGGCCAGGCCGAGGCGTGGAGCAAAGTTATTGCGATCGGGACGCACCAGGGTCACGGGAAACTGGCCGTTGTAGGGTCCCGATTGGCCGACTTGCACCGGCACCGGTGGCGAAGTGAAGCCCGCGGGCAAGTCCAGGTTCACAATGTGATCGTTCAGTTCGGAAAACGGCGAGAAGTACTCGTAGCGTACCCCGAGATTCAAGGTCAGATTACCGCGGAGCCGCCATTCATCCTGTCCAAACAAATCCCAGGAGTTGCCGCGAAAGTGATAGTTGTTGTTGCCGAACTGCACCGCAGTTAACTGGGGAAGTCCAAGCAGGAAATCGGAGAAGTCGTAGCCGGTGTTCACACCGGTAAAAGTGAAAGTACCGCGGGCATTGCTGTCGGTCTCGGTGTTGGTCTCGATGCGCCGGAAATCTCCGCCCCAACGGAAGGTGTGCTTGCCGTGGTTGTAGATCATGTTGTCGGAGAAGGTCCAGGTCTGGTTGCGCAGCAGTTGCGGGTTCACGTCGTTGAGGCTGCCGAAATGGGTAAACGCCAGGTTGGGCAGGCCCCAGTCAAACGGGTTCGTGGAAACCCCGGTGATGCCAAGCTGGCCGGTTATGTCCTGGTTGAAGGCGTAGAGATTCTGGGAACTGGTGCGGGAGCGATTGAAGTCCAGTCGCGCGTTGTTGATCAGTTTGCCAAAGGTTCGCGTGTATCCCACCGGCAGGTCGAAGCTGCGAATGCTGGTAGTCCCGCCTACGCTGGGAAAAGGATTGGTCACATTCGCGCTGGCAGAGTGGTAATGGAAGCCTACATTCAGGTTGTTTCGCGGGCTGCGCCGGCCCCTCTGCCGTGTATTGGTGGAGCTGCCCAGAGAGTGGATGATGCGGATGTTCAGATCATCACTGTCGTTGAGCGTCGAAGTAACGAAGTGAAAGTTCTGCGTATTGGAAGCGGCTCCCGGCACGTTGGGCAGCGGAATGAATTTCAACAGACCTTGCGCAATTGGATTGATCGTCAGTCCAGCGTTTTGAAAATTGTTGCCCGGAATCGGCATCCCGGTGTTGGGATTGATCAGCTGCACGTTCACGCCGGAAAAATCGCCGCTGCGTTCGGCGGCCGTGGGCACGGTGGAGAAAGCGTCAAAGGGCGAGTCGCCGCGCGCTCCGTTGTAGTTGACGAAGAAAAAGGTCTTGCTTCCGCCCTTATAAATTCCCGGGATGTTGAGCGGTCCTCCGATTGTGGCGCCGAAACGCTGCCTCATGTAGGAAGCTTTTTCGACTGGAGTCTCGGTAAGCGCGTAGGGCGCGGCGTCCAGGGATGAATTGTCGACCGAGTAATACGCTGAACCATGCGGCCGATTGATATCAAATCTCCCCCTGCCTCCGCCCAGAACCATGGCGCCGCCACGTCCGCCGCCACCGCCAAAACCGCCGAATCCACCCCCTGGCGGGCCTCCTCCTCCAGGACCCCCGCCGCCCGGGCCGCCACCTGCTGGACCTCCGCCACCAGGACCTCCACCGCCGTAGGCTGCATTTCCTGCACCTGCGCCGCCAAATCCTCCCTGTTCGCGGCCTTCCCGCATCCGCTGATCCAGTTCGTCCGTACTCATGCCAAACATGCCCACACCGGAATTGCTGCCGGAAAATGAAACCGATTCGGTAGCGGCGTCCGCAGCCATGCCCGGCACAGGCATTCCGGAGGGCACGATCTGGTCTGGCGCTCCGCTATTGCCGGCATCGGCCAGGCCTTGCATTACCGATAAACTCTGGAATCCCCGGTTCGCTCTGGCTGCAGCAGCAGGACGTTGGTCGGAGCGCTCCGCCGGTTGTTTGTGCGCTGCGGCTTGCTGGGTGCGCGACAGTAGGGTCACTTCAAGATCGGCCCGTGCCAGCCGGGCTGTCGAGGACAATTTCCCGCGCGCTGGGCGCGAATGCAGGCATTTCAACTCGCAACTCGTACTTGCCCTGCGCAGTCACCTGGAGTGTGTAGGTACCGTCAATGCCGCTCGAGGTTGAGACCTTGTCTCCGGTGGAAGAGTTGGTGGCAGTGACGGTTGCTCCCGGAATAGGCGTGCTACCCGATCTGACTAACCCGGAAATCGAGAACGCGGGCGGGGCAGCCGCGTCCTGCGCCATCGCGCTGGCAGCCACAAGCAGCAGCAGCGCGAGCTTTTGGACAACTCCAATCCCGCTCGAAGTGGATGACGTCCGGACGCTCGTACCGAAGATGGCGCGGTCTTTCATGCGGATGCGCACATAATCCCATAAATTGATGAAGGCATTAGTACATTCAACACTGCGAACACCCTCCAACAGGTAAAAAGTGAGTCAATGATCGTAAAGTTTCGTAAAGCCTGAATTCATGGCGGGTATTAACTTTGAGTTAGACGGTCAGGATTGAAGGTGGTGTTACCGATCATGGTTGGATTTCGCAGGAAATGGTGAGATTATTAAAGAACAAAGTAGCAGCGTGGCCTATGAAATACCGAATTGCTATGTGGGCGAGTGCGGGCTTTCTTATTGCAGGCTGCTGGGCACTTTATGCATTCGCAACCATCCCTCCGGCAATGACCTCCGCTGACCCGATTGTCACTCTCGTAGAGATTACCTGCCCAGTCGTGTTTGCGAGTCTCCACTTCAACTTTGCGCTCGGGTTGTATTGGTCTCTCCTGGCGAATACCGTCACGTACGGTTTGATCGGTCTGATCGTGGAAAGCCTGCGGCAACAACTTCATCACGCAAACATTCCTTCAAACTGACTCGCCGCCATTCTCGCCTTTCATTGACTTGGCTTCACACGCCACCTACCATGGCTAAACTTCTGATTAGCCGAAGCTTGATCGGCCTGACCTTGATCGGCTAAACCAGATCAGCCAACTATGATCGGGCAAACCATCTCGCACTACCGCATTGTTGCGAAACTCGGTGGGGGCGGGATGGGCGTGGTTTACAAGGCCGAAGATGTAACCCTGCACCGCTTGGTCGCCCTGAAGTTCCTGCCGGATGACGTAGCCGGCGATACCCAGGCCTTGGCCCGGTTCCAACGAGAGGCGCAAGCAGCCTCCGCCCTCAACCATCCCAACATCTGCACCATCTACGAAATCGGACAGGAAAACGGTCAGCCCTTCATCGTTATGGAGTTTCTCGATGGCGTGACCCTGAAACACAAGATCGAAGGGCCGTCGATGGAGACCGCCGAGATTCTCTCCCTGGCCATCGAAATTGCAGACGCCCTCGATGCGGCCCACGCCAAGGGAATCGTCCATCGCGACATCAAGCCCGCGAACATCTTCGTCACCGAGCGCGGGCACGCCAAGATTCTGGATTTCGGGCTGGCGAAGGTAACCCCGGTTGTAAGCGGTGCGACAGATACCGCAGGAGCAACAGCACAAGAAACCGCGATGAGCCAGGAGCACCTCACCAGTCCCGGATCGACGCTCGGGACTGTGGCGTATATGTCGCCAGAGCAAGTCCGAGCCCGGGAGCTGGACGCGCGCACTGACTTGTTTTCCTTTGGCGCAGTGCTTTACGAGATGGCGACCAGGGCGCTGCCGTTCCGCGGTGAAACTTCAGGGGTCATCTTCCACGCTATTCTCGAACGCGACCCGGTGCCCGTAGTGCGTTTGAACCCGGAAGTTCCGGCTGAACTTGAGCGGATCGTCACCAAGGCACTGGAGAAAGACCGCAATTTACGCTATCAGCATGCGTCTGAGATACGAAGCGACCTGCAACGGCTGAAGCGGGACTGCGAAACCGGGAAGGGAGTGCGGGCCTCTTCACAAACCGCCGTAATACCGCCGGTTCCGAAGCGTCGGATTTCAGGCGGCCCCGCCCTCCTGGCTTTCGCGGCGGTGGCATCGCTGCTGGTGCTGGCATTGTTCGCGGCAAATGTCGGCGGATGGAAAGAGCGGCTGCTGGCCGGATCTCCAAACATTCGTTCAATCGCCGTGCTGCCGTTAGAAAATCTTTCCCACGACCCTGAACAGCAATATTTCGCTGACGGCATGACCGAGGAACTGACTACCGACCTTTCAAAGATCAGTGCGTTGCGAGTGATATCCCGCACTTCGGCCATGCACTATAAAGGCACGAACAAAACACTGCCGGAGATTGCCCGGGAACTGAATGTGGATGGAGTAGTCGAAGGATCGGTCATGCGCTCGGGGAACCGGGTACGAATCACCGCCGAGTTGATCAACGCGCATAAGGACGAGCACCTATGGGCTGAAACCTATGAGCGCGATCTTAGCGACGTCCTGAAGTTGCAGAGCGAAGTGGCACAGACCATAGCGCAACAGGTTCGCGTGCAGGTGACTCCTGAACAGAAAGCTCAGCTCGGTTCCGCTCCAAGAGTGGATCCTGTGGCTTATGACGCGTTCTTACAAGGACGTTCATACTTTGTGTGGGGAGCCAATTCCCAGGAAGGGTTCACAAAAGCCCGGATGCTTTTCGAGCAGGCCATTCAAAAGGATCCCAACCTTGCACTAGCGTACGTGGGGCTCGCGGATAGTTACGTGTACATGGGTTCACAACGATGGGTGGCTCCGCCCCAGGCTTATGCGCACGCCCGCGAGGCCCTCCGTAAAGCGCTGGAACTCGATCCGACTCTCGGCGAGGCCCATAGCTCACTGGGATGGCTGACCTGGCGGTACGACTGGAACTGGCCCATGGCGGAGAGAGAATTCAGATACGCGCTTGAGCTAAGCCCTAACTACGTGGCCGGTACCGAGCAGCTTACCTGGTACCTCGCCTGGAGTGGCCGGCGCGCCGAGGCGTTGGCGGAGCTGGCAAGCATGGCCAAACTTGATCTGGCTTCGAGCACCCGAACTGCCGTCGAGTTGGGGATCTACTATCATCAGCGCGATTACAACAGCCTGGTGGAGGCGAGCCGCAGGTTCGTAACCCACAATCCCGATAACTGGGATGGCCACTACTTCCTTGCCGTCGGCTACGATGGTTTAGGCCAGCAGCAGGATGCGGTTTCCGAATATCAGAAGGCGGTTGAGTTGTCGCACGGCGACACGGACACCATTGCTGGACTGGCACACGCCTATGCGGCGACGGGCAATCGAGCCGAAGCGGAGAAGATACTTGCTCAATTGCTAAAGCAATCACAAACCGCCTATGTGTCGCCCTACATGATCGCGACGATATACGCCGGACTCGGCAATAAGGACAAAGCATTCGAATTCCTGGAGAAGGCATTCCAGGAAAAATCTCCCGATGTCCCTTATTTTCTCAAGGCCGACCTCAGACTTGACACTCTTCGGTCCGACCCCCGCTTCCAGAGCCTGCTTCGCCGCCTCAACCTGCCGCAGTGAAACCAGGCTGCGGGGCTACACTCCTCAGGATGAGAACAATTCTTGTTATGTTCATTCGTCACATACACCATTCCCCGCGGTTGTCATCCTGAACGCAGTCTTTCGTCCTGCGGAGCAGGACGAAAGCAAGTGAAGGACCGATGTATTCCGCGCCGCGTTTCTATTACGTTTACATCATGACAAACCGTTCAAAGACTCTGTACACGGGCGTGACCGGAAATCTGGAGAGGCGGGTGTTTGAACACAAACAAGGCATCAAGGGCGAATTCGCTGCGCGTTTCGGAGATGTGCGTGCCGCGATAGGGCGCGAGAAGCAGATCAAAGGGCTACTCCGCATGAACAAGATCGGGTTGATTGTGTCTGTGAATCCGGAATGGAAAGACCTGAATGAAGGCTGGTATGTTCGGCATCGATATCAGCCGGCAAATGCATAGGTCCTTCGTCGGGAGCCCTTCGCTCGGCGAAGGCCTCCACTCCTCAGGATGACAGGGAATTACAGGATGAAAAAAAACTACGTCCCTTCGCTCCAGCCCGCCAGATACTCTTCCTGCTCCGGCGTCAGCTTGTCGATTTTGATGCCGACTGACTCCAGCTTCAGTTTGGCGACACGCTTGTCCAGATCGTCGGGAACTTTGTAGACCCGCTTTTCGAGAGTCTTGTAATTCTTCACCATGTATTCGGCGGAGAGGGCCTGGTCGGCGAAGCTCATGTCCATCACTGAGGGGGGATGGCCTTCGGCGGCGGCCAGGTTGATCAGGCGGCCTTCGCCCAGCAGATTGATTTTGCGGCCGTCGCGCAGCGAATACTCTTCGACCGAGACGCGCGTGGTGCGTTTTGAGGATGACATTTTCTCCAGCGCGGTTATGTCGATCTCCACGTTGAAGTGGCCGGAGTTGGAGATAATGGCGCCATCCTTCATGACGTCAAAATGTTCCTTGGTCAGCACGCTCTTGTTTCCGGTGACAGTGCAGAATACGTCGCCCAAGCGGGCTGCTTCGATCATGGACATTACGCGGAAGCCGTCCATGTGAGCCTCAAGCGCTTTTGTGGGATCGATCTCGGTGACGATGACCTCGGCGCCAGCGCCGCGAGCACGGCTGGCCAGGCCTCGTCCGCACCAGCCGTAGCCGGCGACTACGAACTTCGATCCGGCCAGCAGGAAATTGGTGGCGCGGATGATGCCGTCAATGGTGGATTGACCAGTGCCGTAACGGTTGTCGAACAGGTGCTTGGTGTCGGCATCATTCACTGCGACGATTGGGAAGCGTAGCACGCCGTCTTTGGCCATGGCGCGCAGGCGGATTACGCCGGTGGTGGTTTCCTCGGTGCCGCCAATCACGCCTTCGAGCGCGTCCTGACGCTTGGTGTGCAGCAGGGTCACCAGGTCGGCGCCGTCATCCATGGTGATGTGGGGCCTGTGGTCGATAGCTGCCAGGATGTGGCTGTAATAAGTGTCGTTGTCCTCGCCCTTGATGGCGAAGACCGGAATGTTGTGATCACGCACCAGGCTGGCGGCAACGTCATCCTGGGTGGACAACGGATTGGACGCGCACAGCACGACTTCGGCGCCGCCATCGCGCAGGCAGATAGCCAGGTTCGCAGTCTCAGCGGTTACGTGCAGGCAGGCGGAAACGCGAATGCCCTTCAGCGGCTGGTTCTTGATGAATTCCTTGCGGATGATCTGCAGAACTTTCATCGACTGGTTGGCCCACTCGATCCGCTTTTTGCCGAGGTCGGCGAGGTCCAGGTTTTTTACGTCACAATTCAACTGCGTCGGTGTGGTTGACATGCTTCTCCTGTGGCGCTCAAGGCGATTATTGTACGGTTACAGATTGACGATTCCCGGTTCTCTGGCCGAATTGCAGATTGACGATTGCAGATTTCAGATTTTTTGAACACAGCTTAAGAAATCTGCAATCTAAAAACTGCAATCTAAAATTCACTTCGTGCTTATTTTCTCCGCCCGGCCCCGACCGTCTCGCGCAGTCCGGCGTCGCTGGCCAACTTGGCGGCCTTGTCGGTAGCTTCCCAGGTAAAGTCAGGATCGCTCCGGCCAAAGTGTCCATAGGCTGCAGTCTTACAGTAGATCGGGCGACGCAGTTTCAGCGACTCGATAATGCCCTTTGGGGTCAGATGAAAATTTGCCCGGACCAGATCGGGAATCGTATCCGGATCCACTTTACAGGTGCCGAAAGTGTCGACCAGCACGCTGACCGGATCGGCCACGCCGATGGCATAGGCGAGTTGCACTTCGACGCGGTCAGCCAAGCCGGCGGCTACGATGTTCTTGGCGATGTAGCGCGCCATGTAGGCTGCGGAGCGATCAACCTTGGTCGGGTCCTTACCGCTGAAGGCGCCCCCGCCGTGTCGCCCCATGCCGCCGTAAGTGTCGACGATGATCTTGCGTCCGGTAAGGCCGGTGTCGCCCATCGGTCCGCCGATCACGAACCGGCCGGTGGGATTGATGTGGTACTTGGTGTCCTCATCCAGCAGGCTGGCGGGAATGGTTGCCTGGATGACGTGCTTCAGAATGTCGCTGCGAAGTTCTTCGTTGGTGACGTTCTCCGCGTGCTGCGTGGAAACAACCACTGCGTCTACCCGCTGCGGCTTGTGGTTCTTGTCATATTCGACTGTCACCTGGGATTTGCCATCGGGACGCAGGTAAGGGAGGCGGCCATGCTTGCGAACTTCGGAGAGGCGCATGCATAGCTTGTGGGCCAGCGAAATCGGGGTGGGCATCAAGTCCGGGGTTTCATTGCACGCATAGCCAAACATCATTCCCTGGTCGCCGGCGCCACCGGTGTCGACGCCCATGGCGATGTCACCGGACTGCTTGTTAATGCTGGAGATCACGGCGCAAGTGTTGGAATCGAACCCGTATAGCGCGTTGTTATAACCGATGGAGGAGATCATCCCTCGCACCAGCGATTGGAAGTCCACGTAAGCCTTGGTGGTAATCTCGCCCGCAATGACTACCAGCCCGGTCGCGGTCAGGGTCTCACAGGCGACGCGGCTTAGCGGGTCTTCCGACAGGCAGGCATCAAGAATCGCGTCGGAAATCTGGTCGGCAATTTTGTCGGGATGGCCTTCAGTGACGGATTCAGAGGTAAAAAGATAGCGGTTTCTGGATGACAATCGGCTTCTCCTTCAAGCGATCTGGACGTTAAAACGCGGCGGGGACATCAGAACGCAACAGCCTATAAATGAATATTTTGCGGCCTCTAAGAAAATACCAGAGAAGGGGGCTCGGCGCAATGATTTTGGGCCAAACAGGGGCCATGTTCAGCGACCGGAAACAGTCAGCATTTGGTGGTCGATTGCTGGAGTTGAATGGCAAAGTATCGAGTTTGCCAGCGTAACCAGGAATGCGACAGGGATGGACCAGGTGCACGGACGCACGACGGCATCTTTTCGAGCACGTTTTCGGCACTCTAGTGTGCTGTCCCAGAAATACATGGAATATCGGAATGTCAGCGGCGCAGGTCGAGTTGGGCTGAAACAGCAGGTCCCTCCACTGCGCTCGCTTCGCTCCGCTCCGGTCGGGATGACAATGTTATTCAACGAATTTCCGGGACACGACACTAGTGGATATCTGGCGGGGTTCCCGGGCGGGCCTGGGTCCCGGGGGAGCGCAGGCCGCTGGGATCGAACATCAGCGTCTTGACTTCTTTGTCGCTGCCCTGCGTTGGCACTTTTCTGCCATTAAATGAGATATCAAGGGCGCCGGCATTTCCGGTTTTGATGACAATCTGGTTACGGGCTCCGACCGATTTTTCCGCCGACGCGCGCAGCGTGTCCTGCATGATCTCTTTCCCGTCTGCGCTGACCACAAGCCAGGAATCTTCGCGGGCTTTGATCTGCACGAGGAAGGCACCCGCATCCTGCGGGGCCGAACTTGTCTGAGGCGGTGAGGCGCCCGCCGCAGCTTCAGGAGGCGCGGTGGGATGAGACGCCGCTCTATTCTCCGGCGCGACCCTCTGGGGCGATGCACCATCCTGGTCAAGGTTAGCGGAAGGCGTCGTGGAACTCCCGGAGTCAGCGGGCCGCGGCACAGAACTGGGCTGAGCCGTCTTCTCCCGGGAATGAAAGCCCCATACCGCGAAGCCGAAGGCGATGATCAAAAGTCCAATCGCAAGCATTTCCCAGGGGATGCCGGCGGTGGCATCACCGGAGCCACGTTGCCGGACTTCTGGAACCTTACGCTCCGGAATTTCCCCCTGCGGGCTCTCCGGCAAAGGGGTGGTTGTGGCGGCCACGTAATCGGCAACCGCCTGGTTTTCGTCAATGCCGAGGTAGTGGGCGTAGGAACGGACAAAGCCCTTATTGAAGATCCCGCCGGGAAGCTGGTCGAACTGTTCTTCTTCGATGGCGATCAGGAAACGGGGAGCGATCTTGGTCGACAACGAAATGTCGTCCAGAGTGATCTTGCGCTGTTCCCGTTCCTTCTTTAACCGCGCCCCGAGAGATTCCAAACTACCTTCTCCTTCCCGCCGTCCGGATGGGGCCCCCAATGGGGTCGCCATGAATGAAGGGTCCTGAATGAATGCTAATGATAAATATATGTTAATCAAGCGGTAGCGGGGTCAGCTATTTCGGCGGGAAGAGAATCGGAAGTTTAAATGCGCCAGGCGACGGCCTTGCTTCCTTTTCGGGGTTATGTCTATTTAGGACGTGGCTTTGAGGGTTCTGGTTACTAAGGTTGATTGCCCCTGGTTTCGGACGCCGCATATAATTCCAACACCTCCTGACAGATTTGAGGAATGCTGTTCATGACCAAGGCCACTACTGGCGCCGACCGCAAAGCTCAGGAGCTGAACATCTTCCATGATGTGGCCAAGGCGCTCACATCGTCGCTTGACTTAGATTCCATCCTGCAGACCATCATGGAGAAAATGGCGGAGTATTTCCGTCCGGACAACTGGTCCCTGCTGATGGTGGATGAGGAACGGGACGAGCTGTATTTCGCGATTGTGGTGGGCAAAGCCGCGGAAACGCTCAAGAACGTGCGGCTGAAGGTTGGAGAGGGAATCGCCGGTTGGGTGGCCAAGCACGGCGAACGCGTAGTGGTGCCGGATGTATACACCGATCCGCGCTTCGCCAAGCGCATTGATGAGATGACCAAGTGGGAAACGCGGTCCATCATCTGCGTGCCCCTGCGCTCCAAGCTCCGTGTGTTGGGCGTCATTCAACTGGTCAACGTGAACATGCAACACTTCACCGACCAGGAATCATTCTTCCTGCAGTCGATTTGTGATTATGCCGCTATCGCCATTGAAAATGCACGTTCGGTGGAGAAGATTCAGGAACTCACCATCACCGACGATTGCACCGGCTTGTATAACGCCCGGCATCTCTACAAGACATTGGAAACCGAAGTCTACCGTTCGGCGCGCTACGGCTACGAGTTCACCGTGCTGTTCATCGATCTTGATCACTTCAAGCAGGTCAACGACACTCACGGACATCTGGTCGGGAGCAAGCTGCTGATGGAAATTGGGTACCTGATCAAGGCCCAGCTTCGACTGATTGATTATGCCTTCCGCTACGGCGGGGACGAATTTGTGATTCTGTTGCCGCAAACCGGGAAAGACGCCGCCCTGGTGGTCGCTAAGCGTCTGCGCGACAGTCTACGTACCAGCATGTTCTGCCAGGAAGAAGGACTGAACCTGAACGTCCGCGCCTCGATCGGCGTAGCCACCTATCCGCATGACGCAAAAACTCCGCGCGAAATCATCCGCCAGGCAGATGAGATGATGTATCTGGTGAAGAATACCAGCCGGGACAATATTGGAATCGCCTCGCGTGGAGTGATGAAGTAAAGCAGCTCCTAGCTGGTAGCTGCTAGCTTCTAGCTTCTGATTCTCGACATTCAGCCTTCATCGACAACAGACCACGTGGGAGCAGCCGCCATCGGCTGTCCGGTCGAGCAAAGCTCGACCGTTGGGCAAACCTTTGTCCCAGTGCGAATTCCCTATAGTTGGATTGGATCTGACTTCGACGACGATCCCGGCGAGATATGCAGTTACTTCGCGGGCGCTGTGGCTGGCTGGCTGATGCGCAGCGGCTGGGATTTTCGATCTGCCTCGGCCGGCTGCAGCCACTTCCGGATCTCCGGCAGCGCTAGCCGAGTCGCGGCTTCTCCCGCTCGAATCAGGTCGGCGGAGCGTTCGAAATCGTCGTATTTGAATCCGTTAACGTCGGGATCGATCACCAGGTCGGCAGCCGCCTTCCACACTCCGCAATTCATCTCCTGAGCGATGGCGAAGCACTGGCCGATCACATCGAACAGATGCCGCGGACCGGCATCGCCGTTCGCCCAATTTCCCCTGAGATGCACTGCCAGCACTCGCTGAGCGCCCATCTCGCGCAATGGTATCGTGGGCACGGCGTGAGCCAGCATGCCATCGACCAGCAGGCGCCCGCGAATCTTCACCGGCAGAAACATGCCGGGATAGGCACAACTTGCGCGCACCGGATCTACCAGCGGTCCGGAGTGAAAGACCGCACCTGCGCCAGTAGAGAAATCCGTGGCAGTCACGGCCAGGGGAATCAGCAATTCCTCGAAGGTCTTCACCTTCAGGATGCTGCTCAGAAACTTGATCATTCGTTCGTTGCTGGCAAAGCCGTAACGCGACAGAGTCCAGCGCGCAAAATCCTTAAAGCGAACCCGCGTGGCCATTTGTTCCAGTTCAGTGATGGTGACGCCGCTGCAATAGGCCGCGCCCACGAGCGCTCCTACGCTGGTGCCTGCCACCATGCTGATGGGAATCTTTTCTTGTTCGAGGACTTTCAGGACGCCGATATGAGCAATGCCGCGTGCGAACCCGCCCCCCAGAGCCAGGCCGATGCCAGGGGAAGTGAGGGCCGATTCAGTTCCGGAAGTGCCAGACAGGCCGCGTCCGAAGGCCTGTACCGAACGAATGATTTTGTCTAGCCGCTTCACGGGGAACCTCATTCCTCCCGGCTGCCCCTGTATCCCAACACCCTAGCCTAGCAACTAAGATGCCAGCTCCCGGGCAATAGTTCCAGGCACGTCGGTGAAGGCGTAATGGTTACTCCTGGAGCCGGTCACTGACGGTGACTAACTCCAATAATCCTGTTAACTTGGGGGCCATGGTTCGGGAGATTTCGGCGGGCGGCGTGGTGGTAAAGAAGGCCGACAATGCCTGGAATCTGGCAGTTATTGAGCCCCAAAATGCGGCGGTTTCGGCTCGTCCGGCCCGAAAAAGTTCACAAAAAATGGTACTCGCTTTGCCCAAAGGCCTGGTCGATCCCGGCGAAAAGCCCGAGCAGACGGCCTTGCGCGAGGTCCGCGAAGAGACCGGCCTGGTCGCGAATACGATCACCAAGCTGGGCGACATCAAGTATGTTTACGTGCGTTCCTGGGGCGACGGCGAACGTGTCTTCAAGATCGTGTCTTTTTATCTGCTGCAATATGTGTCCGGCGAGATTGACGACGTGACCTCCGAGATGCGGATCGAGGTCAAGCGAGCAGCCTGGATTCCCCTCGACGATGCTCACCGTAAGTTGGCGTATCGAGGCGAGCGCGACATGGTGAAGCGCGCGCAACAATATCTGGAGTCCCATTTGAAATCCCATTCCGAGGACTGAACATGGCACATGCCGAACACGTCGAAACTCACTTCATGGCGACCAATTTCGTTCGCGACGTGGTGATCGGCATGGCCGACGGGCTCACCGTGCCCTTCGCGCTCGCCGCCGGACTTTCGGGCGCGGTGCAGAACACGAGGTTGATCGTAGTGGGCGGGCTGGCTGAAATCGCCGCGGGATCGATCGCGATGGGGCTGGGCGGTTATCTTGCGGCCCGTGGCGACGCGGAGCACTATGAACAGGAGCGCGCCCGCGAATATCGCGAAATCAAAGAAATTCCGGAAGAAGAGATGGCAGAAGTCGGAAGGGTTTTTCAGTCCTATGGCATGACCGAGCAGGAGAGTACGCCGGTGGTGGAAGCTCTCAGCCGGCGTCCGGATGCCTGGGTGGATTTCATGATGCGCTTTGAACTCGGTCTGGAAGAACCAGACCCGCGACGCGCGCTGACCAGCGCGGCCACTATCGCGGGCTCATACATCGCGGGCGGCATGATTCCACTCTCGCCCTACATTCTGCTTTCGAACGCCGTGCATGGACTGGCATATTCTGCCGTCGTGACCCTGGCCGCGCTCGGTATTTTCGGCTATTTGAAAGGCCGCTATACCGGCACCGGGCCGGCGCGGAGTGCATTGCAAACCGTCGTGATCGGCGGTCTCGCGGCAGCCGCAGCCTTCCTGCTGGCCAAGCTCATTTCGTGACCGTGCTGGGGCAGACAGAGAGAACCTCGGTGGTGTCTTGGAGCAACCGTCGCTTTGCCTCATAATTTATTGGTGAATTCTGGATCTAAAGCGCCGGGGTCGGTTCGACTGCGCTTCGGGGAGGGCAGCCGCCTGTCGGGAAGACACCTTGCCTTGGTGCTTGTTGCGGTTTCTTTCGCCGCTATCCTCTCTGCATCGGTAGCGGCTAAAAACAAGCCTTTGCCTTCCATTTCCAGCCGCCCTGACCCCGGCTACATCTCAGCTCTGTCTGCGGCGAACCGGTTTCTGCAGGCCTGGCAGAATCAGGACCACGAAACTGGCCTGCTGATGCTGACCGATGCCGCCAAGCAACACAGCTCCGAAGAGAGAATCGCTACGTTCTTCTCATCTGGGTCTGACGCCGCTTACGAAATCGCGCGCGGCAAGAGACTAAAGGCCGGGCGTTACGCCTTTCCCATCACTCTGTTCGCAACCCATTCCAGCACAACCCAGTCCAGTCCAACCCAGGCGGCCCGGCCGCAGAAATCCGAGATTGTTGTGGTTCGCGCTGGTAAAGACGAGTGGGCAATCGATAAACTGCCGTAGCAGGATTGCCACTTCCCTGGGAATGAAAGCCTCTATGCACCTGCGAGGAAACAGAGGAAGCGGAAAACTTCCCGCGGTCAACCATGAAGCACATCCATAAAGTTGCCGTCCTCGGCGCCGGAACCATGGGCGCGCGCATTGCTGCGCATTTTGCCAACGCCGGCGTGCCCAGCTATCTCCTCGATATTGTTCCTGCCGGGAGCCAAGGCTCGGCGCGCAACCAGATCGCGGCTGCAGGACTCGAAGCGGCCAAAAAATCAAAGCCGGCTGCTTTCTTCGAACCGGGGCTCGCCCGCCTGGTGACAATTGGCAACTTCGAAGACGACCTCAGGCGGCTCAGCGAAGTGGATTGGATCATCGAAGCCGTGGTCGAAAATCTGGACATCAAACGGGCGCTATTGAAAAAAGTGGAAGCCATTCGCAAGCCGGGCACAATCGTCACGACCAACACTAGCGGCTTGCCCGTGGCGAAAATCGCGGAGGGCTTTTCTGACGATTTCCGCCGGTCGTGGTTCGGCACACATTTTTTCAATCCTCCGCGTTACATGCGTCTGCTGGAAATCATTCCGACACCTGAAACCGACCGCGCCAGCATCGACACAGTGACTCAGTTCGCCGACATCCAGCTGGGCAAGGCCATCGTTCTTGCAAAAGACACGCCCAACTTCATTGCCAACCGCATCGGCACCTTTTCCGTGCTCAACGTCATGCGCCTGATGCAGGAGATGGACCTCAGCATCGAAGACGTGGACGCGCTTACGGGCGAAGCAGTCGGATGGCCGAAGTCGGCGACTTTCCGGACGATCGATCTCGTCGGCCTCGATATCCTTGGACACGTGGTTGGTAATATGGCGCAAACCGCTGAGCAGGAGGGCCTGCCTCACGCCAGCCCCCTGCCTGACTTCTACAAGCAGATGCTCGAGCGCAAGTGGCTGGGCGATAAAACCAAAGGCGGCTTTTACAAGCGAACGAAGGGCGCGGGCAAAGAAGAAGAACGGCTGGCGCTTGACTGGAAGACGCTCGAGTACCATCCCGTATAAGAAGCCAAAGTTCCCGGCGCTCGATATGGCAAAGAACGTTGAGGACCCCGGCGCCCGGCTGCGCATGCTTGCTCGGATTTGAAGGCGGCCCGCAGAAGAATGATAAAGCGGGTGCATTTTTGTGGTCGGTTCTGTCCGACCTGTGGACTTACGCCGCTAACCGCATCCCCGAGACTTCCGATTCCATCGTCGAGATCGATCGCGCCATGCGAATGGGGTTCAACTGGAAGCTTGGTCCCTTGGAGCTCTGGGACGCAGCCGGAGTCGAAGCGGCTGTCGCTCGTATGAAGAAGGAAGATCGTCCGGTCGCAGCCAATGTTGAACAACTGCTGGCCAGCGGCAAGAAATCGTGGTACCTGGACGATCCGAAAACGCCTTCCGGCAAAGTCTATTTTGATCTGAGGACCGCCAACTACGACGCGGTGAAAGTTTCGCCGGGTGTGTGGTCGGTGGAGGTGGCGAAGAAATCGAATGGCGTGGTCAAGAAAAATTCGGGAGCCTCCCTGGTGGATCTTGGTGACGGCGTGGGTTGCATCGAGTTTCATTCCAAGATGAATTCGCTGGGCGGCGACATTGTGAGTCTGATAACTCAGACCTTGAGACCTGGCGGATTGGGCGATGGCTTCGAAGCATTCGTGATCACCAACGACGCTGATAACTTCTCAGTGGGCGCGAATGTCATGCTGCTGCTGATGTCGGTCCAGGAGGAGGAGTGGGACGAGGTTGACCTCGCCATCCGCCAGTTCCAGGGCATGACGCAGGCAATCAAGTTTTCGCCGAAAGCCGGTGGTGGTGGCGCCATTTGGACTGACACTGGGCGGCGGGACCGAGATTTCACTGCACGCGGCCGCACGCCAGCCGCATGCCGAACTTTACATGGGACTGGTGGAAGTCGGCGTCGGGCTGCTGCCGGGCGGCGGCGGCTGCAAGGAGATGTTGCTGCGCGCCGTGGACAGCGCGGCTGCGATTCGTCCCGGCGGACGGGGTGAATCGGTCGAGTTGCATGGAAGCAATGAAGAAAGCTTTCGAGACTATTGCGACGGCCAAAGTGGCGACTTCGGCGCACGAAGCGCGCGGGCTGGGCTTCCTGCATGAATCTGACGGCATCACCATGAACCGCGAGCGTGTCCTGGCCGATGCCAAAGCTCGCGCCCTGGAGCTGGTGCGCGCCGGATACGAACCTCCGCAGCCGCGCACCGACATTCCCGCGCCCGGGGAAAATATCCTCGCTGCTTTGCGGCTGGGCGTACACATCATGCGGCAGGGCGAGTACATCAGCGATCACGAAGTAAAGATCGCCACAAAAGTTGCGGAAGTTTTGTGCGGCGGCAACGTGACTTCGGGGACGCCGGTGAGCGAGCAGTATGTGCTTGACCTGGAGCGCGAGGCCTTCAAGTCGTTGTGCGGGGAGAAGAAGACGCAGGAGCGGATTCAGTACACGCTGAAGACGGGGAAGACGTTGCGGAATTGAGCCTGACGTGGAGAATTAATGAAAGCCCGAGGGCGAGACGCCCTCGGGACAGCCGGCAAGATGCCGGCACTACCCGGAAGGCGACGCAGTCTCGGTTCGGTTTCTGACTGACGACTGACGACTGACGACTGACGACTGTTTAATTCGGCTTTCGGTTTTTTCCGTCGGAGAGATAGCGCATCAGGGCGGTGTCGGATGCGGTCTTGAATTTTTCCAGGAATGACGCTTCGGGGCTGAGACCAGCGTCGGCGGAAACTTTTTGGCGGATGCTTTGGCGCAATCTTTCGCCGGACTCGGATTCGTTGGTCATCACCTGCATGTAGAACCAGAGAAAGTGGCGCATCTGATCGACTGCCGATTTCAGGAGCTGGAGCGCGTCCATCTCGGGCAGCTGGCTGAGTGCTTCCATGAGTTCCGGATCGCTGGGCGCTTCCATGGCGGCGCAGTTTAGCTGGCGTTGAATCGCGCGCAGGTCTTCCGTCACGCGCAAGATGCGGATGTGAATGTCGTCCAGATAGTCTTCTCTGTTCCATGGGCCCCGGCTTCTTCGAGATCAGGAACAACTCACCATCTCATCCGTCGACGCCAGCGAACAGATGTCCCATGTGCATGCGCTTTGGTAATTCGTGGCGTTACTTTGGTATGACGGATGATTCGTAAGCTGCCGGGCAACCGTTCAGATTGCGGCGTCCACTGAAAACCCGCCAGGGACGCGGATTTGCGGCACTTCCACGATGCGCACTCCTTGCGGAGGAGTTTCCACGGCGCGCAACAGGGCGAGGGACATCTGTTCCAACGTAACCAGGCCGAGGCGCGTGGCCCCGGCGCGAGTCGAGGGCAATAGTTCCATCAGCTTGTACATGGGCAGCAGAAGGTACGGCCACCGGTGTCCCGGTCCGAGCACGTACCACGGGCGAAGGATGGTTGCATTCATTCCGCTTTGGCGGATCATGGCTTCACATTCCGAACGCACTTCGATGTAGGCTTTCATTACCGGCGCAGGATGGGCCACGCTGACGTAGACGAAATGCTGTACGCCGGCGCCGCGAGCCGCCTCAATTGCGCCCCGGCCGGAAGCCAGGTCGACATTGCGGAACTCCGCCGCCTTCGACGGGTTGGGATGTGAAACTCCTACCAGTTGGACAAAAGTGTCGGCAGGCGAGATCTGTCCGGCGTAGGAGTCGCCATTGAGCGCATTGCCGGAAACTGCCTGACATTCTGCGGGAAGCTTTTTCTCCGAGCCGGGCCGCACCAAAGCGCGGACGACATGGCCATGTTTCAGTAACAGATCGATCAGCGGACGACCGACGTAACCGGTTCCACCAGTGACAAAAACGCAATGGTTTTGCGAGTCCACAAAAAACTCCGGGTAGAGATGCGAGAGCGCTCCCGGAATCAGTACGGAGACGGCCGGGCAGATGGATTGTACTGAACCGGGGCAATCGCGGCTATTCCCGGAAGTCTTCATAGAGATAGATTCGGGAGTGATGCGGATGAAACACAAGGTGCGGATGAAACACAAGGTCCCTCCACTCCGCTTCGCTTCGGTCGGGACGACATTTTTGCTTAGATTTGATTTTCAGGGCTGATCGCTGAGAGCTTATGGCTGACGGCTGTATCTCTGTGATACAAACACGTCTTGTCCGCAACCGAACCAACCAGCCTGGTGCGCGCCATTGGACGATGGAGCCTGGCCGCGCTGGTGGTCAATTCCATTATCGGCAGCGGGATATTTGGGTTGCCTTCGGAAGTAGCCCGGCTCATCGGCCGGGCAAGTCCCTGGGCAGTCTTAGTGGCCGGGACCGCTGCGGGCGTCATAATGGCCTGCTTTGCCGAGGTGGCCTCGCAGTTCACCCAGGCCGAGCAAGCCATGATCGAA
>CAVVLA010000002.1:0-143259 GCA_963748935.1 Terriglobia bacterium
TCGTACAGTTCCCTCAAAATAACCCTATTTTGGCTGGTCCTTACCCTGATGGTTTCCTGGCGGCTGCGACCTTTTTGGGGAAGAGGATCTCGCTTTGCGATTTGGATTCCGGGAAATCGCTACCCATTGGAGCGGCCAGCGTCCGTGATCCAGTGGACCATGTTCGCATTGGGTATCGTTCTGATCTGGTCGGGATGGCGGTTGCCTTTCGCTAAAGCGGCGTGGGATATCCTGATCGTGATGGCGGGTTCGGTCATTGTGCTGCTGTTTGTATATTTTCCCGATCTTGCATACTACTGTCGGCAAAGCCTGCGCGCCATGACCGGGAGCCTCGGTCGTAACGGAGAAGATTAGGCTATGATGCTTGTGCTTTCCATTCTTCTGGCGCTGGTGCCTTTGGCCGGCATCGCCGGCATCGTTATGAACGGAACCATCACGACCGTGGATGGCCTGTTCATGAGCATTATCATGCTCGCCCTTTCCGGCATACTTTTCCTGAACGTGTATCTGGAAGCGAAGAAGAGGTTCATCCTCAAGAAGGCGCCGCAGGCGCAGAAAACGAGCTGATGTGGTTACCCAGAGCGCCGCTCTTCCAGTCCACGAAGCCCCAACGACAGGAATCATGCTGCCAGCATTCACGCTTTGGTGGCGGGAGCTGGTCCGGTTTTATCGCCAGCGTGCGCGCGTAGTCGGCGTGATCGCCTCGCCGTTGCTGTTCTGGGTGGTCATTGGCTCCGGCTTTGGCACATCTTTCCGCTCCGGCGACGCCGCCGGCCAGCAGACACTACCTGGATTACTTCTATCCCGGCGCGTCTGATCATGATCGTGCTTTTCACCTTCGATCTTCACCATGATGTCGGTGATCGAAGATCGCAAGGAAGGATTTCTGCTGTCGGTGCTGGTGGCGCCTGTGCCGCGCTCCGCAATTGTGCTCGGCAAGGTGCTGGGAGGCACCACGCTGTCGGCAATTCAGGGCCTGATATTTCTGGTCTTTGCTCCGTTCGTCGGCATTCACCTTGGATTGACGGATTTTCTGCTGGTGGTGCTGACCGTTTTTCTGGTTTCGTTCGCGCTGACCGCCCTGGGATTTACCATCGCGTGGTCCCTGGATTCCACACAGGCCTTCCATGCCATCATCAACCTGTTCCTGATCCCGTTGTGGTTGCTCTCAGGCGCGCTGTTCCCGCTCGCAGGCGCTTCGGGCTGGATTCGCATTCCTGATTCGAATCAACCCGCTTACCTATGGGGTTGAGGCCTTGCGTGACCTGCTCTATCCCGGCAGCCCGGAGTTTTTCCCCTTGTCCTCTTCCCTGGCGACGCTGGTACTGTTCTCGGCGTTCATGTTTGCACTTTCGTTCATCATGGTCAACCGGCGCACCACCAAGCCCGCCGCATGATGCAAGTTCCAGCCCAATACGCGGTCTACCCGGTGATTGACGCCGCCCTCAACGGCACCAGCGCCATACTGCTTCTGGTGGGACGGAGTTACATCAAGCGTGGCCGCATGTCAGCGCACCGCGCCGTGATGATCACCGCGCTGATTTCCTCGGCGCTGTTTCTAACTTCTTACCTTTACTATCACGCACATGTCGGTTCGGTGCATTTTCAGGGACACGGCTGGTCACGTCCGGTCTATTTCACTATTTTGGTCTCGCACACCATACTGGCGGTGGCAATCGTGCCTTTGGTGATCATTACGCTGAGCCGTGCCCTGCGGGAGCGCTTCGACCGCCATCGCAAGATTGCCCGTTGGACATTTCCGCTATGGCTATACGTGTCGGTGACGGGAGTGGTGATTTACGTGATGTTGTACCACTTGTTCGCAGCGTGACGGGAAAAGCATGCGACTTTTTCCGTAGTTTTCTTTCCTCATGGTGATCGTGAAACTGAAGATCGATGTCTCCGGCACTGTGGGAGATGAGGCGTGGCGCAATCTCCGCCAGTTTGATGAAATCCAGAGTGCCGCCTTCGGTCCGAAATTCGGATCCAGCGGAATCTGCAAACACGCCGCGAACCTGCCCCATGCGAAAGGCGAGTGGATCGGCGCGGAGATCAAATTGCAGACACCGCTGCTGGCGCAGTACGCGGTTTCGCATTACCTAGAGCAAGACCGAGTGCTGGATGCGGACGTCGTTGATCAGTAGTTCGTAGATCAGTAGTTCGGGTTAAGCTTTTCGCGGCCCTCGCACCTGCATGAGTGGGCCCATTTCTTCTGATATAGTTTCCGTGGATCCAAGCATGTCCGCTCTTCCAGACTCCACTCAGCAAATCCCG
The DNA here is from genome assembly GCA_963748935.1 of Terriglobia bacterium. Taxonomy (GTDB): domain Bacteria; phylum Acidobacteriota; class Terriglobia; order Terriglobales; family Acidobacteriaceae; genus JAIQFF01. Next base: position 2,275 of record CAVVLA010000002.1, read on the forward strand.
CCGGGAACGGAATCCGCCACTCTGGCTGCCAAGCCTCGCATGTCCACGCGCAACCGACTCCTGTTCTTTTTTACCGCGTGGCTCATTGTCCTGATGCCCTTTCTGTTCTGGTGGAATACCTGGTTTGGGCGGCAACTTTCGGACAAGCAATTGGGCGAGTACTTGCAGGATGACAAGAAGCCGCGGCACATTCAGCATGCGCTGGTGCAGATCGGGGAGCGGGTGACGCGTCAAGATGTCAGCGTCACGCGGTGGTATCCGGACGTCGTCCGTCTCGCGTCTTATCCGATCGAAGAGGTTCGCAACACCGATGCCTGGGTCATGGGCCAGGACGCGACCAGCAAAGACGCTTCCAGCGCCGGATTCCACCAGGCGCTTTTGAAAATGCTGAACGATCGTTCTCTCATGGTGCGCGGCAATGCAGCCCTGTCACTGGTGCGATTTGGCGATGCTACGGGAAGGCCGCAGATCGTCGCGCTGCTGCAACCGGCGAAAGTGACTGCGCCCCAGTCCGGCAAGATCACCGACTCAAGCACGGCAGGCACCGTGATTCACCAGGGCGGAATCATCGCCAAAATTGAGTCTGAGGGCAAGACAGCCGAGGCGCGCTCGCCCATCAGCGGTCGCTTGTGGGAATTGTCGGTGAAGACGGGGCAACCCGTCGCCGCAGGGGATGAAGTCGCAACTATTGATCCGGGGACGGAACAGGTCTGGGAAGCGTTGCGCGCGCTATATCTGGTCGGCCAACCGGAAGATATTCCTGCGATTCAGCCCTACGAGCGCGAGCTGCCGGAGATCCCTGATCATGTACGGAAGCAGGCGGTGGACGCAGAGCAGGCCATTCGCAGAAGAGCTAAGTAGGATTGGGAATCCGCGATTGCGTCGTTTGCGACCTTTTACCGTGAGGTCGATTCGCGGTCTGCGCCGGGCTTTTAACAGGATTTGTTAACCCCAGTTACCAGCTTTCAGGTCTCAGTTCTCAGAGGTTAGAACGGCATTACGCCGACTTCTTTTTCGATTTCGGTGGTATCGACCATCACAATCGCGTCCCAGGGGCAGCCATCGAGGAAGGATCCCTCCGGGCCTTTGCTGGTGCATTTGTTGCAGCCGATGCAGAGAATCGGGTCCACCTGGATGCGGCCGAAGGGCGGGTTGTCCTCGTCGGGAACCCAGAACATGCAGTCTTCCACCGGACAATATTCCACGCACGCCGGTGAGCCGGCGCAACCGGTGCAGCATTCAGTGATTACGGCCAGTTCTTTGGGTTTTTTCTTGCGCGCGGTAACCAGGCCCTTGGACCGAGGCTCGTGTTTGAACTCGTCGGGCACCATCCCGACGATTCCCCTGAAAGGTTCAGCAGGCATCGGGGACATTATAACCCAGGCGGCCCCGGGCTTCGGGTTTCTGGTATAGTGGCGTTCCAGCCCCTCGAACTCCGTTTTCATTTTCCCGGCTCCCCGGTTCAGTGTCCACACGAAGGGGCGGAAGGAGCAGCACTCATGGCAGGCAAAAGCGTTAATAAAGTCATTTTGATCGGTAATCTTGGTAAAGATCCGGAACTAAGATCCACACCCAGCGGCACACCGGTGGCGAAGTTCACTCTAGCAACGAACGACCGCTACAAAGACAAAGATGGCCAGTGGCAGGATCGTACGGAGTGGCACAACATTACCGCGTGGGCCCGCACCGCAGAAATTGCCGGTGAATACCTGAAGAAGGGTGGGAAGGTCTACATCGAGGGAAGTCTGCGAACTCATTCCTGGGACGATAAAACGACCGGCCAGAAGAAGTACATGACTGAAGTGGTCGTCAACGACCTGGTTCTGCTAGGGGGACGAGGTGAAGGCGGTGGCGGCGGAGACTACGCGGGAGGCTCGCGCGGCGCATCCTCGGGAGGAAACAATTTCGACCAGCGTACGCACGAAGCGGAGCCGGCGACAGCATCAAGCCCGATCAGCGACGAAGATATTCCGTTCTAGAGCAGCTCTCAGCTTTTAGCTATCAGCGGGTGCCCCATCCTTTCGCGTTTTGTGCGAAAGGGTGGGACCGCCCACTTCGAATACTTAAATGTATTTACGAATGCGCCCCAAGTGCTCTGCCATACCAGCATTACTCTCCATTCTTCTTGTCCTGACTACCTCAGCCTTTGCCAAGCACCACCATCACCACGACGACTCCGATCAGGGCGCAGGCCAGTTCGATTACTACCTGCTTTCCCTGTCCTGGGCCCCAAACTACTGCGCCGGTCATCCTGGCGACCATTCCAGCGAGTGCCGCGTCGGCGGGCACCATGCCTTCGTCCTGCACGGCCTGTGGCCGCAGGCCAGCAGCGGGCCACCGCCGATGTCGTGCTCGAACGGAAGCCCAGTGGCGGCCGCAACCGTGGACCACATGCTGAACTTTATGCCCAGCCGCAGCCTGATTCAGCACGAGTGGCAGAAACACGGAACCTGCACCGGCCTCTCCGCGCAGGATTATTTTGGCCAGGCGGAGCAGGCATATACGCACGTGCAGGTACCGCAGCAGTATCGAAGTCTCGATCACGAACAGCAATTCAGCGTAGCTGACATAGAAAAGACCTTCGCCGACATAAACCACGCGCCCTTGCAGGCCTTCCGTGTTTCCTGTCACGCGGGAGAGTTGGTCAGCCTGGAAGTGTGCGTGGATAAGAATCTTCAGTATCGGAACTGCACGCAGAGTGTGCGCGAATGTCCGGTTAACCAGGTGGACATGCGGCCGCCGCAGTAGAATAGGAAACAGTCATGCCCGAAGATCTTGCCAGCCAAACGTGTGTTCCCTGCCGCGGAGGCATACCTCCGATGAAAGGCAAGGAACTGCAACGAATCCAACAACAGGTTCCGCAGTGGAAAGTGGTGAACGAACACCACATCACGCGGGCGTTCACCTTTCCTGATTTCAAGCAGGCGCTCGAATTCGTGAACCGGGTGGGGGAGACGGCGGAGCAGCAAGGGCATCATCCCGATATTCTGCTGACCTGGGGCAAAGCGGAAATTACCATGTGGACGCACAAGATCGATGGCTTGACCCACAGCGACTTCATCATGGCTGCCAAGATCGACCAGCTTTATCCAGCCTAGAAAACAGTGCTTGCTGAAGTTAATCAGCGGCGTCTTGTGCGAGCCCTGCCGACCCCTTCCCTGATCTCATCGCCCACGCCCACAGGGACGCGGGCACCAGCATGATGACACCGGTCGCCGAGGCTACGACTCGCGCTGATACTCCACGGTCAAGAAAAACTCCACAGACGTAGGCGCCGATCGCGATGGTCAACATCGAGAAGCCGAGGTCGGCGGAAAAGACGCGGCCGCGGAAGCGGTCTTCGGTGTTGAACTGCAACAGCGTAGTGGAGAAAACCCAAACGGTTGATCCACCACAGTGAGCCAGCACAATCCAGAGGCACGCCACCCAAAGATTCGGCGCGAAGCCCAGACCCAGGTAACCGGCTCCAATGATGAGGTAGCCGAGCAAAATGCCTAGACGCAGCCGGTTGTCCGAGTGTCCAGCCCAACGCGCGGAAAACAACGGACCTATCACGGCCCCGATCCCGCGTGCTCCCAGAAGCAGGCTCATGCCCAGCATGGCGCCCCGTTGGGGATCGACTCCGCGCAGCTGCACGTGGAAGTACTGATGACCCATCACGGTGAACAGCACCCAACTGGGTCCGATCATGAGCTCGCCGGCTTTGCCAAACATCGCTGCCAAAAGCCGGCGATCTTTTCGCACGTAGCGAATGCCTTCCACAATAGGGGAGAAGTCCAGCGCGTCACGAGCGCGGAGCGGGGCCGCAGATTGAGCATGCGGCTCCTCAAATTTCATCCGGCCAATGAAGATTGCCGATATCAGAAACGACAAGGCATTGAGCAGGAATACGGCGTCACGGCCCAGCAGCGCGGCCACGACCCCACCAACCGACGCGCCGATCAACAGATTTACCGACCAAGTCGCCGAGGACAGGGTGTTGGCCAGGAGCACATCTTCACGAGGCGTTATGTTCGGAACCACCGCAGTGCGCGCCGGCTCGAAGAACGCTGCCATCAGGGTTTCCAGCAGAAGCAGCGGATACACCAGCCACACCGTCGAACGGGATCGAACCAGCAGCATGGAGAAAACGATGACCATCCGGGCCACGTCAGCAGTGATCATGACCCGCTTCCGTCGAACCCGATCGTTAATGACTCCGGCCGCTGGGCCGATGCATGTCTGGGGAAGCACCTGCAGCACCAGCGCCAGGGCAACCGAACTCGCCCGGCCGGTCAATTGAAGCAAGAGGCTGTAGATCGCCAGGGTGTAAAACCAGTCCCCAATCTCGCTAACGATCTGTGCCAGCCAGAGCCGGCGGAAGTTGTCGTTGTAACGTACCAGACGCACGTACGACGCTAGAGAGATCGCGTTAGCTGGGCGCGCGGGTTGCAGGTCCATGGAGCACTTCACAATAGCAGGCCGCGGAGGGGAGTTGGCACCAGCCACGGCCCCGTGAGGACAGCCGCCCTCGGCTGTCCGGCTGAGCGCAGCTCAGCAACGTCTTGCTCGTTCCCCCCGGGACGTTTCTTGAGCGTTGCAAGCCTGCCGAGCAGAGCTCGGCCAGGACAGCCGAGGGCGGCTGTCCCCACGTGGGCTGAGGTGATCGACCAACGACTATAATCTATGCATGCTTGATGAAAACGATTTTCGCAAGCGGGCGGATGCTGCGCTCGACTCGCTGAAGAAGTCGCTTATGGAAGCCGAGGAGTCCGCCGAAATTGAAGTGGAGGACCAGTCCGGCGCCCTTCACATTTCTTTCGAGGATCGCAGCAAGTTCATCATCTCGCCCAACGCTCCCGTCCGCCAAATCTGGATTTCGGCGCTGGCCACCAGTTTCAAGCTGGACTGGTCGGATAGCGAGCAGGATTTTGTGTTATCCAAAAGCGGAGAAAAACTCAAAGCCCTGGTGGCTCGGCTGATCAATCAGCAGTTGGGAGAAGAACTAGTCACGCTGGCCTGACTCCGGCCCCCGATCTGCTTGAGCTGCGAACTTCAGACCAAGGAAGCTAAGCGCTCCCTAACTTCTGCTTCAGATCGGCAGCAATCTGCTGACCGTGGAATCTTCCGTTCTCGATAAAAATTTCGTTTGTTCTCGATCCCGCCACGATCACACCCGCGACGTAAATTCCGGGCACATTACTCTCGAGCGTCAGCGGATCGCACACCGGGCGGCATTGTTCAGTGGAGAGTTCGATGCCCATCGAGCGCAGGAAATCATAATCGGGATGGTAGCCCGTCATGGCGAATACAAAGTCGTTCTTCAGGCGGACCGGACCGTCGGGCGTGTCGAGAACGACGTTTCCAGGCGCGATCTCGACAACCGTGCTGCGGAAGTAGGCGGTAATTTCGCCATTTTTGATACGGTTCTCGATATCCGGCAAGATCCAGTACTTGACGTGATTGTGCAATTTGGGCCCGCGATGGACGAGAGTGACGCGGGTGCCGTGCCGCCAAAGGTCGAGAGCGGCGATAGCCGCGGAATTCTTGCCGCCGATCACCACCACGTCCATGTCAAAAAAAGGATGCGGTTCGCGGTAATAGTGAAAAACTTTGGCCAGATCTTCGCCGGGAATATTCAGCGGGTTGGAGAGATCGTAGTATCCGGTCGAAACAATCAATTTGCGGGTACGGTAGTCATAAATCCGGCCGAGACTATCGGTGGCGGCGATCTGAAAATTGCCATCGCTGCCGGTCACCGTCTTCACCCACTGGTACTGCCTCACGTCGAGATCGTAGTGTTCGGCGACTTTGCGATAATATTCCAGGGCTTCTTCCCGCGTTGGCTTCTGCCGGGCAGTGCTGAAGGGGATGTCTCCGATCTCCAGCAGTTCGGGGGTAGTGAAGAACGACATGTTGGCGGGATAGTTATAGATGGAATTGACCACGCAACCCTTATCGATCGCCAACGTCTTGAAACCAGCGCGCTGGGCCTCGATGGCGCAAGCCAGGCCGGTGGGGCCGGCGCCGATCACGACAACATCCGCGCGCATGCCCGGCTCCTGGGCAACCTGGGCACGGGGTAGAGTGTCGGGAATCTGCTGGGTCACGCCGGAAATCTGTTTGGTCACCAAATAATTATCTCGGCCGGGGAAATCGACGGTATGCCCGCGTGCATAGGCGGGACGGACGTTGTCGCTCGAAGCTAAGAATTCTAGCACGCTCCCGGAGGCTGCCTTCTGTTCCAAGTCGCGATTTTCGCCTGCGCGATTTTCGCCTGTAAGATATCAGAAATCTAAATTCGCTTGATTCGCTTTGCGTCCTAGCGACTTCTCCGCGGCGTTTGGGGTCAAAAGCTTTTACCGCAAAGCGCGCAAAGGAATCCGCAAAGGACGCAAAAGGACATCCCTCTCTCGCGGCATCGGCGAACTCGCACGCGCTATAATGCCCGGTTGGTCTCATTCTCAGGAGATATTCAGGACGATGGCTGCGCCCGCGGAACTGAAGACTCGTATTGAATCAGACAGCATGGGACAAATCGAGGTCCCGGCCCAGGTCTATTGGGGCGCGCAGACGCAGCGCTCACTCCTGCATTTCAACATTGGCCGCGACACCATGCCACCGGAGATGATTCGCGCCTTTGGCGTGCTCAAGAAGGCTTGCGCGCTCGTCAATCAGGATCTGGGCAAGCTGCCCGCAGACAAGGCCAGGTTGATCGTTCAGGCCGCCGACGAAGTTATCTCCGGCAAGCTCAACGATCAGTTTCCCCTGCGCATCTGGCAGACCGGCAGCGGCACTCAGACCAACATGAACGTCAACGAGGTGATCGCCAATCGAGCCGTCGAACTGGCGGGAGGCGAACTGGGATCGAAGAAGCCGATTCACCCCAACGACGACGTCAACATGTCGCAATCGTCGAACGACACTTTCCCGGCAGCCATGCACATCGCGGCGGCGGACCGTGTGAAGCAGGCACTGATTCCGGCCATCCAAAGCGTGCATGACGCGATCGAAGTTAAGGCGAAGGAGTTCAAGGATGTGGTAAAAATCGGCCGCACCCACCTGCAGGATGCCGTGCCGCTCACCTTTGGACAGGAATTCGGCGGCTGGGCCAGCCTGCTGGAGCGTGACATCAAACGCCTGGAACAGGCGCTGGGCGGGCTGTACGACCTCGCCATCGGCGGAACTGCGGTCGGCACCGGGTTGAATGCGCACCCTGAATTCGCCGAGCGCGCAGCGAAGAAGATCGCGGAACTTACCGGGCTTCCCTTCCGCTCGCACGGCAACAAGTTCGCTGCGCTGTCCGCACACGACGAAATCGTCTTTGCCCAGGGCGCGATGGAAACCCTGGCCGCCTCATTGATGAAAATTTCGAACGACATCCGCTGGCTGGCTTCAGGGCCGCGTTGTGGGCTAGGCGAACTCTCGCTTCCGGAAAACGAGCCTGGATCTTCGATCATGCCGGGCAAAGTGAATCCGACGCAGTGCGAAGCTATGACCATGGTTTGTGTGCAAGTTCACGGCGCCACCGCCGCCGTCGGATTCGCTGGCTCCCAGGGTAACTTCGAGCTCAACGTGTTCAAGCCGGTGATCATCTACAACTTTCTGCATTCGGTAACACTGATCGCGGATGCGTGCCACGGCTACGTCGAGTACATGATCAAAGGTATCGAGGTCGACCGCGCGAAAGTCGATTGGTATGTGAACAACTCGCTGATGCTGGTGACGGCGCTGGCGCCAAAAGTTGGATACGATAAAGCCGCCAAAATCGCCCACACCGCTCATGTCGAACGCACCAGTCTGCTGGAGGCGGCACTGAAGTTGGGCTATCTCACTCGCGAAGAGTTCAACGATCTGATGAAGCCGGAGAGGATGACGCGTCCGTAAAGAACTGTGCTGGGAAACACCCGTGTGGGGGCGGGTCTCTGACCTGCCCAGGTCGAGCGCAGCTCGACGGTTTTTTGCGCTGCTCCGGACCGCGTCAGAGCTGCCAGCGAAGCTCGGCTTGGCCGGGTCGAAGATCCGGCCCCACACATCCTCAGCATCGCTCAAAACTATTCGGCCTTGGCAGGCCTCAACTCTGCCACAGTCTCTGTCGCTGGCTCAGGCGCGGCCGGCGCAGCCTTAGGCGTGGTGGTGATCGCGATCACGCTCACCAAGACCAACGAGGTTCCCAACAGCGTCCGCGGACCGACCGCTTCTCCGCCAAAGAAATAGCCCAGGGCAACCGCCACTACCGGATTCACATATGCATACGTTCCGACCTTGGTGGGCGACTCGTAGTGCAGCAGCCAGACGTAAGCGGTGAAACCGATTATTGATCCCGCGATGATGAGATAAACCAGTGCGAACCACGCGTTCCACGAAACGGTTTGCACCCTGAAGCCGTGAAACTCCCCGGTAAGTGCGGTCAGCACGAACAGCTGGGCTCCGCCGCTAAGCATCTGCGCGGCCGCGCTCATTGGCTTCGAGTCTGGAAGAGGAAGCCGGCGTGTGAAGATCGTCGCCACCGACCAGGTGACCGCCGCAACCAGCAAGGCGACTGCGCCGGCGCGATTGACAGGAATCTCGCCCAGAGAAAACGAATGGCTCATCAATACTGCCACGCCGCACAAGCCAACGAGGAGGGCAAGAGCAAGGCGAATTGTCAACCGCTGCGTGCCCAGAAAAATGATTTCCATCAGCGTGATGAAGACAGGAATAGTCGCCAGCACTACCGCCGCGATTCCTGACGGCACGCGCTGCTCGGCCCAGAATAAACAGCCATAGTCGAGCACGAAGATGAGCCCACCAAGCGCCGAAGCTGCGATCCATTGTCGCCGCGTCGGAGCGGGCGTTCCCTTGAGCCGCAGCCAGGCATACATGACCAGGCCGGCGATAAAAAAACGCGTCGCCGCCAGCAGAAACGGCGGTACTTCGTGGACGCCGACGCGGATCGCCAGAAACGTCGATCCCCAGACGAAGTAAATCATGGCGAAGGCCAGCAGGATTTTCCAGGAAGGTGGGCGGGCTTCGGTTTCCATCTTCATCTCCTTCCTGTGCCGGGGACTCGCCTGGCTTCTTAGTAGATGTTCGAGCGCGACCGGCTGAACCACGATCGCGACATGAAAGATTCTAATCGACGGGAGAGTCGTTTCTCATGCGACGGCCGAGTTTGGCGCCAAGCTGAGAACGTTCCGGTAAGTTGTTCAGGCTCGATCCATCCGCAGGATGGTTTGCAACAGAACATTAGCGCCGTTCGCACAATCGCGCCAATGGCTCAGCTCCTTCGGGGAATGACTGATGCCGGCGACGCTGGGAATAAAGATCATGCCCATGGGCCCGAGCTTGGCCATCACTTGCGCGTCATGACCCGCGCCACTGGGAAGGCGCATGGTCTTAAAACCCAGTGCCGCTGCGGCTCCGTCGATCTGGGCCTGGATCTCAAGAGCGGCTGTGGCTGGCGGGTCGTGCTCGACTTTTTTCATCGAGATTGCCGTATTTGTCTCCTGCGCGATTTGCTGGGCACGCTTCTGGATCTCGTCCCCCAGGCGGGCAATCTTCTCGGCGGAGAGGTCGCGCAACTCGACGGAATGTTTCACCAGGCCAGGGACGACGTTGCGCGCATTGGGTAATACCTGCAACTGACCTACATTACCCACCTGGCGCCCGGGTTCGCGGGTAACGACTTCCTGTACGACTTCGATCAATTTGGCTGCAGCCAAAAGCGCATTGCGCCGTTCCGGCATGGGCGTGGTTCCCGCATGATTGGCAAAGCCGCGAATCTCAACCTCATATTCATCGATGCTGACAATGCCCTCGACCACGCCGATGGGAATACCCATCTTGTCGAGGTTGCCTCCCTGCTCGATGTGAAGTTCCAGATAGCAATGAAACGAGCCAGGCATCATACGCGCTTCCGGGAGCCGCTCGGGGTCGCCACCGATCTTGCGCATGCCATCGCCTATACGGATGCCGTAGTTCAAGCGTTCAAGATCGGCCGGCTGCACATCGCCGATCGCAGCGCGGCTGCCCACGGTACCGCTTTCTTCATTGGACCAGATGACAACCTGCAACGGATGCCGGGTCGTAAAGTTACGCTCCTTTAGCGTGCGCACAACTTCAATGGCGGACATTGAGCCCAGATCACCATCAAAATTTCCTCCACTGGGCACGGAATCAATATGCGAGCCGAAGAGAATAGGCTTGAGCGAGCGGTCAGTGCCATCGCGCGGTCCGAAAATATTTCCGCCGGCATCGATGCGCGGCTCAAGCCCGGCCGCACGCATCAAATCCATGGCATATTTGCGGCCGGCCACATCGGCATCCGAATAGGCTACCCGGCTGACCCCGTCCGCGAACGTGCCGCCCGCAGGCCGTCCGTAGACGCTCAGCCCTTCCAGGCTTTGTTGCAGCCGGGCAGCATCGATGCGCAAGCCGGAATCAGGACCTTGAGCGAATGACAGCCCAGTGAAAGCAGGGCTGGCGCAAACCGCCGTCAGGCCAGAGAGAAGTTGGCGACGTGTGATGGGCACGCCACGAATTATAGCGGGCTAACACTCTGACTGGAGAATTGCAGCTTTGCAACGCTTGCGGGTATTCCAGAGTCGGCGCGAGTCAGTTGCTCATGCGTGTTCCCTCTTGCCGAAGGTCAAGCCGCCCAACTCGGCGAGTTGCGCCTGGCTCACGCCTTTGCTGGCGACCATAACCTGGAAATTTTCGCCCATGCCGGCCGGGGTTACCAGATGTTTGAGTTGCAGCGCGACCTTCGCTCGTTCCTGAGGCAAGCGACAGCCTTCGAAGGCGTCCGTGAACTGATCGTTCTCTCCGATTCCCATGAGAAACTGCGATTGAGTCAGCAACGGCTGGACCTGCAGGCCGCTGGATTTCGCCGCTGCCGCCAGCGCCGTGAAATTGACGTGCGCGGTAAGGTCCTGCTCGCCTGGAGCTTCGTAGGGATTGGGGCTGGCAGAGTGTTGCCGATACGCCATGATGGTTCCACGATGGCGACCTGCGAGTTGTTCCTGGCGCGTGTAGCCATAATCAATCGCAATAATCAGGCCAGTCTGCAGTGACGCGCCGAGCTCGGCCATATAGTGCGAGGCCAGCAGCGGGACCTCGATTCGTTCTCCAGGTTCGGGATAAACGCTGAAGCGATCAAGATATTCGAGTTCTTTGGCCGAGGGCCGAGCCCAACTTTCGATCAGACGGTCCTCTTGAATGGCGACTTGGAGCTTCCCTTGAGCGCTTAAAACCTCGACTGGAAGGGCGTCGAAGAACTCATTGACGAAGATGATGACTGGAACCTCCGGACCTAAAGCCCTTTCCACCAGCACATCCGTCGATGCGCCTGAAGCCGTCCCCTTGCCTAATCTCCGAGGGACGGGCTGGTTCTCTCGCTGGTTCTCCAGCAGCACGGAGGCTCGTCCATTCTCCAGAAACCGCGCCAGCGTAATTTTTAGCTTTCCCCGCAGCGCCGGCGAGCGTTCGGATAGCGAATAGTGCAGAGCCCGAAAGAATTCCGGAAACTTCTTTTCCGACCACTCGAGCACATCCTGCGCGAACAGTCCTCGCCCGGATCCAAGTTCCAAAACTTCAATCCTCGCGGGTGATTGCAGCAATCGCCAGATTTCTTCGAACTGGCGCGCCAGCAGGCGCGCGAAGACCGCGTGAACATCGCTGGACGTGTAAAAGTCGCCAGCCTTGCCGAACTGTTCCGCGTTACGCGAGTAGTAGCCTAGTTCGGGATGGTATAGGCACAGCTCCATGTAGCGCGAAAACGGCATCGGTCCGCGCTCACGAATCTCCTGCTCGATGATCTGGCGCAGGCTCACAGGTTTTTCCGCTGGCGCTCCGCGCGATCCTGCGGTGTGCGGATGAACATTTCGACCATGTAGTCGTGCAGGCAGTCGTAAAGCTGGCGCTGAAACCCCCACTCGAACTGAGCATGATCAAGGTCCCGGGGATGAAGTTCGAAGAGATAGATGTGCACCGGGACTGGCGGATTCTTGAAATTTATAACGACCTCCACCCCTTCGCCTTTGGCTCGGGCGGAGAAATCCAGAAGCGGATGTTCGTAGAGACGGAGTTGGTCCAGCACACGTTCTAGACGCAGGTTTGGATCATCGGTCACAGAACGATTCTAACGGGAGTGGTGAAAATGTGCGTTGCGGCGCAGAAGATTCAAGGAGAGCTTTCTAAAACCAGTTGTCAGATTTCAGTTCTCGGTTCTCAGCTACTCGTATCTGAGGGCTTCGATGGGATCGAGCTTTGCGGCTTTGATGGCGGGCAGCATACCGCTGACTATGCCCACGAAACTTAGAATGCCTGTCGACCAGATGAGAGTGGCGGCGTCAATTTTCAGGTGAATATCGCCTTCGCCTGCGCCCTCTTCGAATGCGCTCCAAAGGGTCAGCGGGGGAACTGACCACGAGACCAAGTAGGCAAACCCCACGCCCAGCACCCCCCCCAGAGCGGTAATGACCATGGCCTCAGCCAGGAACTGGAACAGGATGTGCCAGCGGTGAGCACCCAGGGCTTTTTCCACGCCGATCTCGCGGGTACGCTGGGTCACGGAAACCAGCATGATGTTCATCAGCCCGACGCCGCCGATCCCGAGCGTCAGTAGACCGATGAAGCCGAGCATGATTTTGATTCCGGTAGTAATGACCCGCAGATCGAGCAGGTCAGCGAACACGTCGAACACAAAGACGGCTCGTTCGTCTTTAGGATCGAAGCCGTGGTGGAAGGCCATGGAATTTCGCAACGCCTTGACCACCTTGGCATTGTCGCCCTCGTATTCCATGACAATCGAATTCAGGTAAAACGTGTCCTTCAGATCGCTCATAGCGCTGAAAGGCACGTAGATGTGCTGGTTCAGGTTGTCGTCGCTGTTATTAATGACGTGCTTGAGTACGCCCACGATCTGGTAAGAGATGCCGTCCACCCGAATTTTCTCACCGATTGCGTTCTGGCCGGAAAAAAGCTTCTTCTTGGCATCGGCTCCGATAAAAGCCACGCGAGAATGAGTGAAGTCCTCGGCTTCGCCGAAGGGAGATCCTTCCTCAAATTCCATGCGGCGCATGCGGGGATAGATTGCATAGACGCCGCTCACGCCGTAACTGGCGCTGCGCGTGCCCCAGGCCACAGTGCATTGCTTGAATACCTCGGGGGAAAGGCGCTTGAGCAGGGGGACTTCGTCGCGGATGTAATCCAAGTCCTTGACGGTGAGCCGGATCTCGCTGCCTGCCTTAGTACCGCCGGCCTGCAATGAAGTGCGTCCGGGAAACACGAAAACCAGATTGGTTCCAAAAGAGCGGAACGCCACCCACAAGCCGCGCTCAAAACCGGAGCCGTAGGCCAGAAGGAGGACCACGGTCGCGATGCCCCATGCCATTCCCAGCATGGTGAGGATGCTGCGCCGCTTGTTGTGGCGTAACGCGCTATAAGCTTGTGATCCCAGCTCACCAAGCACGGCTATTCCTGCCTCATGGCTTCAACCGGAGCCAGCAGCGCGGCCTTGCGGGCGGGATAGATACCGGCGATGACGCCGGCCAGCGCCAGCGAAAAGATGGCGGCGGCGGCAGAAGTCGGCACGATACGCGGGGTGTCGAAGCCCTGCGGAGCCGGTAACTGCGCCAACGCGGTAACGAAGACCGTGGCGATTAACAACCCGATGCCTCCGCTGAAGAGAGTGAGAAAGGCGCCTTCAATGAAGAACTGGGTCAGGATATTTTTATAAGTCGCGCCCAGGGCTTTGCGCAAACCTATTTCACGGGTTCGCTCGGCAACCGAGACCAGCATGATATTGACTATGCCGATCGCTCCCAGCGCCAGGGTTACAAAACCAACGACGCCGAGGAAATAGTCCATGGCATCGAATATCTTGTCCACGCGCTGCGAGTTTTCAATCGTGTCCCAGTCCTCAAAGGCATCTTCTAGTTTGGGATCGAATCCGTGACGCCGAGCGATGATCTGGTGAATCTCCTCCTTCGAACTAATGTGAGCGGCCTTGTCCAGCGGACGGTAGTTAATAAAGGAAAGCGCACTTTCGGAGTTCTCTTGCTTCAAAGGAAACAGGTTGCGCATGGTTTCGACCGGAACGAATATGCGGGCATTGGTTCCGTTGTTGCCATCCTTCCCCACCTTGGCCAGCACTCCGATGATGTCAAAGCGAATGCCATTCAGAAGCATGGTGGCGCCGACGGCCGGACGCCCGGGAAAGACATTCTTCAACAACTCCCATCCGACCACCGCGACCCGGCGGTGCTCGGTGTTGTCCTCATCATTAAACCAGCGGCCAGTTCCGACCGGCACTGTACGGATCTGGTTATATTCCGGGGTCACACCGAATACCTGGCCGTTGGTGGACCCGTAATCACTGACCGCGCGAATGTCCTCGCGATTGATCACCGGCGATAAGGCCCGCAGAGTGCGAGCTTCATTGCGGATCGCGATGTAGTCTTCGTAGGTAAAGTGATATGTCTGGCCAGATTGCAGACTACCCGCCACCGCCGGAATCCTGCCCGGAAAGACGAACATGATGTCCTGCCCGAGAGTCGCCAGATTTCGCACCTGGCCACTGCGGAAACCCTCTCCCAAACCCACAAGCAACAGCAGCGATCCAACGCCCCAGGCAATGCCGAACATGGTAAGGAAAGAACGCAGCTTGTGCGCCCATAAGGTGGCCAGGGATTGGCGAACGATCTCGAAAAGCACGTGCATAAGCTTAGCGCGTTATCGGCCACTGGAAAAGGCTTGCGAGGCTCAGAGCGTACCCCAGGTCAACCCGCCATAACCTCTGTCTCTGTTACGTTCCCCAGCGGGCGAAGGTTCCCCTGATTTTCCAGCCTAAGCTTTAGACCGGGCTGCAACCGAAAGGATAGCCGCCTTCCATGCTGGCGGCCCGTTGCTATCCAGCCCCGAAGCCGGGCGTCTAAACGACCGTTCCGATTCGTCCATGCCCAGGTTCAGCTGAGAAATGTTCGTTAAGAAATACAACTTAGATGGGGAGGCTTGTGCCGTGCTCAAACTACTTGTGCGTACTCTGCTTGTAATTGAAGGTGTGTTGATGTTCGGGTCGATGGGGCAAGCCCAGTCTTTCGTTCTTGAGCTGCCGCGGCCTAGCCAGCATGCGATGATAACCCAGCGCATTGGCATCACCGATATCACTATCAACTACCATCGGCCCATGGTGAACAAACGAAAAGTCTGGGGAGGGCTAGTGCCTTACGGGCAAGTCTGGCGTGCCGGAGCCAACGAAAATACCGTTATTAAGTTTACTGATCCGGTGACCATCGAAGACAAACCGCTGCCTAAAGGAAGCTACGGGCTGCACATGATTCCCGGTGAAAATGAGTGGACCATCATTTTTTCCAAGAACTCAACTTCCTGGGGCAGCTTCACCTACGACCAGGCCGAAGATGCGCTTCGGGTCACGGTCAAGCCTCAGCCTGCAGAGTTTCATGAAGCCCTGGCTTACGACTTCGACGACGTGAAACCCGATTCCTCAGTGGTCACACTACGTTGGGAAAAGGTTGCTGTTCCTTTCAAGGTCGGAGTGAACACCCATGAAATCGTCGAACAGAACCTGCACAACCAGCTCCGCGGGCTCTCCCAATACACCTGGGAGGGATGGGACGATGCCGCAAACTATCTGCTGCAGGAGAAGATCGCTCTGGACGAGGCGTTGAAATATTCCGACAAGTCGATCCAAAACGAAGCGCGCTATGACAATTTCATGACCAAGTCCCAAGTGCTCGATGCCTTGAGCCGGAAGGAAGAAGCTACAGCAGCACGCAACAAGGCACTGAGCATGGCCAATGCGGTCCAACTCCACGGCTATGCGCGCCAGCTACAAATTGGCGGCAAACAGGACGAAGCTTTCGCCATTTTCCGGGACAATGCCAAGAAAAATCCCGATCAGTGGATCGTGCACGTAGGTCTGTCACGGATGTACTCTGCCCAGGGCGATTTCGCCAATGCAGTCAAGGAGATGAACGTCGCTGCTGCCGGCGCTCCGGATGGACAGAAGCAGCCGCTGCAGGCGTTCGCGAAGCGTCTCGAGGCAAAAGAGGACATCAATAAATAGAGTTCAAACCAATAAACCACAAAGGGCATGAAGTATCACGAAGACTCAAGTTTTAAGCGGTTTCCTTCGTGTACCTTCGTGCCCTTTGTGGTTAACGTTCGTATGGCACGATTTTTTTCCCCTCCGGGGGCGGGACGCCCTCGGGACAGCCGGCGAGACGCCGGCGCTATGGCAAAATTCCGGCGTCATCCTTGACGACGATCACTTCCCTGCCCATGCGTTTGCCGACCTCCGCCGCGACGGCAAGGGTATCGTCGTCGGTCTCCAGGCCGCGAATAATCTCCAGACGGCCTGTCCCCTTGGGATCAGCAAAGCGCATGCCTACGCAATTCTTTGCGCGATAGGTGACGCGGGCAACCTCGGTGATGCTGAGTGCAACCAGGTTGGAAACAAGAATCGCTCCCGGACGGCAAATCTTGTCGAGCAAAGTGAATATTTCGATCTTCGATTCCAACTCCTCCGGTCCAGCCTCGATGACCAGGTCAACCTGACGGGCCGCGTCTTCAACGCTGCCAGCAAATTCCAGGCGGGAGAAGACAGCGTCGGCCGCATCCGGCGAAAGGCTGCCTGATTTTATGGATTGATCGAGGTTGGTGCGAAGTTCGATTTCGGCGCGGCGCAGAGCGTTGGGTAAAAGATCCTCCAGAATAGTGCGATAGCCGCCCGTCGCCGCCGCCAGAGCGATGTCTCGGCCCACCTTTCCGGCGCCAATGACGCCGATGGCACGGATCAGGGGCCGAACTCCAGGCACTACTGCCCCTTTTCCAGCTGTCCTAACACTGCGTTGAGGTTGGTATTGGCGGTGCGTATATTTTCAGCGAGTCGCTTGCGTTCCTCCGGGTCCATCAGCGGGATGGAGGCGCTGATACGGCGCAGCGTTGTGTTGATGTCGTCGACGTAGTTGATGAGACGGATGAGTTCTCCGGTAGCTGCCATAATTAGACCTGCTCCTGTTGCCCGCTATTCGGGCGATGACGCTGCTGCCTGATGGGTTATACGCAATTGCACGCTGCGTTCGATGTACCATTCTCAACGGTCGGGAAGGTTTAGTAAAGGCAGGCAGGTAACTCCTCAGTGCAGGACGGGGGTTGCGTTCGTGGCCACGCACACCCACTTCCCGCCGCGGTAAAGCCAGGTATCGACAAATCGCTCCCTCCGCACATAGGACTTCCCCGCTTCTGTTCCTTTCGCTCGAAACACTCCGCTCGCGATGGCGACATTTCCAAATACGTGGACGCTCATTGATTCCGGCGCAACCTGCTGCTCCTGGGAACTGACGGCCTTGGTGATGCCGGCCAGGAACTCAGCTTTGGTCTGCACCGAGCCATCATCGTTAATCAACACAATGTCCTTGTCGAGAATTGCATCCAGCGCGCGCCTGTCTCCAGCCTTGTAAGCCTGGTTCCAGGCTTTTTCCAGGGCCACTATTCTCGATTGAACTCCAGAATCGTCATCGTTCTGCGCCGGGGCGAACAGCACCGTCGCGCAAACCAAAGCGATCAAGAGGCCGGTCCATCTCATCGAATATTCCTATGCGAGTATAGGACCACCGCGAGCCTCTCCGGCGGCGACAAACTCATTGTCACAACACGGAGGTAACCACTTTCATTGGCTTGACTTATGGGCTACAAATCGGCGGCTAACTTTGGTAATAGCTGCTATCAGTGTTATTTATCGGTCATCCGGGTTTCTGGTGAATCTAATATCCATGACAGATAAACCTTTAAAGCACTACTTTTTTGCCAGCGATTTCGATCAGACGCTTACGTTCGACGATTCGGGATACGTGTTGAGCGAACTGGTTGGCATCCCGACCGCCGAATTTGAACGCAAGGCACAGGGTATGGCCAAGCTAAACCTGGTGCAGCAGGGCGCCGAGCTGGCCTACCTGCTGCTGCACGATCCCGAATTCCGGGCCAAGGTGCGCAAAGAGCATCTGTACGAAGTGGGGAAGAACATCCGCCTGAAGGACAACATCGAGTTGCTCTATCAAATTCTTAAGCATGGGGTGGATGGTTATCGCTTCGATTTTTATGTGCTTTCTGCGTCCCCGGTTGAGGTAATTCAATCGGCGCTCGAAGGCATTGTGCCCAGGGATCACATCTACGGCACCGAATTCGTATACAGCGCCAAGGGCGAGATTGAGAGCCTGGTGCGGGCGACGGCCGGCTATGGCAAGGTGGCTGCACTCGACCAATTGCAGGCGCAATTGCAGATCGGGCCGGACCACATCATCTATACCGGTGACGGCAGCTCGGACATCAACGTGATGCTGCATGTGAAGATGCGCGACGGATTCACCATCGCGGTGTCTGAGGCCAAGCACGTCTCGCAAGTAGCCCGGCGGACGGTGTTGAGCACCAACGCCCTGGCTGTGCTGGGACCCATCCTGGAGGAGACAGTAGGCTGGGAGCGCGCCCGCATTCGGCAGTTCTTCGAGTCGTACGGAATCCTGATTCAGGAATGGGACAGCGTGCGAACCGACTGGCTGACGCTGCGTCCGGCGATAAAACCCGCGACAAAAGAAGAGTCCCAGACCGTGGCGGCCACGGTCTGACCAGACTGCTAAATGTGGGCGCGAGCGTCCTCGCTCGTGCATCGGTCGGCACGAACGCTCTCTTCTGGTGCATCGGTCGGCACGAGCGACGACGCTCGCGCCCACACCAGCTGGAACAAATAGGAGACTGGTTGCGCATTTGACTGCCGTGCGCTGACAATAGGTAAACATGCTACGCGATAAGAACCTTATCCCGCTCTCTCACCAGCACCAGCACTGCCTGGCGCTGTGCGTCCGCCTGGACCGGGCGATCCAGGCTGGAGAGGTCGACCTGGAGGCATGGCAGGCCGAGATTCAGCAGATATTCGAGCAGGAAATCACCTTTCATTTTGCCGCCGAGGAGAAAGAGCTGTTTCCTGCAGCAGCGAAGTTTTCCGAGCTGCAGCCACTGGTCCAGGAGCTGATCACCGGACACGCACTGCTGCGCGACTTTTTTTCGCGTGCCGCCGCTCGCAAGCTCCACGCCGCGGGACTGCAGGCACTCGTGGAAAAACTGGCATCCCACATCCGCAAGGAAGAACGCGAACTGTTCGAAGGAATGCAGCGGCGGATGACGCCGGAAGAGCTGTCCGCGGTGGGTGCGGCCCTGCAGCGGGCGCTAACGGACGCTTCGAATGCATGCATCCTGCCCAACGCCGCCACCAAGTTGCGCCCCAGGCAATAACGTCATCCTCCCATCCAACTGTCATCCTGAGCGGAGTAAACCGATTCGGAACGAATCGGTTTACGCAGTCGAAGGACCCCTACCTGTGCAAGAACGTCTCAAGGGATTTTGTATGCAGTTGCGCGGCTGCACGCAGCAGATCAGAGGAAAGGGATCCTTCGACTCCGTGGTTGCTTTCGTAAACGAAAGCAAATACTGCGCTCAGGATGACAGGGGTTTGGGGAACCGAGCGGCAGCGCGCTGAATCCCAGACGTCATTTCTTTCATCTAGCAATCATGAATCAAGAAGAGATTTTCTCTCCGCTGGCGGATTACTCGGGGCAGGCGGTTCAGCCGTCAGCCGCGGTTGCGTTGCACGATGCCGCTTTGCTGGATGCATACTCGAACGCCGTCGTAGGGGCCGCGGAGAAGCTTAGTCCGTCGGTGGTCAAAATCGATGTTGCCCAAGCCGGCAAAAGCCGTTCCGGCGAGCCTCGAGAACGGCAGGGCGGGGGGTCGGGTTTCGTGTTCACTCCCGATGGCCTGATTCTCACCAACAGCCACGTGGTGCACGAAGCCACGAGGATCCAGGTGTCTTTCGCCGACGGGCGCCGATTCCCCGCCCACACCATCGGCGACGATCCCGCGACTGACCTTGCGGTGGTGCGAGTCGATGTGCCCAACAACGACGCGCCCAGCCTGGTGGCCGCTCCGTTGGGAGATTCGCAAAAGCTGCGGGTGGGACAACTGGCAATTGCCATCGGCAATCCTTATGGCTTTCAGTACACGGTCACGGCGGGCGTGGTCAGCGCCCTTGGACGCTCGTTGCGTTCCTACTCGGGACGAATGATCGACGATGTAATACAAACCGACGCCTCGCTCAACCCGGGCAATTCAGGAGGGCCGCTGGTGACCTCCGATGGCCACGTCATAGGAGTAAATACTGCGACCATCATGGGCGCGCAGGGATTGTGCTTCGCGATCGGGATCAACACCGCGAAATTTGTTGCTGGACGACTACTGCAGGATGGAAGAATCCGGCGCAGCTACATTGGAGTTGAGGCCCAGACCGTTCCGCTGCACCGCCGCCTGGTGCGTTTCTACAACCTGCCGCAGGAAACAGGCGTGGTGGTGAGTTCGGTGACCGGCGGCAGTCCGGCGCAGAGGGCAGGCCTGCGCGAGGGCGACGTGATTGTCGCGCTAGATGGCAAGCCCGTGGCCGGCGTGGACGACTTGCACCGGCTATTGACTGATGCGCGGGTAGGCGTGAGCAGTCTGCTTACGGTGCTGCGCTGGACCGAGAAGCTGGACTTGAAGGTGGTGCCGGAAGAGGCGCGCTAAGGTTGTGTTGGTCCTGTGGTCGCGGGCGACTCGCCCGCGCTGCCCTGAGTATCGGCAAACCGCAGTTCCACTCGCCGGAAGCAATCCCCTGCCGAGCTGCGCTCGGCCTGGACGGGTCGGAGGACCAGGGGCTCCCCACACGAGCAACCTCAAATCGAGGCCAGCTGGTACAGATACTCTACGTGCGAGCGCACTGCTCCATCGATTCCCTGCACCTTCGGGTTTGTGGATTCGATCACGTAGTACTCGTCGGGCGCGTGGGCGCCGCTGCCGTGGCCCATTCCGAAGTGGCCGGCGGGCAGACGCAGGGGATCGCCGGTAAAGACGTATCCCGGCCACGAGCCCGCGCTGCGGGGCAGGATGATGGGATCGATCCCCTGTCCGCGATAAAACGCAACCTGAGCGCGGATCAGGGGAGCGTCGGCGGAGGTGCTATTGGGGTCGTAGCCTCCCGTCATATTCACTTCGATATCGCCGAAGCCGTGTTTCGCCAGATGGGCTTTGAGCGCGGCCAGGGCTTCATCGGCCTTCATGTCAGGGACGAGGCGAAGGTCGAGCTTGGCAACGGCGCGGTGCGGAAGGATGGTCTTGCCGCCCGGTCCGGTATAGCCTCCGACCAGCCCCTCAATGTTCACCGTGGGCCGTGACTGCAGCAGTTCGAGAGCCTGTTGATAGTTGACGTCGTGCACCCAGTGGTCGACGCTGAGCTGTTTCTTGGCGACGTTTTCATCGAGACGGCGCGCGGCTTCCGCGATCATTTTCTTTTCCGCGTCGGATAGCGGGCGCGCCTTATCGGCGAAACCTTCGATCGCCGGGGTGTTGCCGTCGGGCGAGACCAGGGTGACCAAGGCTTCCACCAAGTGCCAAGCCGGGCTGTCGAGCATGGCTTTGGTGCTGGAATGAACATCCTTGCGCGGGCCTCGTCCCCATTTCTCGCCGCTTGAAACCAGTTCAAGCTCGATCACGCCTTTGGCGCCAAGAGTCATAGTGACTTTGCCGTCGAGATCCTGCTCTGCGGATGGCATGTAGACTCCACTGCATTTGCGCAGCGCGGCCAGCACTTCGGGACGGCGGACGATCTGCGGGAAGTGAGGCGAACCGATTTCCTCTTCGCCTTCGCCGACAAACACAAAATTAACCTGAGGCTTTTTTCCCGCTCCGCGGATCGCGTGCAGTGCGGCCAGAAATGACGCCTCGGGACCCTTCTGGTTCACGGCGCCCCTGCCGACAACAGCTTTGCCCAGACCGGGCTTGTCGATGATGGCAGCCTCAAATGGCGGCGACGACCATTCGACAGGATCGACCTGCTTGACGTCATACATGAAATAGAGGCCGACGGTGCGCGGAGCGCCGGCGTCGAGCGTGGCGAAGATGCCGGGCTGTCCGTCGGTGGGAACCTTGGTGACCTCACCGAATCCGGCGTCGCGCAACATGCGCATGGTGAGATCACAGCCTTCGTCCATGCCGCGTTTCTCGGCGGCGATCGAGGGCTGGCGAATCCATGCTTGCAGGCGCTGTACTGATTCGTCGTGCCGCTTCTCGATTTCTTTCTGGATGGCGGCAAGGTCGGGATTGTCGGCAGCCAATGAGTTGCGGGAGAAGGCTAGGGATGCGGCGCCGGCGGCGGTGGCTTGGAGGAAGGTTCGTCGGTTCATGGGCGCGAGGATAATCGGAGGACGTAGCAGATGTAAAGTACTAGCGAAGCCAAAGCAGATTCCTTACCGGCTGACGCCGGTTCGGAATTACAAGGGATTGGAGAAGGGTTTCGGCTTTGCAGGGCGCTGGTCACGACGTCTCGTGACGGCTGACCTTGTATTTCTACAAACTCTCGCTCATTGTCATTCCGAACCGTCCGCAGGCGTGCGAAGCGCGCCGAGGGCGAGAGAGGAATCTGCTGTGCGGCGGGAAAAGCGATACTACGTTTACATTCTCGCCAGCAAGAGCCGCATTCTGTATGTCGGCGTGACCGGCTCCCTCATGAGTAGAATGCTGCAGCACAAGTCCGGAGAGTGCGAAGGATTCACTCAGAAATACAAGGTGAGTCGCCTGGTCTACTACGAGGTTTTCCAGTACGTGAACAACGCTATCGCGCGAGAGACCGAGATTAAGAAATGGCGCCGAGAAAAGAAGGTGCTGCTGATCGAGGAAGACAATCCGACCTGGGAAGATCTTGCTGGGGACTGGGGAAAACTAGTGCTTATTAAAAAAGCAGATTCCTCACCGGCTAACGCCGGTTCGGAATGACAATGCGTTGAAAAGGGTTCTCTAGAAGGGCGGCCTTTTCATGGCCGGGTCTCCGACCCGTCCCCACACGGGCGCCACACATTGGCGTTGCTGGTGCTATCATTGCAACCACCGCCACCCTATGTTAGCGTCAACAAACAGCAGAGGTTAGCTTGCAAGCGACGATTCCTGTCGGGTTGGATCGTAAGGAAGCGGAAGTTTATCAGCGGCTTGATCCGGCACGACTCCCAAGACACATCGCTATCATCATGGACGGCAACGGGCGCTGGGCGCGCCGCCGGCACCTTCCGCGTGTAGCTGGGCACCGGGCGGGGGTGGCTTCGGTCCGCTCCACGGTAGAAACCGCGGCCCGCATTGGAATTCCTTCGCTGACCCTGTACGCCTTCTCCGAAGAAAATTGGAAGAAGCGTCCCCGGAGCGAAGTGGACTTTCTTATGGGGCTGCTTTGCCGCTTCCTGAAAGCGGAAGTTCCTACGCTGAACAAGAACAACGTCAGGCTGGAATACATTGGACGGCAGCATGAACTTCCGCCCGCAGTGCAGGAGAAGATGGAGTGGGCCCGCCAGGCAACCGCTCGCAATACGGGCATGGTGCTGACCCTGGCGCTCAACTACAGTGCGCGGACGGAATTGGTGGATGCATTTCGATCGATCGTCGACGCGGCCGCACGCAATGGCGGCATGGATCATCTGCAGATCGATGAAGACGCGGTTTCGCAGCATCTCTACACCCGCCATTTGCCGGATCCGGACCTGGTAATCCGTACCAGCGGCGAGATGCGGTTGAGCAATTTCCTGTTGTGGCAACTGGCATATGCTGAAATTTACGTCACTCCCACCTTGTGGCCTGAGTTTCGCGGGGTGCATCTGCTGGAAGGCATAGCCGAATACCAAAAACGGGAGCGGCGTTATGGCGGGCTGGCCGGCGACGCTGCGCATACGCACAACGCCCATCATCATCCCACCCATCACACCAAGCCGGGCCGGAGCTAAGACGGCTTGCAGCTACTGAAGCGAATCCTCACCGCGGTGGTTTTGATTCCCATCGTTCTGTTGCTGGTGCTGCGAGCTCCGGTGCCGGTGGTGGCTTTGGTGGCGGCGCTGGTGGCGCTGCTGGCGGTCCAGGAGCTGCTAAAGATTGCGGAAGCTTACAAAGTAACGCCGATTTACTGGCCGACTTACATTTTTGTCGGGCTGTTTTTCCTGACGCTCGCAGTAAATTCCGGCCACGCCACGCCGTTACTTTCAACTGCAATGTTTGCGGGCAGCGTTGGATTTGTGGCCGCCCTGGCGCCGTTTGTTTTTCTGGTAGTCGGCATGAGGAGGGCTGATCTCGGGGGCGCGTTTCCAGCGGCGATGACTTCGGCCTTTGCCTTTGCCTATGTCGCCCTGCCCCTGGGATTCCTGGTGCAGTTGCGCGAGCAGGCGGCGGGAGCATTCTTCCTCCTTTACTTGCTTCTGCTGGTATGGGCGGGGGACATTTTCGCTTATTTTGCGGGACGCTCGCTGGGGCGCCATCTGATGTCGCCGCGCATCAGTCCGCGAAAGACCTGGGAAGGAGCGCTGGCGTCGCTGATCGCGAGCCTGGCGGTGGGAGTGTTGCTTTACCAGTACGCGCTGCCCATCAGCACCGCGCTGCTGAATGCTCATCTCATCCAGAGGAAGGACGGATTATTCGCGCTGGAGAAGGCACCGTTGCTGCCGATCCTGCTGCTTTCCGCCGGCATCAACGTAGCGGCGCAGTTGGGCGATCTGGTGGAGTCTCTGATCAAGCGGGGCGCCGGAGTGAAGGATTCGGGCACCCTTCTGCCCGGGCACGGAGGCATGCTTGACCGAATTGATGCCCTGCTCTTGGCCGCTCCGGTGCTGTGGTACTATGCGGCTTGGCGCGTGATGCAGTAGCGGTATGCCGAACCAACGCGCGTATCCGCCACTCAAACCGCTCCATCCCGATACCGCACTTAGCTCCCCCAAGCTGGTGGAATTAGAACGGCTTTCCACTGATGCAATCAGACTCTCACTGATACCCGGTAAGAGGGATTGTCTAAAGACCAGGCCGGATGGAACTATAATTGACGGGCATCATCGCATCCATAATTCTTCGGGTCCGAGGGCTGGATGTTGATGCGCTCGCACGCGAGATTGTCGTAAAGGCGGACGTACAGCGCATGTGGAAAGAGCTTCATTGGGTCGATGGTCCCTGGCCGGGAAAGCTGGCAGTCGCGCCGCGTCCCCGAGGCGGCGAGTGGCTCGAGGATGACCTAGCGAGCTGGCGACGCGCAGGTATCGCGACAGTGCTGTCCTTGCTGACTCCCGACGAAGAGCAGGACCTCGATCTCAGCCGTGAGGGCAGTGCCGCGCAAGATCAGGGCATGACGTTCAGGGCGCTTCCGATCCCTGATCGCGGAGTGCCGAGCTCGGAAACCGAGGTGGCAGCCGCTATCGAAACGCTTGATGCTGATCTCGCCTCCGGGAAGAACGTAGTCGTCCATTGCCGCCAGGGAATCGGCCGCAGCGGGATGTTGGCGGTATGCCTGCTCGTCACGAAGGGTCTGAGTCCGAAGAGGGCGGTGGATGTAGTGAGCGCGGCACGCGGAATACCCGTTCCGGAGACGCCGGAACAGCGTAATTGGATTGATCACTACGCTTCAGTGCTGGCCAGTCCGCCCATGAATCTTGCCTCTCAAAGCCACGGACTAAGGTCCCGTTCATGAGACGTATCGCAATTCTGGGTTCTACGGGCTCTATCGGGCGCAGCACCCTGAGCGTGGTTGAATCCTACCCCGAGCGTTTTCAGGTGGTTTCGCTGGCGGCCGGCCGCAATGTGGAGGCGGCTTTCGAGCAGGCGCGGCGCTGGAAACCTAGGCTCGTCTCGATTTCGACGGCGGTCGATGCTGAAATTCTGCGTTCTCACCTGCAAACAGCAGGGGTGCAAGGGATTGAGGTTGTGCATGGTTCGGCCGGGACGGTCCGGGTGGCCACGCATCCGGATGCAGATTTTGTGGTCAGCGCAATCGTGGGCGTGGCTGGACTTGAGGCGACCTACGAGGCAGTCAAGGCAGGCAAGACAGTGGGCCTGGCCAATAAGGAATGCCTGGTAGCGGCGGGTGAATTGATCACTGCCGAGGCGCGGCGGCAGGGCAAGCCACTTCTGCCCATCGACAGCGAGCACAATGCCGTGCACCAATGCTTGCGGGGCGGCCGGATGGAGGAAGTGGAACGCATCTGGCTCACCGCTTCGGGTGGACCATTTCTTTACACACCCAAGTCCCAATTTTCTGCAATCACGGTGGAGCAGGCGCTGAATCATCCTACATGGAAAATGGGGAAGCGGATCACGATTGACTCGGCCACCTTGATGAATAAGGGATTTGAGGTGATCGAGGCGTGCCGTTTGTTCAACTTGCCACCCAGCCGGGTGCAAGTGATGGTGCATCCGCAGTCTACAATTCATTCCATGGTGGAGTTCGTGGATGGCAGCATACTTGCTCAGTTTTCTGTCACCGATATGCGGTTGCCGATCCTCTACGCGCTGACTTACCCGGAGCGGGTCCCTTCCACCATGCACTTCCCGGTCATGGACCTACGACACCTCGAATTCCTGCCACCGGATATGGAAAAATTCCCTTGTCTGGCTTTGGCTTACGAGGCGGCGGGAGCTGGGGGCGCGAAAACGGTTGCACTCAATGCCGCAGATGAAGTGGCGGTGGCGGCGTTTCTGCAGGGCCACATCGAGTTCGAAACTATTCCTAAGGTCGTTCGTGAGGTTCTCTCTGCAACGGAAGCCGGTAAGTTGGAATCTATTAGTCAGGTGCTCGAAGCCGACTCCGAGGCACGCGCAGTTGCCCGTGCCCGAGTCGAACAGTGGGCACTAAGGACCGTGGGCTCACCTCCGGTTTCAAGCGCTATGCGAGTGGAGTGAATAAATTTTTATGTCTGGATTCTTAACCGCAGTGCTCGCCGTGGGCGTGATTTTGGGATTCATGATCCTGATTCACGAATTCGGCCATTACGCCGCCGCCAAATTGTTGGGCGTGCGGGTTGAAGTTTTCTCCATCGGGTTTGGGAAGCGGCTTCTGGGCTTCCGCCGAGGAGACACGGATTACCGCATTGCCGCCATCCCGCTAGGCGGGTACGTCAAGATGAGCGGCGAAAACCCGATGGATGAGCGCAGCGGCGATCCCGGAGAATTCATGTCGCATCCGCGATGGCACCGCTTCATCATCGCCATTGCCGGTCCGGCCATGAACATCCTGTTCGCAGTTGGGCTGCTCACCTGCGTTTACATGGTGCGTTACGAATATCCCGCCGTGCTGGACGAGCCGGCAGTGATTGGATGGGTGCTGCAGGATACTCCCGCAGCCAAAGCCGGGATTCAGGTGGGCGACCGGATCGTTCGCATCGATGGCATTCAAAACCCGACCTGGGAGCAAGTGATTCCGCGAGAGGCGCTGAATCCCAATCAGCCGCTCGATGTCACCCTCGAGCGCGGGGGCCAGTTATTGAACAAGACCATCGTGCCTGAAGCGTACGGACCGAATCAGATGGGCTCGGCAGGATGGGCGCCCAAAGAGCCCAGTTTTCCGATTACCGATCTGGATCCCCCCGGCATGCCGGCCGAAAAGGCGGGAATGAAGCTGGGCGATGAGATTGTCAGCGTGGACGGACAGCCGATTGTCGGCCTCGAAGCCATGATCGAAAGCTTGAAGCGCACCAAGGACAAGCCGATCCAGATCACGGTCAAGCGCAATGGCCAGATCCTCACCTTCACGGTGCAACCGGTTCTATCCGACATCAAAGGCGATCAACGCTACCGCGTAGGTATCGGCAGCGCGCCGATGAAAGTATCTTCGTTGCCGTTTGCAGCCGCGTTCCGCAAGTCGGTGGAACAGAACAAACAGGGTTCCCTGCTGATTTTGGAATTGGTTCAGAAGATGGTTCAGCGCAAGATTTCGATTCGCTCGATTGAAGGGCCTATCGGCATCGGACGGGCTGCGGGGCAGGCTGCCAGCAAGAAAGGCTGGACTCCGCTTTTGGAATTGACCGCCGGAATCAGTCTTAATTTGGGAATATTTAACCTGCTGCCCATTCCAATCATGGACGGCGGCGTGATCCTTCTGCTGTTTGTGGAAAGCATCATCCGCCGGGACATCAGCCTGCGGATCAAGGAGCGCATTTACCAGGCGGCGTTTGTGTTTCTGGTCCTGTTTGCGGTGATGGTGATCTACAACGACGTGGCCAAGATGCTGCCCAGCGTGATGGGGAGAATGCCTTAAGAAGCAGCTTCTAGCTGCTAGCTTCTGGCTGCTAGCTGCGGAACCAAAAAACCTGTCATCCCGACCGGAGCGAAGTGGAGCGAGCGAAGTGGAGGGACCTGCTGTTTGGCTGTGATCAGCGTCCTCAGCCTGGAACGCGACGGTGCCGGCCGGACTTGGGGCATCAAGCGCGATACTTTATCTAACCCACTCATTCTGCGTCGCTTAAACGCTGATCGCTGAAAACGGACAGCTGACAGCCCGCCTTTCCTGTAAACTAAACCTTCCCCTATGGCTGATATTCGACGCAGGAAATCCGTTACAGGCTCGATTGGCGGAGTCAAGGTCGGAAGCGATGCACCAGTTGTGGTGCAATCGATGACCAATACCGATACCGCCGATATCCCTTCGACTGTGAAGCAGGTCGCCGCGCTGGCTCGTGCCGGATCGGAACTGGTCCGGGTGACGGTCAACAACGAAGACGCTGCGGCCGCCGTCGCGCCAATCGTCGAGCAACTCGACCAACAAGGCGTGCGGGTACCGATCATCGGTGACTTCCACTACAACGGACACATCCTGCTCAAGAAATATCCCGAATGTGCGCGGGCGCTGGCCAAGTACCGCATCAATCCCGGCAACGTTGGCATCGGGCGCAAGGACGATAACAACTTCCGCACCATGATCGAAGTTGCGGTCGAAAACCAGAAGCCGGTCCGCATCGGCGTGAACTGGGGATCGCTCGACCAGGCGTTGCTGACCCGTATGATGGATGAAAATTCGCTGCTGCCGGAACCGAAGGACGCCCGCGAAGTGACCATGGAAGCTATGGTCGTCAGCGCGCTGAACTCCGCTGCCCTCGCTGAAAAATATGGATTGCGGCCCGACCAGATTATTTTGAGCGCGAAAGTAAGCGGCGTGCAGGATTTGATTGACGTCTACCGTTCGCTGGCGGCACGCTGCAGCTATCCCCTGCACCTCGGACTCACCGAGGCCGGCATGGGCGCCAAGGGAATCGTTGCTTCAAGCGCGGCGATGGGCGTGTTGTTGCAGGAAGGCATCGGCGACACCATTCGGGTTTCGCTTACCCCTGCCCCCGGTGGCGATCGGACCGAAGAAGTGCGCGTGGGACAGCAGATTCTGCAGTCTCTGGGCATCCGCAGTTTTACTCCTCAGGTGACAGCGTGTCCCGGATGCGGTCGCACCACCAGCACCTTTTTCCAGGAGATGGCACAGCAGATTCAGTCCTACCTGCGCGACCAGATGCCAGTATGGAAGGGGCGCTACACGGGCGTGGAAGAGATGAAGGTTGCGGTGATGGGGTGCGTGGTGAACGGTCCCGGCGAATCAAAACATGCCAGCCTAGGCATCTCATTGCCCGGAACGTTCGAAGAACCGAAGGCACCGGTCTACGTCGATGGCCGGCTGTTTACCACGCTGAAAGGCCACAAGATCGTCGCCGAGTTCATCCAGATTCTCGACGACTACGTAGAATCGCACTACGCGGCGAAGGAAGAAGTAGTGGCAAGAATCTAAAACAACCACATGGGACAGCCACCCTCGGTTGTCCGGCGAAGCAACGCTCCGCTGAATTGTTTCTCGTCAACTATCGCATTCGAGCTTCGCTCGACCGGACAGCCGAGGGCGGCTGTCCCCACGCGTGCCGCCTTACGCCCGCAGCGGCAAACTCGGATTCTCGTCTTCTATCGGATCTGCAATTTGCTTCAGATCTGGATAGTGTTGCAGCAGCGGCTCCGGAGCACTTACACGCTGTCCGGTGAGCATGTTTCTTAGTTGCAGGGCATTCACCGCGCCCTTGGCTTCGAAGTGGTTGTTGGCGACTACGTATGTGACTTCCGCCTTGCGCGCGATTTGTCCGATCCTCTCCTTCCATCCTGCGAGTTCGTCTTCGCTGTAAAGATAGTTGTAGCGGTCGGCGCCGGTTTCTGCCTGGAACCATTGATCGTAATTTCGTCCGTGCAGGCGCACATAGCCGACGGGAGAAGTCACGTGTTCGGTGGGCACGAGCGAACGTCCAATCAGGGGTTGATCGATGTTGCAAAAGGCGACGTTCTTCTGCATAAAATCGTTGATCGTGTCGGGATTGTCCCAGCTGTCGTGGCGCACTTCGACTACCCGCGGATATTCGATGAACTGGCGCAGCAGCCTTTCCAGGTATTCACGGTTGAGTGAGGTATTCTTGAACGAAACCGGAAACTGGATCAGCAGCGCGCCCAGCTTGCCCTCGCCGGCCAACGCCTCCAGGCCTTCTCGCGCCAACGCTTCGTCTTCGTCGTTCGGCCGGATCGATGCTGCTGAAGTGGGTTCCATAACCGCCATGGGATTGTGAGTGAAAGAGCGGTGCAGCTTCGCTGTGAACATGAAGTTCGGGTTCACCGCCTTGGCGGTACGTACCCAGAGTTTGGCCAGGTGGGGCTTGATGTGTCCGTAGAAGGAAGTGTTGATCTCCACCACGTCGAAGCATCGCGCCAAGATGTCCAGCGGATGCTGTTTACGGTGCTGCATCCCCGGCGGATAGAAGATTCCATCCCAGTCCTTGTAGGACCAACCGGCAGTTCCGACGCGGATTTGCGGGCGGGGTTCCACGGAGCGCAGCAAAAAATTCCCTGCTGGCAGGTTAGCACAGGCTCGTTTTGCACATGCAACCGGAAACGATGAAACTTTCTCCTTTTCTTCACTTGCCGAAGACTCTAGAATCTAGACAATCCCATGGGAATTTTCCTGCTCATCTTAGTTATCGCTCTGAATCTGGTGCTATTGAGCCTGGCAATCGCGCTCTGGCGCCGGGAAGCCAAGTCCTCTCATGCCGCCGAGTTGGCGCTACTGACGCGGGAGTCGGCGTCCCTGCGTGAATCTCTCTCACAGAGTTTCGCTTCCGCCACCGCCGACATGGCCACCCGGCTGGAAAATACCAAGGGCGATCTGCGCCAGGAGGTGACTGATCGTCTGGGCCAGGGATTTACAGAAATCCGCAATGCAGTAGAAGGCCAGCTGGCAGGAGGACGACGCGAGCAGACACAGGATTTGCGCCAAGCTCGCACCGAGTTGACCACGGCCTTGGCGCTCACCACGTCGCAACTCAAAGCGGAGTTCGACCATCTGAACCAGAAAACCGCGCAGAGCCTGGATTCCATTCGCGACCGCGTCGATGCCAAGCTGCTCGCTATCACCGACCAGGTACAGCAGAAGCTCGATCAAAACATCAAAGAAGGATTTGCCCAGTTTGAAAAGGTACAGCAGCACCTGAAGGCCGCGGAAGAGCAGTTACGGGAAGTTGGAGCGCTGGGACATTCCATCAACGATCTGAACAATATGCTGAAGCTTCCCCACCTGCGCGGCCAATTCGGCGAAGCCAGCCTGGAGCGCCTGCTGGCGGATTTTCTGCCGGCCCACATGTTCGAAATTCAGTCGTCCGCCGGCGATGGCAACGGACGCGCCGATGCGGTCATCCAGTTTCCCGACCGCCGCCTTCCCATCGACGCCAAGTTCCCGCGCGAACAGGTATTAGCACTGTTTGAAAGCAATGTGGAGTCGGAGATTCAAGACGCGCGCCATGAGTTTGTGCGTGTAATGAAGACTGAAGCCAAGCGCATCAAGGCGTACATCCAGCCGGAACATGGCACCACCGACATTGCGCTGATGTACCTGCCCAGCGAAACGCTTTATATGGAAGCCGTCCGCAATCGCGAACTAGCGGACTGGCTCAACCTGCAGCACGTGTTTCCGGTCTCGCCCAATACGTTGCTGATGACTTTGCAGACCATTGCCCTGGTACACAAGTGGTACGAAGTTGCCAGCCGCTTTGAGAAGAGCCGGCTGGAGTTGGCCAAGGCGCAAAAGTCGTTTGATCACTTCCAGAACCAGTTTGAAAACGTTGGCAAGAACCTGAACAAGGCCCAGGAAGCCTTCGATACAGCGCAGCGGCATTTGAAGACTTATCGCGGCCGGGTCACAGCGCTGAGCGGGCAGGAGCAGCTGGAGCTGGATGCGGCAACCGCCGTGACGAAGAGCGACGAGGAGCCCACGCTGCCGTTGGCGGATAAAGCCAGCGCTTAGCTAAGCAGTCTCCCCGCTAACGGTGTTAAGCCTTTGTGACACAACTTATTGATAACAGGACGAGTTGCATTGGCCCATGATGGTATATATCTTGATCTATGCCAGCCTGTGATGTACCATGGTATATACCACACGAGGACCATTACTCATGCCTACTGCCAAACTGTTCCGCAACGGCCGCAGCCAGGCGGTCAGGCTGCCCTCGGCCTTCCGCTTCGAGGGGTCGCAGGTTTATGTTCGGCGAGATCCCGCGACCGGTGATGTCATCCTCTCGCGAAGGCCGGAATCCTGGCACGATTTTTTCGAGCTCGCAGACACCATCAAGATCCCGAAAGATTTCATGGCTGACCGGGGCGACCGACCCCCGCAGAAGCGAAAGCTGTTCTGATGGTTCGTTACTTGTTGGACACGAACACCGCCAGCTACGCCATCAAAGGCAACGTCGCCCGGGTACGCGAGCACCTGCTGGCGCTCCCCATGGCTGAGATAGGTATTTCAGTGATCACCGAAGCGGAATTACGTTTCGGAGTGGCCCGGCTACCTGCGGCGATCCGTCTGAAGGGTCTGGTCGAGGAGTTCCTTTTGCGGGTTGAGGTGCTGCCTTGGATCTCGGCCGCAGCCCACCAATATGCAGAGATCCGCGCTGTTCTTGAGCGATCTGGCAAGCCGATGGGCAACATGGACATGCTGATCGCCGCCCATGCGCTGGCTTTGGAGACGGTGCTGGTGACCCACGACCGCGTGTTCCGGCGAGTGAAGGGGTTGGTGATCGAGGACTGGAGCAAGGTATAGCACGTGGGATACCTGAGGCTCTAGTTTCTTAATGGCTGAGAGCTGGCAGTTCCCCCCGAAGGACGGGTTCGTGGAATCCCACGCTTCGCAAAAAGCGCGAAGCATGGGGCACCCGGCCCCGGCACCGGCACTACGCGGGCGAGGGCGCCCGCGCCACACTTGTCTTTACGCTCCGCGCTTGGTCTTTAACTCCGCCAGCAACTGCTCGATACGATCCTCTTTCTCCAGCGCGGCCAGGCGGTCTTCCACATCATCGGCGGCGATTTCGGATTTGGCCTGGCTGTGAGCTTCGGCGTGCACCACCTTCCGCTTCATGCGATCGAAGGCGCTGGCGCTGGAACCGTTGCCGGCGGCCATCTTGGCGTCGCTGGCTTTGCTTAAAGCGCGGGCACGGCGATGCTGAGCCATGAGCAGATCGGCCTTGGCTTGCGCCTCGGTCAGTTTTCGATCCAGTTGGCGAAGCGCGGTCTTGAGATTCTCCACTTGCGCCTTCTGGTCGATCACCTGCTCCGCAAAGCCCTCGCTTAGGTCGCGATAGCTTTCCACGCGCTGCAGCGCGGCGCGGGCCAGGTCGTCCTGCTTCTTGTCGACGGATAGCTCCGCTTTACGCATCCACTCCGCCACTTTGTCTTCATTTTCCTTTTGCTTTTTTTCCAGCAGGTGCTGATCGGCGATCGCAATCGCCACTTGCGTCTTCACCTGCAGAAGCTGGTTCTGCATGTCGAGGATCACCTGCTTGATCATTTTCTCCGGATGCTCGGCTTTGTCGACCAGGTCATTAAGATTGGCGCGGACTAATGTTGAAACTCGCTCTAGTAGTGCCATGATGGACTCCTTTTCTAATCAGCTTCTAGCTGCTGGCTGCTGGCTTCTGCCTGGTGCTTTTCGTGGATGGCTTCGCACTCGGCGCAGTTGACGCCGCGCAAGCTGCTTCCGATCGCGACACCGATCGCGATCCCTACGGACAGCCACACTGCGATGTGGCCTGCGAAGACGCCGGTGGCGGCACCAATGCCGGCGCCGAGAGCAACACCGAGACCGATTTGCGTAGAAGATTTGTTCATGTTCGTCGACCTCTAACAGCAGATTCCTCGCCGGATGGCGGCTCGGAATGACAAAGTTTTCGGGGTGCTGGAGGGACGGGATGAACCCGTCCCCACACACACGCAAACTACTTTGCTCCGCCGTTTGGCGGAAGCGCGTCGGGCCTGGGTGTCTTGTCACCGATCTGGCGCACCTTGCCCAGCAGTTCTGACATTGGCATTCCCGACAGGGTCTCAAACAATGCCGGTACCTGAGCCGCCATCTTGGCGATGTCGCCGGTGATCTTGTTCATTCCGGAGGCGTCGCCGTTGCCCGTCGAAACAATCGTGATTTTGTCCACGTTGGCCAGCGGGCTGGCCAGAGCGCGCGACAATTTCCGGCATTCCGGTGAATAGCTTGTCGATCACCGCGGCCTGGTTGTACTCCTGGTAAGCCTCGGCTTTCACGTTCATGGCTTTGGCCTCGGCTTCGCCTTTCTTGAAGATGATTTCTGCTTCGGCTTCGCCTTGAGCGCGAATCGCCGACGCGTGACCATCCGCTTCCGACATAAGCCGCTGCTTTTCGGCCAGGGCCAGAGTTTCAATTCGCTGACGCTCGATCTCGGCGCCCTTCAACACCGTGGCGATTAACTCTTTTTCGCGGCGGTTGATTTCGGCTTCCTGTACTTTCACCTGCTGTTCTTTTTCGATCTGCTGCACCTTCACCTGCTCGGCGATGACCTGCTGCTGCATGATGTTGGTCTGGATGTCATAGGCCTTGTCGGCCTGCGCCTGCTGGCGCTTGGTGACTTCGACGTACTGCGCTTTCTTGACTTCGAGGTCGCGCTGCGCTTCGGCCTGTTTTGCAAGCGACAGCGTTTCCGCAAGTACTCGTTCCTGATCCGCCTGGGCTCTGGCGACCGCGGATTCACGTTGCGCCAGGGCACGTTTGATGGCGGTGTCGCGATCGGCTTCGGCGGTGGCCACGTCGGCATCGCGCTTGATGCGGGCGACGTCGGGCTTGCCCATGTTGGTGATGTACTCGTTCTTGTCGCGGACTTCCTTGATGGTGAACGAGATTACTTCAAGGCCCATCTTGTTCATGTCTTCCGCGCAAGTGGAGCGCATGCGGTCGGAAACCATCTCTGGCTGTTTGACGATTTCTTCCACCGTCAGTTGTCCAATGATGCCGCGCAGGTGTCCTTCCATCACCAGGCGGATCAGGCCTTCGCGCTCCTGATCGGTCTTGGTGAGGAATTGTTCGGAGGCGGTCAAGATCGATTCCATATCCGACTTGACCTTGATCTGGGCCACTGCTTCGACGGTGACTGCGACACCCTGCTTGGTGTAGAGATCCTGCTGCGGGGCCACGTCGAACGACATCAGTTCCAACGAAAGTTCGCGGCATATCTGGACCATCGGGAATACCAGCGTGCCGTGTCCTTTGACGACCCGCGTGCCGCCCAACCCGTAGACAATCAGCGCTTCATGCGGCCCGGCCTTGCGATACAGCCTCGCCATGCTGCTCATGAGGAACAGAATGACCATGACTCCCAGGCCAACGAAAATCCAAATCTCGAAAATGTGCGACATCCCGAACATATTGCCTCCTCTTTCGAGTGCCCAGCACAACCCGATAACCACAAAGGGCACGAAGTTACACGAAGGAAATCACGACGATTCACTTTATGTATGTTCGCGAACTTTCTGGTGCTCTCTGATCATGTTCAAGTCATTCATAATTTTTTCCGGCTCACGATGACCGAGGAATACCTCTCCGTCGGAAAGCATGATGCGTACGCCAGTGTTGCCCCAAACGTAAGCGCGCTTCTCTCCAATGCCGCGAATGCCGTAACCGCCAAGGGCACTCCAGGGCGCAATAGCATAGGCCTTGATGCTTTGCAGCGGAATGGAGCGCAGACGAAAGCCGAGAGTGCTGATCTCGACTCCGTGGGCGGAAAAGCGATAGTGAAAGCCTCCCCAGGCCAGCGCTGCCGCGCCCAGGAGCAGCACTACCGGCAGTGCCATCACGAATCGCAGGCCAGCTTGCGGGATGACCGCGATCACTACCAGCTCAACTCCTGTAAGAATGGCGAAGACCAGTCCCCAAAGTGGAGCGGCGTGGACTTCCTCGGCCGCGACGACTTCAGCATGCCGGGGTAGTTCGGCTCCGCGCTTTGCTGTCAGAGCAATCGCGACCAAGACAAATGACGCCAGGAAGACAGCGATCATCGCGGGAACGATGTTCAGCGGCTTGTTATAAATGTTGTAATCCAGCAGGGCGTTATTGATGCTGAACAGTACACCTATCATGACGAAGAACATCGCCAGCAGTGACCAGGCGAGGATGTCCGGCTTGCGGATGCGAGTTAGCGCCCAGGTGAAGATCACAAGCAGAAACACCGTCAACCCTGTCGCAAAGATCAGCGAAGTCTCACGCGGCATCCAGCCATTGGGCTGGCCCGATACTCCGAAATGCGTGGCCATTCGGGCGGGCAGCTGGTCCCAGACGGACCAGTACTGGAAGGCCGTGAGCGGAACGGCGAGCCACAGCAGCGCCGTCATCGCACGATAGAGTTTGCTATCCATTTGGCCTCCCCTGGTGTTTCAAATCCACTTAAAATTTGCTGCCGTTCTTGCCGACCTAGCACGAGCGAGACGCTCGCGCCTACATTTGGTCTTATTCGCCTGACATTTCAGTCCATAGGCGCACGTATGCAATCCCTTTCTCGTATCGCGTGACCACAACTTCAGCTCCCATGGCGATTGCATTCCGATCTTCGCTACGGGCGCCACAGGTGCGCCGTGTTCCCGCCTGCGAATAAATGATTTCTCCGGTGCCGTTCTCACGAATCGGAACTGAAACTCTGCCCAGCACGCCCGCCATCTCGTAGTCCGCGGGATCCATGCTTTCCTCCTCCGAGATCAATACCCGGCTAAGAAAGAGAAAAACAATTCCTCCGCCGATGACGCCGCTGAAAGCGGCAAGCCCCAGACCAGACACCACCCACAGGCTGGAGTAGCGTGTGAGCAGATATCCGGTTCCGCCAAACCAGGCAAGAAACGCGGTCAGAGTAATGAAGTTGAAGGGCGAAAGACTTGCCGCCGGGCCCTTGTAGATCGCCTTCTCCCCACCCACCCCACCAACAGCAACGTGGCCGGATGCCGCTGTGCCTGGCGCGCCGTGTACTTGAGGCGCGGCATGCGAAACGTGCGGCAGATGCAAGTGCCAGTGCAGACCTCCGGCGAGAAACGACAGCAGGCTGAATGAAAAACCCACGGCAAAGCAAATGAGATAAAAATCTGTCCAGGTCATATCGGCCGCCTCTCTCCCCGGCTCGTGCTTTTGTGTCCGACCGCGGCGCGCGGGTGCAGCGCTTCCAGCAACCGCTCGGCCAACCCGGGGGTGTCGAGAATTGCTCCCAGGAGCAGGAAACAGCGGCGCGTGTCTTTCTCGCGCGCAGCCTTAATCAGAACTTCGCTGACTTCAGGATCGCTGGCAAATCGCTCCGAACCCTGCAACAGCCACACATCCAGCTTCCCTTCGGTGGTGCGCAAGTCAGATACCAGCTCGGTGTGGTAGCCCTCAGGGTCATCCACCAGAAAACCCGGATGTACCTTGAAAAACTTCGCCAGCAGGGTGCGGGTCGATTGCGTCATGTGCGGGCGCACGCCGCTTTCGATCTGCGAAACGTAAGACTGGCTGATGCTCTTGCCCTGTTCCTCCCGAATGGCGCGCACCAGTTCCTGCTGAGTCATGGGGCGGTTCAAACCGCGCAGCGAGCCTTCTACTTCGCGCAAGTAACGTAATTTCTCGGCCAAAGTCATATTTTCAAATCGCAATATTAATATTGCAATATGCTATATTTGTCAAGACGGCAATCTGTACTGTCTCCAGCGACTTGCGGCTAAAAAAAGCTCAGAAAAATGGAGGACTCAGAACTTCTAGTGGGGACGTGGGGTCGAGTGGCAACCGGAACTTGTTGCCTTCGGGATCGTAGACGGCCTTTCCCTTAGTCGGCATTGCACGAGCGGGGCGCTCGCGCTTACGTAAACAAAGACGCCTCCGCTTGGGGAGGCGTCTTTCTTTCTCTCTGCGATGCAGTTTTACTGTACCCGCCCGTTGTGCTTCTTGCGATAGATCGCTCGCGAGGTGCGATCTTCCTGGCGGTTGACTTGCCGGCGTTCGGCCGCGGTCAAAGTACCACCGTTGGCGGCGCGGTCGTTGTGTACTTCGCGGTTAATCCTGGATTCGCGTCCTTCCAGGCGGGCGGTCTCACCAGAGGTCAACTGGCCGCTCTTCACACCTTGCGCGATTCTTTCCTGCTGTAGGCGTTCCCGCTGTCCTACTTCGCTTTTGGGATTCACGTTCTGGACCTGAGCATCGTGCTTTTGCTTGTAAATGTCCTGGGAGAGCTTGTTCTGCTGCTGGTTCAAGGTAGCGCGGTCGGCTGTCGTCAGATGGCCATTATCCAGTTTGCGCATGTCGCGCTCTTCCTGGTTCAGCTCTGTCTCTTTCTTTTCCAGATGCTTGGTTTCGCCCGCAGTCAACTGGCCGTCCTGGATGCCGTTGGCAATTCGATCTTGCTGATTCTCTTTGCGCTGGTTGATGGTGGGTGAAGTGGTGTTTGTCTGCGCCACCGCCGCCGGCAGCATCAGGCCCGCGATTGCAGCGGTGAGGATAAAGCTTTTATATTGTGCCTTCATATCATCTCCCCTACTACCTTAGTTAATTCCTTACCCGTTTTTCGGGCCACTTCCTTTAACACCAGGTGCTGGGGATTGTTGCGCGGAATCGCGAAAATCTTGAGGTGCAAGAGATTGCCTAGGATTACTAAAGTCGGTGTACTAAATCGAATGAGTTACAGGCCTACTTCAATTCGCGACCGAGGATCAAGAAAGTCGCGTAGGGCGTCGCCGATGAAATTGAACGAGAGTACTGCGAGCATCACCGCGAGTGCGGGAAAGAGCACCAGGTGGGGAGCATCGAACAAGTGGGCGCGGCCATCGTTGAGCATGGCACCCCAACTGGCCGTGGGGGGAGCTACGCCTAAGCCGAGAAAGCTCATGGTGGCTTCGGCGAGGATGGCGCCAGCCATGCCGATTGCGGCCTGCACGATTACGGGCTGAATAATGTTGGGAAGAATATGGCGCAGGATGACGCGCAGATCACTTGCACCCAGGGCTCGCGCAGCGTCGACAAACTCGCGTTCGCGCGCGGCCAGCACCTGGGCCCGCACCAGGCGGGCGTAGCCTACCCATCCCCCGAGCGAGAGGGCCAGCACCAGGTTGAAAATTCCAGGGCCGCGGAACGCAACGAAAGCGATCGCCAGCAGAATTCCAGGGAAGGAAAGAAATGCATTCATTACTACGACGTTCACGAAGCGATCGATGTTGCCGCCATAGTATCCGGCAATCGATCCCACGATCAGTCCGAGGGCGAGGGAGACTACGACCACCGAGCTTCCAACTAGCATTGAAATCCGCGAGCCGTAGATGAGCCGGGAGAATATGTCTCGGCCCAGTTCATCCGTGCCACACCAATGGGCGGAGGAAGGAGGAGAAAGTCGCGTGGGCAGATCGATGTAAGCGGGATCCTGGGGAGCGATCCACGGCGCAAACAGAGCGAAGATCACGAATATTACGACCAGCACGGCGCCGGTGGTGGCCAGCGGGTTGTGCCGGGCGGCGCGGGGCAGCGAAATGGAAAGGGTGGACAAGGTTTAGAATCCAAACTTCACGATAGCGTAGCGCCGGCATCTTG
The DNA here is from genome assembly GCA_963748935.1 of Terriglobia bacterium. Lineage (GTDB taxonomy): Bacteria > Acidobacteriota > Terriglobia > Terriglobales > Acidobacteriaceae > JAIQFF01. Next base: position 42,014 of record CAVVLA010000002.1, read on the forward strand.
CCGGCTGGCTCGTGGGATTCTGCCCCCCCGGCGACGGGCGAGACGCCCGCCGGACAGCCGGCGGGACGCCGGCGCTACGTTGCGTCACTGCCTGATCCTCGGGTTCACCGCCGAATACAGCAGATCAGTCAGGAAATTCACCGCCACGTAGGTTAAGCCAATCGCCAGAATGCATCCCTGCACCAGGTAATAGTCGCGATTGGAAATGGCCTGAATGGTCAGGCGGCCAATTCCAGGCCAGGAGAAAATAGTTTCGGTCACGATGGCGCCGGCCAGCAGCGCGCCGAATTGCAACCCCAGTACAGTAATTACCGGGATCATCGCGTTGCGCAGCGCATGACCATAGACCACGGTCCGCTCGCACAATCCTTTAGCGCGAGCGGTGCGAATATAGTCCTGGCCCAACTCCTCAAGCATGGAAGTGCGGACCATGCGCGTGAGAATGGCGGCTAACGCGCCGCCCATAGTGATCGCGGGGAGTACGAGATGGGCGACGCTGCCCGAACCCGAGACCGGCAGCCATCCCAGGTAGATGGCAAACAATAATATGAGTATGGGACCGAGAGCAAAATTAGGAAACGACAAACCGAACAGGCTGACCACACTGAGCAGGCGGTCGTCCCAGCGATTGCGCCGTTGCGCCGAGCGCACTCCAGCTGGAACCGAAAGCAAGATCGCGACTACCAATGCCGCGAGTGTCAGTTGCAGCGTATAGGGGTAGCGCTGCGCGATCAGGCGAGTTACGCTTTGATTAAATCGCAGAGATGGGCCCAGATCGCCGCGTAGTACGCCCTCCCAGTAGTTCAGATATTGGCGGCCGAGGGAAAGATCGAGTCCGTAAGCGTGTCGGGCAGCCTGCACATCGGTTACAGGAGCACCTTCTCCCAGCATTTGCAGGATGGGATCGCCAGGGACGAGGTGGATCAGAACGAAGACCAGTGAAACTACCAGCCAAACGACCGGCAGCGTGTATAGCAGGCGGAGGGAGAGATAGCGGAGCATCAGTCGTTTACGGTCGGCAGTCCCATTGCTCTTCTTACTACCAACCTCAGAGTTACTTTCAACCTCAGAGTCAATCTCTGCATTTTCGGGCTTTCCTCTTTCGTTGGGTAACTTTCTCGGCCACAGTTTTCAGTTCCTGGTTCTCAGATCTCAGTCGCCGGTTTGGGCTACCGCTTTGGACTCCAGTTTTTCGATTTTTACTTTCGCGATGCGGTGGCCTTCAATCTCTTGCACCGTAAAGCGGTGGCCTTCGTACTCGAAGCTATCGCCTTGTCTTGGAATCCTCTGGAGACGGGCCAGGATAAAGCCGGCCAGAGTCTCGAAGCCGGAATCGTGTGGCAGCAAAAGCTGGTACTGTGATTCGAGATCGCGGATGCTGACTGACCCCTCCAGCACAACCGCAATCTTCCCTTCGGTGAGAGCCTGCTGGGGTGGGGCCACATCAAATTCGTCTTCGATTTCACCGACAATCTGCTCCAGAACATCTTCGACCGTGATTACCCCCGCGGTCGATCCGAATTCGTCCACTACTACAGCCAGGTGCCGTTTGCGTTGTTTGAACTCTTCCAGCAATTCAGTAAGGACTTTGGTTTCGGGAACCACCAGCACATCATGCATGATCTGGCTGATCTTCATGGCCGAGACGCGAGTGGCGACCAGTTGGTCGGAAGTGGCAGTGAGGCGAAGACGCGTCCACCGCATCAGGTCCTTGGCGTAGAGCACTCCAATAATATGCTCGGGACCGCGCTGTGGATCGTATACGGGAACCCGGGAGTGCTGCTCTTCGACCACCCGGCTCAGGGCATCAGAGAGGGTCATATCACCTGGCAGCGAGAAAATCTTGGGACGCGGCACCATGACCTCGCGCACGGCGACGTTATCCAGCTCCAACGCCTTGTGAATCATCTCCTCCTGGAATGGCGGAATCTCGCCGAATTGGCGGCTGGCGGTCACGATCAGTTTGAGCTCGTCGGGCGAGTGCACCGGCCCTTCTCGGATGCGGCGCGAACCAAATATACGCAGGACCCAGCCTGCGGACCGGCTCATCACGAAGAGGAGGGGACGGGTCAGAGTAAGAAAGACATCCATCGGGGCGGCGACCGCAAGCGCCACCTGCTCGGCGCGCTGTAACGCCAGCGACTTGGGCACCAGCTCGCCCAGGATGACGTGCAGGAAGGTGATCAGGATGAAGGAAACGATGATCGCGATGCCGTGAGCGTAAACCGAGGCATGGGGCAGATCCTGCACCGGTCCCAGCATCATCTGGGCGAGCAACGGTTCTCCCACCCAGCCCAGGGTCAAGCTGACGATGGTGACGCCCAATTGCACCCCGTTAACCACCTCGTCGAGGTTGCGGTGCAGTCTCTGGACGATGCGGGCGCCGATTCGACGGGCGTCAACCAGTTGCTGGATGCGGGTGTCACGCACGCTCACCAGGGAGAATTCGGCCGCCGCGAAGAATGCGTTCGCTGCTACCAGCAGCAGTAGCAGGAAAACCCGCAGCAGCACGTAGGCAATCATGGAACGCTAATTCTAACATTCCAAAGAGTTACAACCTGGCTTGGGCTGCTAACCTCTTGTAGAATCAGGGTTATCTTCATTCGTGGCTTCGCGATTCCTGGAAATTCCTGCTTCCATTTCAAGAGTTGGCGGGTCTAACAGGCGAGACTTCGGTTGATGGGATGTTTGAAATTGCTGGTTCGGCTTGGGGATTGTGGGAACAAACTGCAAGCACGGCTCGTAACTAACAACGACGCGAGCATTATCTATTCAGGAGGCAGATGTGAACGGGAACGGCAGCGGCAAGAAGCGACGAAAACGGCTTATCTATGGCGGTATCGCACTTGGGCTTGTCCTGCTGATCGCTGGCGGGCTGATTGCGGCCACGCGCGGAGGCACCAAGATTGACCCGTCCAAGCTGCAGAAGGTAGAAAAGGGCGACCTGGCAAAGAGTGTGGTCGCTACCGGAAAAGTCACCCCCATCACGAAGGTTGAAGTGAAGTCCAAAGCCAGCGGAATCGTGAAGAAGCTGCTGGTGGACTCTGGCGACAAAGTCAAGAAGGGCCAGCTCTTGGCTCAGTTAGATAAAGAAGAAATTGAAGCCCAAGTCGAGCAATCTCGAGCCGCTGTGCAAGCTGCCGAAGCCAGTCTGTCCAGTTCCGAAGCCGACTATGAACGGGCCAAAGTTGATGCCGAAGGACCGGACGTCCCTCTTCTCAAACGAGCCTATGAGCGCGCGATCGGAATGGCTAAGGAAGGCGTGGTATCCACTTCTGCTCTGGAAGACGCCGAGAAGAACTACGAGCTGGCCTTGAACAAGCAGAATGTGTCGAAGGCGCAAGTCACCGTCCTGAAGGCGAAGATCGCCCAGTCCCAGGGACAGCTTGGGCAGGACCGCGCTAACCTCAAACAGCTCGAAGAACAGTTGAGCTATACCGACATCGAATCCCCGATTGACGGTGTGGTCTTGTCCCGGGATGTGGAAATGGGCGACGCGGTGAGCTCGATCCTGGTCCTGGGCTCTTCCGCCACGCTGGTTATGACACTGGGCGATACCAGCTCGGTTTACGTGAAGGGCAAGGTCGATGAGAGCGACATCGGCAAGGTCTATCTGGGGCAGCCCGCGCGAATCAAGGTCGAGTCGTTCAAGGACAAGACCTTCAATGGCGTGGTTACCAAGATCTCGCCGATGGGCGTCGAGAAGGACAACGTCACTACCTTCGAAGTTCGCGTGTCGATCAATAACCCCGGCGGCGAATTGAAAGCGGAGATGACCGCCAACGCTGAAGTCATTCTGGAAGAGCATAAGAACGTGTTGCAGATTCCGGAAGGGTCAATTATTTACGACAAGGACAAGAAGGCGTCTGTTGAAGTGCCGGACTCCAGTGGTAAGGACGGCAAAAAGAAGGTCGCGGTTAATATCGGGATCTCCAACGGCGCCAAGACCGAACTCCTCAGCGGTCTGAAAGAAGGCGACCAGGTCGTACTGCAGTGAAGCTGACGGCGAGTGCCCGGGATTGTCGGGCGGAATAAACACACTGGAGAAATCATGAAACTCCGAAATGGTTCCGCTTCTGTCCTGAGTGCGCTTGCGATTGCGGCACTGATTTGCCTTCAATCCCTGCCCGCGCTAGCTGCCGCTGAGGGTTCATTCCAGCGCACATTGCAGGTCACCGGCTCGGTAAACATGGACCTGACGACGGGCTCGGGCAATGTCGAAGTTCGCACCGGCAGTTCCAGTCAGGTGCAGGTGACGGGACACATTCGAGCTTCGGAATGGTTCGGAGGAGATGTCGAGTCGAAGATAAAGCGTCTGGAAGACAACCCTCCGATTCAGCAGAGTGGAAACATCATCCGGATCGGCCACATCGATGATCCGGAGTTGCGTCACAACATTTCGATCAGCTACGTGGTGAGTGTTCCGGCGGAGACCGAACTCCGGGTTGAGAGCGGGTCGGGAAATCAGAGGGTTGAGGGGATTCGAGGTCCACTCGAGCTCAGTGCGGGCTCGGGCGGTCTCAAGATTTCTTCCATCGGCGACCGGGTCCATGCGGAGACGGGATCTGGCGATATCGAAATTGAGAGCGTGCAGGGCAATGTGCACGCCAAGACGGGCAGCGGTTCGATTGAGGCGGAAGGGATCGCAGGCGGGTTTGAAGCCGACACCGGAAGTGGACACATCACCTTGCACCAGACCGCGCCCGGGTCGGTACGAGTGGACACCGGTTCCGGAGGCATGGAACTGCGCGGAGTCCATGGCTCACTCGATGCCAAGGCCGGCAGCGGCACTATTGAAGCTGAGGGCAATCCGACCGGAGCCTGGAATCTGCACACCGGTTCAGGCACGGTGCAGTTGAAAATCCCATCCAATGCGTCCTTCGATCTTGCCGCCCATACCAGTTCCGGCTCGATTTCGGTGGACCAGCCGCACACCGTCCAGGGTTCGATCGGGCGAAAAGAGATACGCGGCAAAGTTGGTGGCGGCGGCGTCCCGGTAGAAGTTGAAACCGGATCGGGAGATATACAGATACAGTAGCGGTCATTGGTCATTGGTCGTTGGTCCAGGGCAAGAAGGCCTAACGCCCTTCCCCATCCCAGCAGTTATCTCATTCCAGCCTCGTTCGTAGTAAGGTTGAATAGGAGCCGATTCATGCGCTTGCGCGTCTTCGTCATTTTGGCAGCTTTTTGTGGCGCTCCAACCGTGTTCGCCCAGTCGGTTCCAGCGGCCATCTATACTGACCCGCCCGCCGATGCTGTGCATCCGGCAAAGATGACGGTACTGCACATCCCAACTCACGGTGTGCTCATCAACGGCGTGATCTACCAGCCGGCGGGCGCCGGAGCTCACCCCACACTGGTCATTTGCCATGGCTTGCCCGGTAACGAAAAGAATCTCGATCTCGCGCAGGCTGTCCGGCGCGCGGGCTGGAATGCCGTCGTGTTCAACTACCGCGGCTCATGGGGTAGTCCGGGTGCCTACCGCTTTACCCAGAATCTGGAGGATGCCGATGCCGTCCTCGCCTACCTGCGCGATCCGGCGACCTCCGCCCGCGTGGGGATCGATCCCAAACGAATTGCCATCGCCGGCCACAGTATGGGAGGCTGGGTGGTAGCGCACACGGCAGCTCACGATCACTTATTGATTGGCGCGATCCTGATTTCCGCGGGTGACATGGGCCATCTCGGCGAGGAACCGCGGGATCGCCTGGTGGCCGACATGGCGGACAACATGGAAGGTCTCTCAGGCGTTACTGCTCAGAGCATGGCCGACGAGGACCGGGCCAACGCCAAGGCGTTTCAAATGGACAACGCTACCGCCGGTCTTACCCAGACGCCGCTTCTGGTGCTGACCGCCGACGACGGGCTGGCGCCCGACAGCGACGCGCTGGTGCGCAGCATTGAAGCCAAGGGCGGGCACAAGGTGACTGCCATTCATGTCGCCACCGACCATAGCTGGTCAGACCATCGCATCGCGCTGGAGAGCGCAATCATCATGTGGCTTGCCGGGCTGCAGTAGTCCAGCCCGGACGGGTCAGCGTATTCGGCGCGCGATGATCGCCATCAACGTTGAGCGATCATTACCTCCGTACCTTGACTCAGCCCTTGAGGCCACGTTACTTTCGGCTTTCCAGGGAAAACTACGCCTGCGAACGAGGGAACATTGGCACATCGTCCGATCATCACGCTGACCACCGACTTTGGACTCAACGATCACTTCGTGGGTACTATCAAGGGTGTCATTCTCAATGTGGTTCCTGATGTTGAGATCGTGGATATTTCCCATTCCGTGCAAGCCTTCGATGTGCTGGATGGCGCGCTCACGATTGCCCAATCCTATTCCTACTTTCCCAGCGGAACTGTGCATCTGGTGGTGGTCGACCCCGGAGTAGGAACGGCGCGGCGGCCGATCCTGGTCACCAGCGACCGGCACCACTTCGTGGCGCCGGATAATGGCGTTCTTTCTCTGATCTATGGCAAAGAGGAGCGCCTGCACATCCGCCACATCACCGCCGAGCACTACTACCTGCAGCCGGTGAGCAAGACCTTTCATGCGCGCGATATTTTTTCTCCGGTCGCGGCCTGGCTGGCCAAGGGCGTCGATCCGGAAAAGTTCGGCGACGAGATCACCGATTTCGTTCGCTTCAACGCGCCCAAGCCGAAAGCTATCGACGGGAATACTTTGCGCGGAGTGGTACTGAGAGTGGACCGCTTTGGCAATCTGGTGACGAATATCACACCGGAAGATGCGCCCATGCTTTTTGCTTCCGAACCTGCTCCTTTCAAGATTCGCATCGGCAAGCATGAAGTTATCCAGATCCATTCCAATTACTCCGAGGGTGCTCCCGGCGAGGTATTCGGAATCCTGGGGAGTACGGGCTATCTGGAGATCGCCACTGATCGCGGATCCGCGGCCAAGATTGTGGGAACTGGCAAGGGCACCGAGGTACTGATTTCACTTGCGGGCGCAGCCGCGGCGGGCAACGGGAACTAAAGCTGAGTCCTGAGCGGTTCGGGCTGGAAGTGGCTTACCGGCCTACGGAGTCTTCAGCTTTGGATGGATATAGCGCTCGATTTCAGCTGTCCATTTAAGAAATTGCCAGAGATTTTTACGCTCCCTCCACATGAACTCCCAGAATTCCAGAAAACCAATTTGCTGCATTTTTACTCCGCAGTAGGTTTCGACTCGCCACAGAAGATAGGGACTGCGCCAGGGGGCGAGACGGTGTCCGCGGGTTGCATTCCACACAAATCGAAGCATGTGCCGCATGATTGCTCTCAAGTATAGCGCCGGCTGCTGGCGCAGGTCTTCGGTCGCCTGGTGTCCAAATTAATAAACCACTAAGGACACGAAGTTACACGAAGGGAGAACTCTGACGAGTGAAGACCGACGACTGACGACCGTCTTTGCAACCTGCTAGAATCCGTCTTTCCCTGAGGACTTCTTGTTTCATGGCCGACGAAAACGCCCGCCAAAAGGCTGAAGACCACTATTATGCCGCCCTGGACCTGGTGGCAGAAGGTGAACAGGAGGGCGCGCTGGCGGAATATCAGTTATCCCTTGGCGCCGACCCTGCTTTTACCGAAGCCATGCATGGCATGGCTCGCACCCTGCAAGATCTTGGTCGCCTGGATGAAGCCATTACGGTCGCGAAGCGAATCGCGGAACTCGATCCCGACGATGTTCTGGCGTATACCAGCCTGTCTGTCCTGTACCAAAAAAAAGGCATGATCCCGGAGGCAGAAGCCGAGGCCAACAAAGCCAGAATTCTGGGCTGGAAGCAGCAATTGAAGAAGAGCAGCTCCTAGCTGCTGGCTGCTAGCTCCTAGCTTCTAACTTCGAGCTCTTGATTTTTAGCTAGAAGCCAGAAGCTAGCTAGCAGCTGATAGTTTCACAGTCCGTACTTCTTCACCAAGTGCCGGAACGAACGGTAAGAAATTTTCAGCACATCCGCGGCACGAGTCTGCACTCCGTTTGATTGGGCCAGCGCGGCCAGCAGCAGAGAGCGCTCGATGTCGGCAACGTACTTCTCCATGTCGACGCCTTCCGGCAATACGGAACCTGATGCAATTGAACCCGGCCCGCCCGCTAAGCCCACCCCCGCGGCCGCTGCCCGGGCCTTCGACCGTTCGACAGGCAGCTCGACCCGTAACTCTTCTTCAGTCTCCAGCGCAACCGCACGCTCTATGGTGTTTTCCAGCTGGCGCACGTTCCCCGGCCAGTCGTAACTGCACAGCGCGGCCAACGAATCTCCATTCACTCTTAAAATGCTTTTGCCTGCCGCGGGAGCGTATTTCTTCAGGAAATGGTTGACCAGCAGAGGAACGTCTTCGCGGCGCTCTCGCAGCGGAGGTACGGAAACCGGGATCACGCTGAGGCGATAGTAAAGGTCCTCGCGAAAGGTATTTTCCGCCACTTGCTTATCGAGATCGCGGTTGGTGGCGGCAATGACCCGCACGTCAATGGGAATCTCGGCGGTGGCTCCTACCGGACGCACGCTGCGCTCCTGCAGCACACGCAGCAGTTTCACCTGCATGGTCAGCGTCATCTCGCTGATTTCGTCGAGAAAGATAGTGCCCTGGTCTGCAACTTCGAACAGTCCACGTTTGTTCTGGTTGGCGCCCGTGAATGCGCCCTTTACGTAACCAAACAATTCGCTTTCCAGGAGTGTTTCCGGGAAGGCGCCGCAATTTATGGAGACGAACGGGTCGCCGGCCCGTGGCGAACACACATGTACGGCGCGCGCGACCAGCTCTTTGCCGGTGCCGCTTTCGCCGTAGATCAGGATCGTGCTCTGGGTGGACGCCACCGTCCGAATGGTCTGTTTCAGCTTCTCCATCGCAGGACTTACACCCACAATGTTGTCAAGAGAGTTGCGCGTGGCGGCATCCCGTTTAAAGGCAAAATTTTGACGGCTGAGCGTCATCTTTTCCAGAGCGCGGTTGATGGCCAGTTTGATTTCATCGACCAGCCCAGGCGATTTGCGGATGTAATCGGCGGCGCCGCCGGCCTTCACCGCCTGCACGGCGGCTTCATAGTCATCGACTGCGGTGATCAGAATTACGGCGGAATCGGGAGAAACCTGATGGGCGTAGCGGAGCACTTCGATGCCGTCGGTGTTCGGCATCTTGATATCGGTGACCACCACGTCATAGAGCGCACTGTCCAGTTTTCTCTTCGCGTCTTCTCCGGACTTTACCGTCTCGACTTTGTGGCCATCGCGGCGAAGGGCGATATCCAGCATTTCACAGATGGACCGTTCGTCATCACAAACCAGAATGTTACCCATGCGCGCGACCCCCTGCTCCAGCAGTGGCTGCGATGTTTTCCTCGATCCGGGAACCGAGTTGCGCCCCAGCGGCAGACTGCGGGGCGCCAATCTTCCGTGCCACCGCCAGGCGTCGCAGGCGGAGAACGAACACGCTGCCCTCGCCAGGTTTTGAGCGCGCCCAAACTTTGCCTTCGTGGGCCTGCACAATCTGATAAACAATGGCCAAACCCAGTCCGGTACCGCCTTCGAATTGGGATTGGAAGGGCTCGAAAATCTTCTCCACCAGCTGACGGCTCATGCCTGGTCCGGTATCGGCAAAGTTGATCTGCCAGTCGTCACCGGCCTGCTCCAGGGAGACCCGCAGAGATCCTCCGGAGCGCATGGCGCGCACCGCATTCTCGCAAAAATTCCAGAACACCTGTTTGATCTTGTCTCCATCAGCGATGGTGAAAGCCTGTTGCACGCTGTAGTTGCGTTCAATCCGTATACCAGTTTTTTCCACGACCAGCCGATTCTCCAGCAAGGTGAGCGTGTCTTCCAGCAGAGGTAGCAGATCGACCGAGGAAAATTGGTACTGCTTGCCCCGGGAGTAAGCCAGAAAATCTGTAATGATGCCGTTCAGCCGCTCCGACTCCCGCATCACAATCTGCAGCAACTGGCGGTGCTCATCGCTCAAGTCGGCGATACCGGACAGCATGCTCACCGAGCCGGCAATCGAAGTTAAAGGATTACGGATTTCATGGGCGATCGCGGCAGCCAGCCGGCCCACCGCCGCCAGCCGGTCCTGTATGCGCAAATCCCGCTCCAGACGCCGGATTTCCGTCAAATCGTCGAAGGTATAGACGTAACCGATTGTGTTCCGGCCGGGAACCGCCAGTGAGGTCCCCATCACGCGAAAGGTTTTGCAGAAGCCGCTGGCCACCACAAAGCGCACCTCTCCGTGGGCGCGCTCGTCTGCCGTGATATTCGGTAATGGATCAAGGAATAGCGGGGTGACCGGCTGTCCCACCAGATCGTTCTCTCCACGTTCGAACAACTTTTGTGCGGCGGTATTCACCAGGGTGATGTACCCGTCGAGCCCGGTGGTAATGAGTCCGGAGGTGATGGACTGAATAATGTTCTCGTGCAGCGCCTGAAGGTCTTCCAGGACTCCTTTGGTATGTTTCAGCTTTACATCGACCTGGCGCAGCTTGGAGGCCAGCAGTCCCGCCAGGTAGGCCACTGCCAGGTAGCCGAAAAGGTTGACGAAAATTATGGCTTGCAGTGCGCCTAGCCCCGGGTGGGTGGTGGAATACGACGGAATGATTTCGAAATACGTCAGCTCCAGGACCGCAACATACAGAATGAATGCCAGAGCTCCGCTCAAATACGCCCAGACCCGAGGCAGCAGTATGCAGGCAACAATAATGACCAGCGGGTAAAGGAAATTCAGGGAACTGTCGACGCCACCCGTGGCATATACCACCAGCGTGACCAGCACCAGGTCGGTGACGACTTGCAGCAGAGCCTGGACCTGGCGCTCTTCCCAGAAAGACAGCAGGAGCAGGTAGAAGATTGAAATCGTGTACCACAAAAGTACGACGTGGATGAACAACCGCAGAGGAAACGGGTTGGGCGTGAGCCGGGCAATGGCCAGCTCGATTCCGAACAGAAGTGTCAGAATGATGATTCGGACTTTGGCCAGCCAGGCCAGCCAAAGGCGTTCATCGAAAATGGATTGCATGCGAGATCCAGATCCCCAAGTACTGGTCATCAGGTCGTCAGTCTTCAGCTCTTTCTGACGACTGCTGACCGACTGACGACTGCCCTTGTACTTAGCCGGCCAGTTTGGCGATCATCGAGAACAGCGGCATATACAGCGAAATGACGATGCCGCCGATCATGACGCCCAACAGGCCGATGATGACCGGCTCCAGCATGGCCAGCATGTCCTTGGTGGCGTTGTCGACTTCGTCTTCGTAGAAGTCGGCGATTTTCTGCAGCATGGCGTCCATAGCGCCCGTGGCTTCGCCAACGCCGATCATCTGAGTCACCATGTTGGGGAACACTCCCGATTCCCGCAGCGGATCGACGATCGTGCGGCCTTCTTCGATGGCTTTGCGCACCCGCATCAGAGCCTCTTCCAGAACCGCGTTACCTGAAGTCTTGGCAGTAATGCTCAGGCCTTCCAGAATCGGCACGCCCGACGTGATCAGAGTTCCGAGGGTCCGGGTAAAGCGAGCGACCGCGATCTTGCGCAACAACACACCCAGAATCGGCAACTTCAGCAAACCATAATCGAAGTAATACCGCCCCTTCGGGTGCTTACGAATCTGCTTGGTCCCGAAAATAAGGCCGACAACACCGATGATGAAGAACCACCAGAACTGGCCGACAAACGCGCTCAGGCCCATCACGATGCGGGTAGGCAGCGGAAGGGCAACACCCAGGCCGATGAACAAGTTGGAGAAGATTGGAACGACCCACTTGAGCAGCGCGCCCACAATGAGGAAGGCCAAACTGACCACCGATACCGGGTAGATCAGGGCCGACTTGACGGCGGCACGCAGCTTGACCGCCTTTTCGATGTAGAGGGCCAGCCGTTGCAGAATGATGTCCAGAATACCGCCGGTTTCGCCCGCCTCAATCATGTTGGTGGTGAGGTCGTCAAAGATCTTGGGATACAGCTTCATCGCGTTCGCCAGTGTGGCGCCGCCTTCCACCGTGGTACGCACGCCCGTCAGCGTCTTCTGGAAGGCCGGGTTCTCCTGGTTGGCCGCGAGAATTTCCAGACATTGCACCAGGGGAAGGCCGGCGTCGATCATCACCGAGAATTGCCGGAAGAAAATGGCGATGTCCTTGGTTTTGACTTTGTTCATGCCGAAGGTCGGCATGACAAATTCTTTGCCCTTTTCCCGGACTGGTCCTGGCGTGATGCGCTCGCGCCGCAGCTGGCTGGTCAGCGCCTGCTTGTTGGGGGCCGAGCGCTCGCCGCTAACTTTCTGACCGGACTCATTCTTCCCTGAAAATGTGAAAACTGGCATGGTGAACGTCTCCTCGCTACAATTCGTTTTTTCGCCGGTCCGCGCTTTCCCTGGCGGCCCGAAAATTACTCATCGCTCCATTCCGGTCCCCCCGCACGCGATGAAGGCGGGGTTTTCAGGCGCCGCTCAGCGCTTGCTGGGGGCAGCACCCTTCGCCATGGCAGGCTGATTTCGATTGAGGCCTGCGCCACGGTTGATCATTTCCTGCAATTCATCGGTATTGCTGGAACGCGCCATCGCAACTTCCATCGTGATCTGTTTCTGGAAATACGCCGTCGCCAGCGCCTGGTTGAACGTCTGCATCCCGAACTTGTCCTGGCCGGATTGCATGGACGAGTAAATCTGGTGAATCTTGTCCTCGCGGATCAGGTTGCGGATGGCCGCATTCGGAACCATGATTTCCATACACATGGCGCGGCCTTTGCCGTCTGACTTAGGCAGCAGGCTTTGGCACATGATGCCTTCCAGAACCAGCGACAATTGCGCCCGAATCTGAGGTTGCTGGTGGGCTGGAAACACGTCAATAATTCGGTTGATGGTCGAAGACGCCGAGTTGGTATGCAGCGTACCGAACGTAAGGTGACCGGTTTCAGCGATGCGCAGCGCCGACTCGATGGTTTCCAGATCGCGCATTTCGCCGATCAGCACCACATCCGGGTCTTCACGGAGGGCGGCGCGCAAGGCGTCGGCAAAACTCTTGGTGTCAGCGTGCAGTTCGCGCTGGTTCACCACACAGTTTTTGTTCATGTGCACGAATTCGATCGGATCCTCGATCGTCAAAATGTGGTCGTGGCGCTCAGTGTTGATCTTGTCGATCATGGCCGCGAGCGTCGTGGACTTGCCCGATCCGGTCGGACCCGTCACCAGCACCAAACCGCGAGGCTTGTCGCACAGCTTGCTGACGATGGCCGGCAGTCCCAGCTGGTTGAAGGACTTGATTTCGAAGGGAATCAGACGGAAGACGGCCGAGGTGGCGCCGCGCTGGTTGAAAGTGTTGGCACGAAAACGGGCCAGGCCCTTCAGACCGAAGGAGAAGTCGAGCTCGAGATTTTCCTCGAAGCGGTGCTTCTGCGAATCGGTCATCACGCTGTAGGCCAGCTGCTTGGTTTCCGCCGGCGTCATTTGCGGCAGATCGAGCGGCACCAGGTGTCCGTGGACGCGAATCTGCGGCGGAGAATTGGTCGTGATGTGGAGGTCGCTTCCCCCCATCTCCAGCAGCCTTTTCAACAGATCACTTAACGAAAGCGACATAAGTTTTCCCTTTCCTTCCTGAACTCAGTGAATGGTTTCGCGTGCCACTTCTTCCAGCGTGGTCATGCCTGCAGCAACTTTGATCAGGCCGCTGCGGCGCAGCGTGATCATGCCTCGCTCAATCGCCTTTTTCTTCAATTCCAGCGCGGAAGCGCCCACCAGGACCAGCTCTTTGATCTCGTCATCCACTTCCATCACTTCGTACAAACCGGTCCGGCCTTTGTATCCGGTGTTGCTGCAGACTCCGCAGCCCTTGCCTTTTTGAATCTTCACCGTCTTGGCTTCTTCCGGGGTGTAGCCTTCTTCGATCAGTGCCTGTACTGGCATCTCGATCACTTCGGCGCATTCGCGGCAGATGCGGCGCACCAACCTCTGTGCGCAAATGAGGTGGACGGAGGTCGCCACCAGAAAGGGTTCGATACCCATATTCATCAAGCGGGTAATCGTCTCCGGCGCACCGTTGGTGTGTAGCGTGGACAGCACCAGGTGTCCGGTCAGAGCAGCTTTGATGGCGATTTCCGCAGTTTCAAAGTCACGGATTTCGCCGACCAGGATGATGTTCGGGTCTTGCCGCAAGAAAGCGCGCAGCGCAGCCGCGAAGTTCAATCCAATCTGTTCCTTCATCTGCACCTGGTTGACTCCGGCCAACTGAAATTCGACCGGATCTTCGGCCGTCATGATGTTGGTGTCGGGAGTGTTCAGGCGCGCGATGGATGAGTACAGGGTGTTGGTCTTGCCCGATCCCGTGGGCCCGGTGACCAGCACCATGCCGTAGGGCTTCAGAATGGCTTTCTCGAACTTGGTCAGCGACTCCTGCTCGAAACCGAGCTTAGTCATGTCGAGCCGGAGGTTTTCCTTGTCCAGCAATCGCATGACGATCTTTTCGCCCCACAGCGTGGGCAGCGTGCTGACGCGGAAATCGAGCTGCTTCTTGCGTCCGCCCAGGCTCATCTTCAGCATGATGCGGCCATCCTGCGGCAAGCGCTTTTCGCTGATATCCAGTTTCGCCATGATCTTCACGCGGGACGTGATGGCATCTTTCAACTTGAGCGGCGGCGACATGATGCTTTGCAGTACGCCATCTATACGGAAGCGCACACGGAACTCTTTTTCGTAGGGTTCCATGTGGATGTCGCTGGCCCCCCGCTTCACCGCATCGGTCAACACCAGGTTGACCAGCTTGACGATCGGAGCTTCATCAGCCGCCCTCTCGAGGTCGGCCAGTTCCATCTCGGTTTCTTCAGATTGCAGCTCGACGTCGGCGTCGTTGACCTCGGTCATGGACTGCATGACTGTCTCGAGGTCTTCTTGCTGGGTGGTGCCGTATGCCTTCTCGATGCTCTCCAGGATCGAGCTTTCGGACGCCACCACCGGCTCGATGTTGAAGCCGGTCATGAACTTGATATCGTCCATGGCGAAGACATTGGTCGGATCCACCATGGCAATCGTCAGCGACGCCCCGACCCGGCTCAGGGGCAGGATCTGGTAGCGCTTCGCGGTTTCGAAAGGAATCAGTTTCACAACCGAGGGATCAATCTCAAAGTAGGAGAGATTGATGGCTGGAACGCCGTATTGGCGGGAAAGGAAGTTGGTGACGTCCTCGTCCGTGAGGAAGCCCAGCTTGACCAAAGCCGAGCCCAGGCGACAGTTGCTCTCTTTCTGAACCTTGGTCGCCTGCACCAACTGCTCCGCGGTAATGACCTTCTCTTTGACCAGAAGATCACCCAGCCGTTGAGACATACCTCGATCTCCTATCTGTGCGTCAGATAAATTCGGATTGCGAAATGCGGCGCGACCGCGGCAGCTTTTTCGAGGGGAGAAGATGCAGCCTATCGCGTTGACACAAATTGTCAACGTAACTGGGTTACGGCACCAGTAACTTTAGTGCGTGGGAGCGCTGTGGGTCTTCCGTAACTTACTGACTAAACGGTCGCAGGGAACGCAGCAAAGACGGCATTCCGCGGAACGCGGTACAAAAACGGTACATTTTTTGGGACCAGCCAAGAGGGTACTTTAGTTTTCTTTGCGCGGGCATGTGCCCGCAGATTTTTGATCTAGTCAGCGACTATCCAATTTCCTTCATAATTTCTTGATATCTTCCGGCGCCGCGTGCGCCTGTCGCAGCCGTGTCTCTTTTTTCATCCAGCAAACGGCTGATCTCGGTAATCAGTTCCATGAGCTTCTCAGGATCTTCCTCGTCCGATGCTTGCTGGCAGAGTTCCATCCAATGCGATTCCTTCATGGCGCGTTTTTTATCACATTGGCGGCTTTCGCGGGTACGCCACCATCCGGCTAGGGCCAAACCCCGAGAGCCTCGTAAGGGAAACACTGTATCGCGCTTCCGTGTCTTTTGTGCAATCGTTACCGGTCGGCCCGTTGCATGCCACCACCCAACCTTGAAGACCGCATACGTCTGCTCACTGATCGGGCCATCGCCGCCAAAAGTCAGAGCGAACTGGACGCCATTCTGCCCGAACTGAAAGCCGCTATCAGAGACCACATACGCTATGTTCGGGCCATCGTCGTTGAGACAATTCCCGAAGTATTCGGATCGCGGAGCAACGCAGCAGACTGATATGGTCTTGGCAGCCTTTTCCGATTCCCATGAAGGAGTCTGTCCGGACTCGCATTCCCGCTACCCCAACCAGTCACTTTCGACGGCAACTGTGGGCAGTTCCGATGCTGGCGATTGAAACTTGGGGAAGGAACCTGGAGCGGTTATTTCGTTTGATCGCGCAAATGGCCGCAGGGATCACGCAGCCTCGCCGTAGAGAAGAGTGCGGGCTTTCTTAATCAAAACAGCCGCAGGCTGTGATTTGGAAATTAGTTCGGAAACTCCGACCAGGCATGCTTGCTCCTGCACCATGTCCCCGAACATGCTGTACATGACCAGCGGCACCTCGGGCATCAACCGTTTCAGTTCCCGAGCCGCGTCAAGACCACTCATTACGGGCATCGAAAGATCCAGCACAATCAGATCGGGATGCAATTCCAGAGCCTTTGCGATTGCTTCTCTGCCATTCGTAGCTTCCCCGCATACGGTAAGGTCTTCTTCGTGTTTGAACAGCTCACAGATCGCCCAACGGACATGTGCGTTGTCATCGACGATCAGGATGGTCTTTGGCATGTCCTTCGAGGAACCTTGCGACCCGTGTTGGATGCACTCTTCCATCTCAGGTTGTTCAAAACATTGTTTTTGCACAAATCTCCACCCCGCTGGTAGTGGGTCGAATCTCCTTATGCGTTCTTGGCGTTGACTTTGCGAACTTTGCGGTCAAGGGCTTTAACCGCAAAGTTCGCTAAGGACGCGAAGCAGTCAAGACCTTCCTGAGTCGTCGCCTGCCGCCCCGCCTGTTTGAGGCTTATAATGAGGCACTTGAGCCGGAAACTTCACGCCGGAACTGCGCAACTGCTCCGCCCGAATTGATAAAGTGCCTGCTCCCAACCCAACCCGCAACAAGGAAACCACCAGTCGGAAGAAAGTCATCATTCTCCTTACGGTTGGAATCTTTGTCCTGTTTGGCATTCTGCTTTCGCAGTCTTCGTTCGACCTTCCCTTTCTCAATCCCGATACCAACCAGCAACTGCTGTTTTTTGCCGCGCTATCTGCGGTGATTTTTCTGCTGTTCGTTGCGCTCACGTTCGTGCTGGCGCGCAACCTGCTCAAGCTGTTTGCCGAACGCCGGCTGGGCGTTCTGGGATCGAAGTTTCGCACGCGGTTGGTGGTCGGAGGGCTGCTGCTCTCATTTCTTCCAGTCATCATGATGTTCTGGTTCGCGTACGGCCTGATGAACCGCTCGATTGACAAGTGGTTTTCCCGTCCGGTTGAGGAGGTGCGGGAAGACACTGCGGCCATGGCTTCCCTGCTCTCAAAGTATTTGGCCCAGAATGCGCGTGCCGAGGCGGAATCGATCGCCACTTTACCCGAGACCCAGCGGGCATTCGCCGGCCACAGCTTCTCGACGGTGATGAGCGAATTTCGCCGGCACGAGCCCACCTTGCAAGGTGGATTTGCGGTCGCGATCGAGGACGGAAACGCGCAAGCCAGTTTCGCCGCGCCCGCCTCCTGGCCGCTGCTGAAAGCCAAGATTCCCCTGGACCGGCTCACCTCCGAAACCATCCAGCATTTGAATTGGGAACATACCGACTACATCCTGGGCGGCGCGGCCGTGAACGACAGAGGCCTGATCCTGGTCGCCATGCCTTTGCCACAAAAGCTTTCGGAAACCGTGAAGGCGCTGGAAGCCAGCCAGAGGCGTTATCTCGAACTCAGCCGCGAGCGCAAGTTGGTGCGACGCACATACATGGGGCTGTTGCTGCTGCTTACTGTGCTGGTGCTTTTTTCCACCACCTGGCTGGCTCTTTATCTGTCGAAATTGGTCACTCGTCCTATGGTCGCGTTAGCCGAAGCTACGCAGGAAATATCCCGGGGACGCCTGGACTACCGGGTGGAAGTCAGCGCCGCCGATGAAATTGGCGATCTGGTGCGGTCTTTCAACCGCATGGCGGAAGAGTTGGAAACCAGCCGCCACCAGATTGAAGCTTCGAGCCGCGACCTGAGCGCCGCCAACACCGCGCTGGAACGGCGCCGCCGCCACATTGAAACCATCCTGGAAAGCATTCCAACCGGCGTGCTTTCACTCGACGCAGGACGCCGCATCACTCACGTAAACCACGCCCTGCTTCGCATGTTCAATCCTTCCGGAGGCGAATCCACCCGACCGAATGTGGCCATTGGAGCCGCGCTGCGTGACGTGTTTCCACAGGAGGTTCTGGAAGACCTGGAGCCGCTATTGCGGCGCGCCGACCGCATGGGCACAACCACCACCCAACTCGAGATGGCGTTGCATCCATCGCCGTTCAACGCCGCCGTTACCGTGGCGACCCTGCAGCATGGAGGTCAAGGGTTAGGCTATGTTCTGGTCTTCGAAGATTTGTCTGACCTGCTCAAGGCTCAGAAGCAGACCGCATGGCGTGAAGTGGCACGGCGAGTCGCCCATGAAATCAAAAACCCGTTGACCCCCATTGCGCTTTCCGCCGAGCGTATTCGCCGCCACCTCGACCGCGGCTCTCCTCCTGATGCGGCTTCTCTGGCAGTTCTCCATAGTTGCGCCGAAACTATCGGCAGCGCGGTGGAAACCTTGCGGACCCTGGTGGATGAGTTTTCCACCCTGGCTCGGTTCCCCACGGCGCAGCCTGCTCCCGCCAACATCAATGCCATCGTGGAAAATACCCTGGCCATGTTCAACGGGCGGCTGGACAGTATTCATGTGCAGACATTTCTGGCTACGGACCTGCCTAAAGTTATGGCCGATCCTGAGGCCATCAAGCGCGCCCTGGCCAATCTTGTAGACAATGCCGCCGAGGCCATGCAGGGCGCCCTGGTGCGCGAAATTCAGATTTCAACCTCGCTGGTGGCCAGCCGGGACGCCGTCGAAATCACGGTTGCCGATACCGGCCACGGAGTAACCCAGGAACTTGAAAGAGAAACTCTTCCTGCCCTATTTCTCCACCAAGCAACGCGGCACCGGATTGGGCCTGGCCATCGTCAGCCGCATCATTGAAGACCATCGCGGCTGCATTCGAGTAGAGGAAAATCAGCCGATCGGTACCCGGTTCGTGGTGGAATTGCCAGTGGCTTTGGAAGTCCTACCCAGCCCGGCCATCCGTCAGCATGCATAACATCCTCATCGTGGACGACGAATCCGGCATCCGGCAATCGCTCAAGGGGGTGCTGGAGGACGAAGGGTATAAAGCGTCGGTGGTGGAAAGCGGCGAAGCCTGCCTGGACACGCTGCGCAAGCGTGCCTTCGACGTGGTGCTGCTCGATGTCTGGCTGCCGGGCATGGACGGTCTGGAGACTCTGCAAAAGATACGGGAGTTGGAGAATGCCCCCGAGGTCATCATGATCTCCGGCCACGGCACCATTGAAACCGCGGTGCGCGCAACCAAGCTGGGCGCGTATGACTTCCTGGAAAAGCCGCTTTCCATCGACAAGACAGTCATCCTGGTAAAGCACGCCATTGATGCCAACCAGATGCGGCAGGAAAACCGGGAACTCAAGAAACAGCTCGCGCCCCGCAGCGTGATCGTCGGTGAGAGTATTCCCATGAAAGCGTTGCGCCAGCAGATTCAGCTCATGGCGCCGACCAACGGCCGAGTGTTGATTTACGGTGAGTCCGGCACGGGCAAGGAACTTGTGGCCCA
Organism: Terriglobia bacterium; assembly: GCA_963748935.1. Taxonomy (GTDB): domain Bacteria; phylum Acidobacteriota; class Terriglobia; order Terriglobales; family Acidobacteriaceae; genus JAIQFF01. The sequence continues at coordinate 61,767 of CAVVLA010000002.1, forward strand.
CGCCATCCACGCGCAAAGTCTGCGCAAGAATGAGATGTTCGTGGAACTGAACTGTGCCGCCATCCCCGAGGATTTGATTGAGAGCGAACTCTTCGGACATCGCAAGGGATCGTTTCCCGCGGCCACCGCGGACAAGGAAGGAAAATTTCACCGCGCCAACGGGGGCACGCTCTTCCTGGACGAGATCGGCGACATGAGCCTGAAGACCCAGTCCAAGGTATTGCGCACCCTCGATGAGCAGCGCTTCACTCCGGTAGGAAGCGACGAACCGGTCACCGTGGATGCCCGCCTCATCGCCTCAACCAACAAGGATCTTGACGAAGAGATCTCTCGCGGCAACTTTCGCGAAGATCTGTTTTACCGCCTGAACGTGATTCCCTTCTCCGTTCCACCCCTGCGCGAGCGGCAGGAGGATGTTCCGCTGCTGGCCCGGCACTTTCTGAAAGAGCTGTCTGCCACTTATGGCCGCAGGCCGCGCGAAATTACCGATGACGCGATCGAAACTCTGATGCGGTACTCCTGGCCTGGCAACGTACGCGAACTGCGCAACGTGATCGAGCGCATTGTGATCATGAATCCCACCACCACCCGCTTCGACCGCAAACATCTGCCGCCGCTGGTTCACCGCGACGGCAGCCGCCGCTCCATTGGAAGCGAGTTTTCCACCTTGCACCAGGCTCGCGCCGCTTACGAACGCGATTACATCCTAAAAAAGCTGGACGACAATCACGGCAACATCACCCGCACCGCGGAAGTTCTAGGGCTGGAACGCAGCCACTTATACCGCAAGATGAAAACTCTGGGAATTGCGGTGAAGGAGTAAGGTACGGACTAAGCATCGTGCAACGATCAGCACGAAAAGACCCTGTCATCCATAGAGCCCTGTCATCCTGAGCGGAGTGGCTGCTTCGCGCAGCAAAGCAGCTGCGCAGTCGAAGGATCTCTATATAACCGAGCATTCGCGCCGCGTGGCACCGCTGAGAACTGTGGAATGCCCAGAGAGCTGCGGTAAGGTAGGGGTCCTTCGACTCTATATCTGCTTCGCGCAGCGAAGCAGATATTCCGCTCAGGATGACAGAGCGTTATGGGAAAGGTCAGCGCTTGATCATGTGGATTTCGGTTCCATTCTTGAGGAACTTCACCTCGTCCATGAGCTGATTGATCAAAAAGATTCCGCGTCCGTGATCGGAATAGACGCTCTCCCCCCGCAACGGGTTGGGGATGTGTCCGGGATCAAATCCGGTGCCCGGATCGCGAACCACGATCAGTATGCTCTGATCCTGGTTGGAGACCACGTCGCATTCCACGATCTTGGAGGGGTCGGCCTTGGCGCCGTGCACCACCGCGTTGGCCAACGCTTCAGTGAGCGCTAACTCGATCGCATCATGCTTCTCGGTGTCGGAATGGATCTGTCTCACCAGTTGCATCACGCTCTGGACCACCGGATCCACAGCCTCCCGGTCAGCCGCGAGAGTCACCTTGAGTTTAAGGCTCGCGTTGCCGGACTCGAAATTATGGATCTCTGACTTCTCGGTCATGATCTGTCTTTTCTCCGGTGTTCTTGGACGCGCTCCGGGATTCTACAGGATCGCTCCTTTTGAGCAAAGTAACGCTGGGTCATCCCTTGCCGCTGGCAGTCAAGCGCTCCACCTGGCGCCGCCAGTCCAGTTCCTCCACAAACTCGTGAGAGTCTCGCCAGTTTCCCCGTACCTTCACGAAAAGCTCGAGAAACACGCGCTTGCCTAACATCTTTTCGATCTGCAGCCGGGCTGCGGTGCCGATTTTCTTAAGCATCTGACCGCCCTTGCCGACAAGAATCCCTTTCTGTCCCTCGCGCTCGCAGAAGATCGCAGCCGCAATGCGGGTCAGTCTGGGTCCTTCTTCAAATTGTTCAATGACCACCGTGGTCGCGTAGGGAACCTCTTCGCTGGTCTCGACCAGAACCTGTTCACGAATGATTTCCGCGACCATGAAACGGACAGGCTGGTCGGTTACCTGGTCTTCAGGAAAGTAGGACGGGCCTTCAGGCAGAAACCGGATCAACTTTTCCAGGAGCACATCGAGGCCTTCGTGTTTTCGGGCAGAGAGAGGAATGACCTCTCTGAAATCATGGAGCTTTCGATAGTCATCGATAATAGGCAGGAGCTTTTCTTTGGTGCCCCGCAGCAGATCGATTTTATTAAGCAGCAGGAATACCGGCGTGCCCGACTTCCTGGCCAGATCGAGTACAAGCTGGTCGGCCTGCGCGAATTTGCGGGTCACGTCCACGATCAGCAAAACCAGTTCGCAGCCGTCCAGAGCCTCCCGCACTTCAGCCATCATCTTCCGCCCCAGAGACGTGTCGGGCCGATGAACTCCGGGCGTATCCAGCAGTACGACTTGCCCGCCAGGCCTACCTTTTTGCTTGGGCACGTGGAGGACGCCCAGAATGCGATTGCGTGTGGTCTGCGGCTTCGGACTGATGATCGCGACCTTCTCGCCCACCAATGCATTGAGCAGCGTGGATTTGCCAGCGTTGGGACGCCCCAGGATGCACACGAAGCCGGAGTGAAAAGACATGAAATAAAACACGTGGGGACAGCCGCCCCCGGCCGTCCAGGCCGAGCGCAGCTCGGCAGTTTTAACTTTGCGGGAGACTTCGCGGGCGGGGGCGCCCGCGCCACACAAGCATGACTATATCAGCTTCATCTGGGTAGGTTTGGCCAGGGAAATTCTGACTCGCTCCACCCGACGCTCGGTTGCGTCCAGCACTTCAAAACGAAGCCCGTCTTCTTCGACCACTTCGCCACGATGCGGGATGCGTCCCGCCAGTTCGCTTACCAGTCCAGCCACCGTGGCTGACTCTTTACCTTCGGGCCTGATGCCGAACATTTCACCTAAACGATCCACGTCCATGTTGCCGGGCACGATGTAGGAATGGTCAGTCTCGCGGACCACTTCCATCTTCTCGTGCTCGTCGCGGATTTCTCCGACGATTTCTTCGACCAGATCTTCGATGGTGACCAGCCCTGCGACTCCGCCGTATTCATCTACCACAATCGCCATGCGGATATTGTTTTTCTGCATTTCACGAAGCAGATCGCTGCCCAATTTGCTTTCGGGCACAAAATAGACATCGCGGCGCATCAGCGTGTCGACGGTGCGGGAGTGGGCCTCGGTGTCCGGCACTTGCAGCACATCCTGGGCGTAGACGATGCCTACAATGTTGTGGATGGTGCCCTCGAAAACTGGAACCCTGGAGAACGGCTTGTGGCGCAGCAGTTCGATGAAGCGCTCGACTGTTGTGTTGGTAGGAACTGCCACAATTTCCGGTCGCGGCTTCATGGCTTCACGCACCGTCTTCTCGCCAAACTCGACGACCGACTGGATCAGGTCGCGGTTGCTTTCGTGCAGAATGCCTTCTTCCCGGCCCGCTTCAATCAGCGCATCCACCGCCTCCGCCTGCGATTTCGGGAGTTTCGTCAGAATGCTCTTTGGTGAGCGCTGTGACCGACTGCAAAAATCCCAATACCAGAGTCACCGGCAATGCGATATAGATCAGGATTTTCAGTAGCCCTACCCAGCGCCCCAGCCATTCCCCGTTGGTTCGCGAAAAGAACAGAAACGGAAGAAAGCGGTTGAACAGGATCACGATGAGGACCAGACTGAGCGTAGCCTGCAGGATTTCATAGACACTCCAGGCACGATCACGGAACACCGCAAAACCGACCAGCAAGGCGATTGCCGCCATGATGATTTGCGCCAGCACCGCCATGGAGAGCGCGGCGCGCGCCCGGCTCACTCCCAACCTGGGTTCGATCTTCTGCTCAAAGGTGGCGATGTTGTCCTGAAATTCGCGGGAGAGAAACTTGCCCATCTCGGTATAAACGCGGTCCACGTACGACACCAGCGTGAGCAGGCACAGCATCAACAGCAGCGCAGCTGCGATGGCGTAGTTCATCATGTCGCCCGTGTGGCGCGGGCGCCGCCGCCCGCGGCTTTTCCTCTGAAGCGGCGCCCAGGCTTACGACCGGAACTTCCTGGTGAAGCCCGTCCATTCCTCTCGATCAGCCCAGCGGGCAACCCCAGTGACAGACGCAAGGCCGCCTCCTTCCCTGCCATCACTCCACCGTCGTTTTCGTGGTCATATCCCGCGAGATGAAGCACACCGTGCAAAGCCAGAATCTTGATCTCCTGCGCCGCTGAATGGCCTAGCCGGCGTGCATTCTGCCTGTGCAATTTCCGCCGAGATGGCGATGTCGCCGGCTAATCCGTTCCAGGCCCCAGCTCCCGACATGAAGGGATCAGGCACGAATGAGAGCACGTCCGTGGGCTTGTCCTTCCCTCGGAAACGACGGTTCAGCGCCTGTAACTCGAGACTGCCGGTTACCAGCACGTTGACCACGCCACGCAGCCTGACCGCCCTGCTGGCCCGCCCCACAAACTTTGCCAACGCGGTATCGCTCAATCCCGCTACCTGTTTTCGAAGGATAACCAAGTTTTGCTTTGCGTCCTCCGCACGGCTTCTCTTTGTTGTTTATGTTTATGTTGTTCGCGGTTAAGAGCTATTTCTGGGGAACTGCAAAAACAAACAGGAGGGCCAAATCCCGGCACCCTCCTGTTCAATCTTACCTGCTCTATTCGTTGGTTTCTACTTCCGGAGATAACTCGTGGTCGGGGTTCGGCGGCACCGCGTGCAGGCCACCGGGCTTGCCATTCGCTTTGGATTCGGGTGCGGGTTCCCCGCTGACTCGAGTTTTGTGCTCTTCATAAGCACGGATGATGCGCTGCACCAGGTGGTGGCGCACCACGTCGCCATCGTCAAAGTATGTAAATGCCAGCCCCTCAACGTGTTTGAGGACGTCGGCGGCCTCGAGCAAGCCGCTGCGCTTGGCGTTGGGCAGATCAATCTGGGTGACGTCGCCGGTGATAACCGCCTTGGAGTTGAATCCCAGGCGGGTGACGAACATTTTCATCTGCTCAGACGTCGTGTTTTGAGCCTCGTCCAGGATCACGAATGAATCATTCAGTGTTCGCCCGCGCATGAAGGCAATCGGCGCGATCTCAATCACGTTTTTCTCGAGATAGCGATCCACCTTCTCCGGCTCCAGCATGTCGTAGAGCGCGTCGTACAGGGGACGCAGGTAGGGATCGATCTTGTCCTGCAGCGTACCCGGCAGGAACCCGAGGCGCTCCCCGGCTTCCACCGCCGGACGAGCGAGAATGATCCGGTTCACGCGCTTGGCCAATAGCGCCGAGATCGCCATGGCCACCGCTAGGTAGGTCTTTCCGGTTCCAGCCGGGCCGATCCCGAATACCATGTCGTGATTCTCGATGGCTTCCAGATAGCGCCGCTGGTTGACGCTCTTGGGCTGGACCGTACGCCGCCCGAACGAGCGCTGGCGCCCAGCCTCCGCCAGGCCGCGCAGAGTAGTTTTGGGGTCGGCCAGCAAAACCCGCAACATGCTGCCTAAGTCGCCGTTGTTAAAGGTGAATCCGGAGCGCTGTAGATGGTCGTAATCGGCAAACACTTGCTCGGCCCGGGCGACGTCGCGGGACGCGCCTTCCAGATCGATGGAATCCGATCGCAAATCAATATTGATGTTTAAGCCGTCTTCCAGCAGGCGCAGATTCTCATCCCGCGTGCCGAACAAGGTCTCTATGTTGGGACTAATTTCAATGCTCTTCTTCATTTAGAGTTTGGCGCTTCTTCCTCCCGAGCCTGAATTCCGAGCCTTTGAGCTTCCAAGTCTTCGGTTCGGAGCTTGGATGCTCAGTTGCCCGCATAGGGCCGAAGTTTTTGGCGTGTCAAGGCGTACGCGAGGCAAAGAAACACACTCCTCCCCGCTTACGGACGAACTATTCTTATATCTGGAGGTGGAACCAGCCGAGAGTGCTCGCCCCGAGGTACAGGCAACTGCCATTACGTTAAAGGGTACCCCTGCCCGCAGAGGGGAGTCAATGGCATTGAAAACCAAAAGTAACTCGAGCTAACGTCTTGATAAAGCCTCGGCGCGCTGGATTGCGGCGAACCTTCGTGCAAGATATCATCCTCGCCACAATGAAACTGACATACGCTTTCCTGCTTGTGATGTTGACTCCCTTTGCCTGCGCTCAGACTCCGGCGCGCTCCAGCGAAGTTGAAGCCATCTATCCCGACACCCGTACGCTGTACCTCGACCTGCACCAGAGTCCGGAACTCTCTTCGCATGAAGTCCAAACCGCGGCCAAGCTGGCCGGCCGTTTGCGCGACCTCGGCTATGCGGTCACCGAGCACGTCGGTGGAACGGGCGTGGTTGCCATCCTTAAGAATGGCGCTGGCCCGACGGTAATGTTTCGCACCGAACTCGACGGGCTACCAGTCGAGGAAAAGACGGGGCTACCATACGCCAGCAAAATCCACGCCAAAGACGATTCCGGACGCGAGGTGGGCGTGATGCACGCCTGCGGACATGACATACACATGGCATCGCTGTTCGGAGCGGCCGCCATCATGGCGCACAGCAAAGACACCTGGCATGGAACTCTCATTCTGATTGGCCAGCCCGCGGAAGAAACCATTAGCGGCGCGAAACGTATGATCGAAGACGGCTTCATGACCCGCTTCCCGAAGCCGGATGTCGCCCTGTCCTTGCACGTGGGCAATCAGCTTCCAGCCGGGAAAGTCGGAGTCGGTTCCGGATACAGATTCTCCAATGCCGACTCCCTGCGCATCACGATTTACGGAAAAGGCGGCCACGGCTCCATGCCCAACACCACTGTCGATCCGATTGTGATCGCGGCACGCACCGTGGTCGCGCTGCAAACCATCATCGCACGCGAAGTGAAGCCCGGTGAGGTAGCTGTTGTCACTGTCGGCTACATTCAAGCCGGCACGAAAAACAACATCATTCCGGACCAGGCTGAATTGGGGCTTACCGTCCGCAGCTATAAACCAGAGGTTCGAAAACAAGTGCTGGCTGCCATCGACCGGATTACCAAAGCGGAGGCCAACGCAGCCGGCGCCCCACGTGAACCTAAGATTGAACACTACGAAGCTACGGACGCCGTCTACAACGACCCGGCCCTGGCCCAACGCATGGAGGGCGTCCTGGATTCAGCCCTCGGCAAGGACAACGTGGTAGTTGAAGAGCCAGGACTAGCGTCTGAAGACTTCTCTTACTTCACCGCCCAGGGCGTGCCGTCTTTCTATTTTGCTCTGGGTGGAGCGAATCCCGCGAAGTACTCCGAAGCCAAGGCGGCAGGAGTGACTTTGCCTTCCAATCACTCTCCATTGTTCGCTCCGGATGTGGACCCGACGCTGCACACCGGGATCGCGGCTGAGGTCGCAGTGCTGCGTAATCTGCTGCAGTAAAGGAAGTGATTGTAGGCGCGAGCGGGACGCTCGCGCCTACATGCTAAGCTACGCTCCTTCTCCCTTCGCATCGGCTGCCGATGCCGGCACCGCCCGCAACCTGGCCCATTGCCCTAGCGCCTGGATTTCCTCGGACCGGGTAGTTGAAAGCGGCACGGTGGCCTTGAGGGCGTCGAGCAAACCTTGCGTGTTCACGCTCTGCTTGCTGGAGAATGCAGCATATAGCGCTGTCTGTACCGCGGCGTCGATCTCAGCGCCGGAGTAGCCTTTCGCCGCTGCCGCCACGCGATCAAGATCAAACTCGACAGGATTCCGTTTGCGGCGTGCCAAATGGATCGCGAAAATCTGTTTGCGCTCGGCCTGATTCGGCAGGTCGACGAAAAACAGTTCGTCGAAACGCCCTTTACGAATCAGTTCGGGCGGCAGGGCGCTGACATTGTTGCAGGTCGCGGCTACAAACACCGGAGCTTTACGATCCTGCATCCAGGAGAGGAAGGCGGCCAGAATGCGCGAGGACACGCCTGCATCGACCGACGCAGAATCCGGCCCGCTTCCGGCAAATATTTTTTCCAGTTCGTCAATCCAGAACACACAGGGGGCAAGACCTTCAGCCACACGGAACACTTTCTGGATTCGCTTCTCGGTCTCACCGATGTACTTGTCGAAGATGGCGGCAGTATCGAATTTCACCAGCGGCAGCTTCCACTCTCCGGCAATGGCGCGAGCGCACATGCTCTTGCCGCATCCTTGCACGCCGAGAATGATTACTCCTCGCGGGGGCTCCAGGCCGAAGTCGCGCGCTGAATCTTCCCAGGTGCCACGCCGTTGCGCCAGCCAGGCTTTCAGATTATCGAGACCGCCAACCGCCGCAAGGCTCTCCGAAGCGTCGATGAATTCGAGCATGCCGGAACGACGCAGCAGTTCTTTTTTCGCCTCCAGAACATCGGTAACGGTTTCGGCAGTGACGCCGTAGCGGGTCACGATCGCCTGTGAAACCGCGCGATCCGCCTCTTCCTCGGTCAAACCGCGCAAGTTGTTGGCCATCGCATCGAGGCCAGCGGGATCCAAGGTGCGTTTCAGAGTCCGGCCCTTCCCGACGCGCACGCTGGTCTCGTCGATGATCTGGCGCAAGCGCTGCTTGTCCGGCAGAGGGAGCTCCAGGAACTCGACCAGGCTGCCCAGTTCCTGCGGAATGGTGATTGAAGGCGCCGTGATAATCACGGTGCGCCGGTTGGCGGAAAATTTCTGTCCCACATCACGCAGGCGGCGCACTACGACCGGGTCATCCATGTGGCGATGAAAGTCCTTGAGGACAAATGCGGCTTCGACCGACATCGCCTCCAGGTTGCTGAGTGCCTGGGCGGGTTCTTTGCTGTTGTAGAGCGCCTGGGCGCCGGAGTCATGGGCATCGTGCCCGGTGGCGCTGGCGGCGAAATGGCTCGGCTCGGGGACCAGTTCTCCAACGTCACTTCCGCAACGCACCAGTCCGCTGGCGATACTCCATTCGAAGGTGGCCAGACTCACCGATGAGCAAGCCACGCGCACCAGGCGGACGGCGCGCATCTCTTCCACGGTTTCCATCACGACAATCGGCGTGGAGGAGTTGAGCAGGATTTTAAGGCGCTCCAGAGTATCCATTTTTCCTTAAGACATCGACTCGAGAAAAGCCAAACACTCTAACCGCAAAGAACGCAAAAAGGTTCCGCGAAGTTCGCAAGAAAACTAAATTAGGACACCATTGCCAGCCCTGCACATTTGACCGCCTACAACTTACTTGCGTACAATAACTTATTCGGCTCTCCCCGAAACATCTCCGGTAGAAACGAAGGTAACGAAGCAGACATGGCAAACCACTTTTCGGCGCTGAAGCGCGCCCGACAAACTGAAAAGCGAAGTACCCGCAACCGTGCCAACACTTCCCGCTTGCGCAGCGCCCTGCGTCAACTGCGAGAGTCATTGGCCAAAGGTGACAAAGCCGGCGCCGACCAGGTTTTCCGGCAGACGGTTTCCGCCCTCGACAAGGCTGTGCAGAAGGGCGTGATCCACGAGAATACTTCCTCGCGCTACAAGTCTCGCTTGAGTGCGCGGGTGAATGCGTTGAAGTAAGAAGTAAGCTGTCAGCCATCGGCTCTCAGCTCTCAGTAACAGCCCTTCTCATCGGAACTTTGGGATCAGGAAGCCGGTGTGTTTCTTGTGCTCGCGGAAGGCCTCGCCGAACTGCTGGCTGAGCATGGCTTCTTCCTTCTTCGCCTTCAGACAATATCCAGTCAGAACCAGGCACACGCCCAGGACGCATCGCCACTCGTCGATGACGAGGGCTGAACCTATGGTCGCCAGAACCAGGCCGGAATAGATGGGGTGCCGCAAATGAGCGTATGGGCCCGTCCGGATAAGCTGGTGGTCTTCCTTGATCGTGATCCTTGCGCTCCAATACTCGGCCAGGTGATAACGGGCCCAGATGGCCAGCCCAATGCCTGACCAGGTAAGCACCACGCCCAGGATCACGCTGGCCAGGGTGCGGTGCATGAATCGCATTCCCAGGACACCGATTCCTGCCGAATGGCGGAATAGCAAAATATAGCCTGCGATTTCAATCAACAGGATCGCGATTCGAGAAGCGGTGGACTCACTCTCGCGGGTGGTGCGGCTCTTGAGCGCGCCAATGATCCAGTAGACGACGAATACGATCCACGGGATCTGGATTAGGAGGCGAAAAATCTCTTTGTGCGTCATTAACTTCTTGGGCCGGGACTTCTTAGACCGGCAACTCTTCTTGCGACCACCCGGGGACTTCCGGCTTGACCTCGGCGGTGAGATCGAGGATCAGCTTCTCGAGTACGAATCGCTTGCTCGGAGGATTGGAGCGCAAGGCCAGATCGGTCTTCGCGACCAGCCTGATCGCTCTGGTCAGCTCACGTTTCGATTTGTAACGGCGGGCCTGCCGGATGATATCGTCGGCGGCAAACGGCGGGACGCGGAAACCCTGCCACAGCGCGGCCCATAGCATGCGTTGGTCACGCACATTGCGTTCCAGGATCACCAGCATCTGGCGAAAGGTCTTGGCCAGCATGTAGATGTGCCCAATGGCGGCCTCGTCGCCGTCTCCGCTGCTCAGGATTGCGTCCAGCATTTGCAGCGCGCGCACCCGGTCTTTGGCGGAAATCGCATCGGTCAACTCGTACAATGACCTCTGTTTGGCTGCGAGCACCATGGTTTCCACGTCGCCCAGTGTGATTCGCTTCTTCTCGCCGACGTACAAAATCAGCTTCTCAAGTTCGTTGGAGACCATCATCATGTCGCCGCCGAGAGCGTCCACCAGTTCGCGGGCTGCGTCGGCATCAATCTTCACGTCCCGCGTATTGCCATATTCACCGATCCAGCGGACCGCCTCACTTTCTTCCACCCGAGCTAGTTCGACGATGGCGCAATACTGTCCCAGCGTCTCCCGGATGCGCTCGTAGCGTTCCTTGTCGGTCATGTCCATGCGGCGCGCATCCGCGGGGATGCTGATGTGGTCAGCGACAAAAATCAGGACGGCATCCGGGTTGGGGTCTTTGCTGTAGGCCTCAATCGCCGACAATTTCTCGTCATTCGACCCGCGCCCAAACAGGTTTTTCACGCCGCGGACGAAGAACACCTGAAACGGAGCCATCAACGAGGGGGTGCGGGCGCGATCGAGAACTTCCGCCAGGTCGGTCTCCGACAGATCGAAGTCAAACAGACTGAAGTCGCGAAGTTCGTCCGGCACCAGGTGTTTGAGAATGGCCTCGCGGCAGCGCTTGCGGAAGAAAACCTCATCGCCGACGAACACATAGACCGGACGCAGCTTACGGGCTTCCACCTCGGAAACGAACCGATCGGCCTGGGCGAAAGCCCGCATCAGAAAGCCTCCATAACTAGAAACGCTCCATGACTAGAAACCCTAATTAGAAACCCTCCAGCACGTTACTCACGAGGGTGCGGGCGAATTCGCGCGACAGGCGTTCCAGCGCAGGCGAGTCCTCCTCGAAGAAGCTGGAAAGTTCGCGTGAGACCTGATACTCCTCGCGAAACAGGTACGAAGGATTCTGATAGAGAACCTTGCCCTGCCGGTCGGTAAGTGTGACCCTCGCAGTGACGACGACTAATGCACTCGAAGCCCGTCCGGTCTGGGAATCATAGGTCAACGGCGAGGTTGACGTAGTCACCACGGTGCCGCGCAGAGTCGCGTCGGCGGAGTCGCTGGACTCGTTCAGTATGCGGTAGTGGGTACGGCTAACCATTTCGCGCACTACGGCCGCGGTCAGCTTCTGTTCGATCTTGTAGGTTTGAGTCTGGTTGACGAAAGCAGGTATGGCAATCGTCTGCACGTTGTCAGGGAGGGTGACGGCGTGGCCGGCGGTATGATAACCGCAAGCGGTCGTAAACAACGTCAAAGTCAGCAACAAGGTGACAGAGTGCCAGGCGCTTGCACCCATCGCGGGCGGGTCGCCCGCGACCACACCATCCCACCTTAACCAGCCGGTCATTGAATCTTTCCTTTGGGGCGCGATGCGGCCATGCTTTCGGCGCATTCTACGGCGGTGGCGGCGGCGATCCTCAGATTATCGGCTGCCGCCCACAGCCACAGCCCGGTGAGGAGATTCGGGTCAGGCTGAATCGATACCAGGACGTCGCCTTGTCCCGCGGCGTTCACGTTGCTCGGCGACTCCTCCGCCAACCCAGTAATAGTGACATGCTCTCCCGCCAGCGCCTTGGAGATGCTCTCAATCTCGGCCGCGCTTTCCATCTCCAGATGCAGAGTGAAGGCGTGACCGTGAAAGATCGGGGCCTGCAGCACGAGGACCGATGGCAGAGGCGCGTCCTTGCCGACGATTCGCTGATAGTGCTTGAGTACACGACGCTCGACCGTGGTCAGGGCCGGAACGGATTGCTCTCCGTAACGCGCCACCATGTTGAACGCCACTTGCGTATCGAAAACCTTTTTCGGCAGCTGCTGGAAGGAAAGCAGGTTCACAGTTTGTTCGTGCAGCTCATCCATTCCCTTCTGGCCGTGCTCCGAAGCAGGTTCGAACACCGTGGCTACCGCCCGTTTCACCGCTCCTGCTTTCTGCACCCGCAAAAGCAGCAGAGCCAGGACTACCGAGGCGGGATGAGCTACCACGGCCGGCGCCGGCTGTAGATCCGGGGTAAGCGCCTGTCCCAGTTGGCGTTGAATCCACGGCGACTTCACCTCCGCTCCAGGTTCGTCCTCCAGAGCGTAGGAAAGATCGACAATCGAGCTGCCCGCCTTTTGCGCCTTCTTCCAATTCTGCCGGGTACATTCCTGGTCGGAAGCAAAGAAAGTGAAATCGACTTTATCGAACTGCTCGGAGCGCACGCTCTGGATGAAGGAGACTTCGTCGCCCACGGATTCCAGTTGGCCCAGCGATTCGTTGTCATCGAGCAGCTTGATGTCGGCCGAGGGAAAATTACGGTCGGTCAGCACCTCGGCAATCTCTTTCCCCTTCAGCGTACCCGCACCCACGATTGCCAGGCGGTAGAGACCGCTTGCCCGCGCCAGATCTGGATGGCTGGTGGGGACGGACTTGAAATTTGAACTCATGAGGTCTGAGATGCTTCCTTATAGGCCGGAGGTGGCGGCGGACTCCCTTTGCGCCGGAAGATCCACTTCAAACGCCAGAACACGCCAGAAAACACGTACAGCAACGCGATGAGAAACAATACCCACTGGGAATAAAAGCGAATCGCGGCAAACAACAGTCCAAACAGAATCACCAGTTGAAAGGGCTGCCGCGAACGGAAATCAATGTCCTTGAAGCTGTAGAAGCGCCAGGTGCTGACCATCAGATAGCCTACGGCCACAACCATCAGCATCCAGGTAATCGCGGTCCACCAGGAAGTGATGGGATCGCCGGCGGAAAAATGCACCACCGCGGCGATCACCCCAGCTCCGGCCGGGATGGGCATGCCCACGAAATATTTTTTGCCCGGACGCCCCGGGTTCGACGGTTGAGGATTGCTGGTGATGTTAAAACGTGCCAAACGGCTCGCGCCGGCCATTAGAAAGAGAAAACTGGCAATGGCGCCGAACTGGAGCAGCTTGTTGTACAACTCTCCGAGGTTAGTGGGCAATTGCCGGAACCCCCAGGTCCACGCCAGCAGAGCAGGCGCCACGCCGAAGGTAATTACGTCAGCGAGCGAATCCAACTCCTTGCCAAAATCACTGCTGGTGCCAGTCATGCGTGCGATGCGGCCGTCGAGGCCATCGAACAGCACAGCGAATCCGATGGCTTTGGCGGCGCTGTCAAAATGCCAGGCATCTGCCGGCGTGCCGTGCGTAATCTGCAGGATGGCGTAGTACCCGAAGGCGATGTTGGCGGTGGTAAACAGCGAAGGCAGGATGTACAGACCCTTGCTCAGCCGCCGTGGACGGCGGCCTTCGCCCTGTCCTCTTGGAATGCTGGGCACTTCAGAGAGCATTAAAGTGCTCCTTGCCGAGTCGATCCCGCTCCAACCTCGGCGGCCGGACCTGCAACGCCGCGCAAATGCGCCAGCACGCTGGCTCCGCCCTTTACGCGATCTCCCACTTTGATGTCCATTCGGGCGGAGGCGTCCAGCAGGACATCGACTCGTGAACCAAATTTGATCAAGCCTACCCGGTCTCCGAGCTCCACCCGATCACCGACTTTTTTATTAAAAACGATCCTGCGCGCCAGCAGACCCGCGATTTGTTTGAACACCACGGTCTGCCCGTCGCCCTCGACCGTGACCACATTCTGCTCGTTGAGCTCAGCGGATGCCGGGTTCATCGCGTTCAGGTACTTACCTTTTTGATAGCGAACAGCGCGGATCACCCCCGCCACCGGGGAACGATTCACGTGCACATCAAAGACGCTGAGAAAAATGCTGATTCGGGTTTGCGGAACACCCTCCGTGAGAACGGAAGATATAGTCGTAACTTTGCCATCGGCCGGAGATACGACTGCTCCGGGGGAATCTGGAATCGTCCGCTCCGGGTCGCGGAAAAACCACAGGAAGAACAGCGCCAGCAGGAACACAGGCACGGCCCACACCGGCCCAGCCAGCCATCCCATGAGTACCGCAACACCGGCCAGCGCGAGCGCGTAATAGTAGCCGTCAGCAACCATGGGGAGTAGGAGAATTATAGTGCAGGCAGGGGCGGCTGGTCGCTGTTTGAAGTTAAATGGTAATAAAAAAGGCGCTTACGAGCGCCCTATTCGAAGCACAAAAAAGCTGTCGGCGGCGGTTGCCGCTGGTGATTGGAGGTCGTGATTACGCGACTTGGCCTTGCTGCACAGCCATGCGAAATTGCCGCTCGATGGATTCCATCTGGTCCTTGAGCCGTAACTTCAGCTTCTTCAGACGGACTTCTTCGAGCTTTTCGTCTTCTGTTAGGTAACGTTTTAGGGTGAGGGATTCGAGACGTTCAGCGTACTGCGTATGCTCCTGAGCCAGCTTGCGAAATTCATCGTGGCTAGCCAGGAGCTGGTCCTTTGGAGTCATCCAGTAGACCCTCCTGAGCATTGATACGGCCCTAACCTAACACACGAGTCCGGCCGCTTCAATCCTAAATTCCCTCCATAAGGAAGTTTTCATGGTACCTAACTTTGCACCAGTTATGATGCAAATCAAGCAAATCCAAGGCGATACAGAATCGCATCTTCCTCAGGATTCCTGTAGTAGCGCTTGCGCCTACCGCCTTGCGTGAATGACCATTTCTCGTACAGGGCCTGCGCCGCGCGGTTCGATGCTCGCACTTCGAGAAATACCGCGTCTGCCCCTTTTGCTCTGGCCAGGTCCAATAGCTCCCCCAACAGACGCGTGCCCAGACCTCGCCGGCGAGCAGGACCTGCGATGGCAATATTTTCGAGTTCCCACTCCGCACCAACCGCGTGAGCAATCACGAACCCCTGCACCTGCAATTCCTCCTCGAGAATCAACGCCACCCGCTCACCACCCGAGGCGCGAAACATCGCCTCATACTGCTCGACAGACCAGTGCGCCGCGGTGGCCGCATGCTTCTCCAAAGCCATCATGGCGGAAAGATCGGCTGACGTCGCCGCACGAATGAAGAGTTTCACGCTTCTTTGCCGAGAACCGAGAACCTGAAACTAAGAACTGCCTTTGGAAAAGATCTCACTGGACCGCCTGATATAGTTTGCATCCAACTCCGCAGGAGAAACCGTCTTTCCGGCCAGAATTTTCTGCCATCCCAGACGCGCAATCACGTCGCTGCGCGGAATGGCGATCTCCTCCACGGTTAATGCCGCATTGCGCGCGGCTTCGGCCAGGCCGTGATCAGCTGTGACGATAATCGAATCCGCGGCTGCCTGCATCAATTCTGACCGGGGCAAAATTATTTCGCTCTCCAAAAGCGCTTTTGACCCGTTGACCTCATATTTGCCGGCGTAAACCTCGCCTCGCCCCGCTTCGAGCACAGCAAATACCCTGCCTTGCGAGCGGCCCGAAACCGCGAGCGCCTCGAGCAAGGAAACCGCAGCGATAGGCTTGGCCAATACCTCCGACAGCGCTTTAATTGCAGCCAGCCCGATACGCAACCCGGTAAATGAGCCTGGACCGGAGACCACGGCAAAACCGCCTATGCCCTGTTTCCCGAAACCGTGTTTCGCCAGCAGCACCGCCACCTGGGGAACCAATGTGGCCGAGAAGGTTCCGCCGTCCAGCGATACTACCTCGAACACGTCGCAGTTGGATTCAGGCCCGCAACGTGCCAGAGCAATGCTGCCCTGCTTACCCGATGTATCGGCGGCGAGAAGAAGCATGATTGTGATCGGATGATCCGCGAATATCCGTGCGTCGTTGGAAGTCAGCCGGATGTCTCTACCAGTTCTAGCAGCACGCCTCCCGCGCCGGACGGGTGCACGAAAACATATCGATGGCCTCCGGCGCCTACTTTGATTTCGTCCGAGACCAGCCGTACACCGTCTTTCTTCAAGCGCGTCACCGCGGTTTCGAGGTCGGGCACGCGCAGTGAAACATGGTGCAATCCCTCGCCGCGCTTGGCGATGAATTTTGCAATGACGGAATTGTCCGAGGTTGGCTCCAGCAATTCCAGCCGGCTCTCGCTCAACGGTACCATCACCACGCGCACCTGCTCGGCCTCGACGACTTCTTCCGCAGAGACGTTCAATCCGAGCTTTTCGTAAATGCCTTTGGCCGCGGCCAGCGACTTGACCGCAACCCCGATATGGTCAATGCTGAACATCGAGGCATCTCCATTTCAAAATGTGGGCGCGAGCATCCCGCTCGTGCGGTTTTTGGGGCGAGAGTGCCCAGGCCTCAGCGCAATCACTTTCAGCGTAATCACTTTCAGATCCCTCCCAGCTTTCCCACAATCTCTTCCACCAACTGATAGGGATCCCGCTTATGTTCAGCGACCTCCGCTGCGTAACCGGCCACCGCTCCATCACCCAACTGCTCACGCGCCTTTTCCAGTAACGCGTCGCGTAGCATCTCGACCAGGCGGTCCTGCCAGTTCTGGGCTTTTTTCTGGAGGATCAAATTTTCTTTTTGCAGATAGGCTTCGTAGTCGCCAATGGATGCCGCCAGTTCGGCAATACCGGCGCCTTCACTGGCTACAGTTTTCACAATGGGAGGAGTCCAGTGGTCACTGCGCACCGCCAGCGATTGCAGCGCTCGAATTTCGCGCTCCACTCGGTCGGCGCCCTCGCGATCGCTTTTGTTGATAACGAAGATGTCGGCGATCTCCATAATGCCGGCTTTGATGGTCTGTACATCATCGCCCATGCCCGGTACCAGAATCACAACGGTGACGTCGGCCAGGCGCACGATGTCTATTTCATCCTGCCCGACGCCGACGGTTTCAATCATGATCAGGTCGCGGCCCGCGGCGTCGAGCACGGTGGCAACATCAGCAGTGGCGCGGGCGAGGCCACCCAGCGATCCGCGAGTCGCCATGCTGCGAATGTAGATTCCGGAGTCGGAAAAATGCTCCTGCATGCGGATGCGATCACCCAGGATCGCGCCGCCGGTGTAAGGGCTGGTGGGATCCACGGCGATAATTCCGACTGTACGATTTTCCTTACGATAGTGCCGCGCCAGCTGGTCAACCAGCGTGCTTTTGCCCGCGCCGGGCGGGCCGGTAAGTCCAAGAATTCGCGCATGGCCGCTATGCGGGAAGAGAGCCTTCAGCAGCTCCGACCACCCAAGCGTGCGGTTTTCGACCGCGGTGATGACGCGGGAAAGAGAGCGAGGATCCCCGGCGCGAAGTTGATCAATCAGGAGTTGGAGGATGTGGTTCAAACTGTTTAGTGTAAAGCAGAGGCGGGATAAACAAAGAATCGCGATTGGGGAAATTCAAGAGTTATAGCGGTGCGCCCCCCGGTCGTAGCTTGAGGATTTTCAAAGCCAGTGGCCCTAGCACCGGATACTCTGCCCACTCGCCCCGCCCAGCTTTGACACCGTACACGATGGCGGCAAGCAGCACCATCAAACCCACTCCCGTCCAGGATAGCCACAGCACGGGCATCAGAAAGAAAAGTTCAGGCGGCGGGGGCATATGCCCGGAGGCGGGCGCAGAGGCCGCGGCCAGAACCAACACACCGAACCACAAAATGACTCCCGATATCAGCAGAAGCAGGTGGACAACCTGCAGCAGCAACGCTTGCAGAGCATGGAATGAAACAAACTTCGAGTCTCTCTTGATCAGGAAAATTACCAGCGGAGCGATCCACCAAAGCATGATCTGCAACATGTGCGCCAGAAGGGCGATGGTGCGCTCATCTCGCGTTAACGGAGTCTGGGCCGAATGAGTCTGGGGCAGGCTGACCGGGATGGGATCAGTTGCCAAGGGTTGCGCCTAGTCTTTCAGCAGCTGCCGGGCAATCACCAATCGCTGGATCTCGCTCGTCCCCTCGCCGATGGTGCACAGTTTGACGTCGCGATAAAACTTTTCCGCCGGATAATCTTTGATGAACCCGTAGCCGCCGTGAATCTGCACTCCTTCGTTGGCGCAACGCACGGCGACTTCGCTGGCGTAGAGCTTGGCCATGGACGATTCCAGGGTTGTCTTCATGCCGGCATCTTTCATGGCAGCGGCGCGCAGCGTCAGAAGCTTCGCGGCTTCGATTTCGGTTGCCATGTCAGCCAGTTTCCACTGGATGGCCTGAAAATCGCTGATCGCCTTGCCGAACTGTTTGCGCTGCTTGGAGTATTTCAGCGCCGCCTCATAGGCGCCTTCCGCCATGCCCAACGACAATGCCGCGATCGAAATGCGGCCGCCGTCCAGCACCTGCATGGCGTCGATGAACCCGTCACCCTCCTTGCCGCAGAGATTTTCCGCGGGAATGACGCAGTCTTCAAAGATCAATTCGGCGGTGTCGCTGGCCCGCAAGCCCAGCTTGTTTTCTTTTTTCCCCGGCCGAAACCCCTTGGTTCCCTTCTCCACGATGAACGCCGAGAGCCCGTGGGTGTGGGCGGCGCGGTCGGTCACGGCGATCACAACCAGAACATCGGCGTAGTGGCCATTGGTACAAAAAGTCTTGGTGCCGTTCAGCACCCAGTTGTTTCCCTTGCGTACCGCGGTCATGCGCGCGCTGCCGGCATCCGATCCGGACGAAGGCTCGGTCAATCCCCAGGCTCCGATAGATTCGCCAGAGGCGAGCGGGGTAACGTATTTCTTCTTCTGAGCTTCGTTGCCGGCAAGAAAAATGTGGTTTGAGCACAGAGAAGTGTGTGCCGCCACGATGATGCCGACCGAACCGTCCACGCGCGAGAGCTCTTCAATCGCGGTGACGTATTCGACATAGCCCATGCCGGCGCCGCCGTACTCTGGCGGAAAGATAATGCCGAGCAGGCCCAGTTTGCCCAGTTCCTTGACCGTGGCCAGCGGAAAGTCGCCCGCTTCATCCCACTTCATGACGTGGGGCGCGATTTCGCGCTCGGCGAACTCGCGCACGCTTTTCTTCAGTTGAAGCTGTTCATCGTTCAGTTGGAAATCCAAGATGCCGTCTCCGTTTCGCGTGGTTCAAGCCCGATTAGAACACAGCAATTTCAGGAGGGAAAGTTACTGCCGGAAAGGCATAAACCACGAAGGGCACGAAGTTACACGAAGGAGAATAGACAGGTCCCTTCGTGTAACTTCGTGTCCCTCGTGGTTCATGATTTCGTCAGCGCGGCGTCCGCCGTCCCGAATGAATCGCTCGAACACTTCGTTTGACAGCAGCCGTCCACGGCGCGTCAGCCGGATCACGTCTCCATCGCGTTCCAGCAGTCCCAATGCCACGCAATCCGAGAATCGTGTCTGAGAATATTTGGACCAGCGGCTCACCGAAGTCGGCGGCGACCTTGTTCAGGTCCACGCCTTCAGTCAGGCGCAATCCCAGAAAGAAAGTTTCCTCGAGCGCGGCGGTTGACGAAACTGGAGTTCTTTTGAGTGGCGCACCAGCCACGTACTCTTCCAGCGAGTCCGGCGAAGCGAACCTCACGGCTTCGCCTGGTTTGCCCCGAGCACTGCAGCATGGAGTGCGCATCCACTCCAAACCCCAGGTAGGGCTGGCGCGTCCAGTACTTGAGATTGTGGCGCGATTCGTGCCCATCTCGCGCGAAGTTTGAAATCTCGTACTGGCGAACGCCCGCAGCATTCAGTCGATCGCACGCCATCTCGTACATATCCGCGGTGAGTTCGTCGTCGGGGACGAAGTGGGCATGGTATCTGGTGCCGCCCGCCATCACTTCGCGGCCCAGCCGGGAATCGTCGTCCACTTCCAGCATGTAGACGCTGACGTGAGGTACGTCACGAGGCAATCACCTCGGCGAGGGAAAACTCCCAGCTTGCGGGTGTCTGGTGCGGCAGACCGGCAATCAGATCAATGTTGATGTCCTGAATTCCAGCGGCGCGCAAACGCGCAATATCGTCGAGCACGGTAGCCCGCTTGTGCAAACGTCCCACCGACGCGGCTTCCGCATCGACGAACGACTGCACTCCCAGGCTGACCCGGTTCACTCCACAACGTTGCAGGGCATCGATCATGGCCGGAGATAAGCGTGCCGGGCGCGCATTCGACCGTGATTTCGGCATCGCCTGAGACCACAAACTTTTGCGAAATGGTGACAAATAACCGCTCCAGTTGGGTTATATCGAGTATCGTAGGTGTGCCGCCGCCGAGAAAGATGGAGTCGACCGGGCTTTCGAATCGGCCTCCCATCTGTTCTGCGAGTTTCATTGGCGTGCTTGATGTCGTCCGATACTCGTTCTACGTAGCGCTCGAAAACGGCACGGGAAAAGACGTCCGAGGCAAAGTTACAGTAACTGCACTTGGTGCGGCAGAACGGGACCGAGATATAGAGGCCCAGTGACATCGTGACTAATTATCCCACTTCGCGTAACGTGGACGTGCGCGAAGGCATCTGAACCGGTTAAGCATGAGAGTCGTAGAGAAGAGGTAATCTGAGGTTAGTTTAGAAGAACGCATGGTTCCTCGTGTCGTCATCACCGGACTGGGTGTGGTCAGCCCCAATGGCATCGGCAAAGAAGCCTTTTGCCTCGCTCTTCTCGCCGGAAAGTCCGGAGTAAAGCGCATCTCCCGCTTCGATCCTTCTTCCCTGCCCGTCCACATCGCCGGCGAAATTCCCGAGTTCGACGAACTCGCCTGGGTGGACGCGCGTGAACGCAAGCATGTTTCCCGCGTGGTACCGCTGGCGGTGGCAGCCTCCACGGAAGCGATTCAGACGCCGGCCTCGATCCCGGCCGCGATGTCCATGGAGGAGAAGCGCGAGATTGGCGTCATCCTCGGCACGGGCGGCGGCGCGCAGGAATTTTCCGAAGAACAATACCGCCTGTGGCATAGCGGACACGTGAAGCAAGTAAGCCTGTTCTGCATTCCCAGCGGCACTATGGGAACGATTCCCAGCGAAATCAGCATGCGCTTCGGATTTCGCGGTTACAGCCACGTGGTGACTGCCGGCTGCACTTCTTCCACCGACGCGATCGGCTACGCCTACCAGCACATTCAGGCGGGCGTGCAGCCAATGTTTCTGGTGGGCGGCGTGGATTCGCCGATCACCCCGGGAATCATCAAGGGCTATTCGTTGCTGCGCGCGCTGACCCAGTCCTGGAATCACGCTCCCGAGAGCGCGTCACGACCGTTTTCCGCCGACCGCGATGGCTTCGTCATGGCCGAAGGTTCGTGGATGTTTATCCTCGAGGACTACGATCATGCGCGCGCCCGCGGCGCTCGAGTTTATGCCGAGATCACAGGCTACGGTTCGACCTGCGAAGCTTTCCACCGTGTGCGCATGAGCGAATCGCCGGAAGAGCCAGCCCGTGCCATTACGCTGGCCATGGACGAAGCCGGGCTTCAGCCGCAGGACATCCAGTACGTGAATCTGCATGGCACTTCCACCGAAATGAATGACCGGGTGGAAACCCGCGCGCTGAAACTGGCCCTGGGCAAACAGGCCAGAAAAATTCCCATGTCCGGCCTGAAATCGCAGATCGGACACGCCCAGGGAGCCTGCGGTTCCGCCAGCCTGGCAGCGACGCTGATCGCAATGGAGCACGGCAAGATTCCGCCGACCATCAATCTCGACCGCCCGATCCCGATTGCGATCTGGACTACGTCCCCGATGTCGGCCGCAAGGCGCAAATCGAGCATGCGATTTGCAATTGCGTGGGATTTGGATCGAAGAACTCAGCGCTGGTGCTGAAGAAGATCGCGTAGGGGCAGACTGTCCTCATCTGCCCGGCGGAGCGAAGCTCCGCAGCTTTTCTGGGTAGCTCATACCCAAACCCCTGGCGAGCTTCGCTCGCATGCCCAGATGGGGACATCTGGGCCTACGCAAGTAGGTTGCGACCAACCTTTTCCATCCCGGCGTCTTCTTTCCTAATCTATTTAAGGTAATCTTTAACTGAGACGCGATGGCTCAAGAAGAAGAGGTACTAGGCAAGGCATACGACAGCCGGCTGATGAAGCGGCTGCTCCAGTATCTACGGCCCTACAAGTGGCAGGTCGGCGTCTCTCTGGCGTCCATTCTTATCAAAGCCGGAGCCGACGTCCTCGGACCGTATCTGGTCGCTATCGAGATCGACCGCTACCTGCGTGCCGGTTCCCAGGCGCACCCCTTTCGATTCTTTCCTCAGCCCTAATCCTTACGTCGGGATCGCTCAAATTGCAGGCATGTACGTCGGGCTCATTGTGCTGCAGTTTCCTGCTCGACTACCTGCAGACATACTTCATGCAGTGGGCGGGCCAGATGGTGATGTTCGATCTGCGCAAACAGATCTTCCGCCATCTGCAGCACATGCACATCGGCTTCTACGACAAGAATCCGGTCGGCCGCCTGGTCACCCGCGTCACCTCCGACGTCGACGCCTTGAACGAAATGTTCACCTCCGGCGTGGTCTCGATCTTCGAAGATGTGTTCGTGCTCGCCGGCATTACCGCCATCATGCTGTGCATGAACTGGAAGCTGGCGCTGATCACGCTGGCAGTTCTTCCTCTGATCGCGTATCGCGACCAAGATTTTTCGTGACAAGGTGCGCGACTCCTACCGGCGCATTCGCACCGCCATTGCCCGCATCAACGCCTACATGCAGGAGCACGTCAGCGGCATGGTGGTGTTGCAGCTTTTCAACCGCGAAGAGCGCGCCTTCAACAAATTTTCCGACGTGAACGCCGTCCACATGGAAGCTTTCAAGGACGCGATCATGGCGCACGCTGTTTACTACCCGGTGGTGGAAATTCTGTCATCGATCGCAATCGCCTGCGTAATCTGGTTTGGCGGGATTGACATCATCCGCGGCCTGACGGTAAGCAGCGTCACCGCGGAGTTCTCGCGCCAGCACCTGCTCTCGTTCCACGTAGTGCGCACTGTGGTCAGTATCGGAGTTCTCACCGCTTTCATCCAGTATGCCCAGCGATTCTTCCGGCCTATCCAGGATTTCAGCGAGAAGTACAATATTCTGCAGTCGGCGATGGCGGCCAGTGAACGAGTGTTCAAACTGCTGGACACGCCGGCCGAAATCATTTCACCCGCGGTTACGAAAACGCCGACCGGGTCGGGCCGGATTCAGTTTGATCACGTCTGGTTTGCGTATCGAGATGTGGCCGGTGAGGCTGGCAAGAACGCGGGCGGTCGCCCGCGACCACAGGAGCTGTCACTGGCCAAGTTGGGACGGTTCGACCCCTCCAGGGCGACGGAAGCTCGCCGGCTGTTCACCGAGCCTGACTGGATTCTCCGCGACGTGTCCTTCACCATCGAGCCTGGAGAGACCGTGGCCATCGTCGGCCACACCGGCGCCGGCAAGACCACCATCATCTCGCTGCTGATGCGTTTCTACGACGTGCAAAAAGGCGCAGTCAGAATCGACGGCGTTGACGTGAAAGATATGGACCTGGCCGAACTTCGCCGCCGTTTCGGCGTAGTGTTGCAGGATCCATTCCTGTTTACCGGGACGGTGCAGGGCAATATCCGCCTGGGCACGGCCTGGATCACCGATGCGGATGTCGAAAAAGCCGCTGAAGACGTTAACCTGGCCGACTTCATCCGGGCTCTTCCCCAGGGATTCAAGGAAGAAGTCCGCGAGCGTGGTTCAACTCTTTCCACCGGCCAGAAGCAGCTGATCTCATTCGCGCGCGCGCTCGCTCACGATCCGAAGATACTGATTCTCGACGAAGCCACATCGAGTGTGGACACTGAAACCGAGGTTCGCGTGCGCGAAGCCCTCAGCCGCATGGTCGAGGGTCGCACCTCGGTGGTCATTGCGCACCGGCTTTCAACCATTCAGCGAGCGGACAAGATCATCGTGATGCACAAAGGCCAGGTGCGCGAAATGGGGACGCACCAGCAACTGCTTGCCGAGCGCGGTATTTACTACAAGCTTTATCAACTGCAATACAAAGACCAGGAGATTCCGGTCGGAAGCGATTCGCAAGTCACGGCCGGGGATGACTGAGCTGGTCATGAGGGGACAGCCGCCCTCGGCTGTCCTGGCCGAGCAAAGCTCGGCCGCGCTTTGGCCGGCAATCCACCACCAAAGCGGCACATCACACCATTTTCGCGGCTCCCACATCAGTTGTCGACTCTTCGAGTCGACCGGACAGCCGAGGGCGGCTGTCCCCACGCTGTTCGTTACAATGGCCTGCGTGCGAATTCTCATCTCAGCTGGGGAAGCTTCCGGCGAAATGTACGGCGCCCTGCTGATTGAAGCTCTGCGGCGTCTCGCGGGCGAGGCGCCCGCGACCTCACTCGAATCCACGGCTGGAATTTTTCGGGGTCGGCGGAGACCGCATGCGGGCTGCGGGTTGCGACACCGTGGTTGACTCCAGGGATCTCGCGGTGGTCGGAATCACGGAGATCCTCAGTCATCTGCCGAAAATCTGGGGACTCTTTCACCGGCTGATCGCGGAAGCCGACCGGCGCAAGCCCGACCTTGCCATCGTCATCGATTCTCCCGCATTCAACTGGCGCGTGGCCCGCCAGATGAAGAAGAGGGGCATTCCCGTCGTCTATTACGTTTGTCCGCAATTCTGGGCCTGGCGCCAGGGCCGTGTGCGGCTGCTGCGGAAATATGTGGACAAGGCGCTGGTGATCTTTCCTTTCGAAGAAAAGTTTTACCGGGATCGCGGCGTGGATGCGTCTTTTGTCGGTCACCCGCTGGCCGATCTTCCCCGCCCCGAGATCGATCGCGCCGCGTATGCCGCGCAATACAGCCTCGATCCGAAAAAATACTGGATCACGCTGATGCCGGGCAGCCGGGTCAAGGAAGTTCGTATGAACCTGCCCGAGCTAAAGATCTGTGCGATCCTGCTGGGACCGAGTTATGAATTCCTCCTTCCGGTGGCCTCGACGTTGGACCGCCGCCTTCTAGAAAAGCTCACTGCCGGTTACCCGATCCATCTGGTTTCGGAGGCCCTGCCCGCCCTGGCGCATTCTCGCGCCGGCATCATCGCCAGTGGCACAGCTACCGTCGAGGCGGCCCTGATGGGCACGCCCTTCGTGATGGTCTACCGGGTTTCGGACCTGACTTACCTGTTGGGGCGGTCGCGGGTAAAAGTTCCGCATTTCGCCATGGTTAATTTAATTGCCGGAAAGGAAATCGTCCCGGAACTGGTTCAGTACAATTTCACCGCTGAGAAGGTGGCAATCGAGTTAAACAAGATCCTCCCCGAAGGGAAGGCCCGGAACAAGATGATCGCCCGGCTGGCTGAGGTGAAGGCCCAGTTAAAAGGCGCAAATGGAGGGAGCCAATCGCCCGTGGACCGAGCCGCCGAAGCGGTCATGACTATGTTACCCAGTCGCAGTCGGAGCCTCGAGGGAACAAGCCCTGCATCAAAATCGGGCTAAACCTTGTCCTACCAGCATCTTTTGCGTCACAATCTTCATCTTAGGGAATATCGCAGTTGTTCCAGGAGAATTTTTTTGATGGCTTTTCAACCTCGGCGTCTACGTCGGGCTCTGTTGATCTCCGCCGCTTGCGTATTTGTTTTGATGTCTTTACCAACGTGGGCGGCGGACAAGATGCGCCTGCGGGTAGACGACTACCAGATTGACGCCGAACTCACTCCGCATATTCACAAGATCGTGGCCCGCGCCAGGGTGAGGTTTACGGCGCTTGAAGATACCAGTATCGCCACGTTCGAACTGCACAATGCTCTGCGGATCACTAAAGTGCTGGATGCCGCCAACAAGCCGTTGAGCGCCGAGCGCGTGACCCAGGACTCGACCGTCCGCGTGCAACTCAACACCCCGCTCGCCAAGGACAGTTCCACCACACTTACATTCGAATACGAGGGTGTACTCGACTCCGCTGATGACAGCCCGGTACAAGGTCTGAAACTGGCTTACATCGGCGATGACACCAGCTACCTGCTCTACGCCGGGCGCTGGTTTCCGGTGAATGCCTACGGAATCAACCGCTTCACCGCCACTATGAACATTACGGTGCCGGCGCACATGATGGTCATTGGCAGCGGGAAAGAAACTCTCGGGAGCGCCCCGGCGGCGAAGCGTCCGGGCACCAGCACCCTGCCCGGTAAAACTTACGTCTTCGCATGGGACAAGCCGAGCTTCCCCGGCACCATCGTGGCCGGAACGTTTCAGGAGTTCAAAAGCGATGAGGCTGGGCTGGATCTTCACGTCTTCTTCAAACCCGCCCATCAGAATCTGGGCGCGACTTACGCCACTACCGCCGTCAAAGAGTTTACTTACTACGTGACGCTCTACGGTGCGGCGCCTTCGACCACGCTAAAAGTAGTGGAGATTCCGGACGACACGTTGCCCGCGGCCTGGGCTCCTGAACTGGCCGCCATCTCCAGCCGTGCCGTGACTGACAAGGTCAACTACCGTCTGCTGGCCAACACCATCGCCCGTCAGTGGTGGGGCGTCTCGGTCAGCCCCGCGTCGCGGGATGACTGGTGGTTAAGCGATGGCTTTGCCCGATATTCCGAGGCGCGATACGTCGAACAGGCCGCAGGCCAGGCAGGTTTGGAGGAAACGGTCAAAGACATGTCCGTCGGCGCGCTTGCCTATGACACGGTTCCGTTGTCCAGCGCCGGGAAGCTTGATCTGTTTTCGCCTGAGTTCCAGTCCCTGGTTACCGACAAGGGCGCCATGATCCTGCACATGTTGCGCTGGGTGCTGGGCGATCAGAAATACGACCAGACCATGCGTACTTTCGCGGCCAAGTATGCCGGCAAGTCGGCGTCCCTTGATGACTTTCGCGCCCTGGCCGAGCAGAACTACGGCCAGCAGCTCACATGGTTTTTCTCGCAGTGGCTCGATTCGACAGGCGCTCCCGAATTCAAAACCAAATACACGATCTATCGCCTGGGCAACAATAAAGGATTCAGGGTTGTGGGGCAGATTTCCCAGGACCTCGACCTTTTCCGCATGCCGGTGCAGCTCAAGATCGACACTGACGGTAAAACTGAAGCCAAGCGCATCGAAGTCGTAGGCACGAATTCCCCCTTTAACGTGGAAACTTATGGAAAGCCGCGCCGCATTGTGGTCGATCCCGATGACCGGGTGCTGAAGAATTCGACCGAGATCAGGCTGCGTGCTTCGATCCAGCGCGGGCAGGGACTGACCCAGCAAGGTGACCTGGCCGGCGCGCTGGTCGAGTTCAACAAAGCGCTGGACGTGAACAAGAACAGCTCGCTGGCGCACTACCGCATCGCCGAAGTGTTCTTCCTGCAGCACAACTACCAGGCGGCCGCGAATGCTTATCGAGAATGCCTCAACGGTGATGGCGAACCGCGCTGGACCGAGGTCTGGAGCCATATCCAGCTAGGCAAGATTTTCGACGTCACCGGACAGCGCGAGCGTGCCACCAACGAGTACCGTCAAGCCCTGCAAACCAACGACAACACCCAGGGAGCGCTGGATGAAGCCCGTCGCTATTTGCAGAAGGCGTTCGAGCAGCAGAAGAGCAACGGATAGAGCGGTCGCACTCTCTGCCGTTGTTATCCTGACCGTCCTGTCATCCTAAATAGCTCTGTCATCCTGAGCGGAGGGATTGCTTTCGTTCACGAAAGCAATCACGGAGTCGAAGGATCCCTGCCCCCGGGATGCAAAGCGGCAAAGTAGTCCCCAGCAGAGAAGAATTGAGAGGAAACGTTTGTGGAAAGTTAGAGGTCTCCTCGACTTCGCTCGGGGCAGGCTCTTCGACTGCTCTCAGGATGACACTTGGGCGCCGCAGCACTTCTTGTATTTCTTGCCGGAACCGCAGGGACAAGGATCATTGCGGCCAACCTTGGCGCTGCCACGCACTACCTGCTGAACCGGCTGAGAATCGCCGGATCCCGCCATGCGTGCTTGATCCAGTTCGCGGCGTTTTTTGCGCTGGAAGGATTCTTCGAGTTCGTCGATTGAGGTTGCGACAGTACGAGGCGGGCGGTGGTTTCCGCCGCTTCCGCCTGAACGAAGCACAGGCACGCCCGCGTCGGGCGCTCCGCTACCGGGACCACCGCCATCGCCGGGTGCCACACCATCTTCACCGGGCAAGCCGCCCCGTCCGGAGGGCCGCTCCAGAATTTGCATCAGGTAGAGATATCGGGCGGTTTCTTCTTGGAAACGCTGCATCATGGCTTCGAACATGTCGAAGGATTCGCGCTTGTACTCGACCAGCGGGTCATGCTGTCCATAGCCGCGGAGGCCGATGCCCTCCTTCAGGTGGTCCATGTCGCGCAGGTGATCTTTCCATTGCGAATCGAGCACGCTTAGCATGATCATGCGCTCGTGGTAGCGCATGGCATCTGGGCCGATCAGCTTTTCCTTGGCGTCGTAGCGTTCTTTCAGCTTGGCGAAGATGGTGTCACCGAGCTCCTGACGGCTCAACGATTCTGGCTTGATTCCTTCTGCCAGAATGTCCACACCGAAGCGGGTGAAGATCGAGTCTTTGAGGCCTTTGATATCCCAGTTGTCGGGGTGGACCTTGGCTCCGCAAAACTGGTCCATCGCATCGCTGAGGATGCCCGAGACGTAGTCTTCGAGGATAAGTTCTTTCTGCTCCACGCCCTCGAGCAACTGGCGGCGCAAGCCATAGACTGCTTCGCGCTGCTTGTTCATGACGTCGTCGTACTCGAGCAAGTGTTTGCGGGCTTCGAAATTCTGGGCTTCGACCGCTTGCTGAGCCGTGGCGATCCGACTGGTGATCAGCCGGGATTCGATCGGGATGCCTTCTTCCATGCCCAGCCGCTGCAGTAATTTCGACACCCACTCCTTGGCGAAGATGCGCATCAGGTCATCTTCGAGCGACAAATAGAAGCGGGAGGAGCCGGGATCGCCCTGTCGGCCGGCGCGGCCGCGAAGCTGGTTATCGATGCGGCGCGCCTCGTGGCGCTCGGTGCCGAAGATGTGCAGTCCGCCGACGGCGGTTACTTCGTCGTGCTCCTTATCGGTTTGAGCCTTATAGCGGTTAAAAATTTCGGTCCATTGATCGGTAGGAACGACGTACTCGTTGCCGGCGTAGTACCAGACCGTGCTTTTGGTTTCGTCAACGTCAACCTGAATTTTGCCCTGGGCGGCGCGCAGCGGCTGAGCCAGACCCTTCTTCACGCATTCCTGCTTGGCCATGAATTCAGGATTGCCACCGAGCAGGATATCGGTTCCGCGCCCGGCCATATTGGTGGCGATAGTCACCATCCCCTTACGGCCGGCCTGGGCTACGATTTCGGCTTCGCGCTCATGATACTTGGCGTTGAGCACAACGTGCTTGATGTTTTTCTTTTTTAGTAATTCGGAGAGGCGCTCCGATTTTTCGATGGAGGTTGTGCCAACCAGCACCGGGCGGCCGGTCGAATGGAGCGTCTGAATTTCGTCGGAGGCCGCGTAATACTTCTCTTTTTCCGTCCGATAAACCACATCCGGATTTTCCAGGCGCAGCATCACTTTGTTCGTCGGGATGACCATCACTTCCAGGCGGTAAATCTTGTCAAACTCCGACGCTTCGGTTTCGGCCGTGCCGGTCATGCCCGCCAGCTTTTTATACATGCGGAAATAATTCTGGAAGGTGATGGTAGCCAGGGTCTGGTTCTCGCGCTCGATCTTGACGTTTTCCTTGGCTTCGACCGCCTGGTGCAGGCCGTCGGACCAACGGCGCCCGGGCATCAGCCGGCCGGTAAATTCGTCCACTATGATGACTTCGCCGTCTTTCACGACGTACTCAACGTCACGGCGATAGAGGGCGTGCGCTTTGACGGCGGTATCGACGTGGTGCTTCAGATCCCAGTTCTCCGGGTCAGCGATATTTCCAATGCCTAAAAGCTGTTCGACCTTTTCCCAGCCGGTATCGGTGACCGTGATGCTCTTATGTTTTTCATCCACCACATAGTCGCCGGTGAGTTCTTTGGGCTCGCCGGGAGCGGTGTCAATCTCCTCGCCTTTTTCCAGCTTGGGGATGATGCGGTTGACTCGCGCGTACTTGTCGGTTGACTCTTCGCTGGCGCCGGAAATGATCAGAGGAGTACGGGCTTCGTCGATCAGGATGGAGTCGACTTCGTCCACAATGGCGAAATTGTGCCCGCGCTGCACGCAGTCATGAACGTCAAACTTCATGTTGTCGCGCAGGTAATCGAAGCCAAATTCGTTGTTAGTGCCGTAAGTGACGTCAGAGGCGTAAGCTTCGCGGCGCTCCTCGTCGTCCAGATCGTGAACGATGACGCCCACGGTCAAGCCTAGAAAGCGATAAAGTTTGCCCATCCACTCCGAGTCGCGCTTGGCCAGGTAGTCATTGACCGTGACCACGTGGACGCCGCGGCCACTGAGCGCATTTAGATAAACCGGCAAAGTCGCAACCAGCGTTTTTCCCTCGCCGGTTTTCATTTCCGCAATCTTGCCCTGGTGCAGCACCATACCGCCGATCAGTTGCACATCGAAATGGCGCATCTGGAGGACGCGGCGGCCAGCCTCGCGGACTACCGCGAAAGCTTCCGCCAGAATCTCGTCCAGAGCTTCCTTAACCCGTGCGGCGCGCTCGTCCTCAAGCTGCTTTAGGCGGTCGGAGTCAGCGTTTGGTTCGTCAGTAAGGTCAGCCAGACGGGTATGGATGCGCTGCCGGAATTCGTCGGTCTTGGCACGCAACTGGTCGTCCGAGAGCCGCTTCATTTGTTGCTCAAGGGCGTTGATGGCCTCGACCTGAGGCATCAGACGCTTCAGTTCGCGCTCGTTTTTGGTCCCGAAGACCTTGCCTAGTAGAGTGTTAATCAAATCGAAGTACCTATTGGAGGCAGCACAGCCCTTAACTAGAAGCCTAGCATATTAGATGCGGCGGCGACGCGTAAGTCGCTGGGGAGCGGCGGGCTAGAAATGCCACGCGATTCAAAGGACGGAGCAGGCCGTTTAGACCCGCAGGCAGCTGGCCATGCGATCCGAGGGCGTGACGCCCTCGGGACAGCCGGCCGGAGGTCGGCGCTACAAAGATCCAACTTTCAGCAATCGCCGTGGTTCTCATGTAAGATTTTCCGCGAACCAATGCCCACTTTTTACGATCGTTTCGTCGAGTGTGTCGAACACTGGCCGCAAAACGTTGCCCTGGAAATCCAGCGCCGGGATCAAGTGGAGAGTTACACATACGCTGAAGTGCGGAGGATGGCGGAGTCGGTCGCATCCTGGCTGGCGAAGAGCGAATTAGAGCCAGGCGCGCGCATCGCCATCCTGGCCGATAACCATCCTCGCTGGGTGGCGATCTTTTTGGGCGCAGTCGCAGCCGGTTGCACCGCGGTTCCGCTGGATACGGCGCTGCATGCGGACCAGATCGCAACTCTGCTGAAAGATAGCGGCAGCTCGCTGTTATTTACCGACGTCAAACATCTCGCCACCGCCGGGGAAGCGATCGGCTCCTCGCCGGTCAAAATTGTGCTCACCAATCCCGCCGAACTCAAGGACGCAACCGCTCAAGCCGACGCGGTACCCGACCTTGACCGCATCTTTACGTGGGGCCCCAGCGGCTTCAAGCCAATATCAGTTTCCGCGGATCATGTGGCTTCCCTGCTCTATACCTCCGGCACGACTTCCGATCCCAAGGGCGTGATGCTGACTCACTCCAATCTCATGGGTGAAGTTGAATCGGTGTTCCGCTGGGCGCGGGTCGGCCCCGAAGATGCCGTGCTCGGCGTCCTCCCGCTCTTTCATGTGCTTTCGCAGATGGCGAATCTCCTGTTGCCGCTGGTGAAGGGCGCGCGCGTGGTCTATCTGGAAACTCTGAACACCACGGAATTGCTACGCGCCCTCAACGAGCGCCAGATCACTATTTTTGCCGTGGTTCCACAATTTTTTTACCTGATCCACGAGCGCATATTTAAAGAAGTGTCAAAGCGAGGCCAGTTGGCGGGCTGGGCGCTCAAAGCATTGATGACGCTGAACCGTGGTCTGCGCAAGGTCGGCTTCAATGCCGGAGGGATTTTTTTCGGCAAGCTACACAGCACATTCGGCGATCGGATGCGCTATCTCATCACCGGCGGCTCCCGCTTCGATCCGCAGATCGGATACGACTTCTACGCGCTCGGCATCGACGTCCTCCAGGCGTATGGTCTTACCGAAACAACCGGCGCTGCTTTTGCCGCGTTGCCGCGTCACAACGTCATCGGTTCAGTCGGACCGCCACTGCCCGGCGTCGAAGGAAAGATTGTCGATCCTAAGCCTGCGGAAGACAGCGGTCCCGCGGTGGGCGAGATTGCCATCCGGGGCGCGATTGTGATGAAAGGCTACTGGAACCGGCCGGACGCGACTGCAGCCGTTTTGAAAGATGGATGGCTTCATACCGGCGATCTCGGCTATTTCGACCCGGGCGGCAATCTGTTCATCACAGGCCGCGAAAAAGACGTGATTGTCCTGAGCAATGGCAAGAACGTTTATCCCGAGGAAATTGAGTCGTACTATGTGAAGTCTCCGTACATCAAGGAAATCGGCGTACTGGCGCTGGAAAGCGAGCCGGGCAATCCCTCGTCGGAGCGACTGTACGGCGTGGTGGTGCCGGATTTCGACGTCCTGAAAGAACGGAAGATTGTGAATGCGAAGGAAGTGATTCGCTTCGACATTGAAGGCACTTCGGCAAAGATTCCATCCACCAAACGCATCGGCGGTTACGAAATCTGGCAGGAGCCCCTGCCGCGCACCACCACGCGCAAACTCAAGCGCTTTGAACTGGAAAAGCGGGTGCGCGCGAATCAGAAAAAAGGATCAGTGGCAGATTCTGAAATCAGCTCCCGGCCGGCACTGAACAGTGAAGACACCAGGTGGCTGGAGCAGCCGGAAGTGCAGCGGGCGCTGAAAATCATTCGCGAGGCGTCAACAGCGACGCCTGAGGTGATTCGCCCCAGCGACAATCTGGAACTTGATCTCGGTCTCGATTCCATGCAGCGTATTGAATTGCTGGTTGCGCTCGAGAAAGAACTGGGCGGCGACGTGGAAGAGTCGAGTCTGTCCGAAATCTACACCGTTCGCGAACTGGTGGATGCGGTTCGCGAAAGCGCAGCATCGGGGAAGACCATTTCCACCTCGCGCGAGCAACCAGCGGGATGGCAGTCGATCCTGCAGGAGGAGTCCACCGATCCGGAAGTCCTGGCTTTGGCCAAGCCCGGCCGGTTCGTTGAAAGTTTCTTGTACCTTGGCTTCCGCCTTATCGGGATTTTTGCTTCCGACCGGTTTCGAATGAAAGTCAGCGGCCTGGAGAAGCTTCCGGTGCAGGGTTCCTACATCATTTCTTCCAATCACCAAAGCTATCTCGATCCGGTATTGATGGCGTCGGTTCTACCATGGACGGTGTTTCGTAACTTGTTCTCGGTTGGAACCAGCGACATTTTTGGGTCGGGCCTTATGCGCCGCGTGGCGCGCTGGCTACGGGTAATTGTCGTCGATCCGGATTCAAACCTCGTCCCGGCCATGCGCGCAGGGGCGTTCGGCTTGCGCCATGACCGCATTCTGATTCTTTACCCTGAAGGCGAGCGCAGTATTGACGGCACTCCCCGAACCTTCAAAAAGGGCGCGGCTATTCTTTCGATTCACTTGCAGGTTCCGATTATTCCAGTCGCGGTTGAGGGCTTTCACGAAGCATGGCCTCGGGGCCGACGCTTTCAGAAATTCGTCCCGCTCAAGATCGAATTTGGCGCCCCGATTCTTCCTCCACCGGAATCGGGGGCGTCGGAAGCGGCCTACGCGAACCTGACGGCAGAGCTGAAATCGCGGGTGGTGGAAATGTGGAAGGGATTGCGTGCTGAGCAGCCGGAAAGTCCTGTAACTACGCCGCACCAATAGCACCCGGACGGGCTACTTTGTCGCTGCCAGCGCCTTCTGCCCAAAGGCTTTCACGAAGGCGTCGACAATCATTGAATCGTATTTGCCTTCGGAATCCTTCGCGATTTTTTCAACCGCTTGCGCGGGCGGCGTTTTTCCTGCACCAGCGGCCTGAGCCTCAAACTTCTCGGCCAGGTTCAGAATTTGCACTTCGACGATAGAGTCCGACGGGTTGGCGTCACTCTCACTGAGCTTCTGCGCCGCGACCAAAATGGGGATGGCGCGACGCAGCGACCCGCCCATCAACTGCGCTTTTGTGGCGCTCCTGCTTTCATCCTTGCGCATGCCTTTTTCCAGATCTTCCTCGGAAAGGTTGGCGGCCTTGTAAAGAATTTCGTTGCTGATGCCAATCTCGTTTACCTTGCTCAGTAAGGCCGCGGTGCGGAGGTTTTCAGTGCTTTCAGGATCGAGCCCGAGGGCTTCGGCGATCTTGGTGACATGCGCCGAAAGACGGCAGGAGTCCGCCTCGCTATTATTCTGGTTGCTGAGAAACTGTTGCAGTATGACCAGCATTCCGTCATAACCGTCTTTTAGTTCCTTCAGGCTTTTCTGGTTTCGTTCATACAGTGTGCCCATGGCGTAGGCAGCCACGACCAGCACGCCGCCCCAGACCGCGATGTCGAACCAGCGACCGTCAATCGGCAAGTTCTCGG
Source organism: Terriglobia bacterium (assembly GCA_963748935.1). Lineage (GTDB taxonomy): Bacteria > Acidobacteriota > Terriglobia > Terriglobales > Acidobacteriaceae > JAIQFF01. The sequence goes on from CAVVLA010000002.1 coordinate 96,528, forward strand.
TTCGACGGGTAAACATCGCAGGGTTGAGGTAAGTAAGCAAAATCACCAGGCCGACGCTGGCGCACGCGGTCAGCGTGGCATGTCGACGCCCAAAGTAGTAAGCCGAATACAGGGTGGGCAGGAAATAGAACACTAAAGCCATTGCCTGGGAGGCCACCAGGAAATGGATCAGGGCGGCGATTAAGACCAGGAACAGGAGCAACAGGAGTTCTTTATTAATCTTTTTCACAGTTTTCGCACTCGTCGACCAGGCTCCGGACAGAAAACCTCCAGCCTAGCTATGGTGGGGCAAGGCGGTATCCGCTCCAAATTACAGAGGTCAGTGGCCTTCTGCGCACGAAAATCTTGTCACTTGGCTCGGGGATGAGTCTGGTCGTAGACCTGGAGCATGTGCTTGATGGAGAGTTGGGTGTAGCGTTGAGTGGTGGAGAGGCGCTCGTGCCCCAGCATCTCCTGGATGGCGCGCAGGTCGGCGCCTTCCTCCAGCATGTGAGTTCCAAAAGCGTGGCGCAGCGTGTGCGGGTGGACATCCGGCGACAAGCCCCTGGCGACGACGATTTTCTTGATGATCCGCCCGACGCTGCGAGTAGTGAGCCGGCCGCCCCGCAAGTTAATCAGCAATGCCGAAGAATGCTGGTTACGTTCCGCAAGCATTTGGTGCCGAACCGGCAGATAGGACCGCAGCGCGGACGTCACTGAGCCACCGAATGGCACGTATCGTTGCTTTTTCCCCTTGCCGCGTATGAGGATTGCCTCTGAACTAATGCGGATATCGTCCAAGTTGATCCCGATCAACTCCGAGTTCCGAATGCCGCAGCCATAGAGCATTTCGAGCATGAGGCGATCACGCTCGGGAAAGGCCGCCAGTTCCGGCATTTGGCCGTCGAGCACACCATTCATCTCCTCAATGGTCGGGACTCGTGGAAGTTTTTTGGGAAGCTTCGGAGTCGAGACCAGGGCTGCCGGGTTCTGCTCGACAACGCCCTCCTGGGCCAGCCAGCGATAGAGGGAACGAACCGCCGCCAGCCCGCGCGCCACCGAAGTCTTCCCCAAACCATTTTCGTAAAGATGAGATAAAAAACCGCGGATGGTGACGTGGTCGATTTGCCTCCAGCCGCGCGAGCCAACATAAGCGGCGAATTTATCCAGGTCACTGCGGTAAGCCTTGATGCTGTGCGGCGAGGCGTTACGCTGACGTAGCGTCTGCAGGAAATTGCTGACAGCTTTTTCGACGTTGCTGGCTTTCATGATGTTCTTTGTAACGCCGGCATCTTGCCGGCTGTCGCGAGGGCGTCTCGCCCTCGCAGGACGCCCTCCGGACAACTGGGGATGCCGGCGCTACGAACTCCTCGCCTTGGCTCTGGGATGATGCTTTTGATACACATTCTTCAGCCGATCAAGCGCCAGGTGGGTGTAGACCTGCGTGGTCGAAATATCGGCATGGCCCAGAATCGTCTGCACCGTGCGCAAGTCAGCGCCGTTCTCGACCATGTGGGTGGCGCAACTGTGACGCAACATATGCGGACTAACATGACGGCCCGCATCCGCGGAAGCCGTGCGAACCATTTGCCAGACGCGCTGGCGAGTCAGCTTCTTTGCCCTCCGCCCCAGGAATAGCAGCGGCGAAGTTTTCCCCTTCGTGAGAATTTGCCGGTAATCTTTGAGATATTGCGTCAGGGCATCCTGCGCGCCTTTACCCAGAGGCACAATCCGTTCCTTGTCGCCTTTGCCGCGAACCAGTACGTAGCCCAGATCAAGCTTGAGGTCTTCCAGTTTGACTCCCACGATTTCGGAGACCCGAAGCGCAGCCGCGTAAAACACTTCCAGAATGGCTCGATTGCGGGCTGCGATTGCTTCTCCTTCCTTGCCACTGGCAACTGGGCCCGGACGCCGCAGCATGGCTTCCATCTCGTCGCGGGCCAGGGCCTTGGGCAAGACTTTCCACTGCTTGGGTGAATCGATGTTCAACGTAGGATCATGTTCCACCAGCTTGTCGAGCAGGAGAAAACGGTACAAGTGGCGCAACGCCGAGAGTTTTCGTCCCACCGATCGTCCATCGACTGAATTGCCAAACAGTTGCTGGATGAAACCGCGCACGTGGTCACGTTGGGCATTGAGCAGTGTGCGCCCATGCTTTTCGAGAAACCCGACGAACTGTGCAATGTCAGTGGTGTAGGCCGCAACCGTGAGCGGCGCCAGCCCCTTCTCGATCTTCAGGTAATCGCGGAACCCGTAAACTACGCGGGAGTTGGCTTCAGAGGGCACAGCACGAGTATGCGCGTTATCGGACGTTCGGGAAAGTGATCGGGTGTATACCCAAATCTCTTAACCACAGAGGACACAGAGGACGCCGGGTCGTCAGTCGTCAGTCGTCAGTCGTCGGTCGTCAGCACGCCAGTTCTCAGTCGTCTTGCTGAAGCCTGATGACCGACGACTGACGACCGTGGTTAATTGTTTTCTTTCAAAATCTCCACCGCGCAGAGCGCGCCTTCGGGTGTCTCCTCATGCTTGAAATATGCGAATACATCCCGCCCCTGGCCAAGATGCTCGCGCATTCGATCCACCATGACACGGCGTTCGTCGGGGGTGTAGCTGGGCTTTCGATAGCGGTAATAGCAGAAGTCGGCGGTCACGACGTCGGGAGTAACCCGCTCTTCGGTTTCGGCGACACACAGCGCCCGGTTCTTACTCTTCAGTAGGTCGAAGATTTCATCGGTGAACCACGACGGATGGCGAAATTCGAAAGCCGCCTGAACGGCGCGAGGCACGTCAGGAAGAAATTCCTCAAGCAGCTTGGCATCCGCCTTCAGATTGGGTGGCAGCTGGAACAAGACCGGACCGAGCTTCCCGGCCTGGGCCAACGGCTCGATTGTACTGAGAAAGCGGGGCACAAAGTCCGCCGTGCCTTTGAGCCGTTTGATGTGGGTGATCACCTGGTGCGCCTTGATGCCAAAGCGAAAGCCAGGCGGCGTCCCGGCGATCCACTTCTGGGTGGTCGTTTCCTTGACCAGTTGCCGGAAAGTGAAGTTGACCTCGACAGTGTTGAGCTGGGTAGCGTAATGCTGCAGGAACTTGGTCTGCGCGAGCTTGGCCGGATAGAAATCCGGCTTCCAACTGGGGTAAGCCCACCCTGAAGTGCCCACGTAAAGTTGCGCCATGGTTGCCTTGAACTCGGAGTGAAATTATAGCTTCCTGCGCTTTTTGGGGGCCGCGCGTTTGAGCACAGGTTTCGCCTTGGCCTTGCGATCCTTTGCCGGACGTTCAGCCTGCGCAGATATTTCCAGTCCAGCTTCGCTCGCTCCCGCTCTGTCCTCCTCGACTCCGGATAACTGGGGCAACTTCTGTTTCAGTTTGAGCGTGGGTTCGAACAGGTCTCCAATTTTGTCAACCCGCTTGAGAACCTGCTCCGCCTCAAACACCAGCCAGTTTGGGTCTTTCTTCTTCAGCAACTGCTCGACTTCTTCCCATTTCACCGGCGTGGAAACCGTCTGATGCTCACGCGCCCGCAGCGAATACACCGCGATTGTGGTCTTGTGCTGGTCGTTCTGGCTCCAGTCCACCAACACCTTGCCTTTGCGCAACTCCTTCTTCATGTCGGAAACGACCAGGTCGCGATGCTGATCTTCCAGCAGCCGGGCCAGCGCGTGAGCAAACGGTTTGGTGATTTCATAGGTGGTGGGAGTATTCAGGGGAACGTAAATCTGCAAACCTTTTGAACCTGATGTTTTTGGAAAACTTTGCAGGCGAAAGTGTTCGAAAATTTCCCGCAACCACAAGCCGACCTGGGCGCACTGCACGATGTTGGCGGGCGGGCCCGGGTCGAGATCAAATACCATCATGGTGGGACAACTGATTTCCTTCGCCAATGAGAGTGATGGGTGCAGTTCGATGGCGGCCAGGTTCGCCATCCAAACTATCGTCGGCAGATCGTTGGCCAGAATATAGTTGACGTTCCGATTGTTCCCCTCACTCCAGATGGGCGCGGTCTTCACCCAATCCGGCCGGTGCTTGGTGGCATTCTTCTCAAAAAAGTATTGGCTGTCGACCCCGTTCGGGTAGCGCTTGAGTGTCAGCGGCCGGCCTTCGAGGTGAGGAACAAGGACGGGCGCGATGCGGGCATAGTAGTCGATGACCTGGCCCTTGGTGAAGCCAGTCGCCGGGTACAGCACTTTGTCCAGATTCGACAGCTTCAGTTGCCGGCCTTCAATTTCAACCACCGGTTCGTTGCTCACGCTGCCTCGCTTCTTCGCAGAGTTGTCAGCTCGCCCGACCGCCATAGAGTATATCGATGCTTTCGGCATAATTGAACGCGCTCCGAATTGCATAGCTTGGATGCTGAACTTGGATGCTGAAAGCGTGGGAAGGACGTATGGATAGTGGCGCAGTTTGAAAACCGCTCCGCATGGGCGTCATCTGCCAGCATGGTCCGGTTTGACAACTTCCCTCTCCGCCACGTAACTTCAAGTTCTTCCCGTAATGTTCTGTCCAACCGCAGCGGAGGTCCGATGAAATACCGCACGCTCAAATTTCTGGCGATGATTTTGGCTTTTTCCGCCCTCGCCACGGCGCAAGACCTGGCCTCTTTCGAAAAGCGCATCACGCTCAAGAAGCTGAGCAACGGCTTAACAGTCATCATTTGTGAGCGCCCGGAAGCTCCGGTGTTCTCGTTCTATACCCACGTTGACGCGGGCTCGGTGCAGGATCCCATGAGCAAAACCGGCCTGGCTCACATGTTTGAACACATGGCCTTCAAGGGCACGGATAAAATTGGCACCACCGACTACGCCGCCGAGAAAGTTGCGCTGGCCAAAGTCGAGAAAGCTTACGCTGCCTACATCGAAGAGCGGGACAAACGAGTCGGTCGAGACGAGCAAAAACTGAAGGACCTGCAAAAGGCTTGGCAAGACGAAATCGCCGACGCGCAGAAATACGTCAAGCCCAATGAGTTCCCTCAGATTCTCGAAAACAACGGCGCCGAAGGATTGAACGCCTCTACCGACCTGGACGAAACCGCGTACCACTATTCCCTGCCTGAAAACCGGCTGGAACTTTGGGCCTATCTCGAGTCTTCACGGTTCATGCATCCCGTGATGCGTGAGTTTTACAAAGAGCGCAACGTAGTGATCGAAGAGCGCCGCATGAGAACCGACAGCAGCCCTATCGGAAGGCTGTTGGAGCAGTTTGTCACCGCCGCTTACCAGGCACATCCGTATCACCGCCCGACCATTGGGTGGATGGCGGACCTGAATACGTTTTCTGCTACCGACGCGCAACACTTCTTCGATCAGTACTATATTCCGTCGAACATGGTCGTGGCAGTGGTCGGCGATGTTAAAGCCGCCGTGGCCATGCCTCTGATTGAGAAGTATTTCGGTCAGTTGCTCTTGCGTGAGAAGCCGGATGAGCGGACCACGACCGAGCCTCCGCAAAATTCTGAACGACGAGTGGTGATGTTTGACCGGTCACAGCCTCTTTATCTCGAGGGCTATCACCGGCCCGACTATCGCAGTCCCGATGATGCGGTTTACGACGCCATCGCCGACCTGATGTCGAACGGGCGCACCTCGCGTCTCTACCGAGCCCTGGTGCGGGATAAGAAGATTGCCGCTTACTCGGCCGGGTTTACCGGGCTGCCGGGCAACAAGTATCCCCACCTGTTCGCCTTTTATGCATTCCCTTTACCCGGCCACAAGCCGGACGAGATGGCAGCCGCGATCCACGCTGAGATCGAGCGCCTGAAGAACGAGGACATCAGTGACGAGGAACTGAAGATGATCCGCACCCGAGCCAAGGCCACGCTGCTGCGCGGCCTCGACAGCAACGAGGGCTTGGCCTCCGAACTCGCGCTGTATCAGGCCCGCTATGACGACTGGCGCGAACTTTTTCACCAGGTAGAAAATCTGGATAAAGTCAGCAAAGCCGATATCCGTCGCGTCGCCAATCAGACTTTCGTTCCCACCAATCGCACTGTCGGAATTATCGAAACCATAGCGCCCACCCAGTCCGCCGGCCAAACTGGAGGTGGGCAATGAGAAAACAGCTTTGGCTGTTTCTGCTCATCCTTGGGTGCGCAACCTTCAGTGGCATGCAGACGCCCACCGCAGCGGCCCAGGCCACGGACTGGCAGCAGATTAATGTTCCTCCGCTGCCTCCCTTTCATCCCCAGGAACCCAAGCGGATCGTGCTACCCAACGGCATGGTGATCTTCCTGCAAGAGGATCACGAACTTCCGCTGATTGATGGCGTGGCGCGAATTCGCGGTGGCTCGCGCTCCGAACCTGCCGGCAAAGTGGGATTGGTGGACATCTACGGAGAAGTCTGGCGCACCGGCGGAACAAAAACTGAGACGGGCGACCAGCTGGATGACTACCTGGAAATCCGCGCTGCCAAAGTCGAAACCAACAGCAACGCCGATTCGACTTCCATCTCCTTTTCCTGCCTCAAAGGCGACTTCGAGGATGTATTCAAAATCTTCGACGGACTTTTGCACGATCCGGAATTCCGTCCCGACAAGCTCGACCTGGCTCAAAAGGAATATTTCGACGCCATTTCGCGTCGCAACGATAACGTCGATGAGATCGCGAGCCGCGAGTCCGGCAAGCTGGCCTACGGTCCGCAGAATCCCTACGTTCGAGTCGCGGAGTACAAGACGGTGGCTGCGGTAACCCAGCAGGATCTGATCGATTGGCACCACACGCATGTTCACCCCAATAACGTTATCCTGGGCATCGTTGGCGATTTCGATGGGGCGGCGATGGAAGCCAAACTGCGCCAGGCCTACGGCCAATGGGCTAAAGGACCGACGCCCAAAGAGGAAAAGATCGAGTTCCAGCCAGCCAAGCCGGGCTATTACCTGGTGGAGAAAGAAGACGTCAACCAAAGCTCGATCAACATGGTCGGACTCGGCATCCGGCGCGACAACCCCGACTACTATGCGGTTCGAGTCTTTAACGAAGCTTTCGGCGGCGGCTTTTCGTCCCGCCTGTTCCGTTCCATCCGGACCGAGAAAGGGTTGGCCTACGGCGTCGGCGGCGGGATCGGAAGTGCCTTCGATCATCTTGGCATGCTGCGCATTGAAATGGGCACGAAGAGTTCCACCACGGTTGAGTCCATCCAGGCGCTGGATGAACAGATTGACAATGTGAGCAAACATCCTATTTCGGACGACGAGATCAAGCGAGCCAAGGATTCCATTTTGAACGGTTTCGTCTTTAATCTGGACTCGCCAGACAAGATCCTGCGCGAACGCATGGCCTACGAATTCTATGGCTACCCGCAGGACTATCTGGAAAGGTTTCGCGCCGGAGTTGAGAAAGTGGTACCGGGGGACGTGGCGCGCGTGGCCACCAAATATCTTCACAAGGATCAACTGGCTGTGGTGGTGGTAGGCCATTCGGCGGAGTTCGACAAGGCGCTATCGTCGCTGGGTCCGTTGACCAAGATTGATATCAGCATTCCGCCGCCCCCAGGCGAGCCCGGACCGGCGGCCAAGCCGGTGCAGTAATCGAGCGCAGTAGTTTGCAATGCGCGGCGGTCAGATGGAGAGCATCGGCAAAATCGACCTCGCTGCAATCTATTACATCAAGTCGACAGACTGGTTCTCGATCCTCCGATCGCCCGTGCTCTGGGGGATCGCCGGTGTCTGGTTCGGCGTCTCTCTATTTTTTCGTGGCTTTCCCTCGCTCAAACGCAAGCGTCTGATCCAGAACACCCCCACATCTACGGTGCGTGGCGCTTCGCTCGGTGCGGTCGAAATCAGCGGAAAGGTTGTGGGGCCGTACACGCTCATTTCGCCGCTTTCTGAATTGGACTGCTTCTACTATCACGCGGTGGCGCGTGCCTGCTCCGCAGAAGACGACCATACGAAAGTGAGGGAGGAGACTTTGTATACTCCCTTCTTCCTGGATGATGGCACCGGGCGACTGATGGTCGACCCCCGCGGCGCCGAAATGGCGCTTCCGCCCTCTTTAGAAGAGGACTATTCGCCTTCGACGAGCATCGGCCTGACTCGTCATTTTCTCGACCGACACAGCCTTTCCAGTTCGGCCCCGGCTCACCTGGAGGAATACTGCGTCCGCGAAGGAGACCAGTTGTTCGTTCTGGGAACGCTGCGGGAAAATCCAGGACGCCCAGTCGACGCCTCGGCCCGGCCTTTCACCGAAGGGCCAGGTTTTCTCAGCTCTGCGGCAGCCGATCTGCAACGACGGGCCGCGCTTGCATCGATATACCCCAGTGGAGGCGCAGTTCCTCCGCCTGCAAAGGTAAAGATCCAGGAGCCCGAATCATTCGATCTCAATCCGCCGGTATTGCTGATGAAGGGCGTCTCCGGCGAGCCGTTTTTCATTTCGCGGAGCAGCCAGCGCGACGTAGTGGAGGGCTTGGGGTGGCGTTCTGTTCTTTACATCTGGGGTGGCCCGATTCTTGCCCTCTTCGGCCTCTGGCTCCTGCTTGAGCGTCTTCTCCTGTCGTAAATGCGAGGCTGAAATCGGTCAGTTGGGTCCATGTTTCGCTTGACAGAGCTAGCCCTTCGCCTTAATCTAATAGCGAACAAAAAACGAATATCGTCATGGCTACTCTTCCCCTCCTGCCCGTCTCGTCGCCCAAACTTATCGGTATCGCCCGGCTCGCAGCTGACGGCGAATCGCTGCGCCAGGGACACGACGTGGAATACTTCACCCTGCCGGTAAAGTCTCTGCTCAATCGCTGCACCGTGGCCCGGATGCCTTTCACCTGGACGATCAATCCTTACCGCGGCTGCGAGTTTGCCTGCAAGTATTGCTACGCCCGTTATACCCACGAGTTCATGCAGATGCGCGACGGCGTGGACTTCGAGCAAAAGATATACGTCAAGCAGCACGCCGCGAATCTGCTGCGGCAGGAACTGCGGCGGGTGAAGCCCGGCGAGGAGATTGCGATTGGGACCGCGACCGACCCGTATCAGCCCGCCGAACGCCGCTTCGAGGTGACTCGCGCCATCCTGGAAGAACTGGCCCGCCATGAAGGGCTCGAGCTTGGCATTATCACCAAAGGCAATCTGATTCTTCGCGATCTGGATTTGCTCAAGGAACTCGGACGACGAAACCGGCTGTTTGTAAACCTTACCGTCACTACCTTGAACGTGGAACTGGCGCGCATCCTAGAGCCGAGGGCGCCGCGCCCCGACCTGCGGATGGAAGCCGTTCGCAAATTGAACCAGGCGGGAGTGGCCGCAGGAATAAGTTGCTCGCCCGTGATTCCCGGCATCACGGATTCGCAGCGCGATCTGGAGGCGCTGGTTCGCGCCACTTCCGAAGCCGGCGGGAAACACATATTCGCCAACCCGTTATTCCTAAAACCGTGTTCCGCCGCCGTCTTCATGCCTTTTCTGGAAAAGGAATTTCCGCAGCTGGCAGCGGGCTATCACGAACGCTACAAGGATCGCGCATTTTTGCCCAAGAGCTACGGCAAGCGGATCTCGCAGCTGATGGCACGATTACGGCAGAAGTATGGAATCCAACATCACGACCGTGAGAACCATCAAGTGTCTCCCCCGGCGCGTGCGGAATCGCAGATGAATCTTTTCTGACAGACTGCGCCGGGGCCCCAGCAACCTGCGGATATCTGCTTCGCTGTACGAAGCAGATTTGGGGTCGAAGGACCCTGCCCCGCAGCTCCTCGGGTAATCGATAGTTCGCCGTAGTGCGACGCGCCAACGAATGCTCGGCTGAATAGAGATCCTTCGACTTCGGTAGCTGCTTCGCTAAAGCAGCCACTCCGCTCAGGATGACATTTCTTTTTTGTCATCCCGAGGCCCAAAAAACCTGTCATCCCGAGCGGAACCGGACGATTCGCTTGCGAATCATCCGGTGCAGTCGAGGGACCTGTTTTTGCCGGCAGACTGCGAACCGGGCAATCCACTGACTTCAGCGCGTCGTCTTGACGCGAAAGGAAAGCAGCAACGCTTCACCATCCTCCCGCCACTGCGGCTCGACTATAATCCGATGCTCGACCATGGCATCATCCACCTCATCCCCCATCGGACAACCACCAGGGCATCCTCGCTCCCGGCAACTCCACCAGTTCTGGCAGCGTGTGACGGACGGGCTCGAGCTCAACCAACTCTGGACGCAGTTTCACACCGATGCGCGCGCCAGTTACAGGATGTACCGGCGCGACTATGGGACGCGGGTACGGCAAGAGACACAGCCTCGAAGCTTCTTTCAAACGGTGCAGGAATTTCTCTGGGCCATCCTGGAGAAGCTGAGCCCGGCCCGGCGTGTCCTGCTGTTGTTGGGGATCGTGTTCCTGATTCTCCCCGGTGCGGGTTTCAGTCACATGGGGAAATCGGGAGAGGTAGAGTTTGTTGAAGTCAGTTTTCATTTCTATGCCGGAATTCTGCTGTTCATCGTGCTGATGCTCGAGGTCTCTGACCGGGTGGTGATGAAGCGCGATCTGGAAATTGCGCGTGATATCCAGAGCTGGCTGTTGCCTTCAACTCCGCCGGCGGTGCCGGGGCTGGCGATTGCCTTCGCCACTCGGCCGGCGAACACCGTGGCCGGGGACTACTATGATGTGTTTGCCCGCCCCACGATGGTTCCAGGCGAAACCCGCTTTCTGTTGGCGGTCGCAGACGTTGCCGGCAAGAGCATTCCGGCAGCTTTGCTGATGGCTACGTTCCAGGCCAGTCTCAAGACGCTCTCCGCCATACCCTGCTCGCTGGTCGAGCTGGTCACCGGGATGAACAAGTATGCCTCTACCAATAGTCAGGGCGGACTACGTTTCACCACCGCGTTTCTGGCGGAGTTTGACCCGGTCAGCCGGACACTCACCTATGTCAACGCCGGCCACAACACCCCCATTCTCAGGCGGAGTACGGGCAGCGTGGAACGATTAACTGTGGGAGGACTGCCGTTGGGAATTCTTGCCAACGCCGGCTACGAATCGGCCAGCGTGGTTTTGCAGCCGGGCGATTGGCTGGCGATCTACACCGACGGCGTCGTGGAAGCCATGAACCAGCGCGATGAAGAGTACGGCGAACAGCGCCTGGTGCAAGTGTTAGACGCCGGCGCGACCAGCACTCCTGACGAACTGCTTCGCCGCTTGATGAGCGATGTAGATGCCTTTGTAGGACCGACGCCGCAGCATGACGACATTACGTGCCTGCTGGTGAAAGTGGGTTGATAGAAGCTTGCTACTTTCTTCTGCGCCGGGCGAAGAGCAAACCGAGCGCGGCTCCCAGCAATAATGTTCCGAGCAGTTTCTTCTTGTCGCTAATCGGGATGAACTGGGTGCCGTTGGGACCGACTTCGAAGACACCCACCGGAAGGGCTCCGACTCCACCGCCTCCACCGCCGCCCTCGCCGCGGGCCGTCTTGATTTCCAATCCGCCGCTGCCCGTCCCGCCGCCGAAACCATAGGCGATCTTGGCCACCGGAATAATCGTTTTGTCGCCGGCGACGATAGGTTCTCCGAACACACTCTTCACCTGGGCGCGGGTGGAAAGGCTCTCGTGCAAGGACTGCAGCAAAGTCAAACTGCTCATAAAAAACTCCTTCAAAGTAGCTGGTCAAGGTAGCGCCGGCATCTTGCCGGCTGTCGCGAGGGCGTCTCGCCCTCGCTGCGGAGGGCAGGATGCACTCCGGACAGCCGGCCTCCGGTGCTACGAATTCATTACTTCCGCATACATTCTATGGAACGCGTGCACGCCTTTCTCCTGCTTGATGCTGTAGCGCCCGCGCTGGTAGCTTCGCGAATGCAGATTTTTCTGGACGATCTCGCAGATTCCGACATCCTCAATTTGAATCTGGTCGCTGAACTCGACCGACGCTTTAGCCGTCGCGCTGCCCAGCTGCTCTTCCGGCAAATACCACTCGAAGATCGCCAGCGAGCGTTCCGCCTCGAGTGGAACTACGATGTTGAGTGAAACATTGTCGGGATAACAGTTGAGCATCCAGTTGGGAAATATCCAGAAATAATCCGTGGTCAGGTTTTCGGCGGCTTCCTGATAGCGGCGCGGCGTGGCGTCTCCCGGCTGCGCCCCACGAATGGGACTGAATTGGCGCACGTGGCGATCGTAGGGCTCGACCTGGTAGGCGGTGTAGTCCAGCTCCCGATTCAACCCGGGATGCACGCTGGGCAAATGATAGCCCTCGAGATAGTTGTCCACGTAGGTCTTCCAGTTGCATTTCATGTCGTAGGTGCGCCGTTCAAAGAGTTTCATTGCGTCGAAGCCAAAACGTCCGGCCTGCGCGGGAAGCTGGCCCAGGCTCTTCATCAGGGGCTGCGCGCCGGGATCAAGATTAACGAAGATGAGATCGAACCATTCCTCGGCCCGCACTGGAATCAGGGCGAATTCTTTGGCATCGAATCCGGACTGGCCTTCGAATTCCGGCGCGCTGATGAGGGAGCCATCAAGCGCGTAGGTCCAGCCATGGTAGCCGCAACGGAACAGTTTGCGCGAACCACATCCCTCGGCGGGAGGTCCGGCGCGGTGGCGACAGACGTTATAGAAGCCGCGCAATTCGCCCTCGGTGCTGCGCACCAGCAGTAAAGGTTCGCCGGAGACTTCCGTAGTAAAGAAATCGCCCGGCTTCGCCAGCTGGTCGCGATGCCCAACCACCTGCCAGGTCCGGGCGAAGATTCTTTGTTGTTCTTGGGTGAACACAGCAGGGTCGGTGTAGAAAGGCGCGGGAATCGACCAGGCGCGAGAAATGTCGGAATCAATTTGAACAACCGCTGGGTCAGCCATGCCGGTACATTGTAGCGGACGACGGACAGCGGCCTTCAGCCCGTGGCCCAAATCTATAGAAGGGGAACATTACACAATGGAAATTCTGAGGTCTGAAGTCTGAGGCCGACCTGTCGCGTCCAACTGAGTGTTGTGAAAGAGTTGTTCTCCCGGTCGCAATCTGACACAATTTGTCATTCGGTCGACAAAATCTGACACAAAATTGTGGGAACTGAAGCGCTCCCGGGCGGGAAAGCATGATGACCAAAGGCATGATATCCCATAAGAATGAACCAGCTGCACGGTGGCGCCCAGATTCTTCGGTAACCCCCGCTCTGGCCAGCAAAGTGCGAATAAGTAGGCCAGTCGGTCGGGTAAAGACCAAATTTCAAATCGGAGAAGAGGGAAAACGAGATGCGGAAACAGAAGGGCTTTTCACTTATCGAGTTGCTGATCGTGGTTGCGATCATTCTGATCATCGCCGCGATTGCTATTCCAAACCTGCTGCGTGCACGTATCGCAGCTAACGAATCGTCTGCCGTCAGCGCGATCCGTACCATCAACACTGCCGAGGTTTCGTTTCAGTCGGCTTTCCCGACTGTGGGTTATTCTACCAGCTTGGGCCAGCTTGGACCGGGCGGCGTAGGTGCGACTTGCGGCGCGGGCGGACCAACTTCGACCAATGCTTGCCTGATTGATAGCGTGTTGTCGAACGCCATCACTGCGGGTACGGCGAAGAGTGGTTTCTACTTCGACGAGCTGGGCGTTGTGGGCTACAGGCGGCACCTTGATCCTGACCTACGGCGTGGGCGCTGCTCCGTCTGCTTTCAACCAGACCGGTGTGCGCAACTTCTGCTCTTCTGAAGATGGCGTGATCCACTTCAACGTGGGTTCGGCTGGCGCGGCTCCGGTCAACGGCGGCGCGACGGTTTGCACTGGCGCCAGCTACCCCGTACTGCAGTAAGCAAAGTCTTAAACAGCAGTTTGGCGAAGTACCTGGGGGAGGGTACAAGCCAGGAGCATCGGATGGCAACATCCGATGCTCTTTGTTTTTTTGCGCCGTTTTTGTGCCCAGCTCAAAGTCCTAACGCCAAAAATTGTCGCAAGTTGTGACCAATCGAGTCTGCCCGACCAAAAGCACCTATCATCCCTGGTCTACCCGTGGCTCTAACTCTATCTAGATTAAAGGGACTCGGAGAACATACTTCCCATTCGAGGATTGGAACCCGGAATGCAAGCAATATTGCAACGCTTACGTCTAATATCAAATTTTAGGGCAGGGATTGCGGGGCGGAGTTTCTGATTGAACTATCTCGGGAGGAACATTTGATGCGGAAACAAAAGGGTTTTTCACTTATTGAGTTGCTGATCGTGGTAGCGATCATTTTGATCATCGCTGCGATCGCCATTCCAAACTTGCTGCGCGCACGTATCGCGGCAAACGAATCGTCAGCAGTCAGCGGTATCCGTACGATCAATACTGCCGAGGTGTCCTATTCGATGGCCTTTCCGACGGTAGGATACTCTACCAACATGGGTCAGCTGGGACCGGGCGCCGTAGGTACAACTTGCGGTGCGGGCGGACCAACCTCAACCAACGCTTGCCTGATCGACAGCGTATTGTCGAACGCCATCACCGCCGGCACTGCCAAGAGCGGCTTCTACTACAACCTATTAGGGGTTGTAGGCGCGGGTGGTACGCTGAAGTTAACCTACGGCGTGGGCGCTGCACCTTCTGCTTTCAACCAGACCGGTGTGCGCAACTTCTGCTCATCTGAGGATGGAGTCATTCACTTCAACGTCGGTTCGGCGGGCGCGACTCCGGTCACCGGCGGCGCGACAGTTTGTACTGGTGCCACATATCCGGTACTACAGTAAGCAAAAGCTCCACAACAGTTTGGCGAAGTACTCGGGGGAGGGTACGAGCCAGAAGCATCGGATGGCGACATCCGATGCTTTTTTTATTCCCAATCCTATGCCACACGAATGGCAAAGCTGAAACCCGCTAAATTCGCTGCGTTGCAAGCCTGCGTCTAAATCCCGGCGGTTGGACTAGAATATCCAGGCAACTCGACCGAGGCCCACGCCGGTGAGTATTGGGAGGATTCTAGATGCAGAAACAGCGGGGATTTTCACTTATTGAATTGCTGATTGTGGTTGCGATCATTCTGATCATCGCGGCGATCGCCATTCCGAATCTGCTGCGCGCACGTATCGCGGCCAACGAATCCTCCGCAGTTAGCGGGATCCGTACCATCAATACCGCCGAGGTCACGTATTCGACGGCTTTTCCGACGGTGGGCTATTCCAGCAACCTGGGCCAATTGGGGCCAGGCGCTCCGGGTACGACTTGCGGCGCCGGCGGCCCGACCTCAGCCAATGCTTGCTTGATTGACAGTGTGATGTCGAACGCCACTACCGCCGGTACGGCAAAAAGCGGCTATTACTATGGCGAGGCGGGCGTCGCCGGAACCGGAGGGACCCTGATCCTTACCTACGGCGTAGGCGCCGCCCCGTCCGCTTTCAACCAGACAGGAGTCCGCAACTTCTGTGCCTCAGAAGATGGAGTCATTCATTTCAACGTTGGTGCTGCCGGGGCAACTCCGGTCACCGGCGGGGCCACGGTTTGCACTGGCGCTGCGTACCCCGTGCTGTAGCAGCGTAACCGTCTCCGCCTTCTCGCCCAACAGCCGAGGCGGAAAAAGCTAACGCGGCCCTTCTCGGCGGCCTCCTGGTTCTTTACAAACGGCCAATCCCAATGGGAGCCAATTCCTGTCGCTCTTTGCGACAAAAAGTGTCAGAATCGCTCGCCGCCCGTGCCATCAGGAGCCCCCTTCGGCGTAAATTATTGTTTTTACAGTGATTAAATGAGCCTAAGAGCCACTGGGAGGATTGGCCACAAAAATGCCAATTACATTAGTGAAATGCGACCCATGCAGCAAATTCGAAGCACGAGCTCGAGGGCAGGGTTCTCCCTGATCGAGCTGCTGATCGTGGTCGCGATTATCCTGATTATCGCTGCCATTGCGATTCCGAACCTGCTGCGGGCCAGAATTGCCTCGAATGAATCGTCGGCTGCCTCCTCCGTCCGTAGCATCGCCACGGCAGAGGTAGCCTACAATTCCGCTTATCCGACATTGGGTTACGCGGCTGCCCTGGCGAACCTGGGCGGACCGGCTTCCGGATGCGCTCCGAGTTCCACTACCGCCTGCATCATCGACAGTGTGCTTTCAAGTGGCACCAAGAGCGGATACGTATTCGTGGCCAAAGGCTTTTCTACCAGCGGGGGCACCAACGACGCTTTCGTATCCAGTTCCGCCCCGGCTGCATTCAACCAATCCGGCGTACGTAATTTCTGCATTGTCACAGATGGAGTCTTGCGGAGCAATCCGGGGGTCGGCGGAGGAGTACCAGCGCCAGACGTACCGACTTGCCAGTCCTATGCCGTAGCGCAATAGATAAATCAACAGTTTGGCCTGTACCTGGGGGAGGGTCCTGCGCCATAGCGGGTCCGGACGCAAGTCCGGGCCCTTTTACTTTGGTAACGTCGCGAATCCGGCCCGGTACCTCACTCCGCCAAACGGTTGCCATATAATTTTTCCTGGGCTTCGTCGGATAGCGTCAACGGACGCCTGTGAACCTGTCATGCCTGCAATCGAAATTCTCGCTCTGGAAAAGACCTACACCGTCGGCTTTTGGCGTAAAAAGCCCAAGCACGCTCTGCGCCCACTCAATCTGAC
The DNA here is from genome assembly GCA_963748935.1 of Terriglobia bacterium. Taxonomy (GTDB): domain Bacteria; phylum Acidobacteriota; class Terriglobia; order Terriglobales; family Acidobacteriaceae; genus JAIQFF01. The sequence goes on from CAVVLA010000002.1 coordinate 112,974, forward strand.
GATCGAGGAAGGGGAGATTTTCGGCTTTCTCGGACCTAATGGCGCGGGTAAAACCACCACGCTCAAGCTGCTGATGGGACTAATCTTCCCGACCTCGGGTTCGGCCCGCATTCTGGGGATGGAGATTGACGATCCGCGCATGAAGGCGCAGATCGGCTTTCTTCCCGAACAGCCTTATTTTTATGATTACCTCACCGCCCGCGAATTACTCGAGTATTTTGGACAGCTTTCCGGGGTTGATTCCAAACAACTGTCAAGAAAAGTGAACGAAGTCCTGCAGCGGGTTGGACTGCCCGATGCCGGAGGGGTGCAGTTGCGCAAGTTTTCCAAAGGCATGCTGCAGCGAGTGGGGATTGCGCAGGCGATTCTGCATGATCCGAAAGTTGTTTTCTTCGACGAACCTATGTCCGGTCTGGATCCTATGGGCCGACGCGAGGTTCGTGATCTCATGGAGCAACTGAAGCACGAGGGCAAGACAGTATTTTTCTCAACTCACATCCTTTCCGATGCGGAAGCGCTGTGCAACCGCGTCGCCATCATCAACAAAGGCGAGCTACAGGGAGTGGGCGCGGTGGCGGACCTGACCTCAGGCGTCGATGGCAAGGTGGAACTGGTCTGGCAGGGGACGGCGGTTCCGGCCTCGCTGCGCACCCTGGGCGCGGAATGCCACGTTACCGGCGATACGGTTCGTGCCATCCTTCCCGAGGCCAGCCAGGATGCCGCCATCGACGCGTTGCGCCGGGAACGGTTGCGCCTGATTTCAGTCACTCCCGTACGCACTTCACTTGAAGATTATTACCTGCAGAAGCTGCAGCCGGCGGCGGCCAGCTCGGGAGCGAGAGCATGAGCGCGCGAATCGTACATATCGCGTCCAACACGTTCCGGGAAGCAGTGCGCGACCGCGTGCTCTATAACCTGATCGTCTTCGCCCTGCTAATGTCTGGCGCTTCGATCCTGGTCGGCCAGATCTCCATCGACATCGAACGCCTGGTGGTGATCAACCTGGGGCTTACAGCAGTGTCTTTATTCGGAATGGTGATTGCCATTTTCATCGGCATCGGGCTGGTCTCAAAAGAAATCGAAAAAAGGACGCTCTACACCGTGCTCTCGCGGCCGGTGCGCCGCTGGGAGTTTATCGTCGGCAAGTTTTTCGGCCTGGCTGGTACCCTGGCGGTGAACACTTTCTTCATGGCTATCGGAGTTCTGGTCTCGCTGCTCTATGTATCTCATCATTTTCAGAAACAGGATGGCTGGGTGCTGGTGGCGCTCTATTTCATCGTCCTGCAGTTTCTGATCATCACCGCGCTGACTTTGTTCTTTTCGTCATTCTCGTCCCCGCTGCTTTCGGCGGTGTTCGCGTTTTCCCTGTTTGTGATTGGCAGCTTTTCCGAGGACCTGCGCGGATTCGCCGGCATGAGTCAGGGGGTCACGCGCTGGCTGGCGACGGGTGCGGCATACCTGGTACCGAATTTTTCGGCACTGAATGTCATCAGCTCTGTGGCCCACGCCAACCCGGTCTCGGGACAACTCATTTTCTACAACAGCGCTTACGCCCTGATTTATGCCACCATGGCTTTGTGCGGAGCGGTGCTGGTATTTGAGCGCCGGAACTTGAAATGAAAGCGTCGCGCCAGGTCACAGTTGTATTCAGCCTTCTGCTGATGGTGTGCGTCGCGGCGTCGGTGCTGTTGTTGCGCCGCCTGGACCAGATGAGGAGCAGCGCCACCTTAGAAGAAGTGCTCTACATTTCATCCCCCAAGGCGCTGAAGCGGTTGAGTCTCGGCTACGATGGGCTGTTGGCCGATATCTACTGGACGCGAGCCGTGCAGTACTTCGGCAGCCGGCATCATGAAGGAGCCCGGCGATATGACCTGCTGGCACCCCTTTTAGAGATCACCACCACGCTCGACCCTCACCTGCTGGTGGCGTATGAGTATGGCGCCAATTTCCTGGCTCCGAAATCACCCGCCGGTGGCGGCATGCCGGAGCGTGCCATTGAACTGGAGGAATTTGGGATTCGCCACAATCCCAACGAGTGGCGTCTCTACTACAACGAAGGGTTCATCCGTTACATGGAATTGCAGGACTACGCGGGCGCGGCCGAAGTATTTGCCCGCGGCGCCCAGGTGCCCAATGCGCATCCCTTTCTGGCTATTCTTGCCGGCAAAATGGCGGAGCACGCAGGCGATCAGCAGATGGCCAAGATGATGTGGAGCGCGACCTACCAGACCACAAAAGACAACACCGTCCGCGCCAACGCGGCCGCCCACTTGCGCGCTCTGCAATCCGACGAAGACGTGACCAACCTCGAGCTGCTCACCGGCCGCTACCAACAACAGACCGGCCATTTTCCATCGAGTTTTTCCGAACTACAGACCGCGGGCTTACTGCGCGGCACGCCAGTCGATCCGCTGGGACATCCCTACAAGCTGATGCCCGAGGGCCGCGTGGAAGTGCGTGAGCCCGACGATCTGCCGTTTATCCAACGGGGACTGCCTCCAGGCTATGTTCCGCCGCTCGCGCCCAAGTTCCTGCCCGCAGATTAAAAACTCATTCCAGCTTTTAGGTTCCGAAACATCCCGAACCCTCTGTCATCCCGACCGCAGCGAAGCAAAGGGAGCGCAGTGTAGGACCTGCTGTCCGTGGCGCGATCACGACCTGACGAGCACGAATCAAATTCAGATCGAGGATTCGCAGGGTCTGGTTTACGTAGCGCCGGCATCCTAATCGACTCCGCTGAGGCAGGCTTGGCCGACTGTTACCGAGGCGACTCGCCCTCCGCGCGGTGGGCGAGACGCCAACCGGACAGGCTCCGGGACGGCGGCGCTACTTAGCGAGTGCCGGTTGCTAGGAGCATTCTTTCGCCCCTTCAGGGCTTAGCCAGCTCGGGCTTTTGACCCCACGGCTTACGCCGTGGGCTGTATTCTTTCGCCGCTGCGCGGCTCTCGCGGCTTTACAAAGTAGCGCCGGCATCCCTTCGACTGCGTTCAGGGGAGGCTTTGCCGGCTGTCTGGATGGCATCCTGCCCTCCCACGGTGAGCGAGACCACCGGACAGCCTCGGGAGGGCGGCGCTACTTTTGCCCATCATTTCGCAAGTTGAAGGAATTGTGTCAGCACAACGCGGGCGGGGCGCCCGCGCCACACTGGGGTGCATCACATCTGGGTGCGGCGCAATGTACGATGATCGTAGCGCAAATGAAAATCAACACTCTTCGATTTCTCATCGTTATGCTGCCGCTGTTATCGCCAGTCGCAGCCGACTCGCGTCCCGATGTTCATGCGATTACGCAAGCTGTAGACAACCACTACAACCACCTGCAAACCTTGCAGGCTGAATTTACCGAGGCCTATCACGGCGCCGGAGTTGAGCGCACAGAATCGGGATCGCTTTGGTTGAAAAAACCGGGCAAGATGCGCTGGGAGTACCGTTCTCCCAAAGAGAAGTTATTCTTAAGTGACGGCAAGGATGCCTGGTTCTACCTGCCCGGAGATCACCAGGTGCGTCGAACCTCGGTCAAGAAGCTGGACGACTTGCGATCACCGCTGGGGTTTCTTCTGGGTAAGACTCGTCTGGAAAAGGAGTTAGACGGACTCTCTCTCGCTCCCGACATGACTCCCCTTAACCCGGGAAACTTTGTTCTTCGGGGAGTGCCCAAGACCATGGCCGACCGCATCCGCGAAGTTATTCTGGAAATCACGCCGGACTTCCACATTGTCCGCATCCAATTTGAAGAGGCTGATGAATCGGTAACCGAGTACCGCTTTAGCGACCAAAGGGAGAATGTCGCCATTGCGGATCAAAGGTTCAAATTTGCCGCTCCTCCGGGGGTCGAGGTCATCGACGGAGATTTTGGACAGTGAGCGCTGGCGACAGGTAACACTATTGTTTACAATCATTTAAACGAGCGTCTTCCAGGCAGGTCCGGCCTCGTTACCACGGATATGTCTGAGGATGACTCATTAGTCCATATTCACGGCAGGTCAACACTTCCGAATGCTAGACTTGGGAGGGAAGAGGGGTAATCAGAGCAGGACATGGCCCAATTTCTGGTCAAAGTCGCGGACGATCGCGGGCACATGGCGCAGCAGGTGGAGCATGGTTACTCGGAGTCCGAGGTTAGGGAGCGCTTTGTACAGCAAGGTTACCTGGTCTATTGGGTGAAGCCGAGGGGGATTTTTTCCGGCGGGAAGTTACAGCTGGGCGGACGGAAGGTCAAGCAAAGCCAGTTCGTGATCTTCAACCAGCAGTTTCTGACCTTGATCAAGGCCGGACTACCGATTCTGAACTCTCTAGATTTGTTGATCAAGCGGCAGCGCGACGGCAACCTGAAGGCGCTTTTGCAGAACGTTCGCGAGCGGGTAAAGAGCGGCGAACTGCTCTCTGATTCTTTCGCGGCGCAAGGCGTTTTTCCCCGGATCTATACCACCACTCTCATGGCGGGCGAAAAAAGCGGCAACATGGAAGAGGTGCTGGGCCGCTACATCGCCTTCCAGAGACTGGCGTTGACGTTCAAGAAGAAGTTGGCGGTGTCGCTGGTCTACCCCGCATTGCTGGTCACAATGGTTGTGGTGATGCTGGTATTTCTGGTCACTTACGTTGTGCCCGAGTTTGCCAAGCTCTTTGAAAATCTTAATGCGCAACTTCCGGCCATCACGGTAATGATGCTGGCGGTAGGCACGCACGCGCAAAAATATCTTCCTCTTATCGCCGGGAGTGTGGTCCTGGTACTGATTGTGTTTTGGCGGTGGAAAGCTACCGATCGCGGCGCCGAGCAGCTGGATAGTCTGATTTTGAAGCTGCCTTTACTCGGCGAAATATGGCTGAAGTACCAGGTGGCGAATTTCTCGCGGATGCTTTCAACCCTGCTTGCCGGCGGTTTACCTCTGGTGCCATCGCTTGAGACGGCCGGAGCTTCGATGAGCAGCCGGCGCATCCTGAACGGCATTGCCGAGTCCGCGGCCCGGGTGCGCGAAGGCCAAACCCTTTCCGGAAGCCTCGAACAGCAGAAGATGTTTCCCGAGCTTTCAGTGGAGATGATTGAAGTGGGCGAATCCACCGGAGCTTTGCCGGCCATGCTGAACTCGGTGGCTGAGTTTTATGAAGAGGACGTGCAGACGGCGTTAGGCGCCACCATGGCGCTGATCGAGCCGGTCATCCTGATTATCATGGCCGTATTCGTTGGCGGAGTGTTGATTTCTCTGTATATGCCGATCTTCTCGTTGGGGGCGAACATTCACTAACGGAAGTCGGCGCCCGACGCTGGCAGGAAGAGTTTTAAATGGCAAATATGGCTGAAAACAAACCAGTGGTTGCGCACGGTGGAAATGGCGGAGCCCGATTGGCGCCCCCGCCCCACGTTGCCGACCTGGAAAAAGCCCAGGACGTGGCCCGGCGCTACCGCTGTGAGTTTGTCGACCTGCACAACTTCCAGCTCCACCACGATCTGTTCAAAAAGATCCCGGTTGACCTGATGTTCCGTTACAACTTCATCCCTCTGGATGAGACCGAGGATGGACGTTTGGCCATTGCCATCGCCGATCCCAGCCAGCTGATGATGATCGATGAGATCAGCCTGCTGCTGGGCAAGCGCATCCTGACCAAGGTTTCCACCCTGGCCCAGATCAGCGAGATCCTCAAGAAGACGGAACAGTCGAAGCGTGTACTGGAAGAAGCCAGTGAAGGTTTTACCCTGGCGGTTGTCAGCGAAGACGAGGCCGGCGGCGAAGACAGCATTTCCATCGACCGCCTGACCGCACAAGGCGACATCAGTCCGATCATTCGCCTGGTCGATACCACGATCTTTACCGCGCTGCAACGTCGAGCCAGTGACATTCATATCGAAACTCGCGACGATTCAGTGTGCATCAAGTTTCGCATCGACGGCGTGCTGACGCAGGCCATGCCGCCCATCGGCAAAGAACATCACTCCACCATCATTTCGCGCATCAAGGTGATGAGCGAGCTCGATATCTCCGAGCGTCGCGTTCCGCAGGATGGCCGCTTCCGGGTGAAATACGGCACTCCCGAGCGTCCCATCGACTTCCGCGTGTCCATCATGCCTTCGATTCACGGCGAGGATGCAGTGCTGCGCGTACTCGACAAAGAGTCGATGAGCGAGAAGTTTCACAAGCTGGTTCTCGACGTGGTCGGCTTTGATGCGGACGATTTAAGAAAATTCCGGCGCTACATCGCCGAACCTTATGGCATGGTGCTGGTGACCGGGCCGACCGGAAGCGGCAAGACCACCACGCTTTACGCCGCGGTCAGCGAAATCAAGACTGAAGAAGACAAGATCATCACAATTGAAGATCCGGTCGAATATCAGATTCGCGGCATCACCCAGATTCCGGTCAACGAAAAAAAGGGATTGACCTTCGCCCGCGGATTGCGTTCCATTCTGCGCCACGATCCGGACAAGATCATGGTGGGAGAAATCCGTGATACGGAGACCGCCCAGATTGCCATCCAGTCAGCACTCACCGGCCACCTGGTGTTCACCACGGTTCACGCCAACAACGTTGTGGATGTAATCGGACGCTTCCTGAACATGGGAGTCGAGCCCTATAACTTCGTCTCAGCATTGAACTGTATTCTGGCGCAGCGGCTGGTCCGGTTGATCTGTGAGTCCTGTCGCACGGTGGTGCATTATCCGTCCGAAGTACTGGAAGCCAGCGGCCTGGATCCCGAACAGTGGTCGAAGGTGGCGTTCTACGAAGGCCAGGGTTGCATCGAGTGCGCTGGCACCGGATTCCATGGTCGTACCGCAATCCATGAACTGCTCGATCTCAGCGACCGCATCCGGGAAATGATTCTGGCCAAGAAACCGACTTCGGAGATTCGCCGCGCCGCCCGTGAAGAGGGTATGCGCTTCCTCCGCGAGTCGGCTCTCGACAAAGTCAGGCTGGGAATGACCACGCTGAAGGAAATCAATAAAGTCACGTTCATCGAGAACATGCGGTAGAGCCAGTCGTCGGCGGTCAGTCTTCAGTCGTCGGGAAAACCCTTCCGGAGTGTGTGCTGCATCGTGCTGACGACTGATGACCGACGACTGACGACAGATTTCGTTCGCGTTCTCCCTCTTGTCGGTGTCGGGTTTGCCCTCCGCGTGCTGGTCATTTTTTATCTCGTCCACGTCAAACCCGACGCTCTTTCCTGGGGAATCAATGAAGCCGGCGGGATTGCGCGCTGGATTGTGTTGAAGCACTCGTTCTCAACTCCATTTCATGATGCCTCCGGCCCCACCGCCTGGCTGGGACCGATTTACCCCGCAGCGATCGCACTCTCTTATTGGATTTTCGGCGTCGCCACTCCGGCGTCAGCTTTGGCCATGATGATCTTCAACGCCACCTGCTCAGCACTTGCCGGGTGGGTCGTATACGCAATCGCGAAGCGCGTCATGAACGATAGGGCCGGCCTGATCGCCGGCTGGTTGTGGGCCCTGTCACCATACCTCATGCTTATGCCATTTCTTTTATGGGACACCAGTCTTGCAGCGCTGGTTCTGGGATACGCGTTTCTGCGTACTCTCGAACTGGACGACAATCCGCTCGGCGATCCAGGCATTCGAGATTGGATCATTTGCGGTGCTGCCTGGGGCTTTGCGGGCCTGGTCACTCCTTCTCTGCTCATCCCCTTGCCGTTTGTGCTGGTGTACCTGGCGGTGCGCAAAGAGCGCTGGATGCCATCCGCAGCCCTTGTCGGAGCTGCGTTTCTGGTTCTGGCCCCATGGCTGGCGCGCGACTATGTTGTCTTTCACCGGATCTTTCCAGTGCGCAGTAACGGCCTGGCGGAAATTTACTTCGGAAATGTCGGGTTCGATGCCCATCCCCTGGGACCAAGCATGGAGTATCAGCGATTTGGGGAAGTGGCATTCGTCACCCTGTACGGATCGCGATTGATGGAGTACGTGGAGCAGCATCCCGGCAAGTTCGTCCGCGACTCTCTGCGCCGGGCGGTAGATTTCTGGTTCCAGCCTGGCGGTTTCTGGCCGCTCACTTTGCTGATCGAACTGGCGGCGCTGGCAGCTCTGGTGCTGTTGTTTCGCCGTGCCTCGCATGGAGTGGGCCTGTTCCTGGTCATGCTTGCCGTCTACCCATTGGTTTATTACGCTTCGCAGGTGTTCTCCCGCTTCCGGCACCCCATCGAGCCCTTGCTCTACGGGTTGGCCGGATGTTCTCTTTCGCAGCTGCGAAGGACGAAATCGTGACCGTTAAAATGCAGATGTTTGGGAGTCAAAAGTGGAAAAAGGTGGCAATGGTGCCATCGCGGAACCCGGCACAAATCGGCTCTTGCGCCGTTTGTTCAAAGCGGACAGTGCCCTTCCGGCTATTGTAATTGCGCGCCTTACCGCGTTTTACTTGTTAAGATAAGCATGAGCGATGAATCCTTTTCCCAAGCCTGGATCAAGACCCAAGCTGGCCTGTGAGATCTCCGCTGACCGGGTGCTGGCCGGCCGGATTTCAGAGAACGGCGGACGCGCGCTGGAGGCGTGTGCCTCGAACGAACTCTCGCCTGGCAGCGTGGTGCCCGACCTGATGGAGACCAACCTGCGCCAGCCGGACGGGGTATTCGAGGCGCTGCGCGACACCCTGACCAGTCTGGGAGGGCGCTCGCGGGATGTGATCGCGGTGCTGCCCGATGCCGCCGTCCGTGTGGTGCTGCTCGACTTCGAGACCCTGCCCCCAAAGCGCGAGGAAGCTGAGAGCGTAGTCCGCTTCCGGTTGAAGAAATCCTTGCCCTTTGACGTGGAAAAGGCCAAGGTTTCCTATCATGTGCAGCCCTCAAACGGCGCAGTACGCGTTATCGCCGCTGTGGCATTGCTGAATGTGATCGAAGATTACGAAGCGGCGTTTCGGCAAGCCGGCTTTGAGCCGGGAATAGTCATGCCCTCCATGCTGGCGGCGCTGGGAGCAGCCAACGCGCAGCAACCCTCGCTGGTCATTAAAGTGGATGCCCGTACCACCAGCATTGCCATTCTCGATGGCCAGCAACTGCTTTTATTTCGGACGCTGGAGAACGCGCGGGGAGTCACTGTTACCGGCGAGCAATTGGCCGAAGAGATTTATCCCTCAGTAGTGTTCTTTCAGGATACCTATCATCTGAATATCAGCCAGATTTTCGTGGCCGGTCTGCCAGAATCAGGGGGCGCCGCGCCAGCGCTGCGAGCCCAGACTGGCGCCCAGGTTACGGACCTGGTGTCCGCGTCGCAGTTGGGGGGTGGTGTAGGGACGATTCCAAAGTGGAGAATGGCCGGGGTGGTCGGGGCCCTGCTTTCCTGAGTATGCGTGTTGACATCAATCTCGCGAGTCATCCGTACGAAGACTCCGGGTCTTTGTGGTTCCGGTGGGGCGGCACCTTGGCCGTGCTTGGGCTGTTTACACTGATTCTTCTCTACAGCATGCTGGCAGGGTGGGCGGCGGCCCGCAAGGATCGCAGCCTGATCGCCCAGCGGGAGGACCAGATTGCGGTCCGCGATCAGGAGAAAGCCCGGGCGGAAGCGATTCTCAACCTGCCGGAAAATCGCACGACTCGCGACCGCTCGCAGTTCCTCAACGACCTGTTCCTGCGCAAGGCGTTTTCCTGGACCAAGGTCTTCGAAGATTTGGAGCGAGTGATGCCCGCCCGGTTGCACCTGGTTTCGATTCAGCCGGCCATGGCGCCCGGCAACCAGCTGGCCATCAAGATGGTGGTCGCGGGAGAATCGCGGGAGCGGGCGCTCGAGCTGGTGCGGAAGATGGAAAGTTCGCAACGCTTCCAGCAGACCCAGATCGAACAGGAGCAAAGCCAGACCGGTATTACGCCCGGAGACAACGTGCAATTCGATATCAGCGCCGTCTACGTGCCCGAGCTGGCGGATGCGGACAAGAGGAGTACGCCCTGATGCCCGACGTTCGCGATGTCCGCAAGAAAGTGAAGGTTGCGATTGCCGCTTTACTCGCCGTGGACGTGGTCGCGGCGGTGGTGCTGTTTTCTCCGCTAGTGGGATCGGAACAGTCGCGTCGCGACCAGCTCAACCAGCTGTGGAGAGAGTTGCAGCAGAAGACGCATGAAGCCGAACCGCTGCGCGACATTGACAAAAAAATCGCAACCGCGCACCAGCAGATCGACGATTTCTACAAGAACCGCTTGCCCTCGCAGGATTCGGCGATTTCTGAGGAATTGGGCAAGGTGGCAGGACAGAACCGGGTCAAAATCGGGCAGATTCGCTATAAGCAGAAGGATTCCGACGCGGTGGGCTTGCGCCCGCTCGAGATTCAGGCTGACTTCTCCGGCGACTATCTGCAATTGGTGCGTTTTATCAACGCGCTGGAACGCGACCCGCTGTTTTTCATCATCGACAGCGTGGAACTGGCCGGGGAGCAGGGCGGCATGGTCAAGCTGCAATTGAAGCTGGAAACTTATCAGAAGGCGAGTTCCTGATGCAGTTGGGAACGGAGAACCGGAACAAGACGATTGCGGCTATCGCCCTCACGGTGTTGGCCGTGATCTTCACCGTAGTGCGTTTCCTGCCCGACTCTCCCGCATCAGCGAAGTCTCCCGCACCAGTGCCGGTAGCGCTGCCCAGCACCCATCCAACCATCATCCGCAAAAGCGCAAACGGCAAAAAGGTAGGTATCACGGCAGTGCGTTCGCTCGACCCCACTCTGCGTTATGACTGGCTGAAAGCCAGCGAAGACACCAAGTATGAAGGTGCGGGGCGAAACATTTTCCAGGCCCAGGTAGAGATTCCAAAGATGGTGGCGAAGGTTCACGTCCCGGAGCCGCCTCCAGTTCCCCAAGGTCCGCCACCTCCGCCGCCTATCAATCTCAAATTTTTCGGATTCGCCAACAAGCCGGGTGAACCCAAAAAGATTTTTCTGTCGCAGGGAGAAGATGTCTTCATTGCCGGGGAAGGCGACATCGTCGATCGCCGCTACAAGATTCTGCACATCACTCCGGTGTCGGTCGAAGTCGAGGATGTGCTGAATAACAACCGGCAGAGCATTCCTCTAACCCAGGGGTAGAGGCAGTCATCAGTCGGCAGTCGTCGGCCTGTGGTCGTTAGTCGTTGGCAACAGCCTGACCTACGTCCTCTCCGACTCAAAGACTGATCCAGAAGATTATTAATGAGCAAGAATAAACTGCCAACGATCACGCCAAGGGCGAAAGGCCAACGACCAAAGGCCAACGATCAAAGGCCAACCGGTTTCCTGCCTCGCCGTTCTGAGCGAGGATACATTTTGCTCATGCTGATGTTGTTCGTGACCTTGCTCGCGATTGCGGCGGCGGCGCTTGCTCCCACGATAGCTTTCCAGGTGCGGCGTGAGCGGGAAGAGGAAATGATCCATCGTGGCGTGCAATACTCCCGCGCCATCCGGCGCTACGTAAAAAAGACTGGACGGTATCCCTCGCGCCTTGAGGAGCTGGAAAATACCAACAACATTCGCTTCCTGCGAAAACGTTACAAGGATCCCATTACCGGGAAGGATTTCAAACTTCTGCACGTAGGTGATGTGCAATTGATGGGCGCGGCCGGCATTGCCGGAGCCGCTTCCGTCGGGGGCGGAATGGTGCCTGGCGCCTCTCCGCTCGGCGGGGCGACCGCAGCGGGCGGGCCCGCAGCCGCAGCTGCCGCCAGCATGTTGCTCGGCGCTGCGGCAAATCAGAGGGCTTCAGCGACTGGCGCAACTCCTGCACCGGATGGCGCGGCGGACACTCCCGGTCAGGATGCTGCTGGACAGGCCCATGCAGGGCCGTCAGACCAGTCTTCAGGCCAGTCTCAGGAACAAACCCTGGAATCCAAGTCTGGGCAGGGCGGATCGAGCGCCAGTGGCGACAAGTTATCCAGCACGGTTTTCGGCGGCGGACCGATCGTGGGTGTGGCCAGCATCAGCAAAGCCCAGACCATTCGGGAATTCAATCGCAAAAATCACTACAACCAGTGGCAGTTTATTTACGATCCGACCATGGATCGCGGCGGCTTGATTACAACTCCCGCGCAGCCCCCGTTGCAGGTAAGCGCTCCCATTCAGCAGCAGAATTCGTCGGGACAAAATTCTTCGATGCCGGGGGCTTCAGGCTTTGGAACCTCAAATTCCGGGGCATCGGGTTCTTCCAACGGGCCCCAGAGTCCGCAGCCGGACCAGCCCGCCCAGCAACAGCAATAAGGACTTTCTTTGGTCGCTGCCTAGAGAACGCAGAGCCGCAACTTCCTTGGTGATACTTCGTGTCCTTGGTGGTTGTTGATTTTCGTGGCCCCGGATGCAAAACCGCAGCCGCCGTCAACCGGCTGCCCGAAATTTCCTGCCGAATATAAGTTGTTATGAATAATTACGACCAGTAGTCAGTTTACTGGTTGTCAGTTCCCAGTGCTGTCCAAAGCATCCGATTCTAGCGGCTGGCCTGTGCCTCCATGATCTGCTCTATTTCAATAACTCCTACCCATTGTCCGTGGCGGGCTTCCGTGTAGACCAGGTTTCCACCCAGCATTTGGGCCGCTGCGGCAGGCGGCACATCGCGATGATACCCGAAAAAACGTGTCTTCCATTCCTGCCACAATCGCCAATTCTCGACCAGGGAGTGCGCGGGCTCATACTTGGTGGAAAACACCAGGGCGACTTCAAAGCGCGATCGTAGGTCGGCGGCCGACATGACTTGCTCTGCCGAGAAGTCTTCGATTCGCACCACCCGCATCGGGCGGGTGACATAGCCAAGATAGGGATGGCTCAATTCGTCACTAGCCGGCCACGCGGTCAAGACTCGTGCCATGGGATAGCGCGCCTCCAGGAACTCTTCCGCACGCTGGTGCAGGAGAATGTAATCGCGGTACGCCAGGTTATCTTCCGGCGCGAACCCGTAGGGCGGATTGGTGAACCATCCGGCCACAAAAGCCAAAGCTACGATGATCACCACGCTTCGCCACAGGCGAACCCTGCGCCACAGAGTAGAAACGCAAACCAGGATCACCAACGGAATCACCGGCAGCAGGTAACGCGCCAGTTCGGCTCCGCCCACCACCGCCATCGCCAGGACGTACGCGACGATTACCGAAAGCATGGCGAACTGCGTGTTCAAGGCGATACGGCGACGCTCCTGGTGAGCGCCTTCGATGCTCTCGCCCTGGAGGGGAGGCAACCACATGGCGAACAGCGCAGCCAGCATCAGCAGCAGCAGATGAAAGTAGCCTAAGGTTTGCCAGAGGCGAATGAGCAAAGCCAGCAGTATTCGGAGAGGCTGAAGCGTGCCCTCGACGTTATAACGGAAAAATTCCGGATTGCCGAAGACAAAACCGGTTCTCATATCGTGGTAGGCATACCATGCAGAGAGCGGCAAAAGCGGAAACAGAAGCGCAAACGGATTCCGGAGATGGCGACGAAAAACAAATCGCCACTCGTTTCCATCTTTAAAACGCAAACGCCGAGACCCGAGATCCCACGCCAGCAGCGCCAGCGGGGCCAGAATGGCGGTTTCTTTCGACATGGCCGCGAGCGAGAACCAGGCCCCGGTTTCCCAGGTCCTGCCTCTCACATATCCGTGCAATCCCCAGAACGTGAACCCTGCCGCCACCAGGTCGAGATGGACGAGCGAGCTCTGCGCGAAGAAGACTGGATACAACGCAGTGCAAACTGTGGCGGCAATCGCGATTTCAGTATTTGCCACCTCCTTCGCCAGGCGAAAAAGGCCAAGCAGCGAAAACGATGCGGCCAGGAGCATAGCGGTGCGGCTCACAACCGGCGCGTAGCCGGCGATCTTCCACCACAGCGCCAGATAAGCCAGCACCAGCGGAGGATGAGCATTGGATGCAGTGGAGTGCGGAATCAGGCTCCCATTCAGCAGCAGATCGCGAGCAGCCGGCACGTAGTATCCCGCCTCGTCCCAAAAATACGGCAGCCGCATCAGGGGCGCGTGCAGCGCCAGAAGCACCGCAAAGGTCAAGGCAAAGATGAGCACGGGCTGGGTGCCGCGCGAGGGGTGGCGAGAAGTTCTCAAAGCGGTCGAGGTGCTCTGCCGGCGGCTAGTGCACCGGACCGGGAGCCATCATACGCGGGTCCAGCTTGATTTCACCAAACGTGCTCTCGTACCCGGCCACATTCTGCTGCAGGATGGCCGATAACGCTTTTGCCTGCTGCGGACTTAAATAGATACCTTGAAAATTGCTGACATCCACCTGGGTCTCGCTTTGCTGATGGAGGGTACCGAAGACCAGGAAGAAATCCCAGACGTTCACCCGCACCTGCACGCTGTTCGCATAGTTTTCACGATAGTCGCCGACGTTGGTCAATTTGATGTTGGGCTGAGTTGGATTCGACATAGGAGAGTCAGTGTAGCGGGATTGTGAGCGAGAAACAAAGTCCCGCGAACGCCCACTACCGCATCGACACACTTAGGGGCGAACGCCCTCGTCCGCCCGGCGGACCGAAAGCTCGGCGGCAGCCAGGCGAGCTGCAGCCAGGCTCCGCTGCAGCCGGCGAGCTTCGCTCGCCCGCCCAGATGAGGACATCTGGGCCTACGTGAGCGTCGGCGAGGATGTGACCATTAATGCGGCCGCAGGCGCAGGAACACAATTGCGCTGACCGGGTGATCGCCATAAATCGGCTTCAACACACTGGGCACGCCGTACCAGGTAAATTGCGCGCCGAGCGCGGTAGACAGGTGGGGAACGTGTCCTACTTCACGTTCGTAGCCTGCAGTGTAGGCCTGCACCCGGGTCAAATAGCGCTCGTTGAATCCCAACGGCTCGGGACTACCGTCCAGAAGAAGTTCATTGGTGCGATCCACATTTTCGAGGCGAATCCATACATAGTTGCGTTCCAGAAACCGGAGGGTCGATTCCAGCAAATAGCTGTTGCCAACATTGCCACCCGAAACATCCTGGTTTCTTCCCCAGAGCGCGAGCGACGCCCAGTTGCCCCTTTGCAATGGGTGGTCGTATTGCACTGACGCCGTCATTCGCCGGACATCTTCAGCGGCGGCCAGCGCCTCCGGACTGTGCAGTTGCGCAATCGAATATTGCAGGCTCCAGTTCTGGCCGGGATTGGCGGTCACACGCGTGGACCAGGAATCAAGTTTTCCGGAATTGATGTTCCAGCGGTTCTCATCAGGCTCGCGTCCATGGAAACCCGAAGCCTCCAGGCGCAGATTGCGATACGCAACACCCAGTGTGACCACATCCGCTGCGATGTGGGTGGAGTCCTGGAGATGATGTCCCAGCGGCGCTATGGGATCCTCTGACGCCGAGGCGCGGTGAGGATAGGCAATCGGTCCCATCGCCGGATCGCCCATGGGAGCGGCATAGAGCGACAGAAGCGTGTGCTCGCCGAGCTTATGGTCATACAAAGCCGCCAGCTCCATGAACAAATCATGGGGGTGTTGACCGTTCACGATGGGCCTGCCGAAGGCGGTTTCGCCTTGCTGAAAAAGTTCGGGATAGCGCCGGCCCGAAACTGTGGCGGGCTCGAAGCTGAGCATGGTCCTGATGGTCAGAGTGCCCTTGCCGAATTTTCGTTGCGCCATCCCCATCCACCAATTGGTGGAAAATAATTTGTCCGCGCCCCGCGGCCCGGTCTGCTGCATCTCGATCAGAAAAGCTTCCCCATGGAACATTAGCTTCCAACTTTTTTTGGTGGTCATCAGCATGGAAAAGGGTGTGGAGTTGGGCTCCACATCGGTGCCCGACGACGCACGCTGCAACAGTGCGTCAATGAACGAGTGCGGTTGCATGTCCGCCATCTCGTCAGTCATGCCCTCCATTCCCTGCATCGACGGGTTGGAGCCGGTTTGCCGGCTCATGTTCATTTCGTGGGTATCGCCATCCTGACCGTATGCCTGTGGGATTGATATCAGGAATGACACACCCACAAGCAGCACCGCGACGAAATGGAAAAACATTATCCGCACCAAAAATCTCCGCTCTGGATCGGGCTTAGCTGATTCGCGTTAGGGAATGGACTGGGCAATCCGCGATCCGGACGGGTACGACCTCAGTCGTGTTACACGTTTCCCAAAGCAGTCCGGCTGCTACGCGGGTCTTTCATCCCGCAGCACTATTCCGCCGTGATAGTGATATGGGGTCTAGACGCGCAGGGGAAGGTTGAGAGGTGGGTCCGGAGATGAGATCGCTAAACTACGATGACTTGGGCGGAAGTCGGTCGCCAGAACAGGACTCAGTTCGACCGGCAAACGCAGATCAGTGGAATCCAGTTGTGCGCTGAGCGGAATTTGCAGATTCGCCGAATCGTGTCCGCTCTGGCAGCAGCGGTAGCTAACCGGCTGAGGAGCGGGAACAGAACCATGCTGATGGCATCCTGCCGGCCGTTCCGCCACCGTGATCATCGGCGACATTAGTTGGCCCATCAGGGAGACGGCAACGGTCATCGCCAAAAACAGAACCGCCAGCCAGTTTGATTTAAGCACCGCCATCTGAGGTATGCGATGCGACATCCAGCGTGAAGGATACAAATGTAAGCAACGCATCGGTTAAAATAATTGGGCTTCCAGCTCCTGGCGACTAGCGAGCAGCCGGAAGGTGGAAGCTTAAAACAGGCCGGGATGGCGGAATTGGCAGACGCGTTGGACTTAGGATCCAATGCCCAAAAGGCGTGCAGGTTCAAATCCTGTTCCCGGCACCAGCGTGTCAGATTCGGCCCGCAGACCACAGGCTTGAAAACAGGGGAGCACGCGAAACAGCGAACCCCAATATCTAAAGCCGCGATCTCTCGGCGACCTGTTGGCCCGGCCTCCACGCCGCTTCCAGACCCTGTCCCGCCTAAAAGCCCGCCCGGATGATTTTCTCCGCTGCTCTAAGGCTGTATCTGATTCAGTCCCAGATAGACGGCCCAACCAGCGATGACCAGGATCATAGCTCCCGAAGTAGCACCTAATATTTTGACCAGTGGGGTGATCTTGTTCACTTTGGCCATCAGTTCCCTCTGCTCCTGTGCCATCCCTGAGGCAGACTCATCGAGGAAAAGCTGATCGTCCTCTCGCATCGTCAGAGTACTACGGTAGATAAGAAGGACAATCAGAACGCCGGTCAGTACGCCCCACACGATCAGCAACCACAACAATCCTGGAGTCATAGACCACCTCGGTACTTATCTCGAACTCTTCCCGGAGGCCTTGTTGCGACGTAGGTTGTGGCCACAACCAGCTCTCAAGGAAGGGCCCCAACGCGGAATTATAGACCTGTTGGCAAGATCCGGTGTTTTTTTTGGTCTGCATCGCGGGTCCGCGCGGAGGCATCTAAATAGTGGTAATTACCTGGTCAGTAACCAGGCTGAAAACATCATCCTGGTGGATTTGCAGGCTGCGCACGCGGTTAGCTTTGCTATAATCGGGGCAGGTGAACCAGGCTAGTCCTTTCAAGGAGATACCCAATGGCGACGACCACGACCCCGGATGTGAAACCAGCAGAAACAAAAAAGGCGCCGATCAGCTTGACCCCGAACGCGGTCAGCAAGGTTAAGGAAATCATGGGACAACAGACCCCGGTTCCGACCGGCCTGCGCGTGGGCGTCGTCGGTGGCGGTTGCTCCGGTTTCTCCTATTCCATGCAGTTCGAAAACGGCGCCGGCATGATGGACAAGGTTTTCGACATGGACGGCTTGAAGGTCTACGTAGACGCTACCTCCGTCATGTACCTGAACGGCTGCATAGTCGACTACGTCGAGACCCTCGAGGGAGCAGGTTTCAAGTTCGAGAACCCGAACGTAAAGAGCACCTGCGGCTGCGGATCATCCTTCAGCGTTTAAGTTCAGCAAAGTTTCGCGAAAGCCTCGTCGCAAGCGCGGCGAGGCTTTCGCATTTGTACCGCCGGCATCCTGCCGGCTGTCGCGAGGGCATCTTGCCTTCGCAATGGGGGCGGGACGCCCCACGACAGCCGCCGGGACGGCGGCGCTACGAAATTCCCATCAAATGACACGAGTGCGTCTTCACCACCAGCCAGACTTTCCTTCCCGGTTGTAACTGCAGCGAATCCCGAGCCGCGAGCGTAAGGTGCACTTCCATCTCCACTCCGCAATCGATTCTCGCGATGACCATTACATCACGCTGCGCCAAGGAGACGACTCTGCCAGGAAGGATATTTCGCGCGCTCAACCCGACCGGTTCAAGCGAAGCCAGCAGGATATCCCCGGCGCGGATTCCAACCCGCAACGCCGAACCTGCCTCCGCCCGCACCAACGGCGTTTCGAGTTCTACGTCGCTGGCGGCAAGCCGGCAGGCCATGGTGCCTCGATTCTCCTGAACCGCAACCACGGTGACGTCGAAAATGTTCTCGAAGCCGGCCAACTGGGCCACTGTTTCTTGACGCGGCGCGGTCATCACTTCATGGGGTGTCCCCTGGGCGATAGACCGCCCGTTTTCCAGCACGATGACTCGTTCGCCCAGCGCGAAAACTTCTTCCCGGCTGTGCGTGACGTAAACCACGGGAATGCGGTGCTCCTGGTTCCATGCGCGCAGATCATCGACAATCCTGGACTTGGTGGGCGCATCCAGCGCCGCCAGCGGCTCATCGAGCAGCAGGATTGTGGGATCGATCACCAGGGCGCGGGCGAGCGCCACCCTTTGCCGCTCGCCACCTGATACCTGTCCGGGCCGGCGCGAGCGCAGTTGCGCAATGCGGAACGACTCCATGATGGCAGAGCTGCGTCGTTTGCGTTCCTCGACGGGGAGCGACGAAATTCCGTATTCGATGTTGGCCTCGACGTTCAGGTGCGGGAACAGGGCTAAGTCCTGAAGCACATAACCCACTTTGCGACGCTGCGGGGACACATTGACGCCGAGCGCGCCGTCGAACAGTACCTTGTCGGCAATCGCGATTCGCCCTGCCTCTGGACGAACCAGGCCGGCAATGCAATCGAGCAAGGTAGTCTTGCCCGTTCCGGAGGGGCCGAACAGGATGGTGATGCCGGGCGCAAGCGAGATCGAAAGGTCGAGCTCGAAGTCTTGGCTCAGCCGCTTGCGAACTTGTACTGACACTTCATGCAAGTCCGCCCGGGCAGATGTGACAACCGCCGAATTGGCTAGGGTCGACTCCATGAAAGTCAATAACCACCAAGGGCACCAAGTACCACTAAGGAAATCTCGGACGAGATTTGGAATTCCTTCGTGATCCTTCGTGTCCTTGGTGCTTCTCCAGTTCTTACTTCCAAACCCACACTCGTCGGTTCAGCCCGTACACCATCGAGAGCACTGCAAACGAGATCAGCAGCAGCACCGACGCGGTCGCATTAGCGCCCGCATAGTTAAACGCCTGCACCTTATCGTAAATATCAATTGAAACCGTCCGCGTCACTCCCGGAATATTGCCTCCCACCATCAGCACTACGCCAAACTCGCCCATGGTGTGGGCAAAACTGAGAGCAACTCCGGTGACCAGTCCCGGAACCGACAAAGGCAGAATCACGCGGAAAAACGTCCGCAGCCGGGACGCGCCCAGGGTCTGCGAAGCCGCGATCAGCCGCGGATCTACTGCGGAAAACGAGGCCGCGAACGGCTGCACCGCGAATGGAAAGCTGTACAGGATCGAGCCGATGACCAGACCTTCAAAGGTGAACGCCAGGGTGTGACCCGTCAGCGATTCCCAGCCACGTCCCAGAGGGCTGCGTGGTCCCAAGGCGACAAGGACATAGAATCCCAGCACCGTGGGAGGCAGCACAATAGGGAGGGCAAAAACTGCTTCCGCGATGAACTTCCATCGCCAGCGCGAGTATGTGATCCAATAGGCGACCGGGAGTCCGACGACAGCGAGCACGGCTGCCACCAGCAAAGCCAGCCGGATGGTGAGCCAGAACGCCTGCGAATCCATTTCCTATTCTCCTCCCAACTGGTTCTATCTGGGACGGCGACATGCCGGTAGCCGATTCTCCCGATTTAAGGCGGGGTTAATGTTAGTAAACTTTTGTAAAGGTTGCGCACAATGCACATCCGTGTCGCAAAATGTACCATCTTCCATAGTAGATCCTACGGCTTGGGCGCGTTCCATTGAAGCAAGCGATTCTATCTGCAACCTCACCCCTGGTGCCGGGTTTAATAGAGTATGGGACGTTTGGTACTGAACGTGGATAAAGCGAGGCTGTCGCAGTGAACATGCTCAAACGTCATTGGCTGATCGCGAGTGTGGTGGTGATAGCTATAGCTGTCTTCGCCGCCTTTCAGTTCAAAGGCAACGACAAACCGCAGTACTTCACCACGAAAGTCGATCGCGGCGAGATCAAGGAAGTTGTCGAGGCTACTGGCACCATCAACGCCGTGACCACTGTGCAGGTGGGTTCCCAGGTTTCGGGGACCATTTCGCGCTTGAATGCAGACTTCAATTCGCGAGTCAAAAAAGGACAGGTGGTCGCACAGATCGATCCTTCCCTCTTCCAAGGTGCATTGTTGCAGGCTAAAGCGGACTACGCCAACGCTCAGGCAAATCTGGTTGCATCCCAGGCCAACCTGGAAAAATCGCAAGCCACAGCCCTGCAGACCCGCGCAGACTATGAAAGGACTTCGGGGCTCGCCAAAGAAGGCGTGATGAGCCAGCAGCAACTCGATCTGGCAAAAGCGAACGCCGATACGGCGGATGCCGAGGTTGCCGCAGCCAAGGCTACTATTACCCAGGCAATCGCACAGGTGCAACAGAAACAGGCGGCGGTAACGGTGGCGCAGACCAATCTTGACTACACCACCATTCACGCGCCCATTGATGGCACGGTGATCGCCCGCAGCGTGGATGTGGGCCAGACAGTCGCGGCTTCGCTTCAGGCGCCTACCTTGTTCACCATCGCGCAGGACCTCACCAAAATGCAGGTCTATGCCAGCACTGATGAGTCAGACGTAGGGATGATCCACACCGGTCAGATTGTGACCTTCAAGGTAGACGCATTTCCGAAAGACTCTTTTACCGGGCGGGTGTCGCAGGTGCGCTTGAATGCCACCACGGTGCAGAATGTCGTCACCTACAACACCATCATCGATTTCGACAATCCGGACCTGAAATTGTTTCCTGGCATGACCGCCTACATCACAATTCCGGTCGCCGACGCGCCCAATGCGTTGCGAGTGCCGAACGGGGCGCTGCGCTACAAGCCAGACATGTCCGCCGATCAGATTCGGGCGCTCTACAAACAATACGGATTGATCTCGGGAGAGCAAACTGGAACGCAAGCGGCCGCCACCCAGGGATCCGGAGACACCGGAGCTGCGGGCAAGCAACGGCGTGCCCATGCTGAAGGCACCCAAGGCGGCGGGGAGGGCTCGAACACCACACAGCAGACTCGCACTCCACGAGTGGACGTTGCCGTAGTCTGGAAGTTGCGTCCCGACAAAACGCTGGAGCCGGTGCGGATTCGTACAGGCATCACTGACCATACTGTCACTGAAGTGGCGCAGGTGCTAAAAGGCCAACTCAACGACGGCGATGAGTTAGTTACCGGCGCAGTGACGGCAGGTTCGGGCGCCGCGCGCGCCCCAGGTCTGGGCGGAGGGACACCCCGCGCACGGTAGTTCCGCGTCAAAAATTACATGGCGACTATTTCACAATCCGCGCTGAATTCGACGAGCGAAAGCGGCCGTCAGACCCTGATTCAGATCGATGACGTGCATAAATACTACGATCTGGGCGAGACCAAGGTGCACGCGCTGCGGGGAGTGAATGTCCGGATCGAGCGCGGGGAGTTTGTAGCCATCATGGGTGCCAGCGGTAGCGGCAAATCTACCTTCATGAACATTCTGGGTTGCCTCGACAAACCTACGACAGGGCGCTATCTGCTGGAAGGCGTCGCCGTCTCTGAGCTCAGCAAGAAAGAATTGGCGACTATTCGCAATCGGAAGATCGGTTTCGTCTTTCAGGGATTCAACCTGCTCTCGCGAACCACGGCACAGGAGAACGTGGAACTGCCCACGCTCTACGCACAGATCAGCAAAGAGGAAGGTCAAAAACGCGCCCGCGAAGCCCTGGAACTTGTGGGACTCGGAGATCGCAGGGAGCATTTCCCTTCTCAGCTTTCCGGCGGCCAGCAGCAGCGGGTTGCCATTGCGCGCGGACTCGTCAATCGTCCCTCGATTCTATTGGCGGATGAGCCCACCGGCAATCTGGACAGCCGCACTTCAGTCGAAATCCTTGAAGTGTTTCAAAAACTGAATGACGATGGCCTCACCATCGTTCTGGTCACGCACGAACCCGACATCGCAGAATTTGCGAAGCGCGGTATTCA
This sequence comes from Terriglobia bacterium, assembly GCA_963748935.1. Taxonomy (GTDB): domain Bacteria; phylum Acidobacteriota; class Terriglobia; order Terriglobales; family Acidobacteriaceae; genus JAIQFF01. The sequence continues at coordinate 135,154 of CAVVLA010000002.1, forward strand.
CTTCAAGGACGGCACAATTCGTCGCGATGAGCTGGTAAAGAACAGGCCTATTGCGGCTGATGTCCTCAAAAATATGCCAGTGCTGGAGGATTAAGGATTCATGGACCTGTTAGCGATCATTCGTATCGCCATGCGAGCTCTGGCCCGCAACAAGCTGCGCTCCATCCTGACCATGCTGGGCATCATCATCGGTGTCGGCGCGGTCATCGCCATGGTCAGCGTCGGTCAGGGAGCGCAACAGCAGGCGCAGCAACAGATCGCGGCTATGGGATCCAACATGCTCTTTGTGCAGTCGGGCACGGTCAACCGCGGCGGTATGAGAATGGGCTGGGGCGCCACCAAGACTCTGATTTACGACGATATGACCGCGATCATGCGCGAATGCCCGTCGGTGAAGGCGGCCACCCCCGGCAGCCAGGCATCCGCCCAGGTGGTTTTCGGAAACGACAACTGGGCGACGACGATCAATGGCACCGAGCCGCAATACTTCGATATACGTAGTTGGCCCATGGCCGAGGGCTCATCTTTTTCGCAGGATGACGTCAACACCGCAGCCAACGTAGCCGTCATCGGCGAGACTGTTCGCAAGAACTTGTTTGGTGCGACCGACCCGATCGGTCAGACCGTACGTATCAACAACCTCTCTTTCAAAGTGGTCGGGTTGCTAATTGCGAAAGGGACTTCAGCCGCCATGGGCCAGGACCAGGACGACATTATTCTGGTCCCCATCACCACCCTGCAGAAGAAAATCACCGGTCAGGACTGGCTGCGCTGGATCATGGTCTCAGCGGTTTCAAAAGATGCGAGTTATACCGCTCAGCAACAGATCACTTCCCTGTTGCGCGACCGCCACCGCATCCGCTCCGGACAAGATGATGACTTCTTCGTGCGCAACCTGGCCGACGTGGCCGACCTGGCCGATCAGAACGCGCGGCTGTTCACCATCCTGCTGGGCTCAATCGCCAGTATTTCTTTGATCGTGGGCGGCATAGGAATCATGAACATCATGCTGGTCTCGGTCACCGAACGCACTCGCGAGATTGGTATTCGCATGGCGATCGGCGCAACCGAAGGAGATGTGCAGCAGCAATTTCTGATCGAGGCCGTGGTACTCAGCATTGTGGGCGGTGCCATCGGAATTCTGTCCGGCATGGGAGCTTCTTACTTGATCACACAAACTCTAGGATGGCCCGTCCTCGTTTCCCCCACCGCTATTGTCGCCGCAGTGCTGTTCTCCATGGCGGTAGGAATCTTCTTCGGGTTTTATCCCGCCCGCAAGGCCGCGCGCATGGATCCGATTGAAGCCCTGAGGTACGAATAGCGGACGGCGGGGCGCCACGCAGACCTCGGGCGTCGGACCTCGGGCGTCAGAGGCATTCCAGTCGCGAAGCGGCGCAAGAATAAAGCCCACGGCGTAAGCCGTGGGTACGTAGCGCAGCCAGATTAAGCCCCGAAGGGCGAAAGAGCCGTTCACGGACTCTCCACCTTGAATTCCCTTCCGCTTGGTCATACGCGGGTCCGCCTGGAATCGAACCTTTGTCGTTACGGCTGAAAGGCTGTCGCATGTAAACGATTCTTCCGCCCCTTCGGGGCTCGCATTATCTGTCGCTTCTTACCCACAGCTTACGCCGTGGGCTTTATTCTTGTCGCCGCTTCGCGGCTTGAAATACCCCTAACGCTTGCGGTCTGACACGCGACGGCGAGTCCAACGCATTCCTCCCCTCAAGTCCACTTTCGCGTAATCCACTGCCGCCTTCCGACGATTCCCGATTTGAATTCACAAACCGGTGTACCACCTCAACCGTCACAGAGACTCGATGGCGGAGCGTGATAGTCGTGGGTTAGTCGTCTTTCCCTTCCTCCCAGGTAAATATGAATCTTGGTGCCTCACGGGGTGGGCACCGACTCAAACACTGTCACTCGAGATTTTGCTTTGACCCTGCACGTCGTGGACTTCAGCCTCACCGCTCCGGCGCCCGAACCTGACCATGAACCAGTCGAGTATGTCCGGACCGATTGCATTTCAGGTGATGGCGGCGGGCTCGTTCAATCAGGAGGTCGCGCTGCCCTGTGCAGGCTTGCCCGCTGGAGCCGCCTGCAACTTCCAGCCTTCGGGACCGGTAAGTCCGGGTTCCGGCAGTCCTGTTCCGGTAACGCTGACCATCAGCACCGGCGCCACTACGCCGACGGGAACCTATTCGATCACGATCAACGCAACCACCGCTGGCGGACCGACCCGGACGCAAACTCTGTCGCTTACCGTCCAGGCCGGCGCTTCCAACAATCCCGACTTCGCGCTTGGGGTGAGCAATCCATCGCTGACGGTGGGCCCGAACGAGCCTGCGGTGTTCAATGGCACCCTGACGGCCGCCGGCGGCTACGCCAGCGTGGTGAATCTGAGTTGTGCGGGAAGCGTTCCCCTGATGTGCACGCCTGCCGCTGCACAATTAACTCCTACGCTTGGAGGCGCAGCCTTCACGATAACCGCCAGCAGCGATGTTCAGGGCACTTACAGCTTCAACATCGTCGCGACCGGAACCGATGCCGCCCATATCACCCGCTCCACCGCTGTGCAACTGATCGTGGGCTTCAATTTGGCAATCAACAACAACTCCGCGGCGCAGACCATCGCCGCGGGCCAGACCGCGAGCTACAACCTGGATGCAGTTGCCCTGGGAAACGGAAGCATCTTTCCCAGCAATCTAACTTTGTCTTGCGCCAGCGCCTGGCCTGCCCCCGTTGAGGACATGCTCATTTACGCCGAAGCAAGTGTCATCGGGAAGTGGAAACACCAATATCCTGTTGAGCATTGTGACTACTGCTGCCAGCCCGGCATCCGGACGGCTCATCGGACCTGATCAGCTACGTTACCAGTTCGCATTCCTGGTGGCTGGCGTCGTGCTGGCATTTGGAGGATTGAAAAAGCCTGTGCGGAGAAAGAAGCAAGCAATGTTGGCAATCATTCTTGGCATCCTGCTCGGCGGTTTCGCTGCTTGTGGCGGGGGCAGCAGTGGAGGCGGCGGTGCGGGTTCGCCGGGAACTCATTCGGGGAAATACACCATCATCGTTAACGGTGTCGTGGGCTCGATCACGCGCAGCGCACAGGTGGTTCTGACGGTGCAATAAAAGTTGGCGGCCGGATCCTGGCTTCAGGCGCCCTTGCGGGCCAACTCCAAAGCGCCGCGGACCGGCTCGATCACATTGGGATTGACAGCAGTGTCGGGAAATTCGAGACGAAGGCTATTGTAAAAAACCTGCCGTACCAGCGGTGAGCTACTGAACACCCCGCCCGACATGGCCACTGACACTGCGGCGGACGGCGGGAACAGGCGTTGAATTACGATTCCGGCCACCCTTGCCAGTTCAGCACCTGCCTGGGTTAGAACTTCAACCGCGATGCGATCGCCGGAATCTGCCAACGATAGCACCGTCGGAAACAGCGCCGAGAAATCCGGAGGAGGCGTAGCGTTCGCAGCCAGCACCAACTGCTCAAGAGTTTCCAAGCGCCATACTTTCGTGAGGCTCCCGATAGTTTTCTCTGCCTTGTCGGCGGCCTCATCCCAGGCCTGCAGGGCGGCCGCAACCACGCTGCGGCCGATCCAGTGGCCTGATTCCTCGTTAAGATCGCGATCCCCAGCCACCAGCGCGTGCGGTCTCACCCTGGGCGTTGCGTCCGTAAGAAATTGAACCGGTGCCGGCGATTACGATCACGCCCGGTCCATCCCCGAGAGCAGCCTGGAGCGCGATGACCATGTCTCCCACCACCTGAATTTCCCCAGCGACGATTTCCGATACGCTTCGGCGGACGCGTTCCGCAACCTCCGGCCCCGCCGCTCCCGCCAGTCCTACACAGGTTTTCTGTATCTGCGACGGCTCCACATTGGCAACTGTGCAAGCCTCACGGATTCCGGCGGCAAGAGCCTTACGCGCCTTCTCGTCTCCCACGCGAACCGGATTGCTTCCTGCAGACGTGCCTGCTCCCAGGATCGAAGTTTCGTGCCGATCAGGCAAGAAGTCTTGCTGCCACCACCGTCAATCCCGAGAAAGATAGCCACGAGCGTAGTTCTACCATAAGAGCCGGGTTCAACTGGCGAGGCACAAGATCACGGAACTGGCGTGACCAGATGGATACCCCAAAGCAGATCGCAAGATTGCCGGACGCAAAGCCCGCTACTCTGGGACGGTATTCCCGAACGTAAGGTTTCGTGTAGCGCCGGCGTCTCGCCGGCTGTCGCGAGGGCATCTTGCCCTCGCAGTGGGGGCGGGACGCCCACGACAGCCGCCGGGACGGCGGCGTTACTGGACTCGCTCATGGGCCTGGATAAACTCGATCTCGCGATCATTGCGCTCTATCTGGGATCACCCTGTTCGGGCTGCGCTTTCGCAAGCGCCAACGCTCGCTGCGCGACTACTTTCTCGCCGATCGCGATATTCCCTGGTGGGCCATTTCGCTGTCGATCGTTGCGGCGGAAACCAGCACGCTCACCATCATCAGCATTCCCGGGCTCGCCTACGAACGAATCTTACGTTTCTGCAAGTGGTGTTGGATACTTCTGGGGCGCCTGATCATCAGCGTCGTGCTGCTGCCCGCACTATTTTCGCGGTGACCTTATTACCGCGTATCAATTGATCGAACGGCGATTCGGGCAACGCCTGCGAGCCTGACCGCCGGCCTGTTCCTGGTGACGCGCGCCGCCGCCGAAGGGTGTTCGGGTCTATGCCGTTGCCATCGTGGTCGCCATCGCCCTGGGCACGGGCGAGATCGCGTCGATCGCGATCATCACGGCTCTCACGCTGCTCTACACCTTCGAAGGCGGCTTAGCGGCGGTGATCTGGACCGACGTGGCCAGACACCGTTTATTTACGTCGGCGGTACCTGGTGGCGTTGTTCACGATCTTGCACTCGTTCCGGCGGTTGGCCGGCCATTCAACAGCCTCGGCCGCGAGCGCGGGCAAATTTCGGGTCTTCGATTTCGGATCTCTCACTTCTGGCGGCCGTACACGTTCTGGGCCGGGCTGATTGGCGGAGCATTTCTGACCACCGCCAGCCACGGCACCGACCAACTGATCGTGCAGCGCTTGCTTGTCGGCTCGAAGCCAGCGGCAGTCGGCGGCCGCGCTGCTGGCAAGCGGAGTGGCATTCTTTTCCGTTTGTCGCTGTTTCTGCTGGTGGGGTCATGCTGTTTGCGTTCTACGGACTTTGCTCCTCGGCGTATTTCGGCAAAGGCGGACCGGATTTATCCCGACCTTCATCGTTAGCAGATGCCGCAGGGATTTCGGGGCTGCTGATCGCGCGATTCTTGCAGCTGCCATGTCGAATTTGAGCGCCGCGCTGAACTCGCTTTCTTCGAGGTCAGTTATCGACTTTTACTTGCAGCGCCATCCTCAGGCGAAGAGGACCGCAAGATTCAGCTGTCGCGTATGGCGACTGTTCTTTGGGCGATTGTTCTGTTTGGGCTGGCAGTGCTGTCTCTGCATAGAGTCGGTCGCGTGATCGAGGTGGGATTGCAGATCGCTTCGGTGGCGTACGGCTCGCTGCTGGGCGTCTTCCTTCTGGGGCGTACTGACCGGCGGGCAAATCAGCGCGGCGCGACGGTAGGTATGGTGTGCGGGTTAGTCGCGGAACTCTACGTTTGGCTGGGACACTCGGGTTCCCTGGACGTGGTATGTGGCGATTGGGACTGTCATAACTTTCGGAGTTGGATACTTGGGAAGTGTTCTAGCCGAGAAGAAAAGCATTTAACCGCAAAGGACGCAAAGGATACCGCAAAGATCGCAAAGGAAATCAATGGGAGCTTTCCCGCTTTGGGCATTCTAATGCCTATCTTCGCGCCCTTTGCGGTATCCTTTGCGTCCTTTGCGGTAAGATTTTTGCCTAACCCCGATCTAACCGGTGAAATCATCGGCGCCGCCATCACGATCCATCGTGAGTTGGGGCCAGGCTTACTAGAGTCCGCTTACGAGGCCTGCCTGGCCTACAAATTGCAAACTCTGGGCCTGAGAGTGGAACGCCAAAAACCAGTACTGCTCATCTACCAAGGCGTAAAGCTGGACTGCGCTTTTCGAGCGGACCTCGTCGTAGAAAACAGAGTGGTCGTCGAGACCAAATGCAAGGACGTGCTACATCCGGTCGACGACGCTCAACTGCTCTCGACCTCCGCCTGCTGAATATTCCCGTTGGACTGTTGATCAACTCCCACCGTCGTGACCCTGCGCGATGGCATTAAGCGCATGGTCAACAACTATCGGGAGCCGACCGGCCTCGTAATCTAATCGCGAAGAAGGTAAAACGCTCAGCCTTTCTTTACGAACTTTGCGGCCTTTGCCCTTAAATGCTCTCCGGCCTTCACGTATACTTCAACCCCAGCATGCACACCGCGCACTCGGAAAATTCCTGTCCGCCCTGAACTGGCGCGTGATCTAGGCGCCAGCCACGCAACGGCGATCGTGGTAGGCACTATCATCGGCAGCGGAATTTTTCTGGTGCCGGCTGAAATGATGCAGGCTGCCGGCTCCGCCAAGCTTGTCTATCTGGCCTGGCTGGTTGGCGGTTTGCTTTCTTTCTTTGGCGCAATCACTTATGCCGAACTCGGCGCCATGAAACCACAGGCTGGAGGCGAGTACGTCTATATTCGCGATGGCTATGGGCCGCTGGCTGCCTTTCTTTACGCCTGGACCTGGTTCCTGATCGCAAAACCTGCGTCTATCGCCACGCTTGCCACCGGTTTCGTGCGTGTCCTGGGGACGTTCCCGGCTCTTAGTTTTTTGGCAAACAAAGTTGTCTCCGTGCCTTTTTCGGTCACCTTCGGCCAACTTCTGGCGATCATGGCCGCGATCTTGATTTCCCTGCTCAACTACATCGGAATCAAGAAAGCTGGCGACTTTCAACTGGTGTTCACGGTGCTGAAGGTCGTCATCATCCTCAGCATTGTCGTGGTCGGTTTCAGCTACAGCAGGGGGAAGCTGGCAGAATTTTGCCGGCACCTTTACCGGCGCCCGGGGCGGGATGGCCGGTTTCATGGCCGCGCTGGTTGCGGCCCTCTGGGCCTACGATGGCTGGAACGATCTGAACATGGTTTCCGGAGAAGTGCGAAATCCGGAACGCAACATCCCGATCGCACTGATCTTTGGCGTAGCCCTGGTGGGAATCCTTTACATGCTGGTGAATGCAGCGGTGCAGTACGTATTGCCGGCATCGAACATTGCTGCGTCGCCCCGGCCGGCGTCGGATGCCATGGCCTTGGTTCTCGGAAGTCTGGGTGCGGGAATCGTGTCGGCGAGCATGGCGCTGTCGATGCTCGTCGCCATGAATGGCACTGTCATGAGCGGCGCACGCGTGCCCTTCGCGGTGGCGCGCGACCGTTACTTCTTCTCCGGGCTCGCCGAAGTGCATCCGCGCTTTCACACGCCATCAGTGGCCATTGTTGTTCAAGCCGTCCTGACCATCGTTTCTGTTGTTGTTTGGTGGCAATTTCCGCCAGTTTTTTTCCCTGGCGATATTCGCCGAGTGGCTGTTCTACATGATTGCAAGCAGCACGGTGTTTGTGTTTCGCCGCCGAGATCCGCAAGCCCCGCGACCATATCGCGTCTGGGGATACCCCGTGGTTCCTGCGCTCTTCGTCTGCATCTACGGTGTTGCTGTATTACACATTCACGGGAAACCTTCGTATATCGGCATTTGGTTGCGTGGCCATCATCGCCGGCATCCCGGTTTTCTATGTCTTTTCCCGGCTACGCCGAAACGTCACCTGAAAAATCCTGCCGCTAACTGCTCTTTTTTGAAGCAGTTCCATATTGGGATTACCCAAGTTACTGAAGGACAACCCCGCAGGGCACGTTTACCCTTCCCCCTTTCTCTCGTAACTTAAAACTTCCACCCGGTGGGCGTCCCCCCAGGCTCGGGTCCCTTATTGGAGTTCACGCATGTCTACGCCTGTTAGTTTTCAGTTAGGGATACTCCCGGAGCGCAAACTTGATCGGCGCGCCCTGGCCGCCAGCTATGGATTGTTGGTACTGCTGATCATTGTCATGATCAACGTCGGCTGGATTTGGCCGGATAGTATGAACATCTCGCGGCAATATCATGTGACCGAGCTGATCCCGATG
>CAVVLA010000003.1:0-252483 GCA_963748935.1 Terriglobia bacterium
ACTGCCGAATTCTCGATAGTCGGTGCGAAGACGGGAAAGTGAGGACAACATTGAATGCCAGACTGTGCACGCCATGGTATGGCCCGTACTCGTGCTGAGTGCCGGTGCGTGGGCCCAGCAGGCAGAGTCTTGCGCCGCGCTGAAGGGCTTTAAAACTCCGAGCAGTGAAATCATAAAAGCCGAGATCACGAAAGCCGAACCGATTCCGTATGGAACCACAGTCCCTAATCTCTACGGGCCGGGCCACAGTGCTCCCATACCTGCATATTGCCGAGTCGAAGGCGTCATCAATCGCCGCGCCGGAGTTGGCGGCGAGGAGTTTGGCATCAACTTTGTCCTCGCCATGCCCAAGCAATGGAATGGCGATTTCCTGATGCAAGGCGGCGCTGGCAGTAACGGGGTAGTGCTTCCCCCGCTCGGTCTGAATGCCGCCGGAGATACGCCCGGCCTCATGCGCGGTTTCGCCGTAGTCAGCACCGATACTGGCCACACAAGTCAACGCGGATTCGATTTCGGTTTCATGAGAGATCAGCAAGCGTATCTGGATTTTGCCTATCTCGCGAACCCCGAGGTCGCCACCCTCGCCAAGCAACTCATCGCGGAATACTACGGGAAGGCGGCAGCCTTTTCCTATTTCTCCGGATGTTCCACCGGCGGCCGCGAGGGCATGATTCTCGCAGCGCTATCCCGCGGTCTTCGACGGCATTATTTCGGGTGATCCCGCGATGCGCACCGGACTTTCCAACCTGGCGATCGGCAAGTGGATCCCTGTTGCGTTCAACCAGATTTCGCCGAAAGACGCAGAGGGCAAACCAATCATCGCGCAGGCCATCAGCGACGCCGATCGCAAGATGATCAGTGACGCTCTGCTGCAGAAATGTGATGCAAAGGACGGAGTGACCGATGGCATCATCTCCGATCCTCTAGGCTGCGATTTTGATCCGGCGGTATTGGCGTGCAAGGAAGGAAAAAACAAGTCATGCCTTCGCCCGGAGAAGGCCGCGGCGATTGAGAAAGCTTCGGCGGGCCAAAGACGCCGGGCGGGATCCAGGTTTATCCCGGCTTCCTTTACGACACCGGCATCACGGCCAGCGCTCCCATCCGTGGTATTCTCTCGCCCGGCCCCGGCATTTTCGGGTCGGCAACCACCGCCTTGGAAGTTGATGTTGAAAAGGAAGCGCTCGCGGAAGTTCGACCACTGGTGGACTCGATGTCCACCAACCTGACTACGTTTTCCGGCCATGGCGGCAAGCTGATTTTTTATCACGGCGACAGCGATCCCTGGTTCTCCCCCCTCGACACATTTGGTTATTACAGAGATATGACCGCTGCCAACGGCGGCCTGGAAGCCGTTTCCAGGTGGAGCCAGTTTTATTTTGTTCCAGGAATGGGGCACTGCGGCGGAGGGCCCGGCCTTGATCGGTTCGATCTGCTAGGCGCGATGGTCGCCTGGGTGGAGAAGAGGACTGCCTCCGACGGCAGTCATCGCGACCGGCAAGGCATTCCCGGGTCGCAGCCGTCCTTTATGCCCTTACCCCAAACACGCCCAATACAAAGGAAAGGGCGATACGGAGGACGCGAGCAATTTCGAATGCCGCTGAACCCCTCCCAAAATTTAGCCTTACTGTTCCACTGAAAGAACGGTGACCGATTTCGGTTCCAGCTTCAGAGTCAGTTTGCCGCCTGCGACCTTCGCGGAGACAGGCTTTGGGGCCACAGTGTGCGGAGCATCGAAGGTGTTGACACTGTCAACCTTCGGCGCGGTCAGGGTCTCCCCCTTTGCTGTTTTTGCCGTGATGCCGGCGAGACTCGCTTCGAAATCGATTGGCTGATCCGGATCAACGTTGGTGATTTCCAGCCATAGTTTGCCGGTTGTGTCCCGCAGCGATGGCGTCCACCCGAGGCAGCGTGACGTCGCCTGCGTGTAGGTGCCGGCGTCGAACGTCACCGGCACGAAACGTCGCGTCCTGGAACGGCACGTACATCTCGAAGACGTGGTAGGTGGGCGTCAGGACCATCTTCTCCTTGTCGGTGAGGATCATGGCCTGCAGCACGTTGACCATCTGCGCGATGTTGGCCATGCGCACGCGGTCGGCGTGGCGCGCGAAGATGTTGAGGTTGAGCGCCGCCAGGATCGCGTCGCGCAGGCTGTTCTGCTGGACCAGGAAGCCGGGATTGCTGCCGGGCATCGGCGCATACCACACGCCCCATTCGTCGACGACGAGGGCGATCTTCTTCTCGGGATCGTACTTGTCCATGATGGCCGCGTGCGTGTTGATCAGACTCTCCATGTCCAGCGTGGTCTTCAGGAGCTGCGCGTACTCGGCCTCGCCGAAGCCGGTCATGGACTCCTATCGACGGCGGCCACTTCGCCACGGTGTACGAGTGCAGGGACAGGCCGTCGATGTCCCAGCTCCACGTCAGTGACGCCTGGCAGGCCTTCATGATGGCGTCGGTCCAGTCGGTCCAGCGGGGCCGCGCCGCCGGGACCGACGGCGATCTTGAGCATCCGCTGTCGCGTCGCTGCTGCTGCGCGGGGTTGAAGTTCCTGACGAAGCGGCTGTAGATCTTGAGCTGACTCAGGTAGTAGTCGGGCGACATGTTGCCGCCGCAGTCCCAGCTCTCGTTGCCGATGCCCAGATAGGCTCACCTTGTACGGCGCGGCGTGGCCATTGGCGGCGCGCTCCTTCGCCAGAGCGTCGTCGGCTGCGCGGTGGTCATGTATTCCAGCCATTCGGACGCTTCCTGCGGCGTGCCGGAGCCGACGTTGACCGAGAGGTACGCCTCGGCGCCGATCTGCTCGAGAAAGTCCATGAACTCGTGCGTGCCGAAGGTGTTCGGCTCGATGACGCCGCCCCAGTTGGGATTGAGGCTAACGGCTCGGGCGGTGCCGATGCCCTTGCGCCAGTGATACTCGTCGGCGAAGCAGCCGCCCGGCCAGCGGACGTTCGGCACTTTGAGCGCCTTAAACGCGGTGACGACGTCGTTGCGGATGCCGCGGGTGTTGGGGATCGGCGAGTCCGGTCCGACCCAGATGCCCTCGTAGATGCCATGACCAAGATGTTCGGCGAACTGGCCGAAGATGTTGCGGTCAATCTTCGCTCCGGCCTTGGTAGTGTCCACGGACAAAGCAAACTTGTCCGCAGCCATGAGAGGAGCGGCAAGAATCGCAGCCAGAAGAACCAGACGAATCATGAGAGTACGCATGGGAAGAAGGGGTGTCCTGAGTTGAGAATCAATCATTCATCGAAAAATAGAGTTCTGATGCCGAAAAATCGGGCGTTTCCTTTGCCAATCCGAGAGCGTAGTATTCGTTTGCTTAATCGATTTTGAAGTGCGAAATTGCCGTCCGGCCAATAATGGAGCTCGAGTCGAGCAAACGATTACTGAAACTTGCATAATTGCTGCCCGGCGTCAAACAAGAACAGCCGGACAGAACAATACTATGAAAAAAGCCGGAATGTGCTTATCTTTGCGACGCTGTGCTGCGCACCGGATGCCAGCACTTTCCAACCTGCCGCGACCAATGTCTGGGGAGCCGAATATCCGCAGGCTGACAGCGCGGGCAGACTGCAGATTCGAGTTAAAGCTCCAGACGCCACCAAGGTCCGCTATCCGGTGCTCTATCTCCAGCATGGCGCAGGCGAGGACGAGACGGGATGGATTCGGCAGGCGCATGCAAACTTCATCCTCGACAATCTGATTGCCGCTGGAAGCTGCAAGCCGATGATCGTCGTGATGGCATATGGCTACGCCGGCCGCGCCGGCCAGGCCGCTCCCGATCTCACCGGCAAGCCCTTTGGCTCTCCCGAAATGCTGAAGGCGATGCAGGACATGACCTCGGCGTTCGAAGACGATGTGACCCAAGCACTGATCCCATTCATCGATTCGACCTTTAGAACGCTTTCCGACCGCGATCACTGTGCCATGGCCGGCCTTTCCATGGCAGGAATGCAGACCTTCCAGGTCACACTGCGGTCTTGGTATCCAGTTTCCGGTCCCTCAGCACCAGCATTCCGCCCGCCCCGCTGAATCCTCCGATGTAGGAAAAAAGGTCGAGATGATCCGGTGTATTCGCCGATCCGGCGGCGTTCGGCAAGCGGGTGCATTTGCTTTGGATTGGCGTCGGAACCAATGAACCCGAGAGAATGCGCTCAGGACTTCAGAGACTGCATGCCTCACTCGACGAGGCGAATATTAAACATGTCTTTTACGAATCGCCTGGGACAGATCACGAGTGGCAGACCTGGCGCCGCGATCTAAAGGATTTCGCGCCGAGATTATTTCAATAGCGATTGCAAGCGCCGACAACCCTAAGTAAAAGGAGCTTCGATGGAGAAAGTCAGCCGTCGCAAATTTGTCGCAAGTGCCGCCGTGGCTGGAGCCGCTGCCGTTCTTCGACCTGCGTTCGCTTTTGACAACCAAGGCCCTGGCGCCGCTGCCACCGGAGCGGTTAACCATGAGGTAATGGCGCCGCAAGCGAGTCCGTTTCCGATGAAAAGTGTGCGACTTCAGCCCGGGGCCTTGAGCTCGGCGGCAGAGGCCAATCGGAAATATTTGAAGACTCTTCCTCCCGACGGACTGCTTCACACGTTCCGCCTGACCGCCGGCTTGTTTCTGCAGCACGGTGTCAAGCAGTTCAAAGCGGCCATCACGGTGGAGTTGCTGACGCTTTGTGAGCTTGGCGCAGCAGACGTGTTGCTGGCGCATTCGCCAGTGGGAGCAAAACAAAAGCGTGTAACGGAGTTGGCCCGGCAGTATCGGAATACGAAAATCTCAGTCATTGTGGAAAGCGCGGAAGGTGCGAAAGCCTGGGACGGACTTCCGGTAGGAATGTTTGTTGATATCAATCCTGGGATGAACCGCACCGGGGTTCCCACAGACCAGGTTCTTGCGGTTCTCGCAGCGGTGGGAGGTTTTCGGGAAATTCATTACTACGACGGACACATCAGCTCTGAAGCGCCGCGGGAGCGCGCCCGGCTGGCGCACCTAGGCTACACGAAGTTGATGCTGCTGATAAGCAGGCTGCAATCCTTCGGTATTGCGGTGCCGGAAGTCATCACGTCAGGCACACCAACGTTTCCTTGCGCGGTGTCCTTTCCCGGCTTCATTGAGGGGCTCGTTCGTTCACCGGGTTTCCCCGGGAACGGTCGTCTACTGCGACATGACAACCCTGAGGGAGGTACCCACCGCTGCGGGATATGTTCCCGCCGCCCTTGTGCTGTCGACAGTGGTGAGCCGCCCGAGCGCTAAGCGCGCCACCTGTGATGCCGGGCATAAGTCGGTTTCGGCCGATGCTGGCGTGCCAACCTGCGCGGTAATGGGGCATCCGGACTTTCTGCTTGAAGCGCCAAGCGAAGAACATCTACCCATCGACGTGAAAGACGCAATACCTCCTGCCATAGGGGACCAGCTCTTTCTGTTGCCCGCCATATCTGTCCCACCGTAAATAACTTCGACTACGCCGTGCTGGTAAGGAATGGCCGAATTGAAAGCGTAGAAAAAGTGACGGCACGTGGGCGTGAGGCGCCGCTCACACCGATCGCGGGAGCCTAAGTGGAAGAGCTGGGACCATTCCCTGCAAGTTGCCCCAACATCGCGCGGCGTCTAAAACGGCCCAGTGGTGTCAACCGCCTACTAAGGTGAAACAAGAGTGCGATACCCGTTAGTCTGGCGGATGCGCTGGGCGATGAGCGATATTTCCTCAGTGATCCCCTTCAAAACCGGCCGACGGGATTGGCGGTCTGGGACTGAGAATGTTCTACCCTACCGTTTTCCTGTGGAGGCAAGTCTGATCTTTGATGGGTCTGGACCGGAGCATCAGCTCTGGACTGAACTTTGGGGTCGGAAGGTTCGTATAGTTTCATGTCACAACCGATATCTGGATAGGACCGGTGCGCTCTTGAGCAATCTATTGTTTGTCAGAGCAGTGACTGCGCTGATCGTTCTCAATGTTGGGTCCATCGCTGGCGCGCAGCGCGTTGTTGATCAGGGCATAGTGATCGAGAATGTCACTGTGATTTCGCCGGAAGGCGCCACTCCGTTGCTTCGTGCAGATGTTGTCATTCGCGACGGCCGGATAGTTGAGGTCGGCACGAATCTGGTCGCCGGTCCGCACGCAGCGCGAATAGACGGAAGCGGGCGATTTCTCATACCCGGACTGATCGATTCGCACGTGCATTTGGGCCGCTCCGCGGCCCTGGATGACGACGCAATCGGCGCCCACCCGGAGCTTTGGGCTGCCTATCGCGCGCAGGTTCCTCGCGCCTATCTCGCGTTCGGCTTTACCTCTGTCGTTGATCTCGACACGACGCCAACCGACCAGGCGTGGTTCGAAGGTACGCGGTTGCATCCCCACTTCTGTTCGTGCGGCAGAGGAATAAAGGTCGCCGCCGGCTATATGGCATTCAATGTTCCACCGCCCTCGTCGCCGAACTTTCCCAACTTGATTTACGAACCGAAAGAAGCGGGCCACTGGCCCAAATCGCTGAATCCTCGCGACTACACGCCCGAACGCGCAGTATCAAGGGCCGCAGATACTGGTGCCATTTGTGTCAAAGCGTTCGTGGAGTCTGGATTCGGGGTGTTCAACTGGCCCTATCTGCACACCGGTACGCTGCAAAGGATCCAAGCCGTCGCTAAGGAGCGGAAGTTGGCTATAATCGTTCACGCCAACAGCGTTGACAGTTGGCGGTCGGCGCTCGATGCGCATGCTGATATCATCGCGCACGGTCTCTGGGTTTGGCCGGGCGATTTCGGGAATTCCGCACCGCCGCTCGCAGCAAGCAATGTGATTGCCGCCGCGTCGCGCCTCAAAACGCGTGTGCAACCGACGATACAGACAGTCGCCGGGGAACGCGCAATGGTTGATCCAGCGCTGCTCGATGATCCCAGGCTCGCCATGGCGCTGCCGCGGGGGGTGATAGCTTATTTGCGGTCGGCTGAAGGCGTGAAGGCCCGCAATGCGCTGCTAGACGAGTATCGGAAAGCCTCCCCACCTCCGGGCTTCGAGACATTGCTCAAGGCAGCGATGGAAAGAACCCGAGCGACGTTCAAAATCATGTTGCAGGAACATGTGCCTCTCATTTTCGGGAGCGACACGCCCGGGGTCGACGGCTTCGGCAATCCTCCGGGTCTGAATGGGCGGCTTGAGTTGCAGAACTGGGCCGACGCCGGTGCTCCACTACCGTTGATCCTGCGGGCCGCGACGCTCGATAACGCAATCGCTCTGGGACTGTCGCACGAATTGGGCTCGATCGAGGTCGGCAAGCGAGCTGATTTGCTCCTACTGAAAGAGAATCCGCTCACGAATGTCTCAGCTTATGACTCGATAGAGACCATCTTTCTCAATGGCGAGCCAATCGCCCGAGCAGACCTGCGCGCGCACGACTAGTGAACCCAACCCACAATGCGGTCTCACTCGCAACCTGCTATCAGCACACAAGGGACGCGCACATTCGGAATTGACATTGCCTATTCGAGCTCGATTTCGGTTTCCTGTTTTTTGCTCTTTGCCGGCGGCGAGCGTGCCTGCGTGGGGATAGCCGCCCCCGGCTGTCCAGTCGAGCGAAGCTCGACAGATTTTCCCGGCAGGCGACCCGGATGCTTGACGATTTTCTTGGTCGAGCGATGCACTGCCGCGTGCTCGCTCTCCGCTTGCTCGATCATTTCACTAACAACAGGCTCAAGCTCAAACAATTGCATTTGCCCCTGCGAAAGTTTTTCTCCGCCTGGTCCATACTTTTCGATCCGCATCAGCCGCAGCCGCTCTTCCAGCACACGAATCCGCAGTTCCGCGTAGTGCAGCTTGCTCTTCAGTTGCGCGATGAATTCCAGATCGGCTGGTGCGGAAGGAATGGGAGGCGCACTCACAATGGGTTACTGAATTACCAGAGTCGGTCGAAACCTTCAAGGCCAAGCAACTCATGCCGCAGCATGTCCCTCTGGCGGGGCCTTCCGATACCACCGCTTGCTCGGTTTTTGCCAGATCGATCCCACACCCACAGTCGGCCGGGAACTGGTTGGAGCGGGTGATCCCGACTTGTGCCTGGGCTTCAAGAACGCGGGCGCTCCGTTCACTGTCCGTATGAAGCGATAGCCTCTGCACCAGGAATACTAAATGACAGGGCTCCTTAGTTTGCAACGCGGGCACCCGAGGGACGGATCAGGCTAATTTGGACAGCAGTGGCTAACTCAAACATTTGGGCTATCCGAATCTGACGGTCCGGGAGTATAGTTTTCTCCTGCGATAACGCCAGGAAACAAAACCGATGTTGACTCGAAGGTTAGTCGCACAAGGAGCGATACTTGCCTTTTGCTCTGCGGCTTCGATGGGCCAGCAGAGTCACCGGACTCCTCCTCGCCCCGTCTTGCGTCAGTTTCCTGTGATTCTGCAGCAGAGCCTCGAAGCCGGAAAAAGCCCGGCGGGAACTAACGTTCAAGGGAAACTCGCGGCCGCCACCCTGTTTAATGGAACGCTGATCCCCAAGAATGCGGTCACATCTGGGGTGGTTGTCGAATCCGAATCCAAGAAAGGGGAGAAGCGAGCGCGGCTCGCGATCCGCATGAACACGGTGAGCTGGGATGGCGGATGGGCTCCCCTCTACGCTTATTTGATGCCCTTGTATTACGCCACGACCGGGCAGGCAGGCCCGAATCTGCCGAACGAATCTCCGGATCCGAACTCCAGGACCTTGAATGGACCCAACCAGTCGTCGGAGTCCCCGATGTCCCGACCATTTCCGAGCGGCTCCTCAGAAGTCAATCAAGGGGTCATCCTGGACGTTGTCATCCTATCGAGTCGGCTTGTCCGAATGAAAAACGTGGTACTTGAACCCACAAGCACCGGGGGGATCGCGCTGGTGTCCGAGCATGCGAATATCAAGTTGTTTAAAATGACGACCTACGTTTTTGCTGCCGACGAGTCCGCACCAAGGTAAGCTCAGATTTACACTGTCAGCTTCACTGCGTACCGACCATTTCCGGGCAGCGACTCAGAAGCGAGTCACCGCCATCCTTGGATATTCCCACGATCTCAAGCCGGGCCTGCCCCGATGAAAAACATAGCACCTGGGCCCACACCCGATGGCGGCGTCGCGCTTGTGCCCCAGAAGATCAATAATGAAGTTGTATAAACTGACGACCTACGTTTTGGCTGCGGCAGACCCACCCGCAAAGTAAGTCCAGATTCCTGCTGTCAGCTTCAGGGCTGCTCACCCTGGGAGCACTGTCGGGCTCCGCTTGGACTTCATTCTAATAATAAAAAGCTCGCACCGTGTTCGATGCGAGCTGTTGGAGCAACTGAAGTTTGTCGTAAACCATCCTCCCGCTCGCAGCTTGCTGCGAGCGGGATGGGAGGGCTCTCGGTTAGAGGTTAGAAGTAAACCTTCCCGGCGAGCTGGACGATTCTCGCAGGGTAGGCCGACGTGAACTGGCCGAAGCGACTGTCGCCGAGACCCACATCAACGTTCTGGAACTGGGTGTGGTTGAAGGTGTTGAAGGTCTCCAACCGAAGCTGCAACCCGGCACTCTCTCCGATGGCGAAGGTCTTGAAGAGAGAGAGGTTCCAGTTGTCGCGGCCCGGTCCGCGCAGAGCGTTGTGGCTGAGGTTGCCCCAGGTGCCTGGTGCGGGAGTCGAGAACACCGAGGTATCGAAGTACTGGATGCGCTGGAAGGGGTCCGTGGACGCCACCGGCTTATGCATATAGCTGATGCTGCCGTTTATGTTGGGCCGATTGCTCCCCGTGGGGCAGTTGGCGCCGCAAACGAGATTGCTGCCCCCGTTGATGTTCCATGGCAGGCCCGACTCGATCGTAATGATCCCCGACACCGCCCAGCCACCGACCAGAGACTTCACCAAGCCGTTCGAGCTGTTGCGCAGAACCGGGATGTTGTAGATGAAGTTGGCGGAGAAGTTGTGGAGCCGGTCGTATAGACTCGGCCCAATATCGTACCGCCACCCTAGATATGGGTTCGTGACCCCATTCAAGTCCTGACCGCTGCCACCGGTGGTTGGATCGATGGAGCGGGAAAGGGTGTAGAAGGCGCGAAGCTGCAAGTCCTTGCTGGCTTGCGAGTTCAAGTCAATCTGCATGGAGTTGTAATGGCCGTTCGCCTCGTTCTTGGACTGACTAATCGCTCGGAACCCTTTGTACGGAAGGCTAGGCGCCTGCTGGTAGTTAAGGGTACCTCCCGTCATGAGCGCGAGATCGCTCAGCGAAGGCAGGTTAGTGTTTAGATAGTCGTTCAAGTGCCGGTTCTGATTGCCTACGTAAGCGACCGACAGAACCGTCTTGGCGCCGAACGAATGCTGAACGCCGGCACTGTATTGCGTGCTGGTCGTCGGCTTGTAACCGTTGATGTCCAGACCAATGATATCCGCCGCCTTGACGGTCTGGAACGTGGGCGCAGCACCGGTCTGAAGCAGGATGTTCGGGTCTTGTAACTGTACGTTGTTCAGGTTAACGTTCAGACTGAACGGGATGTTCGGCCCGGCATTGTACATATCGTTGCCTTGAATGCGTTCGTACATTATGCCGAACCCGCCGCGAATGACTGTCTTGCCGCTACCGGTTAGGTCATAGGCAAAGCCGATCCGCGGACCGAACATGGCCCAATGATCGTTCACCAGACCCTTGGGTACGCCATTCTTCTCAGGCGTTCCGATTCCATTGAGGTACAAGGGGATGCCCGCCAGGATCTTGTTCGGGCTGGTGCCGAGTCCAGGGCTTGCGGCGGTGCAGCCGGGGTCCGCTGGACCGCTGCAGATATTTCCCTGACTATCGAATGTAGCGGCCTGGGACGGATCGTAAAGCTTGGGATAGAAGTTCCCCATGCGATTGTTGGATTCGTACGTGTGAGGCGCCCCATCCCAGCGTAGGCCGAGGTTCAGGGTCAGCCGGTGAGTTGCGCGCCAGTTGTCCTGAATGTACACGGCGTAGGAATTGTTAGGCCAGTTGCCGTGGTCCTGCACGCCAAGCTCGTTATAAGTAGCGGCGGTGCCAAGCAGGAAGTCAGCGAAGCTGTTTCCGGTGAAACTCTGGGCATCTGCGCCCTCGAACGTGAAGGCTCCCTGGGTCGTTCCGAAAAGGTCCTGGACTTTCTTGTAGCGCGCCCAGCTTCCGCCGATCTTGAACTGGTGCGCACCTTTGGTCCAGGAGACGTCGTCGCGGACCTGGTAACCGTCCGCGCGGTTGACCCACGGCCAGCTGGAGATCTGGAAGTTCGCATTGCTTTGATGATTGAGGGTGATGTTGGGAATGCGATTCAGGTTATTCGGCCCCGTGAACAAACGCGAGTTGGTCGCATCGTATCCGCTCGGAAGTGCGAGACTCGTCATCCCGGTGGCGGGAAAGGGAGTGATGTTGATGCGGTTGCCGTTGTAGTTGAAGGCGATTTCGTTGAGAAGCGTCGGGCTGATGCTGTGGGTGGCGTGAATGACATAGCTGTAAGCTGGATTGTTGAACGTGTCTCCAACCGTAGGCAGGTTGTCACCGCTCCACTGAGCCGTGTTGTATCCTTGTGAGATTTGCTCGGCAACAAAGTGACCGAACACGGAGAATTTGCTGGAGAAGTTATGATCGATGCGGACGATCTCCTCCTTCAGGCTCGTCGGAGTGCTGGAGCCGCCGACGAAGCTCCCGACACCGTTGCCGATGCCTGAGTTTGGCTTCGGCAAAAAGCCCGTACTGAGCAACGCAGTCGCGTTTGGCTGGACCATGCAGCCCGGTATGACGTTGCCTGGGAATTGCGCGCCTTGCACGACGCCGGCGGGCGCGACTCCGCCCGGACAGTTGGCAAACAAAACGGAAGGAGCCACTCTGGCTGCACTGGGGACCAGGATTGGATCAGTAACCGAGCTGAAGTCGCCGCCGTAAGTTGCGGGATCGGGAACCGTCTGGTTGGTTGACCCGCCGTCGATGTATCTGCGCCACTCCATGTTGTAAAAGAAGAAGGTCTTGCTTTTGTCCGGGTTGTAAAGGTGGCCAAAGGTTACAGGGCCGCCGATATTGAAGCCGAAGATGTTCATGCGCAACTCTTGTTTCTTGTTCGGAGCCGGGAAAAAGTAGTTGCGAGCATCAAAAGCGTCATTGCGGTTGTTTTCCCATGCCGAGCCATGCAGCCTGCTGGTCCCGGACTTAAGCACCATGGTCACGGTTCCGGCAGAAGAGAGTCCATAGTCGGCGCCGTAGTTGGAAGTTAATTGGCGGAACTCAGCCATCGACTCGCTGGAAGGGGCCGTAGTTACGCAGCCTCCGCAACCGCGGTCGTAGTTCTCACCGCCATCTACTATGAAGACATTGTGGCCGGTGCGCTGGCCATTGAAGCTGACGGCCGTATCACCACCCACCGGGACATCCTTGTAATTGGTGATATCGTTCGATGCTCCGGGAGCCAATGCAGCAAGTTGAAACAGGCTCGTGCCGTTGATGGCGAGGTCCGATATCTGCCGGCCGGTGATCAGATTGCTGACGTCCCCGGTATCTGTCTGTACGGCAACCGCATTGGCTTCTACGGTTATCATCTCGGTCGCCTGGCCGACCAGCATCTGGAAGTCCACGCGGTCGCGGTCGCCCACACTCAGCACCAAGCCCGTCCTCTGGGCAGGCTTGAACCCTGACACTTTAACGTCTACGTTGTAATGGCCGATGTGAAGATTAGGCGCCACATACTGGCCGTCTGCGCTCGTGGTGACCTTCGTGGCCAGACCTGTCTCCATGTTTGTGAGAGTTACCGAAACATTCGGTAGAGCGGCGCCGGATGGATCGGTCACCGTTCCAACCACAGTTGCTTCCTGGGCAAAGACCTGCAGGGACATGGCCAAGACCAGCCCGGAAAGAACCAATAGCCACCGCATACGTTGCGAAGTGCACTCGGCGAACGGGGACGAGAATTTCACAGCGCGCCTCCTTAGAAGGTTTCCTCCCTACGGGAGGACTAAATCGAAAAGATCATTCAAAATCAGTCAGCCAACTGCTGCTGGGACTCGTTTCGTGAGATACCAGAGTGATATCGGTCCCTCCGGCAAAATGACTTCCCACAAGTGGCCAGGAGTCTGAGCAAAGTCTGCGTACCTTCGCTGCGCTAACAAGACATCCGGCGTATGCAGACGATAGGTAACGCATAGTCTAAGCTCCTTCGCGGTTACCGGTTAGGATCCAGCCCTCGCCAATCGCGCTCCGTTAACGTTAACGATGCAGGACAGCTTGTACCTGCATTCGTAGAAGATTGTCAAGAAAATTTTTGTGTCGAGAGCATGAATCGGCACAGCCACCGGGCCGACCAGAAGGGGCTTCCCGCCAGTCCAAAGGGGTAGACAGGTTGGTTCATCGGCAGCCAGAAATAGCCAAACAATGGAGTTCGGCAGCCGGTGTCACGGTCGAGCACGCCTACAGAGCGGCCCGCCCCAGGAGCACCGAGTCGTCGAAGCTGAAGTCCGGAATTCTCATTTCCCGAAACAGATTCAAGTTGGTTGACATCACTACGCCTGGGCTGAAATAAACGGTAGGAGGGAAAGGAATCTTGTTGGTGAGGTGATCAGCCATAAGCCGCACAGCTGTCTGACCCTGGCGATGTGGTTGCTGATAGATCGAGGCCGTTATTGTGCCTTTGTGAAAATACGGAGCCATATCCGCGAACAGATCGGTAGTGATTAGTTTCACCTTTCCCGCCAGTCCGTGGGCCTCCAGCGCACGGCAGACCGGAAGACAGTTGACCGTGTTCACATAAAGTCCAGCCAGCGCCGGAACCCGGCCGAGAAGGTCAAACGTCTTTTGAAAGCTCTCGTCCTCGTCTTCGTGCCCTTCAATGATCGTTACTATCGTTCCTCCCAGGCAATGCCGTGGAAAGGCCTCGGAGAAGCCATCCGTCTTCCTGCGATGGTCTTCCGCACTCAGCATGCCCGCAATGAGGGCTACTTTCGAACCCGGAGGAACAAACTTTCCCATTAACTCGCCGGCCAGACATCCATTCAGCCGCGGTTCCACCAGATAACGGTTGACCTCCGGCTTTCGGGAGAATCGGTGGATAGGCAAACTACGTGGATACCTTTTTCCTCCGCGCTGTCGATAAGAGGCTTGAGACCCGCCGGATCTCCCGCTGTAAGGATGATTCCCTGAACACCGCTCTCCACCAGCTCTTCGAAAGCTTCGGTGTCCCCTACGCCAAGGCTGGGCACCGGGCGGTTCAGCAATTCGACACCTAGCTGTGCGACTCGACGAGCTTCGTCCAGCACACCGCTCCAGAGCTGATCGTAGAAGAATCGGATCTCGCAGGGTATGCAAACACCGATGCGGACACCCCTCTTCGAAACCGACAGAGCGCGCGCCGCCAGGTTCGGCCTGTAACCAATTTGCCTTGCGATTTGCAGGATGTGCTGCCGGGTTGATTCCTTGATTCCGTTGCGTCCGTGCAGAGCGCGATCAACCGTCCCGATCGCAACATTGGCCAGCTCGGCAATCCGGCGAATCCCATGTCTCTCGCTTTTCATCTCCTGGAGACCCCGCAACAACGCCAACCGCGCCACTAAGCATACGCACTGCCGTCCAAGTTGAGCGGCGGGGCAGGTTCCGTGTACGTTGACGATGCTGTACTCAGGCGCTTTTGAATTACACCTGAAAGGCCGTCAAGGAGCAAACTTTCATGTTCCACAACCTTTTCTTCTCCTGTTAGACGTTCTCGCGGTGGCATTCTTTTTTTGTGCGTTTCGTTGGCGCAGAGCCGGCAAGGTCCGCCGTTTTCCGCTACCTGGATCCTTCACAACCTGATGTTTGCGGACGGATGGACCTCGTTTTATTTCGTGTTCGGCTTGGGCAAATTAACTTTCAGGTCTGGCCCGGCGCCTGATTTTGGATTGAAGAAGCCCTGGGCAGAACCCTGCAGCTCTCGTCCCCTCCGGCGTGCAGGAATTCCCAATGATCATCCGGGCGGTGACACCTTGCACCGCCGCTTCCCGATGAAAATGTGATGCCCTGACGCAACGATAACGGCACTGTGGTGATTGGTTCCACTCGCTCCGACATCAAACTCGACAAGTTGACCAACTGTGTCTTTGCCGCGGACGAATTGCTGCCGACAAAATGGATTTTATTCGCCCACTACGGCGCGCAAGACACGTCTTCACAACTCCCGGCCTGGGGGTAGTGTCTTAATCACTGTGTTTAAGACACGACCCGGCCTGGGGAATTTGTTGACCGCAGGATTTACCCTGTGCTACAAGCAACCGACACCTAAGTGTTTACGGACATCTTCTGAAATGCGTGCGCTCGCCGGGGCCTCTTTGATCGTGCGGGTTGCGAGGAGATATTGCAATGGACCCAGCGGGTACTCGATCCAGCCTCGGAGTGTTTCTGGTTCTTCTTGTCATTCTCGTTCCTTGCGCGCTCATTCCTTCCGCGGCGCAAACTGTTGTCGCGGTTTACCTGGACCCTTCGCAGCCAATCGATTTGCGGGTGGATGACTTGGTGGGAAGGATGACGCTCGAGGAGAAAGCTTCGCAGTTGGTGAACCAGGCGCGAGCCATCCCCAGGCTGCAGGTCCCTGCTTACAACTGGTGGAGTGAGGCCCTGCACGGGGTCGCAAGAGCCGGGACCGCCACGGTTTTTCCGGAACCGGTTGGTCTGGCGGCCACGTTTGACGTTCCGTTGATCCATGACATGGCGATCGTCATCGGGACGGAAGCACGAGCCAAACATAACCAGGCCGTGAGGGCAGGACGACGGGCCATCAATGAAGGTCTGGACTTCTGGTCGCCGAACATCAACATCTTCCGTGATCCACGCTGGGGGCGTGGCCAGGAAACCTACGGCGAAGATCCGTTTCTCACGGGACGAATGGGGGTGGCATTCGTCACCGGATTACAGGGCGATGATCCGAAGTATTTTCGCGTCATCTCCACACCCAAACATTTTGCCGTGCACAGCGGTCCGGAGTCCACGCGGCACACCGCCGATGTGCAGGTATCCCGGCATGACATGGAAGACACGTACCTGCCCGCATTCCGCGCCACGGTTGTCGAAGGCAAAGCGGAGTCCGTAATGTGCGCTTACAACCGCGTCAATGACGAACCCGCTTGCGCCAACACTTTCCTTCTGCAGGACCAGTTGCGGGGCGCCTGGAAATTCAACGGCTACGTGGTATCAGACTGCGACGCAATCGTTGACATTTATGAAGGACACCGCTTCACGAAAAGCCCGGCCGAGGCGGCTGCCGCCGCGCTGAAGAAAGGAATGGATAACGAGTGCGCTGACTTCTTCACCGAAACAAAGGACAACTCTGACTACGTAAAGTACGTGGACGCCGTAAAACAGGGACTGTTGAGCGAGAAGGATCTGGATATCGCGGTCAAGCGACTCTTCACGGCGCGCATGCGCCTGGGAATGTTCGATCCTCCGGACAAAGTGCCGTACGCTCAGACTCCTGATTCGGAAATAGACAGTGCACCTCACCGGGAACTCGCGCTCAAGGTGGCGCGCGAATCCATGGTGCTGCTCAAGAACGACGGCGTGCTTCCATTCGCCCCAGGTGTGAGAAATATTCTAGTGGTGGGACCGCTCGCACAATCTGCCGAGGTGCTCCACGGCAACTATAGCGGCACGGCTTCGCACGCCTCCACGGCACTGGAAGGAATTCGCAAGCAGTTCTCCACAGCTCAGGTATCGTACCTGCCAGGGACGAATTTCCTCCGCCCCGAAACAGTCATTCCTACCTCGGCACTCTCGACCAGCGACGGAAAGCCCGGCTTGCAGGGCGAATATTTTTCCGGCGATTTCGCCGGGCCGCCGCCGCAGACCGTGCGCGTGGACCCATTTGTGGATCTTCAGCTCTTTCAGCCGGATGCACACGCGCTTACTCCTCCCGCAGGTTTGAAAGAGTTTTCCGTACGCTGGACAGGGTTTCTGACGCCGGCCGAATCGGGCAGATATCGCATCGGCCTGCTCGGCTCGATGCACCGCCTGTGGCTGGACGACAAATTAATCGTGGACGACCCGAAACTCCACGATCCCACATCCGACACCACGATCGTTGAGCTCACACAGGGACATCGTTACGCGCTAAAGATCGAATACATGAAAGGCGCCTTTGGTACACAGCTGGTATGGCTGCCCCTCAGCGCTGATCCGATTATCGAAGCTGCCACGGCGGCCCGCACAGCGGATGCGGTGGTCGCAGTGGTTGGACTTACGTCGAAACTCGAAGGCGAAGAAATGAAAGTAGACCTGCCCGGCTTCCAGGGCGGCGATCGCACCAATCTAAATCTGCCGGAAGAGGAGCAATCGCTTCTTGGGGCTTTGAGGGGAGCCGGCAAGCCTTTGGTGGTTGTGTTGATGAACGGCAGTGCGCTCGCGGTGAATTGGGCGCAGGAACACGCTAACGCAATTCTCGAAGCCTGGTACTCGGGAGAAGAAGGCGGAACTGCGATCGCCCAGACGCTGGCCGGCGTCAATAATCCCGCGGGACGGTTGCCCGTCACCTTCTACAAAGGCGTGGAGCAATTGCCGCCATTTGACGACTATGCAATGAAGAACCGCACCTACCGCTACTTTGCCGGAGAGCCGCTTTATCCCTTCGGCTACGGTCTGACTTTCTCCAGCTTCGAATACAGCAATCTCAAATTGTCGAGCACCGGCCTGCCGGCCGGCGATCCACTCACAGTCGAAGTAGATGTTAAGAACACAAGCCAGCGGGCCGGCGATGAAGTTGTGGAACTGTATCTAAGTTTTCCTAAGTTGCCGGGCGCACCGCTGCGGGCGCTTCGCGCGTTTACCCGGGTTCGGGTGGGGGCTGGGGAACTGCGGCATGTGCAGCTAACGCTGCAACCGCGTGACTTGAGTTATGTAAACGAGTCGGGGGTTCGACTGGTCACCACCGGCGATTACGTCATCAGCGTAGGCGGAGGGCAACCGGGCACGCCAGCATCGCAGGTTGAAACCCGGCTGTCGATTCGCGGCGAGCAACAATTGCCGGAGTAGAATGAAAACAGTCTCGTGCCCGCAGTCCCCGACATGAAGATGTGGAAGTCTCCCGGCTCGCTGGCTGACCACCCACCTGCCGTCCAGTTCTCAGGGCGCAAACGAAACTCCGCCGAAGCGAACGGAGGCCTCGACCACAGACAGCCCGATCCGCTTTGCAGAGCTGGTTGAGATCCGTGGCCATCAGGAATAGTGCAGGAACTGCGGAACGTGACTGGCGATCAAATCGTCGCCGTCAAAGAACCGGCTTAGTGAGCCCCAGTGAGGTCGCGCCTAGGCGAGACCTTCTGGCAGCTCGCGCAGCGTTTCCCGGACCTTTCTCCTTTACCGCGTTGTCACTGGGGCAGAAATGGGCGCGGCGGAATTCGGTTCCGAGGAAATCCTCGCGCCGGTGAGTGCCTCGTCAGCAGCCCTGCGTAAGTCAGAGTTTCGCGAAGCCCGTAGAGGCCTCCATGGTCGACAGGAACCAGTCCCTATGGAGTCAGGTCGTCGGCCAACTATTTACCAGGAAGCAATTCATTCATTGCGAGGACATACGTTGTAACCTTGTCGAGTTTGATGTTTGAACGCGAAGAAACAAGAACGACCGAACCATCGGCGCCGCTCGCTGATTTCACATTCTTCATTAGAACCCGTTTGCTAGAGATGATCGATCCTGGTGCATCCACGTTCACACCATTGTCCTGCTGAGTCGACAACCGCTGAGACGGATTCGGTGGATCGGTGGTATCGACGGTGGGATTGACTCCGCCCCAATTCCTTCTGTCGCCCGGCGGTCCATAGGAGAGGTCCGGAGGCGCCATCGGCGCCGCCAGCGGATAATACCACGCCGTCAAATACACCTTGAATTTCGCCTCGCCATTTTTCCATTGCGCCGAATCCATGCGAATTGCAAGGCGCGACGGCGAATTGTTTGATTTCGCCACCGACTCGGTCACATCGCCCGAAATCACCGCGCCCCGCGGAAGCACTGCGCCGTGAATCATCGTGGCCATCACTAGCCGCGCTTCCACCTTTGTTCCCACGACGGTTTTTCCCGCTTCTACAGTCTGTCGCAGGACGATCGGCAGTTCGCATTCAACACAACTATCGGCAGCGCTCGTCCCCGTATCTACAAGTGAAGAGGCTCCAGCCCCCGGTACCTTTTGAGCCTTGGGAACTTGACCTAGAAGAACAGCTGAGCCGAGAACAATGGCGCACGCCGCAGGACCTGCTGCTTTGATTTTGCGAAACATCACTCCTCCGGAGCCAACTCGAAGGCGAGAGAACGTGCGCCCGAAAGTATACCGCGCCTGTGACATCCAGAGGAACAACACGACCTTTAGAGATAGCCGGGGATACACAAACTCCATGTGGTCGCGAACGGTGAGCCCGATACAAAGACTTTACAGGAGATTGAGAACGTGCCGGGAGCTGCGGCTCGTTTTGCCGCCAATCACTTCGCACAATGGCAGATCGCTAGGCAGCAGACCCAAACCGCTCATTGAGGTCGTCTGCAGCTCGGGAACGCTCAGCCACATGAAGAGAACACTATATCGGAAGTGATTGCTGACCTGCGCGGCTCAATCCTTCCGAAGGTGCAATATGTTCTACAGGGCTATCTCCTTAGCAATCATAGCTGTCCTCGTGCACGGCAGCGTCGCTGCACACGACCAACCGCAGGCTCCACCTCAGACCGTAGTTAAGATGGCCCCAGGTTCAATGCATTATGAGAGAGCGGCCCGTCGGGGCAATGCGGCACCTCAGAACGGAAGGAACAGATAGGAAAATCGGCTAAAGAATGGCACTTTACCTTGAGGGAAAGACTCCGTTGACGCGAATGACCTTTCCCTCAAGGAGGCAACTGAATGAGTCGCGACATCAAGTATATCGGCATGGACGTGCACAAGGAAGCGACCGTGATCGCCGTGCTGAACGGCAGTGGCAAGCTGGTGATGGAGTCCATCGTCGAAACCAAAGCCAGCAGCATTCTGCAGTTCATCCACGGTCTACGTGGCGAGCTGTATGTCAGTTGGGAAGAGGGGACTTGGGCATCTTGGCTGTACGATCGTATGTCCAGAAAAGGCTGACGTACTCAGTGGAGACAAACCCACCAGGGGAAAAGTCAGACCCCTGTAGCTTGGATCGCATTCGTGGAGGAAACGAAGCGGATGAAGTCGATCAACAAAGCCATCCTTGGGATGGTGAGCGAGTCATTGGGCTGTAACGTGGACGGTCAGTTGGAGCTTGTCTACGTCTATTTCCCCGTCCTGCGTGGAAGAAGGGTTGGATATTGTGCGGTGTTGAATGCCCACACGGCCAAAAGCTGAGCAACCTGTGCAAGACCTGCCTCGCGTACTTTGTTCGAAAGTATTCGTTTGAGTGTGCTGCGTTTCGGAATATTCCGGTACGTCCCCAATGCACGAGAATCCTGGAATGCCCGCCGCGTTGAATGGGGCGTAATCACTTCCAAAAGTGCGAGAGAGCTTCGGTTCCAAAAGGTGAAGCTGCGATGCGACGGGACCATAATTTCTTGTAAGGGTCCGATATCGGTGTAGTTCTCATGCACGCCAATTGTGGTGACTGGTCCGGTTCCCGTATCGTTCACCAGGATGGCGGAGATTTTGGGAAGCTCTTGCTTATGCTCCGATACATACAGTTTGGAGCCAACCTCACCTTGCTCCTCACCGGAAAACAAGACAAACCGGATCGTCCTTTTCGGCGTAAGCTTGAGCTTGAGTAGAGCCCTCGCAACTTCCAGGATCGCCACAACACCGGTTCCGTTGTCCGTCGCTCCTGAAGCCAAATCCCATTAGTACAGGCCCTGTCGAGACCTCCAACACAGTCGCTGAACTTCGCGGAGCCGAAAAGGCGTTTGTGATCGCCAATTGCAAACGGACTTCTCCACGCTTCAGTAAGCGCCAGATAAGGGTGTAATCCTCGTGAGAGAGAAAGGCAGTCGGTATCACGCCGGGCTCGTAATTGCCTTTTGAGACATTGGACATCCGCATCAGATTGTACAGATTCGCGGAATCTCTTAGGACTGCACGAACCCCCCTGAGCCTCGAAGAACTTTGTCCGCGTTTCATAGAAGGCCTTTGCCGAAGTAACGTCTGTTCGCGGCTCTGTGTATGGTGTTTGAAGCGGAAATTGCACAGGGGGATGGCCCACTTCATCAGGCGGGATAACAGGATTGGGCTCCTCCAAAATCACAATAGCGCCGCTTAGCTTCGTTTTGTATTTATCAAGGTCAGAAAGCGACTTGGCACTAACATACACGACCGACCCTTGGACCTCTCCGTCCGTACCGGGAGACCATCCCGCGGAAACAATCGTGAGACGTCGTGAGACGGGGGCAATCACCCGAGCCTCTGCGGTCCCCCTTGTCCAAGAACGGGCAATCATCCATTTCTCCTGGTGGATATTGGTCAGGCCGTATCGTTGAAACTCCCGTTCTGCCCATTCGCTCGCCATTCGCTGGTGCGAGGAGCCTGTCAGGCTCGGGCCGATAACATCCGAGAGGTATTCGATATTTGTCATCAGTTCATTGTGCTGACCAATCTCGGATAGGATTTGCCTGTCAGCGAACGAGTCTTCGCCCTCCGGCTGCGCATTAAGCAAACAGCAAAACGCTAGGATCACGAACAAGCTGTATAGAATTTGGCGAGCTGGAATCAAGGCCAGAGCGGCCGCACTGCGCTTCATAGCCGAATGCTATCGCACACCGAAGTAGAGAGCCAGCCCACAGTTGGCGTTGTCACGCCTTAGCACTCAAAACCCCCTCGATGGGGTCAACAAGCCACGTTTGTTGAGGAGCCGCCGGAAGTTTTCATTCCGATACCGAGCGGATGGGGGAAGAATGGAGCCACGCACATTCGGTTGGCGGTTGCAAACAAGGATGTACTGGAAGGTGCGTTGCGTGCCGCCTGGAAGGTGTAACGGTTTCTGCGAAGTAGAGTCCACCCATTCACGTAGAAAAGGGCTTGCGCATACGCGAGCCTAACGCTTCCGCGCGTTCACTTCACCAGCTAGCCGTTCTCAGTTCGCATGCATGTGTGGGGAGTTCGCTCCCTCCGGCCACTAGGCTGCTTACGGCTACTAGTTATGAGAGAATTCCTCTTCGAGACCACCGATGTTGCCTTCCACCGTGACTGGCCAAAAGAGTCCACGCGCTCATGGTATTGAACAGTTGCTGTCCATGCGCGTGTTCCTCGTATTGGCATTGTGCTTGGCAGCGTTGGTGTTTGCGGTGTACAGCCCGTCTCTGGGATTCCAGTTTATTCTCGATGACCATCGCTACACGGCAGACCCGAGGATTCAAGATGCCGGCCATATCCGGGAATACTTTACGAGTTTTGTCTGGGCACAATTCAAAGGAGGGCCGAATAGCTTTTATCGGCCAGCCTTTCTGCTGTGGATGAGGTTCAATTTTCTACTGAACGGTTCGGCTTCTTGGGGCTGGCATCTGTTCAGCATCCTGAAGCACATTTTGGTTGCGGCGTTGCTTGGATCGCTGGTATGGAAGCTGCTCCGAGATTCTGCAGCTGCATTGTCCTCAGCAACGTTGTTTGCCTTGCATCCTGCGCAGACAGAATCGGTTAGCTGGGTAACTGTACCCGATCCGCTGGTGGGCGCTGGGCTGCTTTTTGCTTTGCTCAGCTACTTCCAGTACTTACACCCCCCAGCGATAAATGATCAGGTAGGCCGGACCAAAGGCAAGAAAAGGTCAAAACCGGAGACCACCAAATCGGGCAAGTGGCTGGTCGCTTCGGTTGCTGCATATTTTGCGGCGCTGCTCGCCAAAGAAACGGCAATCATGTTTCCCGTCGTTATCTTTGCCGTCAGTTTGAACTCCTCAGCCAGCCAGTCAGCTTCGCAAAATCAGGCCAATAGGATTGTCCCGAGCTATGGCACCTGGAAACAATCGGTCCGTCATACACTGCCGTTTATTGTAGCAACCGGCTTATATCTTCTATTGCGTTTAAACGCTTTGGGCGTTGCTGTGGCTGCAAACACGCAGCAATTGCCTTGGATCAGCGTCGTTCTTTCTTGGCCCGCAATTCTCTGGTTCTACGCGAAAGCGCTCTTCTGGCCGTGGAGGCCGCATTCCTTCGCTGATCCCCTCGTTATAGGCAGGTTTTCCGCTCGAGAAGTCTTGTTGCCCTTGCTGGACGTTGTGGGTGCTTTGGCGCTGGTGGCTGCAGTCTCGCTCTGGGCTTTGGCAAGAGCCAGGAGGAATCTGGGTGTAGAGAAAGCCGCTAGGGTAAGGTGCGTGAGTGTGATCGGAATCCTCTTGCTCATACTGCCGCTTCTTCCGGCCTTGGATTTGAATGGACTAAATCCGGGCGACTTCTTGCACGGCCGATACACCTATTTATCATTGCTAGGTCTGATGCTGCTGCTTGCGGTTGCCTTGAGCACGGCAGAGCAATTTCGCAATGTGCTTCTGTTGGTCTCTTGTGCATTGGCGATTGCATTCTCCGTCTCGACCTTTGCCCAGGAGAAGCAGTGGAAAAATGATGCGACGGTCTTCGCCATTGCGCACGAAATCGCACCCAACAATCCGGTCGTTGCCCAAAATCTGGCTGATACTCACGTGCAAGCAGCTATCAAATTGGGTGATGAAGGGCACTGCAGTGAAGCGATCCCGATTCTGCAACAAGTAATTCGCGATTTCCCGCAGGACTGGAAGGCATGGGCTGCCCAAGGCAATTGCTATGTCCAACTCAACAACCTGGTCGCTGGCGAGAACTCACTCCATCGCGCAGCCGCCATCTCTAACAACTCAACCGTGATTCAGTACTGGCAGGAATTGCGTGCTCATATGGGTCTTCCCGCCACCGGTTTGCCGAACTGAATTATTCAAACTTCACAACCAGCACACTCGCATAGTTTGAAAAAGCCGCCCTGCCCCGTACCCTTAACTGCGACTGTCAAGATGGCGGCCAACCCGTCTCGCGTAGGAAGAATCCGGGAACGACGATCATTTCTTTGGGCGCCTAAGACCTCTTTTCATTCTTAACCCCATCTTCTAGGTCCTTTGTATTCCCGTTTCTCGGAACTCTGTCATGGCAGAGGCCGCGGCGTCGCAACACGGCCCGTTGGATTCTCGCAAAGACTCTGGAGGATGCGCTGGAACTTGA
This sequence comes from Terriglobia bacterium, assembly GCA_963748935.1. GTDB lineage: Bacteria > Acidobacteriota > Terriglobia > Terriglobales > Acidobacteriaceae > JAIQFF01. The sequence continues at coordinate 24,092 of CAVVLA010000003.1, forward strand.
GAAATACTACAAACGATCCTTGCGACAGTCCCGATGATCCAAGTTGGCGATAAACCGGCATTACACGCAATATAAAAAGGCGCCCACTTTTGCGATAGGTTGAGATTGTTCGGATCGCCAACCTAGCGAAAAGGAGCGCCTTTTATGAGTCAAGAAAAGTAGATCGGCATGGACGTTCATCAGGCCACCATTTCGGTTGCCGTGATGGATGCGCGGGGCAAGTTGATGATGGAGTGCCTGCTGGAGACCAAGGCGTCCACGATCGTCGACTTCATCCAAGGACTGCAAGGGACTCTGTCTCTGACCTTCGAGGAAGGAACCTCGGCTGCCTGGTTACACGATTTGCTGAGGCCCCATGTCAGCCGGCTGCTAGTCTGCGATCCGCGCAAGGCGGCCCTGCTGAAAGATGGCAACAAGAGTGACCGGATCGATGCTCGCAAGCTGGCCGAGTTGTTACGCACCAACCAACTCACGGCGGTGTACCACGAAGAGCATGGCATGCGCGCCTTAAAAGAGCTGGAGCGGAGCTATCTGACCATCACTAAAGATGTGACCCGCGTGATGAATCGGATCAAAGCCCTGTACCGAAGTTGGGCGATTCCCTGCAGTGGCACCAGCGTCTATGCTCCACGTCATCGCGCCGAGTGGTTGGCCAAGCTCGTGGAACCAGGAGTTCGAGTTCGAGCCGAGCATTTATACCAGCAACTCGATAGTCTGCAACCCCTGCGTCTGCAAGCGCGAGGCGAACTCCTGCGGGAGAGTAATCAGCATCCTGCGGTGAAGCTACTTCATTCCTTCCATCGGTCCGATTCGGGCTGCCTTGCTGGTGGCATTGCTGCAGACACCCCATCGTTTCCGAACCAAGCGCCAACTCTGGGCCTACAGTGGTTTGGCGGTGGAGACTCATGACAGCGGTGAGTACCGCTACGTGCCAGGGAGCGCATCACCGTGCGTGGTCTGAATGACAACCACAATAAGGATGTGAAGAATCTTTTCAAAAGTGCTGTGGACTCAGGTCAACACTCAGGTCAACACTAGCGTTGTACTGGAACTTCCGACCGTTTCGCTTTATATGCCTATTTTGGAGGCTATTCTAGAGCGAACTTCCAATAACTTGGAGGAGTTGACTATCTTACAAGCAGGAGGTCGCAGGTTCGAGTCCTGCACTGCCCACCATGGACAGGAGGTCCGGCCCGGACACATGGGTTACACAATGTACCGGTCACATGGGTGACACTTTTGGGCCGAACGGATTTTCGAGCGGTTCGAGCACCCGAGTCTCCAAATCGAAGTACCCCAAATCATAATCCATAAAAGTGACCAGCCAGATGTCGTCGTGAACCTCTTTGATGCCGACGGCCTGTCCAGCAAAGACCTGGCTGAAATTGATTTTTTTGTTGCCCAGACAGATGCGGCCACAGCGGGTGACCACGATGGTTTTGTCGTGGAAGGGATAGTCGATGTCCGGCAACCCGGCGTAGCGACGCGGGGAGGGTTGGTAGACCTCCGCCGGACATTTCATATCCAGAGCTTCGTGCGGGCGCTGGTGGTTGAAGACCTCAATGAATTTGTCGAAGCGGGCCTGCTGTTGCAGGAAGTTGGTGGCCGCCGGCTTGGTGGCTTCTTTCTTCAAGGTGAGATGCATGCGCTCGTGACGACCATTTTGTTGGGGAGCACCTGGTTTGATGCGCTCGATGCCAATACCGAGGCGAAGCCACCAGACAGCAAGTTTGCTCAAGTGGAACAAAGCGTGTGCGGAAGCGAAAGGCACGCCGTTGTCACTGCGGATGTTGGCGGGTAGGCCGCGCTCCTGAAAAAGCCGCTCAAACACAGTGAAAGCGTAATCTTCTCGGGTAGAAGAAAGCGCTTCACAAGTGAGCAGGAAACGGCTGGCGTGATCGGTGACCGTAAGCGGATAACAGTATTGGCGATTGCCCAGCAAGAACTCGCCTTTGTAATCAGTACACCAGAGCTCATTGGGCCGCTGTCCCCGAGACAAGGGCGTGCCTTGTGCACGACGACGCACTCGGCCGCGCCGTTCTACCAAGCCATAGCGATCCAGCACGGCATGGACGGTGCTCTTGGCCGGGATGGGAATGCCCGAGAATCTGCGGAGCAAGCGCTCACGAATTTTGCGAGCACCCCAGCTGGGGTGCTCGCGCTTCACGTTCAGAATGTAGTTCTCTACCTGAAACGGAAGTTGGTTCGCGTAACGATACGGACGCCGGCTTCGGTCGGTTAGCCCCTCGATGCCACATTGCTGATAACGATCGAAGATCTTGTAGCCGGTCTTACGCGAAATCCCAAACTCTCTGCACAGTTCCGCCATCGACTCGCCGGCTAGCCGCCGAGCCACAAACTGCAGTCTTTCATCCATGACCGAACACTCCCTCCACGGCATTGCACTTCCTCCCTCGAGCCCGTTGTGGACTCAGAGGAGCAGGCTGCTACAGGGATGATGGGGAAGGGGACTCAATCCATGCGGTTACGAAACGGCCTGTGATTCGCCGTCCCCTTCCCCAAACCCCATCCCCTGCTAGCCCACTCCTCAAGGGGAAAGTGTTACCTATGTGTCCGGTACGAAGTGTTACCTATGTCTCGGGTCGCTCAGGATCGGCCCCAAGCGCCGAGAGCGGATCGCGCATGCGTGGCAGGAGGCAAAGCAAGTCCGCGGGATCATGCTGTTCCTGCACAGCCATGGCGTGAGTACCAGCCGGGCGGTGCGAATCTTCAAGACCTATGGCGAGCAAGCAATCGAGAAGGTGCGGAGCAATCCCTACATGCTGGCGAAAGACATCTACGGCATCGGCTTCGCGACCGCCGACCAGATCGCCCAGAAGGTCGGGATTACGAGGGACTCGCTGAACCGGGCACGGGCGGGCATCGACCATGTCCTGCTGGAAGCGACTTCAGACGGACATTGCGCTTTGCCGCTCGGAAAGCTCAAGCTGGCGGCAGTGAAGCTGCTGGAAGTGCCCGAAGGGACTGTCGAGCAAGCGTTGTCGCAGATGCTTACGGGCGGCTCCCTGCTGCTGGAGGAGATCGAGGGTGATGCCCTGATCTTCCTGCCGCATTTGTTTCTGACCTGCCGCGCTGCCCCGTCCCCACCCCGGTTCTCACTGGATAAAGACGAATAAGAGGTCCCGCTAGTACTACGACATATTCAAGGCTTTCCGCTTCCGCCTTTGCTAACGCATAAGAAATTGGGGACGTATTGGAGAATCGAGCGCTCGCGACATCAGGAGATTCGTTCCTCTCTAGCAGAATCGCCAGTGCGACACGTGACTCAGTCGCTCGCAGGACGAGCGCTTGTCCAGGAAGTGATTCGACCGCGAACCCGAGTGCCTTCGGGCCGAACTAACCGAGGGCAGCGGTCCTAGATCGTCAATTGAATCTACTTGGCCGGAATCAGATCAAACTTGCCAGAGGTTTCGGAATAAAACAGAGCGCCTTCCTTCTTGTCGCCGCCGCTCCAGTGTTTATGCTCGCCGGGGATGCGGAGAAAGTCGCCCGGGCCTACGCGCTTCTCGCCAGCTTCGTCCTTGTAGAGATAGGCACCTTTAATGCCTACGATCCATACATCGGCGGTATGGGTGTGCCAGCCAGCATCCCATCCGGGTGCGAATTTAGTGTACGTGCCAGCAGCGCCGGAATTTGGGTCTCCCCACAACGTCGCGGAGGAAACACCTGTGCCGGCATTCGGCATTTCAGCAAAACTCGCATGATTCGGATCAGCGAAGGTAACCTTGTCCCCTTGCGCCTGAAGGCGGCCAGCGGACCATGCCACGATGAGTCCCAAAGCGATTGCCAACATCCACAGTGATCGACGCATACATCCTCCTTGTCTTTTATTGATTGTTAGTGAGGCGGACGCGTTGTACACCTCGGCGAGAGCGAAGGATGGAGCTCCCCACCCTCAATAGAGTGGTTTACGATAAATCTCTATAGCACTCACTGGCCGGGTTCTGAGCGCTAATGCTGTTTACGACACCTATTTCGCCACGGGAGGGCGCACATGCGCGATTCCTGGTTTGCCCAAAATCCAGTCCACAGCCATTTGTGAGTGCAGTAAGGTAGTGTCGAATACCGGGATGCTCACATCTTCTTGCCGGACAATCAGCGGAAATTCAGTACATGCTAGAACAATGCCCTCGGCACCCCGCTTCCGCAATTCTTCAATCTGTTGAAGAATATAGGTCTTGCTCTCAGGCTTGAAAATTCCGAACTCCAACTCTTCTTGAATGATGCGGTGAAGTTCGTGCTGTGTCGCCGAAGAACTCGGTACAATCGTCTCCACTCCGTAGTGCTCCTTCAACCATTCACCAATGAAGCCGTCCCGCATCGTATGGAGGGTTCCGATGAGCCCAACTTTTGTCAGGCCGGCTTTTCGTATCGCAGCTCCGGTTGCATCGGCAATATGGAGAATAGGTATGTCTAGGTTCCGTGCGACCTCGGCATAGACCTTGTGGGGAGTGTTAGCGCAGAACACAATTCCTTGAGCGCCGGTTCGGCGCAGCTGTATTGCCGCTTGCGTGTACAGTGCTGCTATGCCTTCCCAATCATTCGCCGCCTGAAGATCATGAACCCTCTGCCCATTCAGGTTGAGCAGAATTAAAGGCGGATTCGTGTTGTTCCGGTAAGCGTCATTGACTGCTCGGTTTAGATACCCGTAGTACTCGGCTGTGGAATACCAGGAAGTTCCGCCGATCAAACCGAGTACCTTCATGTCGGAAGGGGACGGTAGCTGAGGCGATTGTGCGCAGAGTACCTGCGATGTACAGAAAAGAAACAAGAGTAGAGTTCTTCTCATTGGCATTCTCCGCTTGTTCCTCGGTAGTTTGGAGGAAGAGACGGCAGCCGCTTCGAGATCATAGCACTCATGATTGGCGAAAAATCGCGATAACAGAGCAGTCTGTGTCCGATACGTGGGGGTCTCGCCAAGGTTGTCCGCATACACTTCATTGGATCGTCTCGAAGAGTGTCCTGCGGCAGCGGGCTATGCGGCGATCAGGCAAGCCATGTGAGGTCGCGGGAACTCAACTCTCAAGCTGTGGTCGGCAACTGCAACTTTGATGCCGAGGTCTACCGGGTAAAGCAGCTTCGCTTCATATGACGTCCACGGAACCTGGGTGACGGCAGCACCGTCAATTCTCCACACTCCGAGCACAGTCTGTTGCGGAGAACGCATCCCCAATCCGAGGGGCGCGGCGCGATCGCTGACATCGGATGTTCCCAGAGGATAGAACGGCACGGACGAGGGAATGTGCTTGCGGAGAACTTCTTTGTACACCCGGATCCCTTCGGCAACCTGCGCCAACACCTGGGGAGCGATGGAATCGAGCCGCCCACTCTGATGAATGCGGCAAAGCATCGCCGTCACCATGTTGAAGCTGGCCTGATCGGCGTCCGCGTTGGCCAGCGGGTAAGTCCAGATTCCCAGTTGCTCCGGCAATGCGGCCGCGGAAGCGCCCACCAGGATTGCCGGCACTTTCAAATAGTTTTCCTGGTCGGTCATGGACTGCATCTGCAGACGGCTTAACATGGCGTAGTCCATGCGCCCGCCTCCGCTGCCGCAGTTTTCAATGATCAGGTCCGGGTACTTATTGACGATGCTCTCCAGCCACGCTAGGTGTGCGCGGTTATGTTCGAGCAGACCCTGCCCGAAGCTGTCGGCATTAATCTCAGTGCCCTGGAGCGAATCAACGTTGTAGTCCATCTTGATGTAGCCAACTCCGTAGTCGCGTACCAGCCGCGCCATCACCTGGTCGAGGTAGGCGCGTACATCCGGATTGCGGAAATCCAGCATAATCCGCGAGTTTTTAAACACTCGCTTGCCGTGCCGCATCAGGAACCAGTTGTCCGGCTTTTGCGCCAGCGCCGACTTTGCTCCGGCCACTTCCGGCTCGAGCCACAGTCCCGGAACCATGCCCGCCTGCCGTATCTGGTCGAGCACGAATTTAAGACCATGCGGCCAGCGCGTTTTTGAAGGCCCCCATGCACCGATGGTCTGACTCCAATCCTCATTCGCCTCCGCATACCAACCCGCGTCAATGACGAAATATTCGCAACCCGCCTTGGCTGCGGCGGCGATGAGCGGCAATTCCTTGGCTTCCGTCGGGTCGCCCCATAGACAATTCATGTAGTCGTTGAAAATCACCGGGCAGCGCGAGTTGGTTTTGCTCGGCTTCACGCAGGCGACGCGACGGTAACCGGTCAAGGCCGCAACCGCTTCGCCAAATCCGCCGCGCACGCACCCGATTGCAACCGGAACTGTCTCGTAGGTTTCTCCGGGTTTCAGATTCTTCCACGCTGCGGAGTGCAAGTCATCCGGACCACCGAGGTAGGCATAGACATCGTCAGCATAGTTATTGCGGGCCGATACGTTGGAGACTTCCCAATACCAGGAACCGTTATGTTCAATCTGCCAAAACCAGGTTAGGCCGAGACTTGTGTTTTCAGCCATGGCCATCGGCAGATACCGTTCACTGGACCAGCTGCCTACGCTTCCAGCCTGCGCTTCCGACCAACTGGTGCGCTCATTCTCGACAAAGCCCATTTCGGATGGGCGAAGCGTGTGCCACTGGCCTTCCGCCATCCAGCTATTCACCGCGAGGTGGATACGCAGCTCGTGGTCATAATCTTGGGGCGCAGCCAATCCATGAAGCATTGCCGAACTCAAGAACTCGATGCCCACCGGCGACGTTCCGGTATTCTTGACTCTCGTGTAGCGCCGAACTACAGGAACTCCAGCAAAGGACTCGTAGAAAGATTCCACATCCAGTCGAAGGATTGGGTCGGTGTGCGTGCATACCAAACGCCTACCGGTGGGAGTGGATTCCTCTCGCGTGCCGACGATGATAAGGCGGGCCCCAGGCTGTCCCATGCCCGATTTCATACCCTGATCGGGAGAGTTCTCTCCGCTGCATTGAAGGGCCACCTCGACGCCAGAAGAATCCCCGGCGCCAAGCGGCGCGCCAGCCGGAACCACGCGCTTTTGCCGCAGCTTTCCCGCCGTCACCTCAAATGTGAAAATAAGGTCACTGGCTCTCCATTCAAATGTTTTGGATGGAACTTCCGCTAAGGCAAAGCGAGAGACTGAAGGGACAAGAGTGGCGAAGGCAGCGACGCCGCTGGATGCTAGAAATCTTCTGCGATTCATAGGAGACCGGTAAGACAACGTAGGATGTCGGGCCGGCAGCTGAGCTGGTCGGCGGCGTCAATGGAATCGTAAAGGCGTTGATCGGAATGAGTGCTGAGGGCAGCGGCCAGATGAGCCCCAGCGGAGAAGCCGAGGACTCCGACACGATTTGCGTCAATGTGCCACTCCTTGGCGTGAGAGCGCACGATTCCCAGAGCGCGTTGAGCGTCCTGAAGCGCAGCGGATGACTTGGGATAGGGTCCGGTGTCGGGCACACGGTATTTAAGGAGAATGCAAGTAATGCCTGCGGAGTTGAGCCAATCGCACACTTCGGTGCCTTCGAGGTCGATCGCCAGAATCTTGTATCCGCCGCCGGGAAACACGACTATGGTCGCGCCATTGCTCTTGCCCTTAGGCTGGTAAAGAGTGAGTGTCGGCGAGGAGACGTTGCCAATACGGATGACCGGATTGCCGGCTACCAAGTGGTCCTTGGAAGTGGTGGTATCGGTTTCCGGCGCGGGATTCGGTGGGGCACCGGGAGCGCCATGCGGCCAGAGCTGCAGCGTGATGTGATCGGACGCAGGAGGCCAGGCCGGCTTTTGCGCGAAAAGGCTGGTGGAGATAGTGGCAAAGATGGCTAAAACAAAAAGACGTCGCATAGCACAGGGCTCCGGCTCAATTAGTGCGGAATCATTCCTTAATGGGTCAGCTGCCTGATCAGTTTTACCTCTTCGGGATCGTACGGAGTTCCGTCCTTGCGGAAGATGTCATGAAACCAGACTGTGGGTTCGGCGGTGTAAGTTTTATCCCACGAATCCCAGGGATAGATGGTTTGCGACTTTCCGTTTACAAAGCCCCAGTTGTAGGCACCGACCTTTTCTTTTTTCAGCAGCGGCAGAATTGAGGCGAATGTACTCCCCCGCGGGCGCGCCATGTATTCGGTGCAAACGATCGGGCGGCCAAAGCGGCGCAGTGAGTCAATGCGACGCTTCATTTCATCCGGCGGTTCATAACTGTGAAAGGTAATGACGTCGGAGTTTTGCAGTTGAAAGCTGGCCATCTCACTCAGTTTGTCGTCACTCGACCAATCATCTTTCCAGACGCCGCTGGTCAAAGGCTGTGAAGGATTGGTTGAACGAGCCCACTTCCATTCTTCCCGGAGAAGTCGCAACGCCACCTCGGCCTTGTTGGGCAGCTCCTGCGCCTTGTACGGAGGATTTTCATTATCCGGCTCATTCATCAGGTCCCACATCAGAACTCGCGGGTCATCGCGAAAACGACCGATCACACCCACGATGTAAGGCTTCAACTCCTGGTTCCAGTGAGGCTCATCTTTCAAAATCTCCGCTCCCGGAGCCTGCACCCAGCCAGAGTTGTGAACGTGAGGTTTAGGGTCGCGCTGGCGGCCGAGCTTCGGATGCGGATCCCATACCGAGTCCAGAAGAACGAACAAGATACGAATATGGTGTTTATCCGCGACTTGTAGGAATTGGTCCATCCGGCGGAGAAAGCCGGTGGAGTCCTGTTGCCATAAAAGATTGTGCAGAAAGACTCGCATGGTGTTCATTCCCAGCCCTTCGGCCCACCCTAGCTCGCGATCGATGGTGGGCAGATCAAATGTGTCGGCCTGCCACATCTCTAATTCGTTGATGGCGGTGCTGGGGATGAAATTGCTTCCTACCAGAAACGCTTGGCGGGCGTACCAGTCATTCGCCTGTTGGGCGGGCCAGCGCGGCGCAGCGGCAGCGGTTGCAGAGGAAGAGACTCCAAGAAGAATGAGGGTTACGACTAGTGTCTTGTGCATGCGTTCAGGAAGCGATCAGGTGAAACCGCACCACAATATCATTTTTTGGATTCACGGTCTTGAGCAGTTGCGCCCGGGTAGTGGCTGTGAGTTTGAAATTTCTTCCCTTTACCTAAAGAGGCGTCATCCTGAACGGCCTTCAGGCCGTGAAGGATCTGGCGTGAAGCAGATGCGCACCTACCCTGCCGCGGTGCCGATGCAGCCAGATCCCTCGGGACTGAAGTCCCTCAGGATGACACTGCTATAAAAGGATTATTTTCGAACCCAGTCACTATCTACGCCCACGATCTATCCCAGCGACAGCGACAGCCGGGTGACGGAAGCCGGCGCGAAGCTGTAAGTAAGATCCGATCCGCGAAATTCCAGCGGTTTGGTCTGTGGAGTGACAACCTCGCGCTGGTCGAATGTATTGTGCGCGTGAATGTCGGAATGGGTAAGAGTAGTGGCTGTGCCCGATTTCAAAGTCGCCCCTCGCATCACAATACTGGTTTCGCGCGCTTCACTCACATGTGGATTTACTACCGTAAGCACCAGTTCCTTGTCGTGAAGTGACGCGGACCCTTTCAATCCCCAGAAGGATGCGGGTTTACCATCGCGATCGTAATTTATCGACGGCGATGAGAAGATCGTCTGCAGACCTTGTCCACCCTGGTGTGCGGCATACATTGCAAACACATGACCGACCGGGGTCACGCAGAACCTGTCTTCGTGCGCCAGGTACAGGCTGTTCAAGCAATTGATCAACTGGGCGCAGTTGGCCATCGCTACTTTCTCCGGATGGCGGTTAAAAGTATCCAGCGTCATGCCGCTAAAAACTGCGTCGCGCAGTGTCGGCATCTGCTCCAGTTGGTCGCCGGGTGTGGCTTCGCTGCCTGGCCGGTACCACGGTCCCCACTCATCCACAACGAGTTTGACGGAGTGGTCCTTATCGATTTCTCCCATGACCTGCCAGTGCCCGTTAATCAGGGACTCCATCACATCGCCCTGCCGCAGGAGTTCATACCAATCCACCGCGTCAAACTTGACCGCATCACCCTTCCCCTGGTTCCAGTCTTTGGTACGGCCCCGGCTCAAGTTCCAGGCATAGTAATGGAGCGCCAGGCCATAGATGGAACGAAGTTCTCGCGGACCTTTCCCGACGATTTCTTCGAGAAACCCTCGTGTCCACTCCCAGCTGTCGTCATTAGGTCCGGAGGCGATGAACGACAGCTCCTGTCGGTAACGCGGCACCCAGGTGGTGTACCGGCGAAATTCCACCGCGTACTCCTGAGCCGTGAAATTGCCGCCACATCCCCAGGACTCGTTGCCTACGCCCCAATAGCGAACGTCGAAGGGCTCGGAGTAACCGGACGCCGCGCGCGTGTCGGAAAGAGTCGTTGTGCCGGGTGGCGAATTGCAATACTCGATCCACTGGTAGAACGCTTCCGCAGGCAGGCTACGCACATTAGCGGCGAGATAAGGCTGGCTGCCAATCAATTTGCAGAAGTGGACAAATTCATTCGTCCCGAACTGGTTGGGGTCATAGCGGTGACTGGCAGGAGCCGCCGCGCTCTCGCCTTCAGCCCAGAAGTTGGTTCGCCGCGGACGCTTGTCGGCCGGGCCGATGCCGTCGCGCCAGTCATAGCTGTCGGCAAAACATCCGCCTGGAAAGCGAACCACGGGCGCTTTGATGTTGCGCATTTCATCGACCAGCTCTTTGCGAATGCCATTTATGTTTCGGATTTTCGAGGCTGGGCCCACCCAAATGCCGTCGTAGATCACGCCGCTCAGATTTTCGGCGAAGTGTCCATAGATGTTAGGCGAGATCGTTCCTAGCGGCTCGCCCAGAAGAACTTCGATTCGTGAGTCGGCGCTGGTTGGGCTCGCCAACGCGAACGGCGCACTTCGGCTGAATAGGAAGCATCCCGCGGCCAGGGCGCTATCACGGAGAAATTCTCTGCGTCCGATCAACTCATGCTCCCCATTGAATTACCGCATACGAACGGGCCGGCACTTCGAATTTTGCCCGTCCTCCCGCGATCGAAGGTTTGTCGAGAGTTCGCGGAGTGACCCGTTGCGGCGCGTCGAAGCTGTTAACAGCTTTCAGATCGTCGCCGGTCAGAAGGACGGAAGACAGGGTTCGCGTAGGCGCTTTATCCTGCCAATTCACTTCGATGGAGCGGGCCTTGACCAAATCACGATTGAGCACGAATAGAGAAACCTTGCCGTCTTCTGGGCTGACGGTTCCTGCCACATCCAGGTAGGGAACCTGGCCCATTCGGGAAACTTCGTACGTCGGTGACTCGACCAGAAGGTTGAGCACCGAGCCGCGCGCAAATTGCAGAGCCCAACTGTAGGGATAATAGATGGTCTGCCGCAGCAGGCCGTTTGGGTTGGTCATGATGGGTGCGATCACGTTGATCAGTTGAGCCAGACAGGCCAGCTTCACCCGGTCCGCATTTCGGATCAGCGAGTTGAGCAGTCCGCCGACCAGCAGCGCATCTTCCAGGTTGTAGACCTCTTCCAGCAAATGCGGCGCTTCCTGCGCGTGGCCGTTTGCCGCGTCGCCGCTGCGAGCCCGATACCACACGTTCCATTCGTCGAAAGAGAGCCAAAGCTTCTTGGGGGAACGCTTGTGGCCGCGCACCAGATCACAGACTGCAACCGTTTCCGCAATCTGTTTCTCCATGCTCAGGTTCAATGCCACGTACTTTGAACTGTCGCCACCGGTTTCATCTGGCGTGTTTCCCACGTAGCGATGCAGCGACAGACCGTCAACGTAGTCATAGCATTGCTCCAGAACTTCTCGGTCCCACTCCAGGTAGGTAGGCATCAAGGGTCCGCTCGATCCACAGGCAATGAGTTGGAGGGAAGGGTCGACGTAGCGCATCTGGCGGGCGGCGTCCTGGGCTTTCAATCCATATTCGGTGGCGCTCATGTGGCCGATTTGCCAGGGACCATCCATCTCGTTCCCCAGGCACCAGTGCTTCACCTTGTAGGGCTCGGCAAATCCATGTTTGCGGCGGAGATCACTCCACTTCGTACCCTTGTCCATATTGCAATATTCCACCAGGGCGGCGGCTTCCTCAGGCGTGCCGGTGCCCAGATTCAAGCCCATCAGCGGCTCGGTGCCAACGGCTTTGCACCAGGACATGAACTCATTGGTACCAAACTGGTTGGTGTTAATCGAATTCCACGCTTTGTCGAGCACACGGGGCCGGTCCTGCTTCGGGCCAACGCCGTCGAGCCAGTTGTAGCCGGATACGAAATTGCCGCCTGGATAGCGGATGATGGGCACACCCAGCTGGCGTACTTCGTCGATGACGTCTTTGCGCAACCCATTGGAGTCGGAAAGCTTTGACCCGGGATCGTAAATTCCTTCGTAGATGGCGCGTCCGAGGTGCTCGAGAAATGAGCCAAACAGGTTACGGTCAAGCGGCGCGATGGTTCGCCGCGAGTCGACGTAGACTCGAACCACTTCGTTGGGGTTCGACGCCTGGGTCTGGGCGGAGAGGAACCGCCCGAAGACGAAATTCGCCGAACAAGCTAATCCGGCAGTGGAAGCTTGGCGCAGGAAACGGCGCCGATCGGCCGAGAACATGGGTGATCTCCTGGGATATCCAAAGTTCGCGGAGAATAGTAAACGTTTACCGGGTTTTGCGCCACCATTTATTGGCCTGCAAGACCCCTCTCTTTTGTCGATGGTCCGGCGCGGGTTATCGAAGATTTCAGGCACAATCGATTTTACGGCTGGCTGGAACCAGGCGGGACAACAGGCCTTCGATTTCGTTCGGGACAGGCTCTGGGCCGTCTCAGACGACTTTGCCCACTAAAACCGCGTTGGCCAGATAGCCCCCGATCCTGTCCAGCGAATATGGGGAATGTGCGAAATTGCTCAGGCTCGATTTTGAAGCTGGACTAGCCTAGGTGAACGAAGAAAGGGGTACTCCATGTCCCCGCATTCACCTGGTGATTGGAAACACATTGCCGAACAAGCAAGTGAAGAAATGAACGCAGACAGGCTGATGGAACTTGTCAATGAGCTTAATCGCGTATTGGGTGAGCACGAACAAACGTTCCACCCGCGGCGACATCAAGGAAATGAGTCAGTCTAAGTTCGAACGGGCTGGATTCTGAGCCCGCGCGATTCTGACGAAACAGGGTTTATCGTGGGCCACGCCTTGGTTCACGCAACAATCCCCGGTCAATCCAGCCACTGCGGATTTTGATACGTCCCATCGAAGTTGTGAGACGTCTTGTAAAGCTCCCATTCACCCTTCTGTGCCGCTTGCGACGTCTTCGCGAGAAGAGTAGCGACCTGCTCCTGGTTAAGCGGCCGGAAGGTGCGAGCTACAGTCAGCGCCTGTTGCAGAATGGGGATGGAATCGCAGCCCGTAATGACCACGCTGGTCGGGAGCGTCAGCGCGTATTGCAGGCACTCGACCGGTTCCGCCGTTTTGCTCTTGAGAATCAGGCCGTCGCCCATCGGCTTCATGCCCAGCACTCCGATGTTGTGCTTCACCAGTACGGGCAGAACTTTCTTCTCGAAGCTGTTGTAGTGGGCATCCATGAGGTTCAGCGGCATCTGGACCGAGTTCAAGGTGAAATTATGCGCAAATGCTGTATTCAACATTTTGAGGTGGATGTCCGGGCTCTTGTGTCCGGTGAAGCCGATGTACCGCACTTTGCCCTTTTGTTTGGCCTCGACAACGGCTTCCATTCCGCCATTCAGCGCAAAGATGAGATCCGGATCCGTCTCACGAATCACCTCATGAAACTGCAGGAGGTCGATGACTTCCGTCTGCAGCCGGCGCAATGACTCATCAATCTGCTGCGTCGCTCCTTTCTTGGTGCGAGCGTCGATCTTGGTCATGAGGAAAGCCTTCTTCCGATATCCGTCCCGCAATGCCTTGCCCATTCGGAGTTCGCTTTGGCCGTCGTTATAGTCCCAGCAGTTATCGAGGAAATTGATGCCTTCGTCGAGGCCGGTGCGAATAATTCGAATACTCTCCTGCTCGTCACTTTGGTGGCCGAGGTGATATCCGCCCATCCCGATGCAGGAGACGTTTTCTCCGGTATTGCCCAGGGTGCGATAGGGGATTCCATTTCTGGTTTCGACCGCCCATACACGGGGCAGCAGTCCGCTCACCACAGTTGTGCCCACTGCGGTGCCCAGAAACTCCCGGCGGGTGAGCCCCTGGCTGGGGCCATCTTGATTCGTGGGCTTCATATATAATGTCCTCGTTTCTCTCAGCCTATTATCACACCCACATTGGTCAACATCCACCTTCATCCTGCGCCGGGCACGCGGGACATTACACAAGGGCCGCGTTGCGAGTCGCAGGCACTTTTCCCCGCCAGACATCGTGACGCGCCACTGCTTCTGAAAGGACGGGCAACATGATGCTCGGCATGAGTCTATCCACATTCACCTTAATCCACGTAGTGATAAGCCTGGTGGGGATTGCCTCAGGATTGGTCGTGTTGTACGGATTGCTGACGGGGAAACGACTCGATCGCTGGACTGTGCTCTTTCTCCTCACGACGGTGCTGACCAGTGTGACCGGTTTCGGATTTCCCTTCGATCACCTGTTACCATCCCATAAAGTCGGGATCATATCGCTGGTGCTCTTGGCGCTGGCGATTGTGGCGCGTTACGCGCTGCACATGGCGGGGGCGTGGCGCTGGATCTACACGGTTTGCGCCGTGATGGCGCTCTATCTCAACATCTTCGTTCTGGTGGTGCAGTCTTTCGAGAAAGTGCCGGCGCTGAAGACTTTGGCGCCTACCCAGTCCGAGCCGCCGTTTTTGGTGACGCAGCTCATTGTGCTTGCTCTGTTTATCGTGCTGGGTATTTTTGCGGTGAGAAAATTCCAACCGGAACACGTCAGCGTGGCTTGATCGATCTTGTTTCTGCTTGTCGCGCCCCGGAGTGAATCCGGCCGTGGCGATCGCGACTACCTTTCGGGGTGCGGCTTCGACCTCCACGAATCACAACCAAGGAGAATTGTTATGCCTACGATCACGACAAAAGATGGCACGCAGATTTACTACAAGGACTGGGGCACGGGACAGCCAGTAGTCTTCAGCCATGGCTGGCCTCTCAGCGCCGATGCTTTCGAAGACCAGATGTTTTTTCTGGCTTCGCGCGGATATCGCTGCATAGCTCACGACCGCCGCGGCCATGGCCGCTCAAGCCAGCCCTGGAACGGCAATGAAATGGATACTTACGCCGATGACCTCGCGGAATTGACTAGCGCGCTTGATCTTAAGGACGCGATTCACGTCGGGCATTCCACCGGCGGCGGCGAAGTCGCACGCTATATCGGCCGCCATGGCACCCAGCGGGTTTCCAAGGCCGTGCTCATCAGCGCGGTGCCGCCACTGATGATGAAGACGCCAGCCAACCCAGCCGGCCTGCCGATTGAAGTGTTCGACGGTCTTCGCGCCAGCGTCGTCGCCGACCGAGCACAGTTCTTCAGAGATCTCAGCGCTCCGTTCTACGGCGCCAACCGGCCGGGCGCCAAGGTCTCGCAAGGTCTTCGGGATTCATTCTGGCTTCAGGGAATGCTCTGCGGATTCATTGCGGCATATGACTGCATCAAGGCGTTCTCCGAGACCGATTTCACCGAGGATCTCAAGAAGTTCGATGTGCCCACGCTGATCCTTCACGGCGACGATGACCAGATTGTGCCGATCGTTGCCGCAGGCCTCCTTTCATCCAAGCTGATTAAGGGAGCCACACTGAAGGTCTATCCGGGTTTCCCGCACGGCATGTGCTCGACCCAAAAGGACCAGATCAACGCGGACCTGCTGGCGTTTTTCAAACGCAGTGGTCAAGTGGCGGCGTAACTTTAGAAGTCGCCGCGACAGAATTTAGCACGATTGAACAGGGTTGGAAGCCGGCAGTTATTTACGGCTTCCCAACCCTGCCTTGTTTTGTACGGGTACTGACTCAGCAGAAGCGGTGTATAGGAGAAGGCTCGGGAGGTTTCATGGGTCGACAAAGAATGGTGGTGCTGCCGGTTGTGGGTCTTATGGTTATGCTGGCCTGCAGTGGGCCGATTCGGCTATGGGCGAATCCCGCGCCTGCGCCGCTTGGACTATTCGAGGATCACACCGATGTCGGCAGCGTTCTGCATCCCGGTTCTGTGGCGTATGACGCGTCGAAGCAGGACTACACTGTCAGCGGCAGCGGTTCGAATATGTGGTTTGCGGCGGATGCCTTTCAGTTTGTCTGGAAGAAAGTCTCTGGCGATGTGACCCTGACCGCCAACATATCATTCGCCAACTCGGGCGGTAACCCGCACAAGAAAGCAGTTCTGATCGTTCGTCAGAGTCTGGATCCGGATTCCACTTACGCCGACGTGGCCTTGCATGGCAATGGCCTGACGTCATTGCAATATCGCGACGAAAAGGGAACGAACACGCGAGAGATTCAATCCAGTGTCTCTGGACCGCGCCTGCGCATCTCTAAACGTGGCGATTATATTTACATCTCACTGGCAGCGGAGGCGGGTGGCGAGCCCCAAGTAGCCGGAGGATGGCTGCGTGTGCCCCTGCAGGGAAGTTTCTATGTCGGGATCGGAGTGTGTTCGCATGACCCGGATGCCGTAGAGAAAGCTGTATTTTCAAACGTGACGATGACCACGCCTGCATCGGCCTCGGCCGCCAAGGCCACGCTGTACAGCGCGCTGGAAGCGGTTCCCGTCGAGTCCGCCGACCGGCGCGTGATTTATATCGCCCCCGAACATTTCGAAGCTCCGAACTGGACTCGCGATGGCGCCGCGTTCATCTTCAACCGGGATGGCCGCATCCTGCGCCTGCCGGTGACCGGCGGCAAACCCGAAGTTATCGATACTGGCTTCGCTACCCGCTGCAACAACGATCACGGCATCTCCCCGGACGGCACGCAACTCGCCATCAGTGACCAGTCGCAGGAGGAGCATCGTTCCCTGGTTTACATTGTGCCGCTCGCGGGCGGCACGCCGCGCCGCATCACCAAAAATTCACCGTCGTACTGGCACGGCTGGTCGCCGGACGGAAAGACCCTGGCATTCGTCGGCCAGCGCAATGGTGATTTCGACATCTACACCATCCCGGCCGCGGGCAGCGCGGCTGCCGGAACGGAAGAGATGCGCCTGACCACAGCCAAAGGACTGGATGACGGTCCGGAGTACTCGCCGGACGGACACTACATCTACTTCAATTCCGAACGCACCGGCATGATGCAGATCTGGCGGATGCTGGCCGATGGAAGCCAGCAGGAACAGCTGACTTCAGACGAGTTCAATAATTGGTTTCCGCACATTTCGCCGGACGGGAAGTGGATGGTTTTTCTCTCCTATGACAAGACCGTTACCGGACATCCCGAGAACAAGGACGTAACCCTTCGCCTGATGTCCCTCAGCGACAAGAAAATCAGCGTGCTCGCCAAGCTCTTTGGCGGCCAAGGCACCATCAACGTGCCTTCCTGGTCGCCGGACAGCAAGCAGGTTGCATTCGTGAGCTACCAGTTGATCCCGGAAGAAGATGCCGCTACGAAATAGTCTCAAATTCTCCATACGAGGCCTGGCTGCCATTTTCTTCCTGGCCACATTCACTTTTCTCATGCTGGCCGTTCCTTTGTCTCGCGCGCAGAACGCTCTGCAGAGCGTCAGTATTCAGGTGCATGCTGACCGATCTCAAGGGAAGCTCTCGCCGATCTGGAATTATTTCGGATATGACGAGCCCAACTACACCTACGCTCCCCATGGCCAGGAATTGCTGGGTGAACTCGCCGCGCTTGGTTCCGCTCCGGCCTATGTTCGTGTGCATAATCTTCTGACTACCGGTGACGGCACCGCCTCCTTAAAGTGGGGATCGACTAACGTCTACACCGAAGATGCCGCGGGAAACCCGGTCTACAATTGGACAATCTTGGATCGGATTTTCGACACATTTCGGGCGGCTGGAATCAAGCCGCTGGTGGAAATCGGTTTCATGCCGCAGGCTCTATCGACTCATCCTGAACCCTATCGCCATAACTTTCCTCAGGAGACGATTTTCACCGGCTGGGCATACCCTCCAAAGAGCTACGAGAGGTGGTCGGAAGTTGTATTTCAATTGGTCCATCACCTTCGCGAGCGCTACGGCGATGCCGAGGTAAAAACCTGGCTGTGGGAAGTTTGGAACGAACCCGACATCGATTACTGGCGGGGAACGCCGGAGGAATATTTCAAGCTCTATGATTTCAGTATGGACGCGGTCTTACGCGCGCTTCCCCAAGCCCGCGTTGGTGGCCCAGACAACACCGGGCCAGCCAGTCCGAAGGCAACAGAATTCCTGCGATTGTTTCTTGATCATTGCGCGCATCAGAGAAATTACGTGACCGGAAAGACGGGTTCGCGGCTGGACTTTGTCAGTTTTCATCCCAAGGGTTCACCGAAGTGGCAGGGCGATCATGTTCAGATGGGTATTGCCCATCAGTTGGC
This sequence comes from Terriglobia bacterium, assembly GCA_963748935.1. Taxonomy (GTDB): domain Bacteria; phylum Acidobacteriota; class Terriglobia; order Terriglobales; family Acidobacteriaceae; genus JAIQFF01. The sequence goes on from CAVVLA010000003.1 coordinate 42,486, forward strand.
TGCGATTGAGCAAGGGTTTCGAATCGTGGCATCTTTTCCGGAATGGCGGCGCACGCCGATCATTCTGGGCGAGTCAGACCCGGAAGGATGCGCAGCCTGCTCGGCAAGAAACAATCCGCAGAATTCCTATCGCAACGGCCCTTTGTACGCTGCCTATACCGCGGAGACTCTGAATGACATTCTCTTTCTCGCCGGTCGCGAGCACATTAACGTTATGGGTGCGGTGACCTGGGCGTTTGAATTTGAGGATCAACCATATTTTGAGGGCTATCGCACTTTGGCCACCAACGGTGTGGACAAGCCGGTGCTGAATGCTTTCCGAATCTTTGGTTTGCTCGGGAACGAACGAGTTGATGCTACCAGTTCGGGATCGCTATTCTCCCGAGGAGATCGTGCGCGGTGGAGTTCGCGGACAGCCGGATATCAACGTTATCGCTACGCGCAAGCAGAATGAAGTCGAAATTCTGATATGGAATTATCACGATGACGACCTGCCCGTTCCTGAAGCCGCCATTGACCTCTCGGTCAGCGGCTTGCCCACGAAAACAGGCCGTGCTCTGCTGGAGCACTTTCGCGTCGATTCCGGCCACAGCGATGCCTTCACGGTATGGAAGAAGATGGGATCTCCGCAATCGCCAACGAGTGAGCAATACCAGGAACTGCAACGCGCAGGACAACTGCAGCTTCTTGAATCGCCCGGTTGGGTGCCGATTTCACAGACGGGCGCGCACCTGCACTTGGCTTTGCCACGTCAAGGTATTTCTCTGCTTCGGATTACGTGGGAATAGATCTGATTTCAGTCATGTCGGAACGCCTTGACTACAGCGGAAAAATCCTCATCGCCATAGCCTTTGGCAATTGCCTGTTTAAACACGGCGAGCGCGGAGCTCGCAGTCTGCAAGTTAAGCCCCGTCTGCGAGGCTTGGTCGATCGCGTAACCCAAATCCTTTGCCATCAACCGCAGCAGAAAATGCGGGGTATAGTCGTTTGCCGCGGCACGGGTGGCAGCTCGCTTCACGATCCCACTTCCAGGCGCCCCGTTGGTAAGAATCGACACAGCTTTTTCCTGATCCAGGCGGCCGGCATTGATCATCGTCACCGCTTCGGCGAAAGACGCGGCTTGTACGCCGCACATAAAGTTATTGATCAACTTCAGTAGCGTGCCACTTCCAGTCGGACCCAGGTGAATGACTTCACGGCCGAGCACCGACAGGACGGACTGAGCAGCGGCCAGCGCCGAATCGGATCCTCCAACCATAAATAGCAACTCCCCCGATGCTGCATGCGGCTTCGTGCCCGTGACCGGAGCATCTAGAAATTCGCATCCCCGTTGTGCGGCGGCATTGGCGAGCTCTTTAATCCATCCCACCGTGAGTGTGCTGGACTCTATCAGGACCGATCCGCGAGCTGCCCCAGCCAGCGCCCCATTTTCGCCGAGCCACACATTGCGGGAAGCGATGTCGTCTGCAACCATGCTCATGACAATGTCTGCATGCGATGCGGCTTCACCTGGGGAACCAGCGACCAGCGCGCCGGCGCTGGAGAGGGCCACAGCCTTCTCTGGATTGCGGTTGTACACGGCCACCGTGTAACCGCTCGAGAGCAGTCGCCTCGCCATGCCGCCGCCCATAATCCCCAGTCCGAGAATTGCTACTCGCGATTTTGTCATAGGGTCTTTTCATTCATTCGACGACTTCGAACTTCTCCAGCGCGGCCTCGTTGACGGTTAAGCCCAGGCCTGGAACACTCTCGTCGAGGTCGACGAATCCGTCTTTAGCTTTGGGCTCGCCATTAAAGATGTACCAGAACAACTCGTTACCCACTTCCACGTCAACCACAGGGAAATATTCTGCCATGGGCGAGTTCAGGCTCGCCATCACCACATGGTAGTTGTGCGTCTGTCCGGCGTGAGGAATCACTGGGACGGAATAGGCTTCCGCCAGCGCCGCAATTTTGCGGGCCTGGGTGATGCCGCCCACGCGATTGGTATCGAACTGGATGTAATCCAGCGCGCGTGCTTCCAGCAGATCGCGAAACCCGTACGCGGTGAATTCGTGCTCGCCGCCGGCAATCGGGATGCGTCCGTATGACTTCAACTCCGCGTAGCCGTCTATGTCATCGGGGATGACGGGCTCTTCCAGCCATCGCAGATGAAATGGCTCAAGCAGTGGCAGCATGCGCTTGGCATAGTCGAGGGTCCATCCCATGTAGGCGTCCGCCATAACGTCAATGCCGTCGCCAACAGCTTCGCGTACGGTATGAACCAGGTCGAGATTGCGCTGCATGCCGGCCGCGCCATCCACCGGTCCCCAGCCAAAGCGCAGCTTCATGGCTTTGTAGCCTTCCTTCTTGTAGCGCTTGGCTTCGGCAGCGAGCTCGCTTAACTCGACGCTGTACAGCCGGCTGGCATACACCGGGATACGCGGCTTGGTCCTGCCGCCAAGCAGCCGGTAGACAGGTTGTTTGGCCGACTTGCCTAGAATGTCCCACAGCGCAATATCAATCGCGCTGATCGCGACCATGCCGATTCCCTTGCGGCCGAAAGCCATGGTCTTGCGATACATGTTCTGCCAGAGGAATTCGATATCCCACGGATCGCGCCCGATCAAAAGCGGCTTGAGATAGAGATCGATCACCTGTTTCGTGACCTGGGGTGCCAGGGCTGCATTGCCGATCCCGACCAGGCCGTCGTCGGTGAAGACTTCGACCACCAGCCAGCCATGGAAAGTAAAGGTCTGCATGGAAGCTTCGGGCAACTGCAGCAGGTCCATGGGATTGGTGCAAAAATGAGGCGGCAGCGGAACCGTCTTCCCGCGCCAGCGCACCACGCGAGTGCGAATTTCTTTAATTTTCATCGAGAGTCTCTCACCGGGCACCCAGATAATTGAGCTTTCGTTCGACAGCGAAAGACGGGATTGCCGGAATCGTGGCGAGAATCACCGCGAAAGCAGCGACATGAAACGTACCGGCCAGCGTGAACACCACGCCATAACCGAAGCCATGATCCAACAGATATCCGACCAGTTCTCCGAACGCAATCCCGCCCATCGCGCCTCCAAAGCCTACCAGCCCAGCAACCGAACCGACTACATTAGCAGGGAAGAGGTCGGTGGGAAGAACCATCACCAGTGTCGACCAGGATTGCTGTCCGAAATACGCCAGGCTGAAAATCACCAGCGCCCATGCAACAGGCAGTCGCGGAACAAGCAGAATGGACGGCATCACCGCGGCGCTCAAGCCAAGCGCCAGCTTTCTGGCAACGTCGAGCGAGAATCGCCGGCGTCACCAGATAGCTGGAAAACCAGCCACCAAGCAGACAACCGATCCCGGCGGCAGCATAGGGAATCCAGGCAAACGTGCCCACGGCCTTGAGGTCGAACCCACGCGCGTCGTAAAGGTATTTCGGAAGCCAGAATAGATAGAAGTACCAGGCCGCATCGCTCAGGAACTTGGCGAACACCAGTCCCCAGCATTCACGAATCCGAAGCAAATCGATCCAGCGAAGTTTCTGTGGTGAATCCGAAGAAGCTGCGACATATTGTTCGGGGACCGTCGGATCGAGGTGATCTTTTGCAAGCCGTTCATTTCCGCGACGTTCGTTTTCAAGGCGCTCATGCGGAGAAAAATAGGACGAGATCCACCACCACGTCCAGAGCAACCCAAGCCCGCCGGTGACTACAAAAATCCAGCGCCAGTTCGAGTATCCAAGAATGATTGCGATCAGCGGAGGCGCAATCACCGCGCCCACTGCCGTGCCCGCGTTGATAATGCCCATTGCAGTAGCGCGCTCTTTAGTCGGAAACCATTCCGCCACCGCCCGGGTCGCCGTGGGAAAGCCTCCGCCCTCTCCCATGCCGAGCAGGAACCTGCTCACCATCAGCATGGCAAAGCTTGTGGCCAACGCATGGCTTGCATTGGCCAGCGACCAGAAAGCCATGATGACGGCGAATCCACGGCGCGTGCCAAGCGCGTCCGCCAGTTTTCCTCCACCGGCATACATCAAAGCGTAGGAAAAGAGGAACACCGATTGCAAAGCGGAAAACTGCTGATTGGAAAGTGGAATATCTTTTCCGATGGCGTGAACCGCGACCGGAAGCGTCTGGCGGTCGAGATAGCTGATTGCGATAGCAACGCTAACCAGGATGGCGATTCGCCAGCGCAGCAATGCTGTCACCCTCGATTCAGTGATCCTGTTTCAATCTTTATTTTGTTTCAGAAGCTTCAACCGCATTGCGTTGCTCCGCTTGGTTCTGCATCAGGTCTTCAGTATCGGAGTCCACACCTGTATCGAAGTCTCCTGGCGATGTCCAGGTAAGAATGTGATGGCTGCCGCAGAAAGTGTCGAGGCGACAAACTGCCTGCGAGAGATTCCCTTTGCCTAACCCATAGGCTCCTCGGTGGGACGACTCTTCGTTATCCCGAGAAGAACGGAGCCATGCGCTGGCATCAACTGGTTGGCGTACTTACTGCGGCTTCGCCAGTGCCGTCGAACGCCGCAGCACCAGGTTGGTGTCCAGGCGATATTCCACCTTTCCCTGTTCGGCTATTTCCGCGGTTACGCTGTTCATAAGAGCTTCAAACGCGATTTTGGCCAGTTCTTTTTGCGACATCTGCACCGTGGTTAGCGGCGGTATCGTAAATTGAGCAAGCCTGATATCGTCAAAACCTATCACCGAAAGGTCGCCGGGTATCTTCGTTTCGAGATCGTAAGCTTGCCGCATCACCCCGATTGCCGTCATGTCGTTGGAGCACAGGACCGCAGTCGGGCGGGGACGCAATTTGAGAAGCTCACCCAGGGCCTGCATCCCGCTTTCCAGCGTGTGATCTCCGACTACGATTAGTTCAGATGACAATCCGATTTCCTTCATCGACTCCTTGAACGCGTCTCTGCGAGCTAGCGCCGATTTCAAGTGCAATGGTCCGGTGACAAATGCGATGTGCTTGTGTCGTAGTGCGGCCAGGTGCTGTACTGCCTGGCGAATGCCATTCAGGTAGTTGATGCGGATGTTCGCCACACCAGGGGCATCCGGGCCGACATCGACAAAAACCAGCGGTACTTTGCGGAAGCGAAGATGTCCGAGCAACGATTCTTCCATGCCGAAAGTCAGAATGGCGACGCCATCCACCCGGCGCTCTATCATGCGGCGTACCGACGACTCCATTCGCTTTGGGTCGTGAACCGTCGATGTGAGCAGTATCTCGTAGTTGTTTTCCACCGCGAGATTCTCAAAAGTCTGAACGATTTCTGGGAAAAACGGATTGGTGATTTCTGACACGATCAGGCCGAAGATACGGCTTCTTCCCGAAACCAGTGCACGGGCCTGAGTATTAGGGTAGTAGCCGAGTTCATCGACGACCTTCCATACCCGCTTGGCCAGTTGCGGATCGACCGTCGGGTTACGGTTGATGGCTCGTGACACCGTCGCAGTGGAAACTTTCGCCCTCCGCGCGATTTCGCGGATGTCCATGGAAGAATTGGGACGGGCGGGCACAATCCCCACACTCTAACATATAGAATACGTTTTCATAATTCGTCTGGTGCGGTCGCCGGACCGGCCGTTCTCGGGACGAATCCGTAGCCCATGAGACCAGGAAACGATTTCTACAGCCTGCGATTTTGTGAGCGTAAACTCGCGCTCAGTGTTCCGCCCTCAGGGGAATCAGTGATCCGGATCACAGGACGCTACTGCACCGATCTGTTATAAGGTTGCTCCATGGACGCTCTGCTGCTGCATCGGCTGCATTTCGCGTTTACCATTACCTATCATTATTTGTTTCCGCAATTGACCATGGGCCTGGCCCTATTGATCGTCGTGCTCAAGACGATCGCCATCCGGAGAAAGGACGAACGCTATAACGAAGCGGCGCGCTTCTGGGCCCGAATCTTTGCCGTCAATTTTCTGATCGGCGTGGTGACCGGCATTCCCATGGAATTTCAGTTCGGGACCAACTGGTCGCAGTTCGCCCGCGCTACGGGAGGAGTGATCGGTCAGCCTCTTGCCATGGAAGGCGTCTTCTCCTTTTTTTTGGAATCGGCATTTCTAGGATTGTTTCTTTTCGGCGAGAAACGACTTTCCGTCTGGGCTCATTGGGCATCTGCATTTCTGGTCTTTGTCGGTTCCTGGGTTTCAGGATTCTTCATCATTGTCACCAACGCCTGGATGCAGCATCCGGTCGCCTATCGTGCCCTGCCCGACGGTTCCTTCGAACTCACCAGTTTCTGGGGACTGCTGAGTAATCCCTGGGCCCTGCTGCAGTATGCGCACAACATGTCCGGCGCCGTGATCACTGCTGCCTTCGCCATGTGTTCCGTCGGGGCCTTTTATGTCCTCGAAGATCGCTTTTCCGAACATGGCAAGATTTTCCTGCGGGTCGGCGTGATCGCTGGATTGATCGCCTGCATTACTCAGATTTTTCCCACGGGAGATCTTCACGGCCGCTATTTGGCCAAGTATCAGCCGGCGGCGATGGCGGCCATGGAAGGATTGTTTGTCTCTGAAAAAGGCGCCGGCATCGTTCTTATGGGACAGCCCGATGAGGAACGGCAGCGCATTGACAACCCGCTGGTCGTGAACGATGTATTGAGTTTCCTGATCTATGGTACTACCCAGGCAGAGGTCAAGGGGCTAGATCAGTTTCCTCGCGACCAGTGGCCTGCGCCCATTCCGCTGCTGTTTTACGCGTATCACATCATGGCGGGACTGGGCACTTATTTCGTGCTGTTGATGACCATCGCGGCCCTGCTGCTCTGGCGCGGAAAACTTTTCAGCACTCGCTGGGTCCTGTGGCCGCTGCTTTTGAGCTTTCCCTTTCCGTACATCGCCAATACCGCAGGGTGGATGACCGCTGAAATTGGCCGTCAACCCTGGATCGTTTATGGCCTGGTACGAACTTCGGATGGATATTCCAAGAACGTGACGGCGTCCAACACCTTATTCACATTGCTGGGTTTCATGGGCATGTACACCGTGCTGTCGATTCTGTTCGTTGTTCTGATCTATCGCGCCATCGGTAAGGGACCGTCCACGGTTGGACAAACCAGCGGGGCGCACGGCGCTCCCATGACTATTGCGTGAGGGGTACAAATGGGATTCGTTTGGTTCTGGCTGGTCGCGGTTATGCTGGTCGCCTATGTTGTGTTTGACGGATTTGATATCGGCGTAGGCATTCTGCATCCATTTCTCGCCCACAGTGAAACCGAGAGACAGCTCGTGCTGCGCACCATCGGCCCGGTATGGGACGGCAACGAAGTATGGTTGCTCGCGGCGGGCGGCACTCTGTATTTTGCATTTCCTCTCCTCTACGCCTCCGCCTTCAGCGGTTTTTACCTGGCGCTGATGATCGTGCTCTGGCTGCTGATCATGCGCGGCTGCAGCATTGAACTCCGAATGCTGATCGAGAGCAGCGTCTGGCGATCTTTCTTCGATGGTCTGTTCTGTTTCTCAAGCACGATTCTGGCGATCTTCTTTGGAGCCGCTTTAGCCAACGTAATCCGCGGGGTTCCACTGGGCGCCAACGGCTACTTCTTTCTTCCCCTGTGGACTAACTGGCGTGTCAGCGACTCTCCGGGGATACTGGACTGGTACACAGTGACTGGCGGAGTCGTCGCCCTGATCGCCCTGATGATTCACGGAGCGCTCTACATCGCGGTGAAGACAGAAGGTGAGTTGCAGGCTCGAGCCAGAGCTCTGGTCCGGCGTCTCTGGATCGTTTTGATTGCAGTTACTGTCCTAAGTCTAGCCGCCACGATGATCGCGCGTCCCGATTCGCTTGCGAATTACCGCGCGTACCCAGTCGCTTTTGTGATTCCGGTCCTGGTTCTTCTGGCAGTTGTCGGCATCCTTTACTTCAGCCGCCAGGGCTCGGACCACAGGGCCTTCGCTTGTTCGTGTATCTATCTCGCGGTCATGCTGGTAGGAGCCGCATTGGGCTTATATCCACGCCTGTTGCCTTCCAGTGTCGATCCTGCGCTCGATATGACCGTCCAAAAAGCTCTTTCCGGACCATACGCTCTGCGCGTAGGCCTGGCATGGTGGGCGATTGGAATGCTTCTTGCCTTCATCTACTTCTTTGTTGTCTATCGCATGTTCCGGGGCAAAGTCGCGTTGGGAGATGGCGGCTACGAGCACTAAGACAGTACCTTCCCGGCATCGATTCAAAGTAGTAGATTCCCCGGCCGGGAAGGCTGTGACTTAGTTGCTTCTTAGACTTTCTGCCAGGGCCGCACTATTTTGTTAAGATCAGAAGCTGAGGGGGATACATGGCAAATCTGAAGGGACTCGAGTCAGTAGTCTCACAACTAAGAGTGGAACGGACAACTTTGGTTAACCAACTCAGGCACGTAGACGCCGCGCTCTCAGTTCTGGGCAAGTTGGATAACGGACGTTCCTACACCAAACCGCGCCGTAGAACGCTTTCTGCAGCTGCCCGAAAGAAAATTGCGGCTGCCCAGCGAGCACGTTGGGCGAAGGTACGGCAGATGAAGAAAGCGGCCTAGCAGTCGGTGGTCACAAAAGAAAGCCTGCCGGGCGAACTGTCCGGCGGGCTTTTTTATTAAAGCTTTCAGAACACGGCTGCGACCGTCTTCACCACTCCATCGGCAAACCCACATAATTCTCCGCCAGACTCTGAGATGCCGCGCGAGAGCCGGTGACGTAGTCCAGTTCGGCAAGCTGACGGCGACGGTCGAATGGGTTCTCGTCGGGAAAGCGGTGCAGCATCGAGGTCATCCACCAGGAGAAACGCTGCACTTTCCAGACCCGCCGCAAACAAGTTTGCGAATACTGATGCAGCAAATCCTGGCGTTTGGTAGCGTAGAAATCCGCAAGAGCCCGCGCCAGCACTCGCACATCGGCAATCGCAAGATTCAACCCCTTGGCCCCGGTCGGGGGCACGATATGGGCCGAGTCTCCGGCGAGAAACAGCCGGCCGTACTGCATAGGTTCAACCACGAAGCTCCGCATCCCGGTTACTCCCTTTTGCAGGACCGGACCTTCGGTCAGTTTCCACCCCTCGGAGGCGAACCGGGTGTGCAGTTCCTTCCATATCTCTTCGTCGGGCCACAAACTCAAATCTTCGTCAGGTTTGCACTGCAGATAGAGGCGGCTGATTCGCTCGCTACGCATGCTGAGCAGCGCGAATCCGCGATCGTGGTGCGTGTAGATCAGTTCTGTCGAGGAGGGAGGCGCTTCGGCAAGGATGCCAAGCCATCCGAAGGGATAGATCCGCTCATATTCGGTGAGAACGCCTGCCGGAATGCTGGGCCGGCAAATTCCGTGAAACCCATCGCACCCGGCAATGAAATCGCAGGTCAACTCATAGGCGTGGCCATCCTTTTCATATCGGATCTTCGGGGTGATGTTGTCGAAGTCGCTCGCGCTGACATCTTCCACCTCGAACAGAACCTCACCGCCGGCCGCAATGCGGGCGTTGGTCAGATCCTTGACCACTTCATGCTGGGAATAGATGGTGATGCCTTTCCCGCCGGTCAGCTCCTTGAAGTCAATGCGATGGCCGCGCCCGTTGAAGCGCAACTCAATTCCGTGGTGAACAAGGCCTTCGCGCTTCACCCGCTCACCCACACCCATCTCGGTGAGCAAGTCGACCGTGCCTTGTTCCAGCACGCCGGCGCGCACACGCTCTTCCACATATTGCCGGCTGCGGTTCTCGACTACGACGGATTCGATTCCTTGCAGGTGGAGGAGTTGGGAAAGCACTAGGCCCGCTGGCCCGGCGCCGACGATTCCGACTTGCGTGCGTGAGGAAATAGACACTGGCGTTCTCAGCTCTTGCCGCCAACAGAGTACCAAACCGCCGCATCAGAACTGTTAGACTCGTATTTTCTTGCGCCTAAAAAATTGGAAGTCGGCCCAATGGCGGATACAACAACTAAGACAACAAAGAAAACCGCTAAAAAGCGGGGAATCCTTGCGCGGCACTCGCTGAGCATAGCGTCGTGTGCCATCCTGCTTCTTTGGACAGTGCTTTATTCAGTTTCTGATCCCAGGACTCACTGGGGCTCTTTTTTCGGAAACGCGATTGCAGATTGGTCGGGAGTGGTGGTGACAGTGTTGGCGACCAAATATCTATATGAACGAGGCTCCGCAGAGAGTAGAAAACCACCGCTCAACTTGAACCCTTCCGTCTGGCAAAAGATAAGCGATCATTCGCTCACCATCTTCTTGTTAATTACCGGCCTGGGCTGGGTCGTCGCCTACAAGCACGCCGACCCAGAATCGAAGTGGGGCCAGGTGGTCGGTAACATTCTCTCGGAATGGACTCAGATTCTGGGCCTGGTAATCATGACCAAGCGCCTGATCGAGTTTCATTCCAAAGAGAGCCAAAAATAATCGGCTCGTCCGTCAGATCCTGCCAGTCAACGCCAGGATTACCACGATCAGCAGAACCAATCCCAGCCCGCCGCTCGGGTAGTATCCCCAACCGCCGCTGTACGGCCAGGTCGGGAGAGCGCCGAGCAATAACAGAACGAGAATGACAACCAGAATAGTTCCCATTAGGTTTCTCCTTTTCATTGACTGCAGTCGTTCGTTTCCGCAGGCCAAAACTATAACCGCAGCGATTCGTGAACAATCGGGGCAACACTGTAAGGCTGAGGGAGCGCGGCTGTAGAGCAAATAGTTGCGTAAGGGTTTCACGCATCTCCATGGCTCGCCACCGGTTGAAATCATGAGTGCTTGGCGGGCGCAGGTTCAGGTTTTGCATTCTCGGGAGCAGCCTCGTTCGTGGGTGATTCTTCGCCGGCGTCTTTCACGATATATTGCACGATCAAGGTAATGCGACGGTTGGAAACATCGAGCGGGTTATCTTTTTTGCGCAAATTCTGATCGGCAAACCCGCGAACCTGGGAAACCTGGTCTTGTGCCAGTCCATTTTGTTGCATCAAGCGTCGCGCAGCGTTGGCGCGATCCGCGGACAGCTCCCAATTGCCGTAATCGCGCACTCCGACATAAGCTTTGGAATCGGTGTGGCCCTCGATGGAAACCTTGTTGGGAAGTTTCCCCAACTCTCCCGCCAGCATGGCCAATAATTCAATTCCCTTCGGGCTGGGTTTGGAACTCCCGCTGTCGAAGAAAGTCCCCGATGCGGTCCAGGAGTTCGATGCGCAATCCTTCGGAGGTAATGGTCATCTCGATTTGATTCTTCAATTTATCGAAGTCGCTCATCTGCCGGATGGACTTCTGCAATTCCTCTTTCAGCTTGGTCATGTTGTCTTTGGTCAGGGAGAAATCTTCTCCCGACCCAACCAGGTTAGTGCCCACTTTCTTGGAAGTACCGGAAGGGTCCTTGAAATATCCGCCCACAGCCTCTTGCGCCTGCTTGCTGGAATTGAGCAGCCAAAGCACGATGAAAAGCGCCATCATGGCGGTGACAAAGTCGGCATAAGCGACCTTCCACGCGCCCCCATGATGCTCGCCTTCTCGGCGGCGGCATTGAACAGCAGAATGCGGGAGGCGGTCACCACGGAAACTCCCGCCGTGACCCCCTTCACCACTCCGGCCAGCAGATCGCTGGCGTGCCAGACGTTCCAGATTTCCATCAGGTGAGTAGCGCCCAGGCCAGAGTAAAAGCGCCGAACATCCAGAAGATCCAGTTGAAGGGGAGGTCGCGGCGTTTTTGAATGAAGTAGACGAGAACGACGGGAATGCAATAGTAAGACAGCGTGATCGAGCCATCCGAAAATACATTCAGCCAGACGAGCCAGGGATCCCACAGATAGCAGTAGCCGTGGGGCATGAAGCCTGAGACAGCCAAGTAATTAGAGAATTCCAAGAATTCCGTCTCCTGCAATTCCACTGACTAAGGCTCGGCTCCGATGAGGAGCTCTGCATCGCAACCAAATGCCGGTTGCGAACCGGCTAACGCTTTCGGCGACCGCAATTGCAGGGCACGGGCTAGGCTGCTTCCTCATACAGTGCGATGCTTTTTCTGAAAACTGGCGAGAGAGTCCCGACCCGGAAGACAAGTTTGCCCGGCATGCTCATCTGTTGGACTCATCGGCGGATTTGCGATCGGCTTTACGTGGAGGGGCTGTGGGAATCCAGCCAAATGCCGCACAATCTTCCGATAGGGCTGAGCGGCGATCCACCTTTGGGGCACGTCCTTTCGAGGCACCAGATTGGCGCCGACAGGTTTCCATCTCGACGAGTTTGCAATCCGGCGGTAAAGAAAGGCGGCTCCGCGCCGAAGATATGAACAGGTGCGTTTGCTGCGGGGTAAATGCCTTATGGAGGACATGGGGCACGACAAGAATTTGTCTCGCGCCGCTGACCTGTTCACCGTGCTGGAGCGGGAATTGTCCCGTCTGCAACGCGACTTGAAAGATGCGAGAGCGGATCAATAATCGGGAGGCACCTTAGTGGGCTGGTGCTGGCACGCAAGTGCCATTCCAGAAAGTGGTCCGAGGCTCTATTTTAATTGACGAGCAGTTCTGGGGGAGGGCTGCCCGGGCGTCCGGCGACTCGCGAGAGTCGGGACGCCCGTTAAATTTTTAGAGGGACATCTTGTTGCGCGCCGGCTCTCGATGCTAGTGCCGGTACTTTCCGATCCACTCTGCCTGGTCCAGGATTCGACTCTGCATCGCCTATTCTACTTCATGTTTGCTCGCGCCCGGCTTTAGGTCAAGCTTGCCGTCGAGCGCATATAGCTTGAAGAAGTACCGGTGAGGCTTGTCCGGCGGCGGGCAGGGACCGTTATATCCGATCTTGTGAAAGTCGTTTCGACCCTGCCGCTCGCCGCCCGGTAGTTCGTCAATTTTGCTCACGCCTACCGGCAGACTGCTGACAGTCGGCGGCAAATTGAATAACAACCAGTGGGTCCAGGTTCCGGAGGGCGCATCAGGATCGTCGGCGATGAGTGCGAAGCTTTTGTGCCGGGCGGCGGATCGGTCCAGGCGAGTTCTGGCGAAACGTCCGCACCGTCGCAAGTAAATTTCTTTGGAATGTCACCGCCGTTCGGAAAGCTTGTACTGGAGATCACAAACGCCATTTTGCCTTCTCCCGGCGCGGAGGCGAGGCTCAGCAGCAAACCTAAAAGCACAAGTGAAATCCCCGCCCCGCACATTCTTCTTGGAGATCGTTCGATTTTTCCGAAGGTACCCCATTTTTCGCGTCCTTTTGTGAAAAGTGGGCCCTTGCGTCGTCATCGGATCAAAGTCGTCAGAACCAGTTTACTGGGTTGAGATGGTGAAGTTTACCGTGATGCGGGCCTCGGTTTCGACCGCCTCACCGGATTGCAGGTAGGGCTTGAAGCGCCATTGCTTCACCGCTTCCCGGGCTGCGGCGGAAAGAATTGCGGGTCCGCTCAGTATGTGGAGATCCTGAATATTGCCGTCCCGTCCAATAAGGGCTTCCAGTACCACGGCGCCTTGAACCTTCATCTGCTTCGCCAGCAGAGGATAGTTCGGTTCAACCGGTCGTGAAACGATCTCAGTCGTACCGGGAGAAAGGTGGACTCGGGCGGTAGCATCGGCCACTGGGCCCGTGTCGGAGGTCTCTGCCTGGGTGACGGGAGTTCTGGGCCGCAGCTCCACTTTGACCGAATTTGTTCCGGGCCGAATCGTGTGGTGCTCATCGCCGGCAACTACTTCGACTTCGAGTGGAGGAAGCACCGCCCGGTTCGTAACTACCGGCGCCAAGGCCGGAGCTGGACTCTCCACCGCAGGCGGCGGTGGGGTGTGCTTAGGTCGGGAATGCGCCGGCGCGGATGGCTTGGCCATCGTGGCCGTTGCAGGTTGTGCCTGCGTATCCGTCGGAGTCTGTTCGACGGGCTCCGATTCTGATTGCGCAGCAGGCTGCGGGGGAAACCAGAATTCGCGGTCTTTCACCAAAACCAGAATCAAGGCGAGGAGCAGAAGCGCTAAAGCAATGAGCATCTGACGGCGCTGCTTCTGATCCGAATCATCCCCGAATGCGGGGTTCAGTTCCGGTAGTTCATTCTCCTCCGGCACGGACATTTCGACGGAGCCTCCCGCCCGTGGGGAGACGGGCCGCACCTAGTATGCCTTGAAATTTACCATGAATCCAGCGAAACCAGCGCCTTGATAGCGGTGCAGTTCGTAGTGGGGCCGGAAAATGGGTGCCGACCGCGGATCAGGCGCTTGGCGCGCTTTGCCAGCCTAATGGCGCCTGCGCGGCGAGCAGATATTTACCCGCAAAGTGCAGAAAGAGCGCAAAGAACTGCAGGATGGTACCTCGCCCAAAAGAAAACGCTCGGCTCGCTGCGAAGCGGCCGAGCGCCGAATGAAAGTTTACGCTGACTTTTTCAACTCGGTAGGAAACGCGATGACCCTCCCACGCTGTTCAGGAGGTATCCACTTCACCTTTTGCTTGAACCTTGCGGGAATGTAAAACTCAATCACCTGTGCCATAACCATCCTCCGATCCACCGCAGTCCACCCCTCATATTGCAATATCACCGTGATGGGTGTTCTGCCCAGTTACCTAATTAGATGCGGCTGTGGGTCGCAAGGTGCCCGGTCCTGGGCCTGTGATCGAGGCGAAACTTTCGAGCCGGAATGGGGTTATTGTGAGGAGAAGAATTCAGCACGCGAGTTGATCGCGGGTCAGCTTCAGTCCGTTCAGATTTCCCAGCACCGTCACCGCGATCGACTCGGTTTGGAAAAACTCGTTGGCCAGCACGGTTAATTCTTCGACTGTGACCTTTTCAATTCGTTCGATCAGTTCGTCCAGGCCGAAGAATTTATCGAAGTACATTTCCTGACGGGCCAGGTTCGACATGCGGGCAGTCGAGGATTCCAGCGACAGCATCAGGCTGCCTTTCAACTGGTCCTTCGAGCGGCGCAACTCTTCCTCAGGAACCGGTTCCGCCTTGAGTTTGCGGAACTCTGAAACCACAGACTGCACTACTTTGCGCGCCGACTCGCGCGAAGTGCCGGCATAAACCGAAAGACATCCGGTATCGCGGTAGGGCGATAAATCGCTGTAGATGGCGTAAGCGAGACCCTGGCGTTCGCGGATGTTCTGAAACAGCCGCGAGCTCATGCCTCCGCCCAGCAGGGTATTCAAGATGTAGGAAGCATGCCGGTCTTCGTGGGCGATAGGATGCGAAGGCACGCCGATGCAGATCTGCACCTGTTCCAGCGCCTTCTTGTTACGCATGATGATGCGAGGCACAATCTTCGGTTTGGGGCCATGGAAGCCGTTTTTCACCGGCTTCATACGCTGGAAGTGCTTGTTTACCAGATCCACGAATTGCTCGTGCTTGAGATGGCCGGCGGCGCAGATGATTACATTGCCAGGCGCAAACCGCTGCTGATAAAAATCCAGTACCGAATCGCGCTCGAATTTTTTTACCGTGTCTTTGGTGCCCAGGATAGGCTTGCCCAGCGGGTGATCCTTCCAGAAATTCTGCGTAAAGATTTCGTGGACCAGGTAATCCGGATTGTCCTCGTCCATCTTTATCTCTTCCAGAATTACACCCCGTTCACGCCCTATGTCCTGGATGTCAAAGACCGGGTTCAGCACCAGATCGCTGAGCACATCCATGGCGATGGGCAAATGCTCGTCCAGCACTTTCATGTTGAAGCAAATGCACTCCTTGGCGGTGAAGGCGTCCATGTTGCCGCCGATGGAGTCTACCTGGCGCGCAATGTCCTCCGCGGTGCGGTGCTTGGTGCCCTTGAACACCATGTGCTCGATAAAATGCGAGATGCCGTTCCACTGTAAGTCTTCGTCCCGTGATCCGGTCTTGATCCAGATTCCAATGGAGGCGGAACGAATGTGTTCCATCTCCTCGGTGATGAGGGTCAGCCCGTTCGGCAAGACCTCACGACGTATATTTCGTACTTCCTGAACCATGTTTTCAACAGGGCCGCTGGTGAACCCTCGCCAGCATAAGTCCTACAAGTATTGTTGCACACCCGGACCACGTCCGGCGAACATAGACTTATCCCCTTATAATCAATAGGTTACCTTGGTACGGCGCTGTTACCGGACCGGGCCCGGGGGGGTAGTGTCCTGATTTAGGTTTTCTCGGGGAACTTCGCGGAAGTTCTCTGCGCTCTTTGCGGTTAAAGGTCTTTTGACTCTTCTCGAGATAAAAGCGAGAGATTTCAAAAGGTCGCGAGGAACGCGGCAGAGGACACGGAGTTATTGCGTCAATCAGATCAAGACACTATCGGAGGGCTCTAATCCCCCGATCCTCCACAATCCCCCGATCCTCTACAATTGATAGAATCCGCCCGGATCATCGCCGGGCCGAAGCCATGAATCAACTCTCCCAGAACTTCCTGTTAGGGCTCCAGCTTCCGGAGCTGGCCGCTCTGGCGGAGCAGTTCGGCCAGCCCTCGTATCGGGCTCGCCAGCTCTTTGAAGCGCTTTACTGCCAAAGAGTTGAAACTGCCGAGCAGATTTCGACTCTGCCCCAGGATTTTCGTCGCGACCTGGCGGAGAAGGGATTCTCGGTCGGACTTCCCTGCATTGAAAAGAAATTCGTTTCGAAAGACGGCACTGTCCGTTACCTGGTGGCCTACCCTGACGGACAAAGCGTGGAGACCGTCTGGATGCCTGAAGGCGATGGGGGAGAGGCGGGCGACGGTAGCGATGCCGGCGACCAGATGGAAAGCGCAGCACACACCTGGGATCGAGCGACCATTTGTGTTTCCAGCCAGGTGGGATGCGCGGTCGATTGCCAGTTTTGTCTGACCGCGCTGCTTGGGATCAAGCGCAACCTCACCGCCGGCGAAATCGTGGGACAGGTATGCGCTGTGCTCAACGATCAGCAGGTTTCGCCTCCCCATGAGCGCGTCAATCTGGTGTTTATGGGCATGGGCGAGCCCTTCCTAAACTACGAAAATTTCATGAAGGCGGTACGTCTTCTGGTAGAAGGAGTTGGCATCCCGGAGTCGCGCATGACCGTGTCCACGGCGGGTATTGTGCCTCGCATTTACGATCTTGGAGAGGAGCCAGTGCGTCCTAAACTTGCCATCTCGCTCAATGCATCGAACGACACATTGCGAACCAGCCTGATGCCCATCAATCGCAAGTGGAATCTGGAGAAGCTTATTTCCGCGGCTCGCGATTTCCCCCTTCGCAATCGGGAAAAGCTTACCTTCGAGTACGTTCTGCTCGACCAGGTCAATGATTCGCAGGAGAATGCCCGCGAACTGGCGGAGCTGATTCGAGGCGTGCGGGCGAAGGTGAATCTGATCGCGCTGAATCCCGGGCCGGGCATTGAATTCCAAACGCCAGCCCAGCAGCCGGTGCTCCAGTTCCAGAAGATTCTGATCGCGTCGGGAGTGCCCGCGTTCGTGCGCCGCCCCCGCGGCCGGGATATTTACGCCGCCTGCGGACAACTGAAACGAACTGTGGAACTCGTGCCAGCGTAGTTGTTACCGGCGCTTTTTCTTGGGACATCGGCCTTCGCTCTCCCCGAATTCCAAACTAAAGTAATACCAGAAGTAAAGATTAGCGCTTTTCCTGAGCGGGGTTCATCCGATAATCAAGCGACCATAGGTAGTCGCAGATGTCCACCAACGACTCAGGGACGTGCTATCACAGCAACCGGTATGACGCGGCGTCAGCATGCGAGCACTGCGAAGGCATCATCCGGCACGAACCCTGGTGTATCCGAATGAACGGCTTCGTATACTACGCCTACGAAGTCGTACTCGACGCCGATAAAATGACCACCGACGATGCCCTTCGACTGCACTCACTGGGGGTAACCTGGACCGGAAAAATCTGCCCCGGTACCTGCAAAACCAGCGACATCAACAGACGTCTCTTCTAGGTCCGAAACCACCGCCGTCTATTTGTCCTCCTGTCTTCGTTCGCGACCTTGTGCATTCCCGGCAAGACGACGCGGTACCGGACACGAGATCCTTCGCTCCGCAGCCGCATCGCTCCGCGAAGCAGCCACTACGTTCAGGATGACAACGTGCGAAGGAGCCCCTCCCCGAGCGGCTAACCCACGCCCTGTTGTAAAATCGGACGTCCATCACCTCAACGCAGAAATTACTCGGACCTCAGATTTCCACGACATTCCTAAGGAGACCAAAGGCGTGACCCTGGGAGGCTTTACTTCGCGAACTGGCTTGCGCTGGCGCTCGGAGCGACAATGGTGGGCGTATGGTCGTGGTCGGTCTGGCGGAATGCTTCTCATCCTGTCCTGCTCGAGCTTAGCGCCATTTGCGTTGCCAGCCTGCTGCCCGTCTATCATCGCTCCTACGACGCAGCGCTTTTGATCTTTCCTCTCTGCTGGAGCTTCAGCCGGATGCAGCGAGCCGGCTGGCTGGACCGTAGCGCAAGCGGCGCCTTACTCCTGATGCTTCCGTTCGCGGTGCCGGGAGGCGCTCTATTGACAGGGGCTGGCTGAAAAAAATTACGTTCCAGCCGGCTGGGTGGGATCATGGTGGTGGCGGTCGATTGCCATGCCTCACGAGATATGGCTGCTGCTGTTTCTCGCGTGCTGGCTGCTCTACCTGCTCGCAATCAGCGGTGATCGCGCGCCAGGACAAATCACCTCACCAGTTTGACCGAGCGAGTGTAGTCAGTGTGGGCACGACATCTCAGCCTATCAACCGAAGGGTGCATTCGATGGACTTTCCCAACTTTGATCTGACCGGCCAGGTCGCACTCGTAACCGGGGCAGCCCGCGGTCTGGGCGCTGCTATTTCGCTGGCGCTGGCCCATGCCGGCGCGGATGTGGCATTAGGGCTGCGCGACCTGTCCGCAGCTGAGGATGTGGCGCGGCAGATCGAAGCAATGGGTCGAAGAGCCCTTCCCCTGCAAATGGATGTCCGGCACCTTGATCAAATATTCCGGTCAGTGGATGACACCGTTAAGCATTTTGGGAGGCTGGACATCCTGGTGAATAATGCAGGACTCGCGCCCGACAATCTCGCCGAGAATGTGCGCGAGGAGGATTTTGATCTGACGCTGGCGGTGAATTTGAAAGGAACATTTTTCGCCAGCCAGGCCGCTGGACGTGTCATGATCCGGCAGAACAGCGGCCGAATTATCAACCTGAGTTCCCAGGCAGGCTTCGTCGCACTGCCGACTGAGTCGGTGTACTGCATGACCAAGGCGGCTATAGCACATCTCACCAGGTGCCTGGCAATTGAATGGGGAAAGTACAACATCACGGTGAATGCGGTTGCCCCGACGTTTATCCATACCCCAGGGACGGAGAGTGCTCTTGCCAATCCGGAGTTCCGCTCGGATGTAATCGAGCGCATTGCGGCGCTGCACCGTATTGGAGAGCCCATGGATGTCGCCGGCGCGGTCGTATTCCTGGCCTCTCGGGCAGCGTCCCTGATCACGGGCGATACAATGCTCATCGATGGTGGATGGACGGCAAGATAAATGTAATGGCCCCACCGCCGCCCACTTTCAAATGGTCCGTCTGTAAGGATTGACGACATGCAACCAAGCGATAATCGCGATCAGCCGCGCGGCCGGTGGACAAGCGTCCTGACCGATGTGCATTTCTGGGTTCCAGTCGCAGTCTTGATTGGTGGACTCATTCTTCTAAAATCCCTTCACTAAGTTGAAGGAACGAGCTGCATATGCAATCTGCGTTGCCAGGTACTGAATCCGCGATCCAGGAAAGTTCGCGTCCACGAAAACTGCAGGGGTTGGGGATTCTTTGCGGATTGACCGCGGGAGCCTGGCTCGGGGCCGCCGAGGCGCCGACCAAACTTGTCGCTATCGGCGTCTCGCCCATTGTTATTTCGCTCATCATGGTCATCGGCGTTTTTCTGGCGCGCTGGAGCTTGCCCGCCTTAATTCTGGGCACCTCGTCGATCCGCGCCGATCTGCGCCGCGCGCCTCACCTTATTATCTGGGCGATTCTCGCGGGATGTATTTGGGCAGTGGCCAACACCATGACCATTTTTGCCATTCGGGATATCGGCCTGAGCATCGCTTTTCCTCTGTGGAATTCAAACAGTCTTCTGGGCATCTTGTGGGGCTTCATTTTCTTCAATGAGTTACGCGATGCAGGCTGGCGCCGCTGGACGGGTGTGCTGGGCGGCGCTTTGATCATGTGCGTCGGTGCCGCATTGCTCGCGGTTGCATCCTCAACCCAGGCGCCAGCGGCGCATTCCATGCGCGGAGTTTGGGCCGCGTTGGGAGCGGGAATCCTCTGGGGAACGATGTACATTCCTTATCGCAAGGCTTACTTGTCCGGAATGAATCCGCTGTCCTTCGTCACCTTCTTCACCTTCGGAGAGCTAGGCATGATGGCTGCTCTCGCAGTCGGATATCTTGGTCTGTCCCCGCTCTGGCGTGAATTGACGCGAGCCAGGGATGTTCTTTTCTGGCTGATGCTGGGCGGTTTTATCTGGGTGATTGGCGATGTCTTCCAGCAATACGCGGCCAAGTATGTAGGCATCAGCCGGGGCATTCCACTCTCCAATACAAATCAGCTGTGGGGAATGTTGTGGGGAATTTTTGTCTTCAGCGAACTGCGCGGCAGCGGCGCTTCGACCTACATGCAAGTCATCGGAGGTTCACTTCTTATGATGTTGGGCGTCGCAGCCATTGCCTTTTCTTCCGCCGGCGGCAAAGAGCAGGCGCAATGGAAGCAAGCCGCACGCCGCGAATCCCGGCGCTACGGCATCGCAGAAGATTATGTCGACGCCCGCATGCAGGGAAGAGATGTAGCTGGAGAAACCAGGCCGCCTCGCAGTCTGCTGGACTGGGCTCTGGTTGCCGTCGCCACAACTATTTTCCTGGTACTTGCGGCTATGGCGCGAGCTCCCATGATGTCATTGCATTGGGCGCCAGCCGTCCTTTTGGTCACGGCGACGCTGGTCCTGTTTCTATTCTGTGGCCTTACACTCTGGCGAACTACCCGCTTCAATTGATCAATTGTGAATCAATCATCCAAGGTTGACCTGGTCGGGGTTGGACTTAACGCGACCGACACGCTGATCCGCCTGCCGCACTATCCTGCGCTCGGATCCAAAGTCGAATTTCGTTCCGCCGATGTTTTGCCTGGAGGCCAGGTGGCTAGCGCGGTGGCTGCATGTCAGCAGTGGGGTCTGCGGACGCGCTACGTCGGCAAGGTCGGTGACGACGATGCCGCCAGAATCCACCGTGCGGAATTTGACAAGCTTGGGATCGAAGCCCATCTGCTTACCGCCACGGGATGCGCCAGCCAGCAGGCGGTCATTCTGGTCGACGATGCCGGCGAGCGCACCGTACTTTGGAAGCGAGACAACAGATTAACTCTTCGGCCGGAAGAAATCCGCCGCGAATGGGTCACCGAGGCCCGTGCTCTCCACGTGGATGGCCATGACACCGCTGCGGCGGTCCTGGCGGCGGGCTGGGCCAGGGCCGCCGGAATTCCCGTCATTGCGGACCTGGATGATCTCTACCCTGGCGTGGAAGCACTTCTGAAAAACATCGATTACCTCATCACCAGCCGGGATATCCCGGGCCGCCTGACAGGGAATCAGGACCTTCGCAAGTCGCTGCCCGCGGTCCGGGACCGCTTCGGCTGTCGACTTACCGCCGCCACTCTGGGCCAGGAAGGCGTTCTGGCATGGGACGGCTCCGACTTTCATTACGCGCCCGCTTTTCGGATTCAGCCCTTAGACACAACCGGAGCCGGCGACATTTTTCATGCCGGATTTATCTACGGATTGCTGCAGGGTTGGACTTTGGCGCGGCAGCTTGACTTCGCCTGCGCGGCTGCGGCTCTAAACTGCACTGCGTCCGGAGCCCGAGGCGGCATTCAGCCGGTCGAGAATATCGAGAGGCTGATGGCTACCGGGGCACGTCATCCCGCTGCGTTCGAGAGCTCAAAATTGCCTTGAAATGCAGGAGGGTAGTCGGCCATCAGCAGCACATCGGCCCGGGTCTTGGCTAAGGACCGAAAACCGAAGACTGACGACTGGGGCTAAGCGCTTTTTTCCTGGTATCCCGCGGCCAGTGGCGAGGGTAGTCTCCCGGTCCGGCGCATTTCCGCGCAGTCATAGGCATAGACGGCGCCGCACATCAAACATACCTGGTAAGCCTGGCCATGAACTCCGTTATGCGGCCAGGAGAACCGGTGCCGGCAGCACCTTTCGAAAAGCCGCTGTAGGAAAGTACCTGTCATCTCTGTTTTGGAGTTGTCTGACGTAGCCATGATAGTTCCCACCCTACTTCAAGATGCTCCCGATCCAATCTTGTTTCTGGTTCATCGGCGGCGGGATTATGGCCAGTGCCTGGTCTCATTACCTGGTTACCTAGGGAGGTGTAACGTAACTGACCGGTGGAACGTCAGGGCAGGAACTACTGGAACCGCTTTGAAGTCGAGGCTTGGGTTACCTTATGAAAGCGGATTCGAGCCTGTAAGCGCCCCGCGGCGGGTCTTTGAAAGAGGGAAACTATGCAGAGTGCGAATGCAGCAAATTCTGTTCGGCGTAGTTCGAGAGTACCTGTCACCCTTCCAATCGTGGTCACTAGCCTGGAGCCAGCGGCTCCCTTCTCCGAGCTTTGCGAGACATTAGTGGTCAGCGCGCATGGTTGCGTCTTGTCTTCCCCCGCCAAGCTGGACCCCGGAGTCCCCGTGCAATTCCAAAGCAAGGGAGGCCGCGCTGCCATGGCCCATGTCGTCGATTGTCAGCCGATGCCGGGCCGGCAGGGCTGGCAGCTGGGCGCAAGGCTTGACCATCCGGAAAATTTCTGGGGATTAAAAAGTTGCCCTGAAGATTGGTTACGGCTCCTCGATATGCCCTCCTCCGACCAACTCTCGCGTATGGTGCCCGCCAGAAACCGGGACGACAGGGGCGCGGGGCAGCATCAGGCTGGACCCTCGCTCAAAATCGTTTCCGACAAGGGTCAACTTATGGATCAGGATCTGAGAGCAATGGTGGCCGAGATTGTTCAGCCGTTGACAGAGGAAGTGGCCGACCTCAAAGAAAAACTGGCAAAGGGTGCGCCCAAGCGCAGCCAGTTCGAGATTTCGCTCTCCCATATTCCGCCCGAGGTCGAAGAAAAGTTGTGGGTGCGGTTACGCCAGGACTTGGGCACGCAGGTGCTGCAACAAACCCAGGAGCAATCGAAGCAGGTGTTTGGCGAAGCCAGGACGGTGATTGAGCAAAAGATAGCCGAAGCTCTGAAGGGTTTTCGCGCGCAGGTCGGAGAGCAGCTGCAAACCGTGGAGCAACGGGCGCAGAGTCTTGCTGAGGAGATCGCCGAGTCCGTCGCGCAGCATGTGAACGCCGGAGCGGAGAGATTCCAGGCGCAGGCGCTGGAGGCGGGAACCAGGCTGGAGCGGCAAGGCCATGAGAGCTTGCAGGCTCTGCGGGAACGATTGGGAGACGATCACAATAATTACCGGCGGGAGGTTCAGAAAGTTCAATCCCAGGTCGCGGCAGAATCGGCTCAGCTCCAGACCCAGGTCACCGGCCTGAGCAGCCGCATCGCGCAGCTGGATGAATGCGCAATCCGGCTAGAGTCCGATATGGATACCCGCTTGACGCAAATGGCGAATGATCAGATCTCTGGTGCGCGAGTTCAACTTGAGCATGCTGTCGATGTGGTTCTCAAGGAATTGGGATCACGCAACGCCAAGGAACTCGGAATCCAGCTTGATGAAGCCTGCGGAAAGCTGAAGGTTGTCCAGAAGGGAATCGAAGCCTCGGTTTCCGAGCTGGTAAAGACCGAGGTCGCAGCCGCTCTGCTGTCCTTCGGGCAGACCATGGAAGTGCTGGCGCAGGATTCCGTGGGAAGGTGGCGCAGCGCTCTCGCTCACGACCTGACTGCAGTGGCCAAGACTTTGGGCCAGCAATTCCAGCTCGAAGGCGCGTCCGACAACCGGGAAAAGCAGGAGTCGGCGGCCGACTGAGCTGAACTCTCGTCATCTCAAACCCGCTTTAGCGGTGAGGAATCTGCTTTGTCCCGAGATCACAGCAGATTCCTCCCGCCATCTGGTGGTTGACGCGGTTCACGGCGTGTTCGGACAAGACCCAGTACCTTAAATCGCACTCTTCAAACACTCTGAACAGCGGCAACTCGAACCAGCTAACCTTCATCTCAAGTCCGCCGAAACAGCTATCTCGCCTCGAATCAGCGGTTTTGGGGCGGGACCCGAGTTCCGGCGCGTTCGCCCTCTCCGAAATTGGCTTACAATATGGGCTCCGAGCGGTCGTGAAAGCGATTTCAAGACAGGAGTTTAGGTGCGGCTACTCAGTGTTCGCCTGATCATCTCGCTCATCGTAGGCGTCACCTTGGTTTCGATGCTCTCTGCCTACTACGAGGTCCGCAGGGAGAAGCAGGGCCTGCGTAGTGAACTGGAGCGCAGGGCTGAAGTTCTGGGGGAGAGCCTGGTCGGGAACATCGAACCTCGACTTGAAAAAGGATCGCTCAAGGACCTCAAGCGAGTGGTCGAAAAGTTTAGTAACCGCGAGCACCTCGCGGGACTCGCTGTCTTCAACGCCAAGCTCGAACCGATCGCAGCTTCCCCGGGACTGACCCACGACCCGCAGCCTCAGTCTTTCGCGGTTCCGCAGGCCATCACCCAGAACGCCAGGCAGAGTCAGTTTGTCCACCGGGCAAGCGGGTCATTGCACATCTTCGCGTTGCCTCTTCACCAGCAGGACCAGGTCGTGGGGGAGCTGGTCATCGTTCACGACGCCAGTTACATCAACGCGCAAAGCGCGCTGGTCTGGCGGGAAACGTTCTTGCGCGCTCTAGTGCAGGTGGTTCTGATCGCGTTGATTACTCTGCTGATTGTCCGCTGGAGCATTGCCGGTCCCATCGCGCGCGCGGCGCAGTGGATGAAGGCTCTTCGCATCGGGCGGGTGACTGGCATTCGTGCCGCCATGCCTGACCTGGATCTGCTGCGGCCACTGGCGCGAGAGATGGAAACTTTGGCGGAAAGCCTGACCGCCGCCCGATCCGCCGCGGAGAAAGAAGCTCAACTCCGCGAAGCCGGGGAATCGATCTGGACTCCCGAGCGGCTGTCAGTGCATGTGCGCGGCAAACTTGCCAACAGCCGGCTGTTCGTCGTGTCCAATCGTGAACCTTTCAGCCACGTTCGCCGAGGCAATATTGTGCAAGCCATTGTTCCCGCGAGCGGCCTGGTCACCGCCTTAGAGCCCGTGCTGTGCGCTTGCGACGGAACCTGGGTGGCGCACGGCAGCGGCGACGCAGACCTGGAGACAGTGGACGCGCGCGACCGCTTGCGCGTGCCTCCGCAGGAGCCAAAATACACGCTGCGCCGGGTCTGGCTAACCAAGGAAGAGGAAGAAGGCTACTACTACGGCTTCGCCAACGAAGGCCTCTGGCCGCTTTGCCACATCGCTCACACTCGGCCGATGTTTCGCGTCTCCGATTGGGAACACTATTCTCAGGCAAACGTGAAGTTTGCCGAAGCTGTGTTGGAAGAGATGGCTGACACGGAAGAGCCCGTTCTCCTGGTCCAGGATTACCACTTCGCGCTCTTGCCGCGTCTGGTAAAAAAAGCGCGGCCGGACGCTCGGGTGGCCATTTTCTGGCACATCCCGTGGCCCAATCCGGAAACATTTGGCATCTGCCCGTGGCAGCGTGAGTTGCTGGAAGGCCTGCTGGGCGCCGATCTGATCGGGTTCCATATTCAGTCGCATTGCACAAACTTCCTGCAGACCGTGGATCGGACGCTCGGAATCACGCATCGACTGGGAGCACTTTGCCATCAACCGCGAAAACCATCGCACGGTGGTGAAACCATTTCCAATCAGCGTGGAAGTACCCGGTCCGTCGTGTTCAGCCGGATCAGAATGCTTACCTGGAACGGGTAAAGTTGCTGCAGGAATCCGGGGTGGAGGCGCTGTTCCTCGGGGTGGGAGTGGATCGCGTCGATTACACGAAGGGCATTCTGGAGCGCTTTCTGGCGATTGAGCGGCTGCTCGAGAAGTACCCGGTCTATCGGGAAAAGTTCACCTTTGTCCAAATCGGTGCTCCCAGCCGCACCCACATCAAGCGCTACCACGACTTCCTGGCCGATGTCGAAGTCGAAGCCGAGCGCATCAATTGGCGCTTTCAAACCGGCAAGTGGAAGCCGATTGTCTTCCTGAACCGGCAGCATAGCCATGCCGAGATCGAACGTTATTATCGCAGCGCGGACGTTTGTCTGGTCACGTCCCTGCACGATGGAATGAACCTGGTTGCCAAGGAGTTTGTCGCGGCTCGCGATGACGATCAGGGCGTGCTGATCCTGAGCCGTTTTACCGGGGCCTCTCGCGAACTGCCGCGACGCTGTGCTGGTGAATCCTTACGACATCGAACGCACTGCCGAGGCCATCCGCTACGCTCTGGAAATGGAACCCGAAGAACGAACTGCCCGCATGCAACGTCTGCGCAAAGTGGTCAAGGAGCAGAATATTTATCGCTGGGCGGCAACCCTGATCGCCGAGCTCTGCGATGTCCGTCTCGACTCTCCAGCCGCGGTCGAAGGTGTGGATCGGCGTGCCACTTCCACTTCTTCTGCCTCAAGCGTCAGAGCCTAAAGCTCAAAGGACGCAACAAGATCTCGCCCAAAATGTGAGACGTCACGGAACGCTGTTGCTCTCCTCTCCCAAAACCCGGGGCTCGCCTCCCGCGAAGAATCGCCTCCGCACCACGGCTGACATCCTCTCCAGCTTGTAGGCGGGTGTAGTATAAGCCCGTCTTATTTGGCTTCATCCTGTTTTGGCTTCATCTGCCTAGGCGAGGTAGACCGGAAGTGGCGCCATTCGGTAGGCCCGGTGGCTCCGGGGAAAAGGGAGGAGCCGTGCGCAATTCAAGCAATTCCAGTCCACGTGGTTGGAGCCACCGAGGTATTTGTTTCGTTCTCGCCCTTTTTCTGCCGGCTGCATTGGTAAGCGGCCAGAAAAATCAGGCCTCGACCACCAGTACACCCAAGTACGACGTTCAGACTGAAACAAAAATCAAAGGAACGGTAGAGGACATGAAGATGCCGCCCGCTGCAAGTAAGAAAGAGGCGGTCCACCTGGTGTTGAAAAGCGGGACGGACACCATTGACGTCTACCTCTGCCCCAAATCCTTCCTGGATGACATGGGGATGGACTTCGGCAAGGGGGACGAACTCTCAATCACCGGTTCGAAAGTCAAACAAGGCGATGCCGACCTTGTCCTGGCGCGTGAAGTGGTCAAGGGAAACAACACTTTTGTCCTGCGCGATGCAAAGGGCAACCCTGTCTGGATGTGAACTTCTGATTCCTGCCCGGCGTCCGAGCCCAGCAGCCTTTCTCTATCCATTCTCCATGCACTAATGGCGTACCCCCTTCGACGTGCTGCGGTAAAATAGGCTTAGGAAAGAAGGTCAAGCCGCAGGGCTCAAACCCTGCTGCTTGGCCCCGCTCAAAGGCCCGAAAGGCCCGCCCATCCACGTCGCTTCGACTGCTCTGGCCTTTTCCGTAGTCTCCTCGAGTCGGAGGCTGGCCGTACCCGACACGCGGTCGAACTGTGCATTGGGTAACACAGAAACTTGGGTCGAAGACAAAAGCCCGCTGCACCAAAGTAAGCTACCCAAGCCCGGAGAGCCGTTAGATGATGGTTCCAGTGGTCTGCCCGGAAGCCCCGGAAACCAGGACTGCAGTACCGAAATTAGTGGACAAGCCCGATGCCCGAACTGTGCTCCCACGAGTTTAAGTGGCCCGAGCGGGCCGCTGACGGCGGATACTACCAGAGTTGTGCTCTGTGTGGCGCCGAGTACACGTACGACTGGATCAACATGCGGCGCACGGAGCACTCGGGAGGCAACACAGGGCCGGCCTCTGCGCCACCGCCTCTCCGATCGAGCCAAGCTGTTGACCTGAGGACCGCACCTCGCCTCACGCTGCTGCTCGAATCGGAACCCGCCCACCGCGTTTTTTTCCGCAATCTGGCCGACCTGCTCTCGCGCCGGTCGGCGCCACCCGTGGATACAGCCTCGAGGTCCGCCACTTTCTGGCGCGACATCTTTATCGAATCCAAAGTGTCCTGGTGGTGGTTTCTCGAGTCAATGCTGGGCCACGTCATTGCGATTACCGTTGTAGTGATCCTATGCCAGGTGTGGACACCGCCAGACCCGTCCTTGCAGAAAAAAATTTTCGATCAGTCGTATATCAGCTACTACCGGCCCTCTCAGACTTTTCCCGCCCTGCGTAGCGGTCCCGCACGCCCTCGCGTGTCTTCTAAAAAAGGCGGAGGGCCCGGCCACCCGGCTTCGATCCGCGTTCCGGGCGAGCATCGCGAGGGGGCTCTCAGGCCACCCGATATAAAGCTGACTGCGCCTGGCCGGCCCATCATAGCCTCGAATCCAGCCCTTCCGGCAATGCCGCTTTCCGCCATTGGCCGTCCGCAATTACCCGTGCCGGCGGGCCTGACTTCGGTAGTGGCCCCGGCGCCGGTGGTAAGCCAGGGGACATCCAGATCCCCGCTGCTCGGGTTGCCCCAGGCTACCGTGATTGCACCTCCGGCGGACGTCGCAGCCGTCTCATCACGGCCCGCAGTGTCAGCGCTGCGAGGGGCTGCGATTGCGCCGCCGCCTACTGTTCAGGGCTCGATGCGAGGCTCACTTTCCGCTATGGGGGACATGAACATTGGCCACTCAGAGGTTGTTGCGCCCGCGCCGGTGCTGCCGGTTGAGGAGCAGCGCTCAGCCGCAGGAATGACCCCGGGGTTGTTCGGCCAATCTGGCGGTTCGGTGGTGCCTCCGCCGCCGTCCATCCAGCGCCCGTTCGGGAATGGACGCGGGAACTCGTTATCCGGTACAGGTGTGCAGGTCGTCCCTCCGCCTCCTTCGGTTCAAAGTGCAGGCAGTTCGGGAGGAGGGCAAGCCGCGGGCTGGTTGTCGAGCAACGGCATCCAGGCTGTGCCTCCACCCCCGTCGGTTCAGGGGGAAGGCAATTCTGCCGGAGGCGGACGGACGAATTCGTTGTCCGGGACAAATTTGCAGGCGGTACCGCCGCCTCCATCAATGCAGGGCACCGGCGACTCGGGCGGAAGCGAGCGGGCTGGCTCCCTGTCGAGTGGCGGATTGGAAGGTCTTGCTCCTTCTGGAAGTCAGGGTCAGGGCTCGGGCAACTCCCCCACGGGTGAATCCGGCAGAGGTGACTCATCAACGATGGCGAAGGCCGATCAGGATGGTTCCCAGTCATTAGCGGAAGGTGATGACGCTCAACGCGGAACAGTGACTCAAGAGCTGCCACTGCGCTTGATCGGGTTGGCCTTGGCTTTGCCGAATTCTTCTTACTTCTCCAACTATGAAGTTTTCATCGCCGAAAGGGCGATCAGCACAGTCAAGTCGCAGCTTATAAAACTGGTTTATGTCTCACTGCCTTATCAACGCCGGCTGTCTGAATATGCCCTGGGAACTTCACGAGTGTACAAACTGCGGGTCAGAAGAGATTCCACCTGCGACGAATCGCTGATCGAAATGACCTGGCCTGAAACCGATCCCCGCCCGGACTCCAGGCCTTCAACCGACTCTCCGGCGTTGAGCCGCAAAGATCGCAATGACATGTTGCCCTGCTACCGCACCACCGCTGACGACAACCGGAGAGAGCTCTCCCGAGTTCACTAAGATCTGGGGATTAAAGCGTGGAAGTTAGTCGACGTAGGCTCTATTCAAACAAGCAAAGCCCATAGATAAAGAAAGATCGCGGAGCCGTCAGAATAATAGCCCCGCGATCTGGTTAGCGCTTACAAAAGATAGAGGAGTTTCAATTTGCTCCACTGGACTGAACTCGTCTAGTGGGAGAGCCGTTTGGAGACTAGAGTGGCGTGGA
This sequence comes from Terriglobia bacterium, assembly GCA_963748935.1. Taxonomy (GTDB): domain Bacteria; phylum Acidobacteriota; class Terriglobia; order Terriglobales; family Acidobacteriaceae; genus JAIQFF01. The sequence goes on from CAVVLA010000003.1 coordinate 72,211, forward strand.
ACACACCACCTTTATCCCAAGTGCCCTTGGCGATGACGCGGTCTCCGTCCTTAATCTGGGTAACGTCAATATCGTTGACCGTCTTGCTGCCGTGTTCCTGACTGACCCATCGCGTGGAGCTGTCATACATGATGGTCCTTTCGTCGTTGGGCGATCCTACCTTACGTACAGTCAGGGTTGATTTATCCGGATTGCTTCGGACCACAGTTCCCTCCCAGCGGGCCTCTTTTGCCATCTTCTCCTCGGCCTGCGCGTTCTGTGCCGATAGCACCGTCAACAGCGGGATGGCAAGGACTGATGCGAACAATAGTGTAAGTAACTTCTTGCCCATGTAATCTCCTCCTTGAACTATTTCACCGGAACGACTTCTGGTGTGTGGGGGAACGATATACCTAGGGACTAAAAAGGACAATCCCTACCTTCCCCCCGGTCAGTAGGGCCACCGCCGCAGCTGACTGCGGGGCACCCCGCTTATTTAAGTTGTCCGACGAAGCGCAAAAGAGTACACTTCCAGCCGTTTAGCGGGGGTACCTTCGATGACCGTACTTCGTCTACCGTGGCGCAGGTTGATTCTCACCGCGCTTCTGTGTCTGACTTGTGAACTCCTGACGGTTGCCGCAGATCAGCCAACCGACCAGCCAAATCTCACCAAGGACCAGATCAAACAATTTCTGCTTACTGCCAAGGTCGTGAAAAGCGAGCAATCCAAGAAAGGAATCACCAATCCCTGGCGCCTCACGCTCACCGACGGCACCGTGACCCACGACGCTTCTTTCCAGGCGGTGGATGAACACAAAGCCACCATGCAGCTTGCCACCGGCCCGGAACTGAACTTCGTCGATTCCTACAAATACAACATTGCCGCTTATGTGCTGGCTGAGCTGATCGGTATGGACGACATGCTGCCGGTTTATGTCGAGCGCAAGTGGCGGGGCAATTCCGGTTCGTTAAGCTGGTGGTTGCCGGTGAAGATGGATGAGGTCGAGCGCCACAAGCAGGGCCTGACGGCGCCGGATCCGGATGCCTGGAACAATCAGATGTACAAGATTCGCGTCTTTGATCAATTGGTCTATGACAACGATCCCAACCTTACCAATGTTCTGATCGGTGCGGATTGGAAGATCTGGAGAGTCGATTTCACGCGGGCTTTTCGTCTTCAGGAAAACCTGCGAAACCCCGGCGACCTGGTCCGCTGCGACAAGCAATTGCTGGAGAAACTGAAAGCTCTCGATGGCAACGAACTGACAACGAAAACCAAAGGCTATCTCACCAAGAGCGAGGTAAAAGCGGTGATGGCGCGACGGGATAAGATCGTGGCGCAATTCCAAAAAATGATCGCTGAAAAAGGTGAGAGCGAGGTTTTGTACTAGGGCGTTCGCGCAACTGCGTTGCCCTTCCTGGGGGCGAGCAGAGTTTACGTTTTCGGGGAACAGTTCGAGAAGATGCAGCCGCTGAATACATGCCAGGCTTTGAATGCTGCTTGCTCTTTTTGTTCTCCAGGCCTATTGTTTGTGCCACATCACATCTTGATCTACCACTACAAGGAGGAAGTTCATGTTGAAGAAGCTACTGGTTGTGTTGCTCGTCTCGGTGCTCGCGTTACCACTGGCAAGTGCGGCGTTCGCAGAGGATACTCCTGCTGCGGGCAAGGAAGGGCGCTGGGAAGGTCATGTCATTCGTAGCAGCAAAGATCAATCTACTCTGACCGTCCGCAAGGTGGGTTCCCAGGACGAGAAGACGGTTAAGTATGACAGCTCCACGCGCTGGGTCAGTCAGGAACATGGCAGCAAAAAGGTCAACGACATTGATGTTACCCAGGTGAAAGACGGAGACCGCATCATCGTCAAGGGGACTTGGGATAAGGACGGCGTTTTGCACGCCACGCTCATCTCGAAGCGTCTCACCGGTATGTAGGGAGGGCATGATAAATCGTGGTTAATTTATTGATTCTTATGGAAACAATACCATTTGAATCGAAATGGTGAGCGCCGCTTCCAGTGCCGGCAGGAGGGCCCGCTCGGTTTCAGCTTTTTGCGACAATGCCGGGCACAAAGGCCGCCTGCCGGGCGGCCTTTGCCGCGTCTGGGGCACCCTGTGGGCGCACTTTCAACTGGTTGACTTGGCCAACACGGGAAGCCTAAGATGCACCGCTACAGAGGATGTCCTGCACAACTCAATGTGTAACTTTCAATCCGGCAGGGCTTGGCTTATAGGAGGCAAGAGGATGGTCAGGCGCCCGCTCGGCATTCCTGCCCAACGTGCCTTTCTTGCTCTGTTCCTGATACTGCTGTCATTGGGGACGGCATGGGCGGGACGAGCCAAACCCACGGAACCAAGCGAAGCCGTAATCGCCATCGGCGATGTTCACGGTGACTATGACGACTTTGTCGCCATTCTCCAGCGCACCGGTCTTACCGACAAACAAAACCACTGGATCGGCGGTAAGACAACTTTCGTCCAGGTTGGAGACCTACTCGATCGCGGTCCCAAGCCACGCGAGGTCCTGGACTTGATGATGGCACTCGAGAAAGAAGCAGACGCCGCTGGCGGCCGGGTTATCAGCCTGTTCGGCAATCACGAGGTGATGAATATCATGGGCGACCTGCGTTACGTCACGCCCATGAACTTCGCCAGTTTTGCTGACGGCGATTCTCCGAAGCGGCAGCAATCTGCGTATGAAGAGTATGTGAAATGGACCAGCAGCCACAGCGCGCTGCTCGCCGAGCTTCCCCAGCCCATGGAACTGACCGAGGCTGAGTGGAAGGCACGGCATCCTCTTGGTTACGTCGAGCAGCGCGAGGCATTTTCGCCAAAGGGACAATACGGAAAGTGGCTGCGCGGACACTCTGCCCTGGCTGATGTTGGAGGAACCGTCTTTCTGCACGGCGGTATTCATCCTGACCTCGTCAAGATGAAGCTGGACGCGGTCAATAACCGGGTCCGCGACGAAATCAAGGCATTCGACGCCGTGAAGCAATATCTGCAGGATGAAAAAGTGATTCTGCCGTTTTTTAACTTGCAGGAAATCACCAATGTGGCCCAGGCGGAAATCATCGCCGAGCGCAAGTCACGAGTTCCGGCCAGCGACGAACGCCAGGCCAGGATTTTGGAGCTCCTGAAATACGGAGAGTGGGTGAGTGTCAAGCCCGACGGACCGCTATGGTTTCGCGGCTATGATCAGTGGAGCGATGAGGAGGGTGCGGCCCAGGTAGGCAAGATCCTGGATGCTTACAAGGCGACACACATCGTGGTCGGACACACTGTGCAGAGAGGCGGTCGCATGAGGCCCCGCTTCGACAACAGGGTGTTCCTGATCGATACCGGCATGCTCAGCAGCTATTATCCCGGAGGCCGCGCGTCCGCCCTGGAAATTTGCGGCGGCGTCAAATTTACCGCTGAGTACCTGGACCAACAGGTAGTACTGGTAGACCCCGCCGCGGCTTCGTCCCAGGGCGCAGCGCCAGCCGGGGTCACGGGAAATGCAACAGCGACTTCAGAAAAGCCTGGCATCCCTCCTGCCGGCCAAATATGCTCCGCAACAACGGCCCCGCAGTAAGAGAGTAGTACGGAGACCGAGAGCCTGCGATAGACGGTTCGGCGAATGAAACGGTGGATCGAGCGCGCGCTAAACGTTCACCCCGGAGATCTGGGGCGCGGGACGCTGCTGTGCTCCTCTTTGTTTCTGGTCATCAGCGCTTACAAAATCGGTGGAGTCGCCTCCGCGGCCCTCTTCCTGTCGCGCTTCCAGGCAAAACAGCTCGCTTACGCCGATATTTCCAGTGCGGTACTGGTGACGCTGATCGTGGCCGGATACGTCATCGTTGCTCGCCGGGTGCATTTGCGCAATCTGCTGGTCGGTAGCATGCTGTTTTTCGCCGCCACCTGCGCCGTGTTCTGGGTGCTGGCCCATCGCTTTTCCGGGCTGATCTGGCTGTTTCCCGCTTTCTACATCTGGGTAAAGATCTTTGGTGTGCTGGCTCCAACCCAGATCTGGACCCTGGCAAATTATGTCTTGACCACGCGCGAGGCCAAGCGCGTGTTCGGGATGGTCGGCGGGGGCGGGGTGGCAGGCTGGATCTTTTCCGGCTACTTCTCCAAGACCATGACCAAGCTCCTGGGCACGGAGAGCTTGCTCGTCGGCATGGGGCTTTTCATTTTGATTTGCGCCGGGCTGGTAGTCCTGATCTGGCGCAGCGGCAAGGAAGCCGTCGGCGGTGGGCATGAGATCGCGGAGGGGACCGGCGAAGCTGGCCCCAGGAATCTGCACCAGAGCATGCGAACCGTGCTCGCCTCGCCTTATCTGAGGGCGATCGCCGCTGTGATCTGCATTTCCTCTCTCGTGACTACACTCACTGGCTGGCAATTCCTGGCCATTGCTCAGCAAGCCCTGGTTAAAAAAGATGCGGTAGCAATCTTTCTCGGCAACTTCAATTTTTATGCCGGCATATTTTCCTTGCTGTTCCAGTTGCTGCTGACTACCAGGTTCTTGCGTCGGTTCGGTATAGGTACGGCATTATTCGTGCTTCCCGGTACCGTGTTTCTCGGTTCGGCCGGCCTGCTGGCCTTCGGCAATCTGAGCGCCGCCCTCACCCTGAAAAGCTGCGACCAGGTGTTGCGCTACTCCCTGGATAAGTCCACGGCGGAGTTGCTCTATCTACCCCTACCCGCGCGGGTCAAGATTCAGGTCAAGTGGTTCATTGACACCGTCGTCTGGCGCCTGGGTGATGGCCTCTCGGGATTGACCGTTCTTCTCTTCGCTACCACGCTCCATTGGCCGGCGCGCCAGGTCAGCTGGGTTGCGCTGGTGCTGGTGAGCGTCTGGCTGGTGGCAGTTGCGGTCGTACGCAAGGAATACGTAGCCACCCTGAAGGAAAGCATCAGCCAACATCGCGTCGACGTAGAGCAGACCTCCACCTCGGTGCTGGACCGGTCGACTGCCGAGGTACTGGCTACCAAGCTTACGGCCTCAGATCCCAACGAGATCCTTTATGCCCTCAGTTTGTTTGAAGTGGAGCGGCAAAGGGCCGCCCATCCCGTTATCCGCAGCCTTCTGAGCCATCCCTCGGCGCAGGTGCGGCAGAAGGCCATCAGCATCCTGTCGGAATCGGGCGACACCACGGTCCGGGCAGACATCGAGCCGCTGTTGCGGGATCCTGATCTCAACGTGCGCACCGAAGCTCTGCTTTACCTTACTCATCATGCGCATGTTGATCCACTGGAGCTGATGCAGGACGAAGGTGACTTCGCGGACTTCTCGGTCAGTTCGGCGGTGGTGGCATTTCTGGCGCGACCCGGTGAGACTCAGATTCTCGAGGCTGCGCAGCAGATTCTCACCACTATGGTCGGAGAGCCCGGAGAAGGGCGGCAGCGGCATCGCGTGGAGGCCGCCCGCCTTCTGGGCGAATTGCCGGATAGCTTTGACCCTCTACTTTCGACCCTGCTTTGTGATCCGGATCCTGTGGTTGCCCAGCAAGCCATCCAGTCTGTAGGCAAGCTGCGCAAACGGCGACTGGTTCCTGAACTGCTGGACCGGCTGGCGAATCACACCCTGCGTCCCGAGTGTGCTAAGGCGCTAGGGGAGTTCGGAAACACGATTGTGGGAGCGCTACGCGATCATCTGGGCGACCTGTCGGTAGCAATCGAGGCGCGGCGCGAAATCCCTTCGATCCTGGTGAAGATCGGGACGCCGACAGCAGCTGAGGTCCTGATGGCGAACCTCCTGGAAAGCGATACTGCCCTGCGCTTCCGCATCATCAGCTCTTTGAACAAGCTTCGCCGCCTCCATCCTGAAATCGAGATGGACTCGCAGACTTTGGAAACCGTATTGGCGGCGGAAATTCTCGGACACTACCGTTCGTACCAGATTCTCGACAAATTGGGCACTCCGGAAGGCAGTCAGGACCCCGTAGCGCGCGCCTTGACTGAGTCCATGCAGCAGGAGTTGGAGCGGATCTTCCGCTTGCTGGGGTTGCTCTATCCGCATCTGGATGTTCACAGCGCGTATCTGGGTCTGCAGTCGAAGAATGTGTCGGTTCACGACAATGCGTTGGAATTCCTCGATAACGTTTTGAAGTCGCAACTTCGGGAAATGCTGGTGCCGCTGCTCGACGGCAAGATTACGGTGCGCGAGCGCGCGCACGTGGCGGAAAAACTCATACACGCCAAGGTCGAGAATCAGGAGCAGGCGGTATTGGCTCTGGTCAACAGCGACGATCCCTGGCTGAGGTCTTGCGGCGCCTATGCCGTTGGGGCTTTCGGGCTGAGGTCTCTGGAAGGCGAATTAAACCGGTGCCTCAACGATTCCGACCCGCTGCTGCGAGAGACAGCGCGGGCAGCCAAGCTGCGTTTGGATGCGCCCATCGCGAAAACCTGACCAACCTTACAAAAACAAATCACAGCGGGGACACCACGGGCCGCCACTCACTGCATCGGCAATGAGAGCGGCCCCGGCCCACGTTGCTATCTGGGCAGTCGCAGGTCTATGCGGGTCGCGTGCAGAACGCCTTTATCATCAGCGTGACCGAGCACAATTACAAACGAGCCGTCTTTGAATTCTTCCATCTGGGCCGGCTTGCCTTGCTTGGTCCACTGGGTCGCCCCGTCAAAAAAGACTGTTCTCTCGACACTCTCCATATTGCCTTGCCCGCCGCGAATGCTCAGGCTGGACTGATCTTTATTCATCCGGACAATGTGGCCCTGCCATCGAGCCTCTTTGGCATCACCAGCCTTCTTGTCGTCGACCGGCGTCGCCTGACCGGCGAAGGCCACTCCTGCAAATATCAAAACCAGCAAAATCGCTGAGAGTTTCATACATCCTCCTAAGACTTGTGAGTGCGAATCTAACCTGGGAATTTGAGCTGGGAACCTTGGGTCGGGGCTGAGTATAGCGCCAGGATTGAGGCGGAGCAAATCTCAATCGCAAAGAACAAAGAACAAAGAGGTCTGAGGTCCAGGGTCTGAGGTCCGGATCCGGGCCTACATATAAGTGCTGGTAAACTCCACCAGCGCTTTCAGTTTTGCGGCCGCAGCGCCCGAGTCGATCGACTGCGCCGCTAGCGGCAACGCGTCCACTAAATGGTCAGCTCTTCCTGCGGCAACCAGGGCGGCGGCCGCGTTCAGCAAGACCACATCCCGCCGGGGTGATTCTTTCCCGTCAAGAATTTCGGCAATCATGGCCGCGTTGGCCTGGGCGTCGCCGCCGGAAATATCCTCAAGCCGGGCGGGCTTCATGCCGAACTCCTGAGGCGTGACCTCGTAGGTGCGAACTTTTCCGTCGCGCACTTCGGCGATACGTGTTGGTCCGGTGATGGTGATCTCGTCCAGTCCGTCCAGCCCGTGGACCACCAGCGCGCGATGCAGGCCTAACATGCTCAGCGCCTCAGCCAGTTTCTCTACCAGGTCCAGGGAATATACGCCCACGACCTGTGCCGAAGCGCCGGCCGGATTTGTAAGTGGACCCAACAGATTGAATACCGTCCGCAGCCGAAGCTCGCGGCGGGCGGGCTGTACGTACTTCATCGCCGAATGCATGGCCGGCGCGAACAGAAACACCATGCCAACTTCTTCAAGACAAGCCGCCAGTACAGCGGATGGCAGGCTGATCTTCACTCCCAGCGCTTCCATCACGTCGGCCGAACCGCACTTCGAACTCAGACTGCGGTTGCCATGCTTGGCCACCCGAACACCGGCTCCCGCGACCACGAAGGCGGTGGCGGTGGAAATGTTAAAGGTGCCGCTCGCATCACCGCCGGTACCGCAAGTGTCCACCAGAGCGTCGCGCCCGGTGTCGCTGACATCCACCGTGGAATTCGCGTGAATTGGCAGCGGGTCGGCGGCGGCACGGATGGCCTCGGCGAAACCCACAATCTCTTCCACGGTTTCACCTTTCATGTGCAGGGCGACCAGCAAGGCCGCAATCTGGGCGTCGGTCGCGCTGCCCGAAAAAACTTCCGTCATGACCGCGCGCGCCTCTTCCCGCGTGAGCGATTCACGCTGGTTGGCAATGCGTTGTAGGACGTCGGTAATCATGTTCGGATGGTCAGAATCGCGGGTCTGATACAAGACTAGCATTGCATCAGCATTTGACGAAGTCGCGGGCGCAAGCAACCCAATCAGCGCCCCTTCGTGGAACTTGGTGTCTTTCGTGGTTCTGGAATTTCAACAGACACCCGGAATCCATATCGTTTGCCCTATTGCTCAACCCTTCGATAGAATCAACGTTGCTACCCGCTACCCAAAGCTGCAAGCCGAGCGTTGCCGATAGGTCCACGCAGGAATCATTATGAAAATTCATGAGTACCAGGCCAAGGGAATCCTGAAGAAATACGGGGTCGCGGTGCCTCAGGGCGAAATGGTGGAAACTCGTGAAGCGGCGGAAGCCGCAGCCCGGAAGCTTGTCGACGCCGGCGCCACCGGCGTAGTAGTCAAGGCTCAGATTCATGCTGGTGGGCGTGGCAAAGGCGGCGGAGTCAAAATTGCCAGATCGGTTGAAGAAGCTGGTGAACTGGCGGGCAAGATCCTAGGCATGACGCTGGTTACCCACCAGACCGGGCCCGAGGGACGCGTAGTACGCCGGTTGCTGGTCGAAGAAACTCTGCCCATTGAGAAAGAGCTCTACCTCGGAATTGTGGTTGACCGCTCACAGGCTCGCCCGGTGTTCATGGCCTCGGCGGCGGGCGGAATGGAAATTGAGCAGGTAGCGGCGGAAAATCCCGCTGCCATCATCAAGGAATACATCGAGCCGGGCATGGGTCTGGAAGCTTTTCAAGCCCGCAAACTGGCCTTCGCCCTGGGATTAAAGGCGCAGCAAATCAATCCGGCCGTGCAGTTCATGACCGGGTTGTACCGGGCATTTGAAGACACGGATTCCTCGCTGATGGAGATCAATCCCTTTGTCACTTGCACGGATGGCCGCCTGTTCGCGCTCGACGCGAAGATGAACTTCGACGACAACGCCATATTTCGCCATCCTGATCTCCGCGAACTGCGCGATGTTACCGAGGAAGACCCGTTGGAAGTCGAAGCGTCAAAATACAGCTTGAACTACATCAAGCTCGACGGAAACGTGGGCTGCATGGTGAACGGCGCCGGTCTCGCCATGGCGACTATGGACATCATCAAATACGCTGGCGGCATGCCGGCGAACTTCCTGGATGTGGGCGGCGGCGCCAACGCCGAGCAGGTAACCCACGCCTTCGAAATCCTGCTGAGCGACAAGAACGTGAAAGCGGTTCTGATCAATATTTTTGGCGGCATCCTGCGTGTGGATACGCTGGCTACGGGCGTGGTCGAAGCCGCCCGGAAGACTCACATTCAACTTCCCATCGTTCTGCGTTTGGAAGGTACCAACGTGGAGGCCGGGCGCGAAATCTTGAAACAGTCAGGCCTGAATTTCATAGTGGCCGAGACGATGAAAGACGCGGCGGAAAAAGTCGTGGCGGCGGCGAGCGCAAGCTAGCAAGTTCCGAGGCATAAACCATCCATGAGCATTCTGGTTGATAAGTCGACGCGGGTGATCGTACAGGGGCTGACCGGCAGGGAAGGCACCTTCCACGCCAAAGCCTGCGCAGAGTATGGAACGCAGATCGTGGGCGGGGTGACTCCCGGCAAAGGCGGCACCACCCACGAGGGATGGCCCATCTTCAATACGGTGCAGCAGGCGGTTCGCGAGACTGCGGCCGATACTTCGATCATCTTTGTGCCCCCGCCTTACGCTGCGGACGCGATCATGGAAGCGGCCGACGCCGAACTGGAATTGATCGTCTGCATCACCGAAGGTATCCCGACTCTGGACATGGTTCGCACCTGGGAGTTCCTGCAGAATCGGCGCTCCCGGCTGATCGGCCCGAATTGTCCGGGGATTATTTCGCCGGGGCATTGCAAGCTTGGCATCATGCCGGCCCGCATCCACAAAGAAGGTCCGGTGGGAATCGTTTCGCGCTCCGGCACTCTCACATACGAAGCCGTGTATCAGCTGACCACGCGCGGCATTGGGCAATCGACCGCCATCGGCATCGGCGGCGATCCTATCATCGGTACGAATTTTCTGGACGCGCTCGAGCTGTTCAATCGCGACCCGAAAACTGAAGCCGTCGTGATGATTGGCGAGATCGGCGGAAATGCCGAGGAAACCGCGGCAGAGTACGTGAAACTGCACATGAAGAAACCTGTGGTCGGATTTATCGCGGGCCAGACTGCGCCCCCGGGCCGGCGTATGGGCCATGCGGGCGCGATCATCTCGGGCGGCAAGGGAACTGCCGCGGAAAAGATCAAGGCCATGGAAGCGGCCGGAATACGCATAGCCAGATCACCCGCTGACATTGGCGACACTGTGGCCGCCGTGATCGCCGCAATGGCCAAAGTATAGGTTCTGAGATCGGGAACTAACAACTGAGATCTGGGATTCAAACCAACCAATGAAAACACTCCAACGCACTCTGACCATCGTCAAACCTGATGCCGTCCGCAAGCATGCAATCGGCGACATCATCGAGCAATTCGAAAAGAATAATTTCAACATTCTCTGTATGAAAATGCTCGAAATCTCCAAACATCAGGCGGAGCAGTTCTACGCTGTCCACGCCAGCAAGCCCTTCTTCAATTCGCTGACTGATTTCATGTCCAGTGGTCCCATCGTGGTTTTGGCCCTGGAAAAAGAAAACGCCATCGCCGATCTGCGCAAGCTGATGGGCGCCACCAATCCCGCCAATGCCGAAGAGGGCACGATTCGTAAAAAGTGGGCCACCAGTATCGAGTACAACGCGATTCACGGCTCCGATGCCGACGACACCGCCCGGTTCGAGTTGAGTTTCTTCTTTGCAGGGTACGAACTGGCCCAATAAGATTTAAGCCAGAAGCTAGTAGCCAGGAGCCGCCACCATGCCATTGGTTCAAGTCACAATGCTGACCGGCCGCACCGCCGATCAAAAACGCAAGCTGGCGCAGCGCATTACCGACGCCATGGTCGAAGAGGCGGGTGCTCGCCGGGAAGCCATCGTGGTGACTTTTCACGAGGTGTCGAAAGAAAGCTACGCTTCGGGCGGAGTGCTGATGGCGGATAAAGGGAAGTGACGCGAGACGCGGGCGGTTCCTTCGACTGCGTTCAGGACGGGTCGACCGCCAAGTCAGTTTAGCGGCGCGTAGAGATGGCCCTCGACGCGGTCGGCAATTTTCGGTAGTTCTTTCTTCGCGTACTGCAGGAAGTGGGGAGAGGCGCGGTGGGCCTCGAGCGCAGCGTCGTCCTGATATTGCTCGTAAATGAAGAAGCGCCGTGGCTCGGTCTTGTGCCGGTGTACGACATACATGATGCAGCCGGGCTCTTTGCGCGACTCCTCGGTCAGCTTGGAAAAAGTTCCAACCACCTCGGCTTCCCGGCTTACCTTTGCCATCCACGTCACCGCGAGGACAACCATTGCTGGCTCCGTTTCCTGAATTTTGGTAATTGCTAGATTCTTGCCGTTGCTCCGGCTTTCTGCCCGGTCAATTCCTGAAGTCGATCCGCGAATGCATCCACCACCATGGTCTGCTCGCGCCCCGGCCCGGTAGAGACCATGCCTACCCGGGCGCCGCTTTCTTTCTCCAGAAAAGTCAGATACTCGCGCGCCGCTTTTGGCAACTTTTCTAACTCCGTGATGCCCTGTGTGGAAGTACGCCACCCCGGCATCACCTGGTAGATACACTCGATGGCATCATAGCCGCTGGCGTGTGCTGGAATTTCCTCTGTCGCTTTGCCGTTGATCTTGTAGCCAACGCAAACCGGAATCTCGGTCATCTCATCCAGCACATCCAGCTTGGTCACTACCAGCCAGGAGGTGCCGTTAATCATGCCAGCGTAACGCAACAGTGGCAAGTCCAGCCAGCCGCAGCGCCGCGGACGTCCCGTCACTGCGCCATACTCGTTGCCGCGAGCGCGCAGCGCATCGCCCCGCGCGTCGAGAGCTTCAGTGGGGAACGGTCCCCCGCCGACCCGGGTGCAGTAAGCCTTGGTAACGCCGATCACAGCATCAATTGCGGTGGGGGCAACCCCGGTTCCAATGACCGCTCCACCGGAGGTGGCGCTGGAAGAGGTCACAAAAGGATAAGTGCCGTGGTCGATATCGAGCATCGTGCCCTGCGCCCCCTCGAACATAATCGACTCGCCCTGGGCGAGAGCCTGGTTCAGCAGGGCGGCGGTGTCGCAAACGAACGGCGCCACCTTGGCCGACGCCTCGGCATATTCCTGATACATCTTGTCCGGATCTAGTGGCTCGGAGTTGAACAAGGCGTGCGCGATCATGTTCTTCTCGCGGCAAGCGTTCTCAATATGCGTACGCAGAAGGTTCAGATCGAGCAGATCCGCTACCCGCAGGCCGCGCCGGCCCATCTTGTCTTCGTAAGTCGGGCCGATGCCGCGCGAGGTCGTACCGATCTTTACCCGCCCCGGAGCATTTTCCGAAGCCAGCTCGATCATGCGATGGTAAGGCAGGATGACGTGCGCCCGGTTGCTGACGAACAGGCTGCCATCGACTTTCACACCGGTTTCGCGCAGCGCAGCAACTTCCTTAAGCAGGGCGACGGGATCGAGCACCACGCCGTTGCCGATCACGCTGCGGCAGCCTGAACGCAGGATGCCGCAAGGCACCAGTTGCAGGATGAATTTTTTCCCGTTGATGATGACGGTATGCCCGGCGTTGTGCCCGCCGGCATAGCGGGCGACAACGGAGAAATTCTCCGACAGCACGTCGACGATTTTGCCCTTGCCCTCGTCACCCCACTGCGCACCGACGATGACCGCAGTCTTACCCTTCTTCAATGCAAACTCCATGGAACAGGATAGCGGCCGCCCCGGCCGCATTGCAGGGTCGCACACACTGGATGCCCGTGAGAAGCTTCCTTACGTTGAATTGCAGGGAAAGAAGGGGCTGATGTGTACTGATAATGATAACCTGCCGGCCCGCGGATGAGCAATTCGGAAAGGCAGTCTTCAGTCGTCAGGCGTCAGGATAGGCTTTGGCTGACGACTGAAGACTCACGACCGACGACTGAACTCTGACGACTGTAGACTTGTATCTATGCCCGAACTTCCTGAAGTTGAAACCATCGCTCGGGGCCTGGCCAGCCGGGTCACCGGGGACGTCATCGAGTCAGTCTGGCTGGGATCGAAGCCTGAGCCGCTGAAATCTCCGGCGGCAGAAATTGCCGCGACCCTCGACGGGCGGCGCATTGCAAGCGTACGCCGGGTCGGAAAACATATCGTCCTTGATCTGGTCTCCGACCGTGTGGGGCGGGCGCCCTCGCCCGCGAAAAAGCTAAAACGACCGAAGGCCCCACCCAAGAAGGCAGCCAAACATAAGGTGGGCGAACTGGGCAATTCCAGTCCCACGCAATCCGGGACGCAAGCGACCGCCCAGTGGATTGTTCACCTGGGAATGACTGGACGCCTGCTGGTTTGCCAGCCCGACGCTGAACTCGCAAAACACACCCACGCGGTTGTGAAACTGGCATCGGGAAAGGAACTGCGCTTCGTCGATCCCCGGCGCTTTGGGCGTCTGAGTGTGGCGCATGGCTTCGAGGCTACCGGCTCCGAGCCGCTTGAGGTTCAGCTGGATCATTTCGTGAGCCTGTTCCGGGGCCGCAAAACGCCTATCAAGAGCGCCCTTCTGAACCAGAAACTCCTGCGGGGCGTGGGCAACATCTACGCCGATGAGTCACTGTTTCGCGCCGGAGTTCGGCCCCGCCGCCGCGCCGCATCGCTCACCCGCGAGGATCTGCAACGCCTCTACCGGGCTCTGCAGAAAGTGTTGCAAGAGGCGATTTCCCTGGGCGGCTCCTCGGTTTCCGACTACGTGGACTCTGACGGCGAAGAAGGTTTTTTCCAACTGCAGCACCGAGTCTATGGCCGGGAAGGCGAACCGTGTCTGGTATGCAAGACCCCGATTAAGCGCGTAGTAATCGCGGGCCGCAGCAGCCACTATTGTCCGAAATGTCAAAAGTAGCGCCGCCATCCAGGGCTAGAGTAGCGCCGCCGTCCCGGCAGCTGTCGTGGGGGCGTCCCGCCCCCACAGCAGGAATGCCCTCAGATCCAGTGAATTTGGGTGCTACTGAATTGCCAACCTCAATCATCCACAATCTGCAATCTGCCATCTGAAATTTGGTACGCTACTCACCTATGTCTAACTTCTCGATCGGAGTCGATCTTGGTGGCACCAACCTCCGCATCGCGGCCGTAAATCAGCAAGGCGATTTAATGGAGAAGGTCACGCTCGGCACCCGAGTATCACTGGGCAAAGACCATGTCATCCAGGAGATGTGCGATGCGATTCGCGGCATCGCCGTCAAATACCGGGATGCCGGATCGCTGCAGGGAATCGGTATTGGAGTGCCCGGCATTATCGACATGAAGACCGGCATGCTGCGCGAGTCGCCCAATCTTGCCAGGCTGGTCTGAATCTCCGGTGCAGGCTCAGATCGAGCAACTCCTGGGCACGCGGGTGATTCTGGAGAACGATGCCAACGTCGCCGCGCTGGGTGAAAAATGGCTGGGTGCGGCAAAAGACGTAGACGACATGATCATGTTGACGCTGGGAACCGGTGTGGGCGGCGGAATCGTGCTGGAAGGACGCATCTGGCACGGCATGACCGGAATGGCTGGCGAGTTCGGCCACATGACGGTTGAACCCGACGGGCCTCTATGCGGTTGTGGCAACCGCGGTTGTGTGGAACAGTATGCCTCGGCGACAGCCGTGGTCCGAATGGCCAAGGAGGCAATCGCCTCGGGCCGCGCTCCTGTCCTGGCCACCGCTGCAAACTCAGATCCGGAATTCAATGCCAAGGCGGTCTACAATCTGGCGATCCAGGGAGACGAGGAGGCCAGGAAAATCTTCGGCCGGGTCGGTCGCGCCCTGGGAATTTGTCATTGCTAACCTGGTGAACGCGTTCAACCTTCCCATGTACGTCGTCGGTGGAGGAGTGTCCAGCGCGTGGGAGGCATTTTCGCCATTCATATTTGAAGAACTGCGGAGTCGTTCGCTGATCTACGCGGCCACCGCTCCGCCCTCGCAATCGTCGGATGGAGCAGGGTGCTTCCGGTCAGGTTGACTCCGAAGGGCCGACCCGGACAATCGTCACTCGCGCGTTGCTGGGCAGCGACGCAGGATTGTACGGCGCCGCCGAGTTGCCAATGGCGCAGAAGCTGTAGCTCCCACCCAAAAGTCTGTCATCCCGACCGGAGAGAGCGAAGCGAACGCAGTGGAGGGACCTGCTTTTTGCCGCCAGCACTGAAAGCTGTTCAAGCTCCGACGCAAGCCACTACGAATTCCTCACTTTCCTCAGCGCGCGCAAAAGCACATCGATTCTGTTCGGGTGTTCCGATCGTGATGCGGATCGCCTGCGGCGCTCCCCATTGCTCCAGCGACGCACCGCTATGTCCTCAACTCTCAGCCGTTCCGCGAGTTCTGCGACGCTCCGGCCCAGTTCGCAATACAGGAAATTCGCCCAGGTCTCCGTCACTGAATACCCAAGAGCACGAATTTCCTGGACCATCTCCTTCGACTGCTCGGTATTGTTCTCGACAGCCTTGCGGATGTGAGCTTCGTCGTCGAGCGCCGCCAATGCTCCAGCCTGGGCAAGAGTCGACACGCAGTACATGGCGCGCTGCCGCGAAATTTGCTCTATCAAGCTGAGCTGATGCGATCCCATACCCAACCCGCGCTCCCGCCAGCCCATGCACCTTGGAAAACGTTCGCAGGACTACAACGTTGCGCCCCGCGCGCACATAATCCAGAGAACGCGAGTACTTCACGCCGCGCCTTGCGGAGAAATCGGTGGCAAATTCGTAGTAGGCCTCGTCTAGCACGACGACGATCTGTTCCGGTATTCGGTCCAGGAAGTGATCGACTTCGTCGGCGCTGACCAATGTCCCGGTTGGATTGTTGGGATTTGCCAGAAAGATGATGCGGGTATTTCGATTCACCGCGGCGGCAATCGCGTCAAGATCGAAGCTCTCCTGGCGCATCGGCACTTCGATCAACTGGACGTTCGCCGCTTGAGTCGCCATGCGATAGACGATAAAAGATCGTTCGCTCGTAACCGCGTTCTGAGCCGTTGCCCAAAAACGTACGCGTCAGCATTCCTAGGAATTCGGTCAGCCCGCCGGTCACGAGAATCTGTTCGGATGTTTACGCCGTGACGTTCGGCGAGCTTGAGGCGGAGGCTGGAAGCATCGTCATCCGGATAGTTGCCGCTGTCCACGAGCGCAGCCTGCATGGCTTTGACCGCGGATGGCGAAGGTCCAAACGGGTTCTCGTTCGAATCCAGTTTGATCATGATGATGTAGGCGCGGGCGATCCCGCCCGTGCGTCCCCCGGGGTGCCGGCTACTTGACGGCAGATTTCAGGCGCGTAACTTCCTTAAGCGTCAAATGGCGAAATTTTCCCGGTGGAACATCGAGCTGCAGCGGTCCGTAGCGCACCCGCTTTATTTTCTCCACGTGATGGCCGACCGCTTCAAACATTCGGCGGATTTGCCGGTTCTTGCCTTCGATCAGCGTGACTTCATACCAGGGATTGTCCGCCTCACGAATGGCCTCAATCTTGGCGGGCGCTGTCTTGGATCTCCTGCCACCTTTGGATTGTATGAAGACACCGGAACGCAGCTTCGCCAGGCCCTCGGGCGAAGGCGTGCCGGCAACTTTCACCAGGTATGTTTTGGGAACGTGGGAGGAGGCCTTCATGAGCGCCGCCGCCAGCTCTCCATCGTTGCTCAGCAGCAGCAGTCCCTCGCTGGCGTAATCGAGCCGCCCCACCGGATACACCCGCACTCCTACGCCGCGAAGCAGATCCATCACCGTCGGCCGGCGCTCAGGATCGCTTACCGCGGTAATGTATCCCTTGGGCTTGTTCATCAGCAGATAAACATTTTTCTGCGCGCCATGCAGCAGTTTACCGTTCACCCGGATGTGATCACGCTCGGCGTCGGCCTTGCTGCCAAGTTCGGTGACCACCTGCCCGTTCACCGAAACCAGCCCGCCCGCAATAAACTGCTCCGCTTTGCGGCGGGAGGCGATTCCGGCAGCGGCGATGATCTTTTGCAGACGTTCAGCAGGCATGGGATTGTTCAACTAGGCATCGCGAAAATTAGAAGGGGATATATGGCGTCATCCTGAGCTTGCGAAGGATCTGGCGCGAACCAGATCCGCACTCTCCAGCAATTGTACGATGCGTGCCAGATCCTTCGCGACTAAAGTCTCTCAGGATCACGCCGGCAGGTGGAACTCTGCCTCAGAGGAATGCTCCGGCGCGGACTCAGGCAAAACCACGTCAGGCCGCCGGATCATTCTCGCCGGCAACGCGTGACTCCGCAGAGGCCAGCTCACCCTCCGGCTCGGCCATCGCCGGATCCGGCTCGGTTTGCGAAGCGCTGGAATCGGCGGGAGGATTGTTTTCTGCCTCTGAGCTGCCTTCCGACACGGGCAACATTTCGCTCTGAAACGATTCCGCCACCAGCTTTTCGAACTCCTCCATGCTGGGCAATTCGTTTACATCCTTCAGACCGAAGCGCAGCAGGAATTCTTTAGTCGACTTGTAAAGGATCGGCCGGCCGATCACAGCCTTGCGGCCCGCGGTGGTGATCAGTTTCCGATCCAGCAGCGTCGCAATGACTCCGCTCGAATCCACGCCGCGAATCTCGCTGATCTCAGGCACGGTGACCGGCTGTTTGTAAGCGATCACCGCCAGCGTCTCCAGCGCGGGAAGAGAGAGCCGGATCGGCGGCTTCAGACTCTTGGCAAAGTCGCGCACTACATCATGGTGTTCGGGCTTGGTGGACATGCGGTATCCGCCCGCGATCTGGCGGATCTCAATCCCACGGTGGGCAGCGGCGCAGTCGTCGATCAGCTCCTCAAGCGCGACACGGACACGTGACCTGACCTCATCCTCGGTTGCGCCTTCGGCTATCGCAGACTCATTCAGCAACTCGACGATGTGATCGAGCGTGATCGGCGTCTCCGCCGCGTAGATAATGGCTTCGAGTTTAGCTTTAAGACTCATGACTGAATGCTCCCGCAAATCGCAACAACGATCAACAAATGTAGACGCGAGCGTCCCGCTCGTGCAAGGTTTGACATTGCCGCATCAGCACGAGCGGAACGCTCGCGCCCACATCGAAGCAACGACCAACGACTGCTTCTATTTCCAGTCATCCCGCACCGCGGCCTGCTCCGCCACAATCGCTTCAAAACCGGTATGTTTGCGCAGCAGGATATCGCCAAAAAGCCGGTCTTGCCGCAACTGAATCGCCTGCAGCCGGACCATCTCCAGCAGGGCCAGAAACATGCAGACCAGGGCCTGGTGTGAATTCACGTTGCGCAGGATTTGCTTCAGACGCAGAGGCCGGTCTTCGAGCGCGAGCCGGCGTTGCAGGTAATCGATCATCTGGCCGACTGTGACTGTCTCTTCGTCCACCTGAAGCATGGGACGGGAGCGGGCTCGTTCGAGGATGTGCTGAAAGGTTCTCACCAGGTCGATCACGTCGGCTGCCATCTCAGGCTCAGTCCCTTCGGCATCCATGAAATCCTTGATCGCCGGATTGGACCGCACCGCATCTTCGATCTGCTGTTTCTGCATCAGCATCTGCGCCGCCGACTTGAACTTCTCGTGTTCGATGAGCCGGTTGACCAGTTCCGCGCGCGGATCGTCCTCCGCCCCGGCCAGCGCGTCGGGATCGCGCGGCAGCAGCATCTTCGACTTGATGTGAATGAGCACCGCCGCCATGTAGATGAATTCGGCCGCAACGTTCACATCCAGTTCCCGCAGTTTTTCCACGTAGGCCAGGTATTGCGCGGTGATCCGCCCGATCGGAATATCGTAAATGTCGATGTCCTGCTTGCGGATCAGGTCGAGCAGCAGATCGAGCGGTCCCTCGTAGACATCGCCGACCATCACCGAGAAAGGGAAGTCGCTTTCGGGTTTCGGCTTCTGCGCCGCCGGCATCTGCACCACTGGCGCCAGCGTGGGCCCGTCTTCCGGCGCAGGTTGGTTCTCGGACACGACCTTCAAGTTTTCAGCCATGGCTCCCTGATTTACGATTTCCCGTGCTCACCGACGCGTCGTAGTCGAGCGACATGCCCATCGCCTCCCGCACTTCGTTCCATGGTAGCGTCCGCCACCTTGTCGGCACGGGCTGAGCCTGCCTCCAGAATATCCCAGGCTAGCCGTGGATTGTCCTCATATTTCTTTCGCCGCTCCTGCATGGGATTGAGGATACTTACCAGGGCATCCGCTGCCCACCCCTTGCACTCGATGCAGCCGATGCCCGCCGAGCGGCAACCCTCGTCCACTTTCATGATAGTCGGGCGGTCGCTGAAAATCTTGTGCAGATCGCCCACAGGGCAAACATCAGGATTGCCGGGGTCGCTGCGACGTACCCGCGCCGGGTCGGTCACCATGGTCTTCAACTTCTGCCGCACCACCGGCTCGGGATCGGTCAGTAGAATGGTGTTGCCATAAGACTTCGACATCTTCCGTCCGTCGGTGCCCGGCAGCTTGGCGGCCGGCGTCAGGAGGGGCTGTGGCTCGGGAAAAACGTACGAGCCCTTGCGGGTATAGAACATGTTAAAGCGCCGCGCGATTTCCCGCGTCAGTTCGACGTGCGGCACCTGGTCCTCGCCCACGGGAACGAAGTCACCCTTGTAAATCAGGATGTCCGCCGCCTGCAGCACGGGATAGCCGAGAAATCCGTAGGTGTTCAGATCTTTTTCGGAGATATTCTCGCGCTGTTCTTTGTAGGTGGGAACGCGCTCCAGCCAGCCCAGCGGCGTGATCATGGAAAATAGCAAGATGCAATTCCGCATGTTGCGGAACATGCGACTGAATGAACATGGTGCAGCGTTCGGGGTCGAGGCCCGCGGCCAGCCAGTCGAGCAGGACTTCCATCGAGTTCTCTTTGATGTGCGAAGTGTCGGCGTAATCGGTGGTAAGTGCGTGCCAGTCGGCCACGAAGAAAAAGCAGTCGTACTGGTCCTGCATGCGAACCCAATTGTCCAGTGCGCCCACGAAGTTCCCCAGGTGCAGCTTCCCCGTGGAGCGCATACCGCTGAGCACGCGTTTGCGTTGGCTTGAGCGAGAGGTCATCAGATTCTCAGAAGAATACTCGTGAAAAGCTCCAAAAATGGATTGATCAGCAGGGCCAGAAATCTCCCACCCCAGAAAACCAACAACAGCAACGCGAACGTGCCTACCGTGTCATACATGCGACGCATTCCGGAGGGCAATAGATGACGCAGCACATGACTGCCATCCAGCGGCGGAACCGGAATGAGGTTGAACACCCCGAGGACGATGTTGATCAGCATTACGTCAAATACAAGCTTGCATAAGGGGACAAGAAACGAACTGCTATCTGCGAAATCGGAACCAGTGAGCGTGCCAAAAACGACCTGTTGCCCAGCGGCTGATGAAGACTTTATAAGAAGGAGGATTACCACCGCCACAGTTGCTACCACAAAATTGCTGATCGGCCCGACTACCGAAGTCAGGATGTCATCGAGCACTGGATTTTTGAAGTTCCGCGGATCCACAGGCGTTGGTTTGGCCCAGCCAAGGACGGGTAGATGAGTCAGCATCGCAACCGCGGGCAAAAGCAGAGTACCGAACAGGTCTATGTGCCGGATTGGATTGAGCGAAATGCGTCCCAACATACGAGCGGTTGGATCGCCACGGAGGTTGGCCATCCAAGCGTGTGCCGACTCGTGCACGCTGATCGCAAGAAGAAAAGCGATCAACTGAAACACGATATCCAGGATATCGATGTGCTGCAGATTCATGCGCGATTGGCTTCGATACTAACACGCGGGCCCGCCATCTCGGGCGGTCTCGGACGATGAAGAAGCCAGCTCGCGGTGGCAATTCCGCTGGGCTATTTCTTTTCGATTACTTTGCGCAATTCCTCGGGCGCGATCGACTTCACCTTGATCGGCTTGGCCGGAATACCGCCGACGACGGTATACGGATCAACATCTTTCGAAGCCACTCCCATCGACCCCACCATTCCATGCTCGCCCACTTTCACTCCGCTCAAGACCGTGGCGTGATACGTGATTCGCGCCTTCGGCCCAATTTCCGTCTTGTGGTTGCTCACAATCATGCCGTCATTGAGATCGTGGGCGTGCGAGTAGACGTTGGCGTAATCGGAAACCGACGAGCCCTCATGAATAATGATTTCGCCGCGATCGTCGAGCAGTACGTATTTGTGAATGGTGCAATTGTCTTCCACCGTCAGGTTGTAGCCGAAGGAGAATTCCACTCCATGAAAGATCTTGACGTTATCACCGCAATGCTTGAACACGTGCCGCGCCAGCATGGCACGCACTCTGTGTCCCAGCCAATGGTTCAGCCCAAGGGGAGAGCGGTCGTACATCATCCAGAACCAGATCAATGGCTTGCGCTCGCCATACTTCACAGGATCGGCGTCCCCGTAAGTCTCGGGCTCAAGCGTGGCGTCGCGCGGATCGAACGAGTGAACCAGAGTTTGTATCGACAGCGGCCCGGCGGGATCGGGATCCGCGTACGGACGCCCAAGGTAAAGTTGATACAACGTTTCGCGCACCACGTTGCTGCGATGTTCGGGATCGCGATTCGCGAACTCACTATCGAGCCAGTCAATCCATTCGAGAAAGGCTTTCTCCGCTGCCGGGACAGGTTTGAGAACTCGATACTCGTATCGGGGCATAGCTGCCTCGCTCTGATTTGACGACCGCTAAAAACATAACACACCAGCCAGGAACTGACTGCTGCCAGCGAGGGTGGACGTGATAGAAGAGAATCTCTTTGCGACCTCTGCGAAACCTTAGCGTACTTTGCGTTCAAAAGCTTTTGACCGCAAAGGACGCAACGTCCGCAAAGGCTGCAAAGTTCCGAACAAAACCAGTTTCGGCCCAGCACTCCAACCACGATGTTCTATAATTCGCGCGCCTATGAAATCCAAGAAAACCGCGAAGCCGCATCCCATGCCGGTGGACGCCCTGGTCTATCCCCGCTTCTCCGGCGTGCCCACATTTATGCGGCTGCCCCACATCCCGCGCGCGGAGGACCTTGATCTCGCCTTGATCGGCGTTCCTTTCGACGGAGGCACAACCTACCGGCCGGGCCCGCGCTTCGGCCCGCGCAACATTCGCGTGCAATCGGCCATGATCCGCCCCTGGAATCCTGTGCTCAAGGTCAATCCCTTCGAAAAATGGCGGATTGGCGATTTCGGCGATCTCTCTATCAACCCGCTCTCCATCGAAGACACCTACCGGCGCATCACCGATCAGTTGGGTGACGTTCTCCGCGCCGGCGCCCGCTCAGTCTGCGTCGGCGGAGATCATTCCATCCTTTTGCCCATCCTGCGGGCTATCCACAAACACCTTGGTCCGGTTGCATTTGTCCAACTCGACGCCCATGGCGATACCTGGAGTGGATATTTCGGCAGTCCACATTCACATGGCACACCTGTAAAGTACGCCATCGAAGAAGGCCTGATTGAAGCAGGGTACGCGCTGCAAGTTGGATTGCGCGGCCAGGTTTATTCGGAAGGCGATTTCGATTTCGCTCACAAGCACGGCATCAAGATCGTGACTTCGGAAGAATTTCATCGCGACGGAGTCGAACTGGTCAAGCGTCACCTGAAGAAACTGCGGAACCGGCCGGTGTACGTCACCTTGGATATCGATGTCGTGGATCCTGCCTACGCTCCCGGTACCGGCACCCCTCAGGTGGGCGGCCTTTCCAGCCCGCAGATTCTTGAACTGGTCCGCAGCCTGAAAGGTCTGAAGCTGGTGGGATGCGATCTGGTCGAGGTCTCGCCGCCGTACGATAACGGAGAGATTACTTCGCTGCTAGCGGCCAATCTGCTTTTCGAATTGCTGTGCCTGTTCTAGAGGGTGACCCGAGAAACAGCAATCAGCAATTGGCAATTGGCCAAACATCGATACCGGTTAGTTAGTAGGCAAATTCTAATCGCCAATTGCCAAATGCCAATTGCCAAATGCTGATTGCTAAATGCCATGACTACCCTGGCCCGTAAACTCCGCGTGGTCGACTACTTTGCCCTGGGATGGGGCACCATGGTCGGCGTGGGCTGGCTGGTGGTGATGGATGACTGGCTGCTGCGCGGAGGCACGCTGGGCGCAGTCCTTGGATTCGCCATTGGCGGCGCGTTGCTGCTGCCCATCGGATATGTCTACGGCCAGCTGGTGACGGCCATGCCCGACGCCGCTGGGGAAGTCGCCTACACCGCAAGAGTGTTTCCGCGATCAGTGAGCTTTGCCACGGGATGGATGATGATGCTGTCCTACTTCATTGTCTGCCCGTGGGAGGCGGTTGCTGTGGGGCGGATCGCCGGTTACGTTTTCCCCGTGCTGGATTCCCAGGAACTCTACAGCATCGCAGGCCGGCCAATTTAT
The DNA here is from genome assembly GCA_963748935.1 of Terriglobia bacterium. GTDB lineage: Bacteria > Acidobacteriota > Terriglobia > Terriglobales > Acidobacteriaceae > JAIQFF01. The sequence continues at coordinate 95,627 of CAVVLA010000003.1, forward strand.
CTGCCCCACGTGGTAATCGGCCTGGGGCTCACTGCAATTATCACGGTGCTGAATTACCGCGGCATCGGCCTGAGCGCGACTTTCCAGAAATGGACGGCCTTCGGAACCCTCGGCCTGTTTGTCGTCTTTGTCGCGTGCGGCGTGAGCAGGGGTTCTCCCCAGAACTTTCCGCCTTTATTTACTCACGGAAAATTTGTCTCCGTGCTGCTGGTCATCCAGATTGTGCCGTATTTCATGACCGGCTATGAGTCGGTAGTGAAGGGAGCCGAGGAAGCCAGCCCGGAATTCCGTTCCGGCGGATTCCTCAAGGCGATTTGGATGGCGATTATCGTCGGCATCCTGTTCTACACCATCGTAGTTGCAGCCGTGGGCTACGTCGCTCCCTGGCGAGAACTTACCGGGGAGAGATTTATGACCGCGGTCGCGTTCGAGCGCGCGGTCGGCTCGCGCTGGATCGTCCGGGTGATTTTGGCAGCGGCCTTGCTTTCCCTGTTGAAAGTCTTCAATGGAAACCTGGTTGCCGCCAGCCGTTTGCTTTTTGCCATGGGGCGGCGCGGCCTGTTGAACGAAAGCGTCGCCGTGATCCATCCCCGCAATCGGACTCCTTCATTCGCAGTCATCTGCGTTGGTGTAGGCACGGCAGCATGCATGTTTCTGGGCGATGCCATTCTGGTGCCCATTTCCGAGGTCGGATCAGTTGCCGCTGCAGCGGGATGGCTGGCCGCCTGCGCGGCGTATTATCAGATGGGTCCAGCGCCCCGCCAGCGTCTGGTTGCGGTCATTGGAGTCTTGATTGGCCTGTCGATGGTCCTGATGAAGATTGTTCCGTTCGTGCCCGGACACTTCAGCAAATACGAATGGCTGGCACTAGGAATCTGGGTGGCACTAGGTGCCATACTAGGCCGCCGCGCAAGGGTTTCGTAGCGCCGGCGTCCTGCCGGCTGTCGGGTGGGCGTCCCGCCCACCCAAATGTGTGAAGTAAAAAGAAGTAAAAAGAAGACGGAGAAAACAAGCAAAATGAACTTTCGCGGAGCAGGAAAGAAACAGCTACTCATAGCCATTCTGTTGCTGGCAGGAACACCTCTGCTCTGGGCACAAGGCCCCTTCGACGTCGTTATCACCAAGGGCCATATCATCGACGGTACCGGCTCGCCCTGGTCTTCCGGCGACGTCGGCATTCGCGGCGGCAAGATCGCCGCCATCGGCAATCTGAGCGAGGCACAGCGCGCCCGCACGATCGACGTCCACGGCATGGTCGTAGCGCCCGGCTTTATCGATATGCTGGGCCAGTCGGAGTTGACCATCCTTGTCAATCCCCGATTACCGTCGAAGATCTACCAGGGCATCACGACTGAAATCACTGGCGAAGGCGGCTCGGCCGCGCCGCTAAACGATGCCATCATCCGCGCCGACCGGGCGAGCTACGATCACTATCACATCACGCCCAACTGGCAAACTTTTCAGCAATACTTTGCTCGCCTGGAAAAGCAGGGTATGGGCATCAATCTGGCCAGCTACGTCGGCGCCACTCAGGTCCGACGCATGGTGCTGGGAGACGATGACAAACAACCCACGCCCGAACAGTTGCAGCAGATGAAAGCCCTGGTCGGGCAGGCCATGCGCGAGGGAGCGGTAGGTGTCTCGACTTCGCTGGAGTACGCGCCCGCTCCCTACGCTAAGACAGAAGAGTTGATCGCTCTCGCCTCAGAGGCGTCGAAATTCGGCGGCATCTACGCCACCCACATGCGCAACGAGAGTGCGGCGGTGTTGTCTGCAATCGATGAAGCTCTGCGCATCGGCAAAGAGGGCCACGTCCCGGTTGAAATATGGCATATCAAAGTCGCGGGCAAGGACAACTGGGGACACATGCCGGAAGTGGTGGCAAAAATCAATTCCGCCCGCGCCCAAGGGATGGACGTCACCGCTGACACCTATGCCTACACTGCATGGTTCAACAGTTTTTCCGCCTTCATCCCGCCCTGGGCGCACGACGGGGGCGACGACAGATTAGTCGAGCGTTTGAAGGACCCAGCCATGCGCGCCCGCATGCGCAAAGACATGACCGCTCCTTCGAACGACTGGGACAACGAGTGGCAGGAGATTCCCGGTCCGGAGTCGATCTTGATCGGCGTAGTCCACAATCCCAAGCTGCTTCCTCTGCAGGGCAAAACGCTCGCCGAAGTGGCTAAGCTCCAGTCCAAAGATCCGATGGATGCGCTCTTCGATCTGCTGATTGACGACGTAATCGCCGAGGTCGCAGTTTTCGGAATGTCCCAGCCCGATGTCACGCTGGCTTTGCAGCAGCCCTGGGTGGCGATCGACAACGATTCGTCAGGCGCGTCGCCGGATGGAATTCTTGGGCAGGAACATCCTCATCCGCGAGCCTACGGCACCTTCCCCCGCATTCTCCGCAAATATGTTCGCGAAGAAAAGAAACTCAGCCTGGAAGATGCCATCCGGAAGTTCTCGGCGTTGCCTGCGCAACGCATGCACCTGACCGACCGTGGAGTTCTGAAAGCAGGCATGTGGGCCGATGTCGTGGTCTTCGATCCTGCTACCGTCCGCGACCTGGCCACCTTCGAAAATCCCAACCAACTCTCGCAGGGCATGGAGTACGTGCTGGTGAATGGCGTCGCCGTCATCGATCAAGGCAAGATGACAGGAGCACTGCCGGGAAAAGTTCTGCGCGGACCCGGCTACAAACCGTGAGGACGATTAATCCTTCGCGAGGACACGCCTTGAGGCCTTCTGAAACGCAAGCTCTTCCTGCCTGTCCTCGACGTCGGAATAAAGAACCGCCGCTTCGCGCTACAGCCTTTCCTGCGGTTCCAGATCCAGCGCTCGTTTAAGCAATTCGTTTACCCGCTCGCTGGCGGAGCCTCCGCCCTTGGTGCGCTCGACTTCGGAGCGTATGTACTTATCCACGGTTAGTGTCTCTGGAATCCTCATACGCGAAAAATGGGGCACCTGACCTCAACGTCCAGCGATGAGTTTACTTTTGGGTCACGCTGACTTTGTGCAGGCCGACCGTCGCGGTATCGATACGGGCCGGCAAGGCAAACCGTGAATCGATGCCCACGTTCGGATATTTGGGTTTGAGATACTTATCCACAAACAGCTGCAACACGAAGCTTGGAACCTCAACCCCGTCGATCGAAACCGAGTCTACATGCACTATGCCCTCTCCACGCGCGCCATAGGCATGAGCGGTGGCCACCACATCGTGCAGTCCGCTGAAGACCGACAAGAGCGGGTTGTATGAATTCTTGCCTGTCTTGATCTGATCAAAGTCGACGCGCGCAGTCCCTACCAGCAGCCCTGGTTGTTCCTGAAAGCTTACGGACCGAACTCCCACGGGCAATTTGACATTCCCGCTAGCAAAGTATGCGTTGATTTCCTGTTCGGTAAATTCCGTGGGCGCGGGGTCAGGATGTGGCTGGTCTCCATTGCTTTCCAGATGTTGCAGCTTGCGGTCAACGCTTGCCACGAGGCCGGACGCGGCGGGCGCTTGCGACTGTGACCAGGAAAGATGAAGCAGCAAAGGCCAGAGTGACACGAGAGACAGCAAGAGCACGAAGCGCGCCTTCATGGTTTAAGGGCGGCCTGCGTCTCCGAACTCGGAACAACATTCACGCGAGGTTGGGTCAGCGTACCGGTAATGTTGAAACCATGAGCCCCATCGCGCGTCAGCTTTATGTCCAGAACTCGGCTGAAAGATGCAGTACCGCTTAAGTGATAGATGCTGGCCGCGGTCTGCAGTTTGCCTTGCACGATCTCGAGCCTTCCATCGCGCAAGAGCAATCGTCCCGCAAAACGGCTTAAGCGCAGCGGACTCGTCTCGCCGGTCAGCGCGAGATGCGGCAGAGAGCCATCACGAGCATCAACCTGCAGGCTGGCGTCAGCGTTGGCGAGCAATTCTGCTTTGCTCCATCCCTGTGTGGTCGCGACATATGTGCCGTTGCCGCTGCCCGTGATCCAATTGTCATGCATGGCCTCGGCCAACTGTCCCAGAGCTACTTTCTCCAGCGTGCCGGTACCGCTGTACGCTGGAGGATTAACGCTGAAGTCCGCCGTCCAATCGCCGCTGTGCTGCCCGCCCAAAATGTCGCCGCGCAAGTTTGAAATCCGCAGTCGGCCTTGATCGAGTTCGAGATCGGCAGAGACCCGGTTCGCGACCAGGTTGTGAATCAGAACTTTTCCTGCGGTGAGTTTTCCGATGGCGTGTACTGAAGCCAGAAAAGGCGGCTGCGCGGACGAAGGTTGCACAGGCCCCGACAGAAAGCGATACCACGGCTGCTTTCCCGGAGCCGCCTCGGCCACACCCAGTTGATCGGTCATGATCTCGTCGGCACGGAGATCGAAGCGGATCGGGCATGCTCGCGGCGTATCGCACCGCCTGGGAATCATGAATGTGCCTCGCCAAGTGTTGCCCGCAGCCACAATGGTCAGCTTTTGCACTTCAGTCCAGTCCGGCGTCAGCGAAATATTCGCGAAGGAGACCTCTACAGGTTCACTCAGGCCTCGCACTCGTGCTTGCACGGAGTTCAGGAGCGCTGTCCCTGTCACTGACGGAGCTGCAAATCCCGTCCATGCGCCGCTGATGCGCAGATTGATCCGTGCCTCACCCTCGGCCGCCGGCTGCGGTACCGCCAGTCCAACCGTTCGCGCGACGGCCAGGAGCCGCTGTACCTCCGCATCTCCCTGGACCAGCAAGTTGTAGCCTGACCGCGCCACCTGACCGCGTACTGTGGCAGGAGCAGGCCTGCCTAAAGCCAGATTAAAAGGGCCAATATCCAGGCGAGGCTCAAGCTTGGTGACGTCGGATGCGATTGACTCGGATCTCGACTCCAGCTTGCCGCCCGAAGATACAGTGAAAGGAATCCGGTCGAGAACAAGTCTGGTGCTGTTGAGCGACGACCGCAGATTCAGTCCAGTCACCTGCCCCCCGCCCTGCCAGACCGGTCCGCTGCCGGTCGCCGCGGGTTCCCGCCGCAATGCAATCTTCGCATCCAGCTTGCCTGCGGCAATCATGTCAGCCGGCACATTCTTTTTCACCCGGCGTGCAAATTCCACCAGGGGTTGGACTGGCAAATTCTGTGCCAGCAATGTCAGATCGTAGCCTCGAACCGCCGAGACCAGGGCAACGCTGCCGTTGATCGCAATTCCACCTTCGCCGACCGGGGCGCGGCAGGCCAGCCGCGAGAGAACATGATCCGAAGAACTATAGTGGCCGCTGCATTGCGCCGCCAGTCGCAATGCCTTGTCGGCGGCGATGTCGTAGCGTCGGAAGTCTTGTATGGAAGCCTCAGCATCAACCGTAAGATTATTGGGTGTTCCGTCAAGCGCTGCCGAAAGCCTGATGCCGCCTCTCCATCCTTTGTCCTGGCCCCAGGTCAACTTGGTGACCTGGCCAAGCTGCGCTCCATCCCACTGCATGGTGAACTGCACCGGAGTTTCGTGCAGATTTTCCGCGCGCTGCCACGATCCCTCAACCTCGAAAACGCCGGTGTCGCTGAGGTTGAAATCGGTGCGCATCGGTTGTGCTTTCAGGCGCACGCCCCAGGCATTTTCCGAGTCCTGCCATATAGCGAAGTTGGCATCGGTCAGGGTATAGGGTTTCTTTTCCGGCCCAGACTTGAAGTTGATCCGGCCGCGGTCGGCTTCGATGTAGGGGAAGCCCGGCCGTGCTTCGCTTTTCGCTTTGGCGGTGGGAGCAACCGGCGTTTGGGCGGCGCGCTCCAGCAGGCTCTCGAGATTCCAGCGTCCTTCGCCATTGCGCACCAGGTTCAGACTTGGCTCGGTCAGGCTGAGCCGCGCGATCTCCAGCCGTCCTCGCAACAGGGAACTCACTCGCACCAGCGCGACCACATCGGATGACTGCAGGAGCGGCTCGGCGCCGAACGCCGGATCATCGTGGACCACAAAATTTTCCAGATCGAAACCGGGCTGCGGCAGCAGGCGCAGGCTTACCCGGCCGACGTCCACCTGTCGTCCCAAGGCGAGGCTGATCGATCGCACAATGCGGGTGCGCAGCCGTTGCGCTCCCGGACGCACCAGGAACAGCGCCAGCACCAGGACAATGCCTGCGATCGCTTTGCCGCGTTTGGAGCGCAGAAATTTCAACGCACCACCTTCAACGTCCGCCGCCAGCGGGTCTCGTCGAAGAAATGCAGGACCACGTGCGCCAGAAATCCAACCCGCTCGCTGATCGCCGTGTGCATGTACTGGTTGGGCGGAGTTTCAAACGACCAGTAGATGAACATGGGTCGCCCGATTACATTTTGCTTCGGGATAAATCCCCAGTACCGGCTGTCGTAACTCACATCGCGGTTGTCGCCCATGGCGAAATAACTGTCAGCCGGCACCACCACGTCTTCACCTTGGATGTATTGCGGCAGGTTCTGTTGCCAGTCCGGAAAGAGGCGGTTGTAGTCCGAAGGCGGCACCGCCGGAAAGTTGTCGCGATAATCGTTGGGGCCTTCATCGCTGTTGTGGATGACATAAGGCTCATCCAGTTTCTCGCCGTTGCGAAATACCGCGCCGCTGCGCAAATGAATGCGATCTCCCGGGATGCCGATGATCCGCTTCACCACGTAAAGGCCAGGCTCCGCCGGCGAAAGAAATACCACGATGTCCTGCCGCCGTATATCGCGATAGGGCATCAGCGGTCCCGTCCAGTGTGTAGCCGGAGCGAATTGCACCCGGTTGACAAAGACATGGTCGCCGATCAGCAGCGTGTTCTCCATGGAACTCGACGGAATTTCAAAAGCCTGCAGCACAAAGGTGATGATGAACAGGCCGGTCACCAGAACCGCCGCCAGCGAGGCCAGAAACTCGACGGTAGTTTCGCGCGGTTTTTCTTCTTGCTGTTTTTCTTTCTTGGCCAATGGCTCTTTCTCGTTCAGCGCCTTCCGCTTATCGAACCACTCGAAATGTGCGGTCCCAGCGGGTCATTTGAAACAAATGGGTCGCAGCATAGGCGAAGTGATAAAGTTTATCACCCGCTGTGGGGGACACCGGCATGTCCGGATCCGCGTTCCGCACCGACCAGTAAATCAGCAGCGGCCGTCCGATGACATTTTCCTGCGGTACGAAGCCCCAATAACGGCTGTCCAGGCTTTCATCTCGGTTATCGCCCAGTACAAAGTAATTCCCCTGTGGAATGATCAGTTCGTCGTCCTCGACCAGTTTCTTCATCTCCAGCCACCAGGCACCTTCCAGACCGGGAACCGGAAGGTTCAGCCGCGGAAACTCGTCGCGGAAGGCGTCGTGAGAGTGCGAACTGTAGCGCACATAGGGTTCCTGCAGAGGATTGCCATTCACGTACACCTGGCGGTTGATCAACCGTACCCGGTCGCCCGGCACTCCTACCACCCGCTTCACAAAATGCTGGGTCGGGTGAACCGGATAGCGGAAGACGATAATGTCTCCCCGCTGCACTCGCCGGTAGGGCATGAACAAATCCCAGAACCGACCTCCGCCATAGCGGAATTTGTCGACCAGGAGGTAGTCCCCGATCAGCAAAGTGTTTTCCATGGATTCAGAAGGAATCTGGAAGGCTTGCACGATGAAGGTAATGACAAAAACCGCAATGACCACGGTGACCAGCAAGGACTGCAGCGAACTCAGCGTGTCCGCCTGCCGGTGCTTTTCCATCACTGCCTTCCCCGGGTCATTGCGCGCGTTCATTACGCTTGGCGCGGCCATTCTCCTCCACAGGCACGGTACCGAGATATTCGAGCACCTGTTGAGCGGCATCCTGCTCCGCATTTTTCTTGGTCGAACCCTCCGCCCGGCCCACGAACTCAGCTTTACCGTCATGCTCCAGCGGCTGCAATCGCGCCTCGACGGTAAAGGTCTTGCTGTGTTCGGGGCCGCGCTCTTTCACCAGCACGTAAGAGGGCTGCGGTCTTCCGATCGCCTGCAATTTTTCCTGCAACGCCGACTTGTAGTCCGTCACCGGCAGGCTGCTGCCATTCGACGCAATCCGCTCCAACTCCGGCCTGACGATGGACTGCAGCACAAAGCGCCGCGCCGCCTCCAGTCCGCCATCCAGGTAGATGCCGGCCAGAACCGCCTCCAGGGCGTCTACCAGGAGGGCGGTCTTGTTGCGGCCTCCACTCTTCTCTTCGCCTCGCCCCAGACTCAGGTAATGCCCCAGCTCCAATTCCTGCGCCACCCGGATCAGATGCTTTTCGCTGACCAGGTGCGCTCGCAGCTTGGAGAGTTCTCCCTCGCGAAAACTGGGAAAGCGATTGAACAGCTCTTCCGTGGTCACAAATCCCAGGACGGCGTCTCCCAGAAACTCCAGTTGTTCGTTATCTCCTACACGCGCGCCTCCGGCGGCTGCAGCGCTTCCAGTTCGCGGGCCTGGGAGCTGTGGGTCAGGGCCTGTTCCAGCAGCTCCGCGCGCTGGAAGCGGTATCCCAGCGCGGTTTGCAGGATCGCAATGTCGCGTGACTTCATGGTTTGACGAGCGGCAAAAGACACAAATTCGGGAGGTCCCAGATTTACCTGACAAAGCCTGCCGGACACTACCGCGCTAGGCCGAGCCGACTGTCCGACAGAAGTCACCATCGCAGAACAGTCTGCGAGTCCGGCGCCGCTTCTCGCTGCGCCGACCCGGAACTGGACTAGTTCTTGGGCGGCGCAGGGTTCTGCGCGCTGGCGGGCGGCTTCGGCCGGTGTGCCGCCGGTCAGCTGCACCAGCCGGTCGCGTTCGTTGCGGGACAGCTGGGCCAGCGTCGAGCCCTGGTTGCTTTCGGTCAGTCTGCACCGCCTGGTTGGCAAACTTCAGCGCTTCCGGATATTTTTCCTGCTTGTCCAGCGAAAGCGCCAGCCGCAACACCGCCAGCGGATCGGGCTGGGACGGGAAGGCGTCCAGGGACTTACGGAAATAGCCTTCCGCGTCCGCATATTTCTCGCGCGTGTATTGGATCGTGCCTAGCACGTAGTACGCGGTGGAGCGCAGAAATCCCTTGTAGGCATCGATCTTGTCCTGCGGAGTTCCCGGCGGCACGGTGATGTCGGTGTCCGTAGTCTCCACCGCGTGCTGGGCCATTTTCGTGCCTTCGTCCAGGCGCTGATCTTTGTCCAGATCGGAATCTCGAGTGCGTTCCGCCAGAACCTGCGCCACGCCCACCAGCGCTTCGGGATCGTCGGGATCAATCTTCAGCACCTTGCGGCCCATTTCCATCATCTGCTCGGCCTTGTTGGCGGTCTGATAGGTGTGCATCGCCGTGCCGGTACAACAGGATGCGCAACTCGCTGTCGGGAAACTTGGCGGCAAAATCGTCCGCCGCTTTTTCCATGGCCGCCGGGTCGGTGTTGGCCGCCGCTACTTTGTAGGCGTCAAACTCGGCCTGGGTCTTGGCCTGGGGCGGACGTTTCCCCGCCGGGGCTTGCGCCGGCGCGGCTGCGCCGGAGCCGACTGCGCCGGGGGCGTCTGGGTCTGTGCCGATACCAATGTTGCCAGCGCCAGTATCACGACTAGCATCGTTGCTCGCTTCATGCTTTCTCCTTGGGGCAAAGTCCAATCCTTCCAATCTCTCTCTCTGTTGCCTGATGTCGTTGCCGCTTCCTACTGTGGATGGCGGCGAGGCTCGTACGGTTGCTGCAATCCCTGCTCGGCCGCGGCCTTGGCTTCAGGCAATGCCGATGCCGGCGCTCTCTGCTGCCCGGTAGTGGTCCAGAGCCGCAGCCCGATCTTCCTGCAAGTCGAAAATTCTTCCCAGGTAGATATGGGACCAGGCCACCACTTTCGGCTCGTGCGCCACTTCCAGGGCTCGCTCGAAATAATTGCGCGCGCCCTGCATGTCAGAATTGTGGGTTGCTACTTCCGCCAGGATAAACAGCGCGCGGCCGGGATCCTCGTTCTTTTCTTCCAGCGCCTGCTGTGCCAGTTTCTGCGCGGTCTCCGCATCCCCCGCCGTCAGCCGCTGCTCGGCAGTGACCAGCAGCTTGCCCTCCAGCGGACGGGAAAGGTGCAACAGTTCCGGATCGGAGCTGGAGGCAAAAGCTACCTGCGCGGCCCGCTTCTGCTCTCTTCCCACGTCGATGTTGCCCACCAGATCGCCGTAGGCATTGCTCAATCCGGCCGGGTCTTTCTCAAAACGCACCAGTGCTTCGTAAAAATAGTCGGTCAGGATAAATCCCTGCTGCGCCGAATTCTCGATGGCTCGCTCCCGTTCTGCATCCCCGGCTTTGCTCATCGGTCGTGCGCACTTCGATCGCCCGGATAAAGCATTCGGTCACCAGCAGCGAGACGTCGCTCTTGAAGCTTTCGTCCATGGGCGCAGTCTTGACCATGGGCAGCAGCGGCTCCAGACGCTTCATCGCGGTCGGATACTTCATCGCCATCGGATCCAGCAGGTAGTGCAGGTAGGTGTGCCGGATCTGGTCCATCTTGAGCGATGAACTGGCGCCCGGAGAAATCACGACATAATAGTTCGATCCGTAGTTTCGGGCATTGACCTGCCCGGGCGCGCCCATGGGATCGACATAAACCGTGAATTCCCGGCCCAGCCGGGTGGCCGAAGGCACCTTCAGGTAAATTTCGGTGTCGAACAGTATCTTGGCCAAGGGCTTGTGATAGCGATCGGTCAAGGTGGAGAGGGCTTGATGATTTCCTTCCCATATGCCATGCATGCCCGCCGTCTCGTAGAATTTCTGCAGCATCGGCAGGATGCCCAGCACGGCCACGGCATCCGGAGGCATATCCGCTTCCTTCACCTTGGCGGTCAAATTGGGAGCCGGGTTCAGATAGAGCGCCAGCGACACGATACTGCGCCAGCGTCCTCGAGATATCCGGCTGCTTGTGCTCTTCGTAGTACTGGCACATCGCCTGGGTCGCGTTCTTGGCTTCCGCGGAATTCTCGGCGGGCGCGCCACCTGCGGAACGCACCTGGGACCGCAGCGGGTCGGAGACGCCCAGTTCCTGATCGTACCCACAGGTGTTCAGAGCGGTCAGCACCGTGAATAGAGTCTCGCTGGTGTCCAGCGCCACGCTGCTTTGATTCTGGGCCGGCGCAAGCTCCGCCAGCAGGGCAATCAAAACCGCACAAAGCGAGTGTTTGAACCACTGTACTCAGGGAAAACCTCCTGCAAGGATGGCCAGGCTGTGGGCGACTATCTTGTACAAGTGTAAGGGGTGTCCGCTGGAGAATCAATCCAGCCTGTTGCAGTTTCTTATTCAGAACCGGGCAAGGATAAAGTATTACCCCTTCACGCTGACGCGCGAGAAGGACAGCACCGCCCGTCCCGTGGTCGGCCTGCCCATGGAGAGCGCCGGACGGAACGTCGTGAAGGTGGTGAAAATGAGCATGTTCTTCTTCACCTGCGGCAGCAACGGGTCATCTTCCTTGGAATCGGAAAGAATACGGTAATCCTGCACTCTCCCCTTTGAGTCCACATAGGCCTCGATGACCAGCGAGTCGTCGTTGATCGAATCCAGAGCAGTCCCGAAGGCTGACTGTTGCAGTTGTGGAGCGGTGTGAAGCATCAAGGGAACGTCGGAATTATCCGCCTGCAAGGGCGCCAGAAAGCCCATCAGCACGACGAAGATCACTACCGCCGCAGTCAGGCCTGCCGTCGCCGGCACCATGAATACGTTGAGCGCATTCTGTAAGCGTGTCCCGAGCGCCGTCCATGTAGCGTCGTCTGGACTGCGCGGCTTCCTGTGATATTGCCACCCGCAGGTTCAACGCCAGGTCAGGCGGCGCCTTCCGCGGACCCACCCGCGTCAGCAGTTGCTGAGTGCGCCGCAGCGAAACATAATGCTGGCGGCAGCGGTCGCAGGACTCCAGGTGGCCGCCCAGATCGCGCATCTGCCGTCCGGTCACAGCCCCGTCAAGATAGGGTGAGAACAATGGTTTGGCTTGAGCGCAAGTCATCGCGCCACCTCGATCGACGGGAACGGCGCATCCGCCTTCTATCTCTTCTTGCGCGTTGCTTTCCTCTGGTACTCGCAGCCCGAGTTGTTGCCCATTTTCCATTACGTATGTAGTCAGACGCCGCCGCAGTGCTTCCCGGCCGCGCGTCAGTCTCGACTTCACCGTTCCCAGAGAAACCTGCGTAATCTCCGCAATCTCTTCGTACGACATGTCTTCCAGATCACGCAAGATTACTGAGGTGCGGTAAGGCTCCGAGATCTGTCTTAATTCTTCTTCAACCCGTGCCCGCACTTCTTCGTGAACCACGCTGTCGAACGGCGATTCGCTTTCGTCGACCAGCGTATCCCGCATCCCGGATGCGGTCAGCCCACTGTCATCGGAGGCTGGCTCGATCGAACTCTCTTGCGCCTTGTGCCGGAACCACCAGCGCCGCCGGTTGGAGGCCTCATGCACCGCGATGCGGTAAATCCAGGTCTTCAGACTGGATTCGCCGTGAAAATGCTTCATCCCCCGGAAGACCTTCAGAAAAACTTCCTGGGTCGTATCGGCCGCGTCCGCGGGATCGGTCACGATGCGATATACCAGACTGTAGATGGGTTGGTGGAATTCGCCAATTAACCAGGCGTAGGCATCTTCCGAGCCAGCTTTCAGTTCGGCCACAATCGCCGATTCCTGGGCCCGAATTCCGATTGCCCCTGCAAGATCACCCAAGGTGGTTGCTCCCGCCATGAAGGTCACGGCGTCACCCCCATTATAGGTTCTTTCGGTCCCAACCGGCCAAAAGTAAAAATCCCGCCCATGCCCAACCCCACAAATCTGGTTACATGTATAGACCCCACCGCTGCAGGGAGAGTTCCACGTCGATAAGTATTTTGGTTTCAATAGCATAAGGCACACATGTGAAGGTTCTTGCACAGGCTTGGCCCGCAAAGGCGGCGCCGAGACGCAGAATACCCGGACAAACCATGCCAGTGCCGCAAAATAAGTGTGTTTGTGAGTGTCAGGTTCTAAGAGCTACTGCCGCTTACTTGGGCGGGGGCGTCATGCCAGGAGGCTGAGTCGGGTTCGGGTTAGGTTTGTTCGCAGCCTTCTTCTTGGCAGGTTTCTTCGGGGGCGCATCGTCATCCACTACGATTTTCTTCGGCGGCTGCGCAGCCACGCTGGCCTGCGCACTCTGCAGTGCCGCGCGCAATCGGATCACTTCATTTTCCTTGGCGCCCGCCAGATTTTCCATGCGTTCGGCAAAGGCGCGCCGCGCCTTCTCGAATCCGCTCAAATCGTTTTCCAGGGACTGGAACTCATCCTTGGAACCGAAAGCTCCCGTCGACTCGGTGACCGAACCAAACACGTTGTACAGCGCGTCCAGATTGCGATAGAGCTTGAAGGTGGACGTCAGACTCTCAGGAGACGCTTTCAGCTCGGCGATCATTTCCGGCAACGCGCTCTGCAGATTACGCTGCACCGATTCAACGTTGTCCTGGGTCTGGCGCTTGCTCCCCGAGTCGATCTTCCACTTGTCGACTCGCAGCTTGGCTAAATCCACTTGCGCCGCCTGCGATGCCTGCTCTAACTGTGAGAGCAAGCCGTTCAGCTGGTTGACCGAAGAATAAGAAACCGGTCCCTGGGCTGCCGGCTGGTCGGAAGAAGCAATCTGTGCGCTGCCTGCCAAATACAGCGTTAACACGGACAGACATCCTAGACCGAAGATAGCTTTTAGTTTCATTAGAGAGTGCCGCCAAGCGTGAATCAGCATACTAAGTTTCCTGGCTTTCGCAAAATGGCCGGCATAGTAGAGATGCCACGCGCGGCTTCCGGGTTTGACTATCAATTGCCAGTAGGCGAGAATTGGGCTGGCTTAATTCCCTCGCACAGACGTTGCTGCCGTATCACGTGGGCCTGTGGCGCAGCTGGGAGCGCGCTTCCATGGCATGGAAGAGGTCGCCGGTTCGATCCCGGCCAGGTCCACCAATTTCGAACTCCAAAATAGCTCTGCCAGGCGCTTTTGTATAGAGTTACTCCCGCAGTGTCCCTGTTCACTCGAGACGATATCCCGCCTGCCCTGCGAAGATACGTTCCGCCAGGTGCGAGCTTGACCCGTCCGCCTCAGGGCATGACCTCCGAGGTTGCTCTTGTCGGCGGCGATAAACCGTGCGTCATCAAACGGTGTCGTGATCCGATCTACCTCGACTGGCTGTCTCGTGAGCACCTGGTCTTGCGGGCGCTCTCAGACGCGTTCCTTCCCGTGCCACGTTTACTGGGCTACGCGGAACTGGACAACCATGATGGACGTGAGGCGTGGCTCGTAATGTCCCGACTCGAAGGGCGCCCGCTGCTGACTGAAGTCCTCCACGCCAATTCGCAGCGACGAGCACACTTGCTACAGCGGCTGGGAGCGCTGTTGAAGCAGTTGCACACAACCCCGGTGCCGATCAGCCTGCGGTCGGAATTGCCCTGGGCCGATCGGATGCTTGCGGAGGCCCGGCGGAATCTCGCATGGTGCGACGGAACGGTCGAACTGCTCGCGGATCTTCATCATCGCCGGCCAGAACCCGTTCCTGAGGTCCTTATCCACGGCGATCTCGCGCTCGACAATGTTCTGGTCGCGGCTGGAGACAACATCAGTCTCATCGATTGGTCGGGCAGTGCCCAAGGGGATCCACGCTACGACCTTGCCCTCGCGCTTCAGACGGAGCCTGAGATCAAGTTGGGAGAGACTGAACTGGAAGCCTTCTTCGAGGGCTATGGCGGATCGCCCCTCAACGCGGAGACGCGGAGGTGGTTCGGAGACCTTTACGAGTTTTTCTGAATTGGGCGTCCGGCCAGTAACCGAGGTTCGTTTCTCATCAGAACTCAAAGTACCCGCCCGAGGTGCCTCGACGTGGCCCGCCCTCGGTTCCGGTGGCCGGCAGTAAGCCGACAATTCCGCGCAAACTCTCCCAGGCCGCCTGGTTCAATGCCGGATCCGAGCCCACCAGGTCGCGAATCATGTTCCAGGCGGCAATGTTGAGCGCGCCCTCCGGCGGCGGCCCCATCGCCAGCGAAACCGAACACTGCGGACAAAAGCATATCCGCTGCGCCGCCGATTTTTGCCGCGGCTTGATCCCAACGGTCTGGGCGAACATGTATACCGCCACGGATTTATGCCCGATTTCGAGCTCTCGATTGCAGCGAAGACAATACAAATTTTCCAAAGTATCCTTCCTGGCGGACAATTGCGGCCAAAAGAAAATATTGTCTCTCCACCGCGCTTGACGCAAGTACGCAAGAAGATTCCCGCAGGGATCGAATCGAGAGTGCACATATCCTTTTGCGGGGGTAAGGACTGCGCCGCAGTGTCAACATCCGCCTTCAATCCTGCCTAAGCATGTTCTCCAAGTTTGCCGAACCGTTTCAACCAATGTGACAATGAAGTCATGCCAAAGAATTTCACCACAGCGCTAAGCCTATTGGCGGCTGGAATACTGATACTGGGCGGCGCCTCAGCCCAGACGACTCCGCCCGCAAAAACGCCAGTGTCTCCAACCGCAACCGCGAAGGCCCGGAGAGCTCCCACAGCCAAAAGCGTCGCCGCACCGCCACTGCTCACCCAGAAAGACAAGTTCAGCTACGCTCTGGGGATGAACCTGGGCTCAACCCTGCACCGGCAGTCGGTTCCGGTGGACCCGAATATCCTGGCTCGCGGTTTAAGAGACGCCCTCGCGGGCGCCAAGACCCAGCTCACGGAAGAGCAAGCCAAGGCCACGCTCATGGAGGTGCAGACCGAAATGCGTAAGAAGCAACAGGAGCAGATGCAGCAGGCCGGTGAGGCAAACAAGAAAGACGGAGAATCCTTTCTGGCTGCGAACAAGAGCAAAGATGGCGTTGTCAGCTCTCCCCAGCGGTCTGCAGTACAAAATTTTGACCCAGGGCACAGGACCGAAGCCCGCCGCCAGCGATTCCGTAGTTTGCAACTACCGCGGCACACTTATCGACGGCACCGAATTTGACAGCTCCTACAAGCGTGGCGAGCCTGCGACGTTCCCCGTAAGCGGAGTCATCAAGGGATGGACCGAGGCCCTTCAACTAATGCCGGTGGGATCAAAGTGGCAACTCTTCGTTCCTTCCGACCTGGCCTATGGCGACCGCGCTCCTGGCCCTGAAATCGGCCCCGGCTCCACTCTGATCTTCGAGGTGGAACTACTCTCGATTCCAGGACAAGAGCCAGAACAAGCCCGATGACAAAAAGTAAAAGACAAAAAGTAAAAGACAAACAATAGAAGCCAAAAAAATAACGGACTGCCTCCGTAATTTTATTGGGTGCCCCCATTTCTTGCGTTAGCGGGAGAAGTGGGCCGCCACCTTGAACCAAGCTGTGCTCTAGCCAGAAGCGCGGGTCATCGTGCACTCTGCTGTTATGAGTGCTAACCCAATGGATCACGGAAACTCGTCCCGGCCCGCGCGCTGGTCAAGAGGATCTCAACCGTCCGCGAAATTCCTGCGGCTGGCGCAACTCCGCAAACTACGGCGATGCGAGCAGGTGGCCGCGGTGTGCTTCCGGATCCGCAGCGCAGGCATCGAATTCCTGTTGGTTCAGACCCGCAAGGAGCGTTGGATTTTCCCCAAGGGAAGCGCCGAGCCGGGCCTGACTCACGCTCAGGCTGCAGCCCTCGAGGCTTTCGAAGAAGCCGGAGTTCACGGCCGGATGGAGGAAATTTCCTTTACCCGGTACATTCAGCGTAAGCGCCGCAACATGCGGCGCGCTGCCGCCACCGAGCTTGCAGTCTCCGCTCATCTCTGTGAAGTCTTGCGTCTGGGCTCGCCCGAGGAACTCAATCGCAACCCTACCTGGTTTTCTCCCGACAAAGCGAAGCGCCGTTTACGCGAAGATCGCGCCCCCGAATACGGGGCAGAACTGGCTCGCGTGATCGACCGTGCCGTGACTCGCATCCAGCGCCTTCGCAGCACATCCGCTGCGGTGTCTCAGCGTCAGCCCTCCGTTCAGAGAGGTTTTCCAAGAGATCTCCAAAGAAAAGATGCGCTGCAAAAACCACGGTTCATCGAAATTGACAGTGCCAGAGTCACGACCGTCAGAGCCAGATCTGCAGCCGCAGGCTAGTACGCCGCTAGTGCATTCAGCCTCGTGACCCGCCCGCAGGTGTCTCCCCCCGAGACCATTACGTCCGTAATTTGCCAGCATATGACTAATTTCTTAGTCTCGAATTACATCGGGGAGAATCTGTCCGCAGGATTTCTAGCTCGTGCTCCATCCGAAAATGTCACGGATAGCCCGCCGCACGCGCCAACTCTCGACGGCGCTGTGCGGGATTGTGTTTGTTGCCCTTGCTGCATCGACGCCGCTGCTCACATCGCAAAACACTCCGGTCCTGCGCAAACTGGTTTACAAGGTGGCTCCGAAATATCCCCGAGAATTGAAACAGAATGCTATCGGTGGAGTCGTCCGTCTGAGTATTTTGATCGGCCCCAACGGCTCAGTGTCGAGAATCTCGCCCATTGGGGGCAATCCGATTCTCGTCGATGCAGCTACATTAGCGGTCAGGCAATGGAAGTATGTTCCGGCGGATCATTCGACCACTACTGAAGTTCAATTGGATTTTATTCCCAGCAAGTAATCGTTCCGCCTCAGGTTCTTGTGCCGCGAATTGTCACTCCTGAGCAGTCGACGCAGTGCTAGGCTGTTTCTATCGAATTTCCGATCATCGATCAGAAGGCGGAGGCTGCAAGCGCGATGCACTTTTGCGGAAGAGCTTCGATTCACGTGCCGCGGCTGCCCCGGCAGCTGTGCGGGAGGATACCCTCCGACTGCCCTCACGCCAGGCACGCAACCGGCTGTGGGGGCGGGTCGCCCCCACGACAGCCAGCGGGACGCCGGCGCTACACATCTGCCAGGTTGCTCATGGCTGTCCTGACGCTGGCTGCGTTTCAAACGGCAGCGGCCGTAAACAAACCCGCCGTCCCGAAGAAGAAAGTTTCGAACGCGTGGTCCGTCCAATGGCAGCCGGCGCAGCTCGTGAATGGAGCCCCCGTCGTCTTTCAGATCGTGCCTCCTGCGCGCCTGACCGGACTCTCAGCAAAATGGCTTGAACACGACGTGTTTTTCGATTATGACGCCACCAGCAAAACCTGGTACGGGATTGCAGGAGTCAGTTTGGAGACTCATCCCGGCATTTACCTTCTCGAGCTTAAGGGCACTACATCACGAGGAAGTGAAATCTCATTTACGCGAAAGATCGCGATCCGGCCGGCAAAGTATCCCAGCATCGCTGTGACCGTTGCCAAGCGGTTCACCGAACCCAGCCATGAGCAGTTGCAGCAGATCCATCAGGACAAATCCGTCAAGCAGGACGTGTTCAGCCACACCACTGCAGAGCGCGAGTGGTCGGGAAAGTTTCGCGCGCCGGTAGATGCGCCCGTGTCCGATGTCTTCGGTACCCGGCGAACCTTCAATGGGAAAGTCCAGAGCATGCATCAAGGGCTCGATTTTGCCGTTCCCAAGGGCACCCCGGTTTTCGCCACGAACGCGGGCACAGTTCTGCTGGCCAGTCCGTTATATTTCGAAGGCAATTGCGTGGTGCTGGATCACGGACAGGGGCTTCTGACTCTCTACCTCCACCTGTCGGAGATCAAGGTAAAGCCTGGTGAGCGAGTCCAGGGCGGCCAGGAAATCGGGCTGAGCGGAGGCACCGGTCGGGCTACCGGACCACATCTGCACCTGGCGGTGCGCTGGGAAGGGGTTTACCTGAATCCCGCAACCCTGCTCAGCCTCAAGCTACCTGAAATCTAAGACCCAGGCGTCTCCTCGCACAGGATGGACGCTTTGGCGCGTCACACTCTGCCATCCAGAGATTTTCCGGCGCCCGCGTGGGGAATTACCATCGGGCGCGTCGAAGTTCGCAAGTTCAGGTTTCGAACTAGCCGGTGCAGATAGTTTGCGTGCACCCCGAGGATTCGGGCGGCTTCCGTGTAATTGCCCTTGGCCTCTTCGAGCGCGGTCAGAATGAGCTGCCTCTTCAATTGCTTGACCGCAGTGTGATACTTCGCCTCCTGCGCCCCGAACGCTACATCTCTCTCCAAAACCGACTCCGGCAGATCCTCCGGCTGGATGGCATCCGACACTCCCAGCACCAGGGCCCGCTCGATGGCATTTTCCAGTTCCCGCACATTGCCAGGCCAGTCGTAGTTCATCAGGCGCGCCACGGCTTCAGGAGAAATCTTTTTGGCTTTCACTTTGCACTTGGCGGCAAACTTGGAGACGAAATACTCAGCTAGAATGGCAATGTCTTCGGGACGCTCGCGCAGCGGCGGCACCACCACCGAGACTACATTCAGGCGGTAGTACAAATCCTCGCGAAAAGCTCTGGTCTTAACTGCGTCGGCGAGATCCTTATTGGTGGCCGCGATCAGCCGAATATCCACCGCGATGGGGCGCGATCCGCCCAGCCGCTCGACCTCCCGCTCCTGCAGGACGCGAAGCAGCTTGACTTGAAGCGAGGGCGCCAGCTCGCCAATCTCATCCAGAAAGACTACGCCGCCCTCCGCCATCTCCAACCGTCCTTTCTTCTGTCCCACGGCGCCCGTGAATGCGCCTCTTTCATAGCCGAAGAGTTCGCTTTCCAGCAAACCCTCCGGAATGGCGGCGCAGTTAATCGCCACAAAAGGCCGGTTGGCCCGCGGGCTATTGCGATGAATGGCTCGGGCTACCAGTTCTTTTCCGGTCCCACTTTCGCCCCCGATCAGCACAGTGGCTTCAGTGGGTGCGACCCGCGATAGGAACCGGTAAACTTCTTTCATCGCGGCGCTTTCTCCGACCATGTTGTGCTGCAGATTGATTTCCGCCGCCAGCCGCAGATTTTCCTGCTCTAACCACAGCAGCCGGCGCGCATTTTCCAGCGCCACCGCAGAAATTCCGGCGATACTAGCTACCAGTTCGAGATGCTCTCGGTCAAAGCGGCGGGTGGGGCTGGTAGTGTCCAGGTAAATGCACCCGATGACCTTTTGAAAAACCGTCAGCGGCACGCAGAGCAGCGATCGAACCTGGAAGGTCACTAGGCTTTCCACGCCACTCAAACCTCCACTACCGGGCACATCCGCGCCCAGAATCGCGATTCCCTGTTGCATAACCTGACGGGTAATGGTGCGGCTGACGCGCACCGGCTCTCCGCGCTTAACCGGGGCAGGGTGAACAAACAGCGTTGAAAATTTTTCGTTGCCGGTGCTATCCATCAGGATGGCGCCGCGCTCGGCCGGGATCACTTCAAAAATCAGTTGCAGAATCTGCCGCTGCAGCTGGTTCAGGTCGGAAATCGAGTGCACAACGCGACTGATTTTCAGCAGGGCATTGAGGTTTCGTCCCAGCCGTGAAGTGACCGGCAATTCCTTCAGAATGCGGTCGGGTTGAAGATAGAGGACGTCCTGTGGGCGAATCTGAGTAGTCGCCTGGGTGATGGTGTCGTCGAACTCCACGTCTTCCATCGTCGCTTCATTGGGCTCTTCGTCGTTGTCCAGGAAAACGAAAACGGATTCTCCCACCGCGATCTGATCCCCGTGGTTCAGACGCCTTTCCGACACCACGCTTCCGTTTACGAAGGTTCCGTTACGGCTGTCAAGATCGCAAATCTTGTAACTATCCTCTTCGCGGCTGAGTATGCAATGGCGCCGCGACAAGGAAAGATCGCTGACGGCGAGCGAGTTGGAAGGATCTCGCCCGATGCGAATCTCTCCTTCAGTTAAGTAGTAGGTTGAGTCTGCTAAAGGTCCCGCGGCCGCCTGTAGTCTTGGTTTCACCGGTTTTATACCCCGCTTGCGGCTATTCGTTTACCACAATTTCCGGCTTTCGGGAACCCGATCCCGCATCTTGTTCCACTATCCGAACAGATAGAGGTCTATCCGATTAGATAGAATCGCCATGCGATCGCAGGAGAAAGATCGGTCCAACGTGAAATAAACAACATAGAATCAATAATTTATATATAAAACTATTCCGCGCCATGCAACCCAAAGATGGCCAAATAAATGCTTCTACCCGCAATGTCGACGGCCTGGCAAAGCGACGGGGGAAGCGCTTTCAAGTTTAGCCGGGAAGCGGCGATCCGGGAATCCGAGGGACCCCCTCATCGGGTTCCCGGCTAATTTCTTAACTGCCAACCGAACCAGGAACTGAAAACTGGCCCAAAAGACCTTCAAGAGTCAAGTCTCACCTAGATGTAACTACCCGGATCAAGATCACGTCTGACCCGTTTCAAGATTACGTCTGACCCGTTTCAAGCTACCCCAGCGCGGTCAGGACATGCGATTCTGACATCGCATCCCGTATGGCTACCCCATCATTGAACGTGACGGTCTTGCCAGAGATCGCGGGAACGCGTTCACCTGGCACCAGAATTCCCACAAGATTGAGCGGATCGGCAGCCGACAGAACTATCATTTCGCCTGTCTTCGGGAGCTTACGAGTGGCGCGCAACGATTCCACCGCTACCGGAAGAGCGAATTGTTCGCCCAGAAAACCGTCCACAAAACGACCACCGCGAATCTCGCCTCGATCCTCCAGTCGCCGAAAAGCCATTTGCAACTCGCGCCATTTGGGCAGATTGGTCTCGCGGGAGAGCAGGTCGCGAAAGACGATGCCATAGCGCTTGAGCAGCATCCAGCAGGTCGCTTCGACCGCGCGATTGCGATCCGTGGCCTGATCCGTGTAAAGCAAAGCCCATCTGCCCGTGCTGTGACGGGGACGCGCCGCCCGCCCGCTGCCTTGCCCGGCGCGTCGTTTGGGATCGATCAGCGAGCGCAGATTGTCAAAGCCATCCGCAGTGATCAACCCACCCGCGACCAGCTCCCACAATGCGGTCTCCACCTCGGCCTTCAGGCGATCGGTGCCGCGCACGATATCGGCGAAGAATGACGCTCCCCGTTGGCGCAGGAAATCCAGCACCTGCCGCGCAACTTCGCTCAGTCCCCGAGCTTCTGGCTGGCTGGAGGCTGGACTGCCCGAGGTCAGACCGGAGGCAGGGTGATGCGGCGCCATCCAGTCGGATTCTTCGCGGATGAAAAAAGTAATCGGAGCTACGCTGGTTGGAATCACCCGTCGTTTCCCGGCCGCCGTGTCATCGAGCGTGGCCGGATGCGGAGACAATCGCCCCCAGCCTACTGCGCCGGTGAGGCAAAGTTGGTCCAGCCACTTGGGATCGTAGTTTGCAATACGCCGGCTCAGGATCTGTCTTTCCCAGGCATTCGCGGGAATCTCAAAACCCTGCAGCTGGCGCAGCACATCGAGCGTGGCGCGTTCGCCCTGGACCTGCGCATCCGGAGCTACATGCTGCCAGCGCAACAGCCAGCGCATAAATTGGGCGGCGGTTACGGGCTCAATCTGCTTGCGCAGCGTGGCCACGGTCAGACGGTGAATCCGCGCCAGCAGTCGCCGGTCGCACCACTCGTGTTCAGGCTCTGTTTTATGCGGCGCGGGCGCCGCCACCCGCGAGGCTTTGTCGGTGAATTGTCCTCTCAATACAGCGCCGCTGACTTCCATGCGAAGCAGAGCCCTTTCGATCTCGCTTCCTGGAAGCCCAAGCAGGTTCCCAAGCTGCGATGCCGAGATCGGCCCCAGATGCGACATCCAGCCGGTGACCAGGGCGAGCAGGGCATCGTCGGATGAGGGCAGAGTGGTTTGAATCTCGGCCACCGCACGATCAAACTTTGCGCCAGGGAAGAGCAGCGAAAAAGTTTGCGCCCGTTCCACCGCTATCCAGTAGTTCGTACCGGCGTGTTCCGCGCGTACTGCGCGTCCCTGGTCGAGCAGTCTCTCGAAGTATCCCTGCCATTCAATCGCGCAGCTCACGTGGGGACAGCCGCCCCCGGCTGTCTGGTCGAGCGAAGCTCGACTATTTTTCGAACTATCAGAGCGTGGTGAAAGAACGAGCTCGGGCTGGTTCGCAAAAACCTGTTCAGCTTCGCTGAACTGGACAGGCGGGGGCGGCTGTCCCCACACCGGCAACGCCATCAATGTGTGCAACACATCATGCAGTTCATCCGCGTCGCGCACATCCGGCCAGGCTTCCTCTCTAACCTGGGCGATCGCGCCGGGATCGAGCTTTCCTACTTCCTCAAGCACTGACTCCGGCAGGATGCGTCGCATCTCCACCGCTCGAGCCCTGCGCTCTTCCAATGGCGCATCGTCGAGATAAGCGTATGGATTCGCGTTTAGAATCTCGTGCGAGAATTGCGATGGCACCGGCGTGTCCACTGCCAGGCACCGAATTCGTCCCTCCTCGATCCCGCGCAGCAGCGATTTGAGCCCATCGATGTCCATCGCCTCGGTAAGGACATCTTTCATGACTTCCTTCACCAGGGGATGATCGGGAATCTGAATGTCCCCCACGATATTCTCCTGGCAGGCAGCCACATCGGGGAAAACCGATGCCAGCAGATCATCGGACCGCATGCGTTGAATCTGGGGTGGAACTTTTTTGCCACCCTGAAAACGCAGCAGAGCAAGCGCGCGATTGGCATCCCATCGCCAACGGGTTCCGAAGATAGGCGAATCGAGCGCCGCCTGCTCTAGAACCGGTTGTACCGTCTCAGCATTCAGGAAATGAAAAACGTCAGCCAGCGGAAAGCTGTGTTGTTCGGCGAGAGCGATGTTCAGTCCATTGTCTGTAGCCGCGGCCTGCAACTCAAAATTGAAGCTGCGGCAAAAGCGCTTGCGCAGTGCCAGGCCCCAGGCCTTGTTGATCCTGCCGCCATAAGGCGCATGGATGATCAACTGCATACCGCCACCCTCATCGAAGAAGCGCTCGGCGATGATGGTGTCCTGCGTCGGAACGGCTCCCAGCACCGCCCGCCCCTGCAAAACGTATTCAACAGCTTGTTCGGCGCCGGCATCATCCAGCCCGCATTCTTCCTTTAACCATGCAACCGCCTCCGCCACCGCGGGCTGGCTCTGCGAAACTCCCACCGGGAAAACATCGCGCAGGCGGCCGCTGATTTCTTTTCGCAGATCAGCGACATGGGCGGAGAGTTCCTGGGTTCGCGCCGGAGCCTCACCTCGCCAGAAGGGAACACTGGGCGGAGCGCCGTGCGCGTCCTCGACCAGCACGCGCCCGGATTTCCCTTCCACGCGGCGGATGCGCCACGAGGTGTTACCCAGCAGCATGATGTCGCCGGCGTTGCTCTCGACCGCAAAGTCTTCATCCAGCGTGCCGACAGTGACTCCTTCCGGCTCGGCTACCACCGTGAACAGCGCCGTCTCCGGAATGGCGCCGCCGCTGGTGATGGCCGCCAGTCGGCTGCCTCGGCGGGCGCGCAGCTTGCGATTCACCCGGTCGCGGTGTATGTAGGCGCCGTAGCGGCCACGCCTCGCCGCAATTCCTTCCGAAAGCATTTCGAGGACGGAATCGTAAGTTTCGCGAGACAGATTGCGGTAGGAGTAGGCCCGCTTCACCAGCGCAAACAGCGCATCCTCATCCCAACCGCCGTCATCGTCCGCGACCGTGTGGCGCGGGCGCCCCGCCCGCGAGTCGAGAGCAGTGGTCAGTCGTGCATTAACCGGCGCAATCTCGCTCTCCCAAAGCCCGCTTGAATCCTGAGATCCCGTTGCACCCTCCTCCATTCGCGGGCGTGGCGCCCGCGCCACACCAGTTGTTTCGGCGGCACAGGTTGCCACGATCTGTTGTGCCAGAATGTCCAGCGGCGACTCGGGGATGATCAGTCGATCGAGGTCGCCCTGCCGGATGGCGCGCACCAGAGCCGCGCATTCCAGCAGATCATCGCGGGTGCCTGCGAAGAAGCGGCCTTTCGGAATCGCGCCGCGCCAGTGGCCGGAGCGTCCTACCCGCTGCAGCGCAACCGCGATCGCCCGCGGCGAACTGATCTGCACCACAAGATCGACTGTCCCGATATCGATTCCAAGTTCCAGCGACGCCGTGGCCACCAGCACCTTGACTTCGCCTTCTTTCAATTTGCGCTCGGCGTTAAGGCGCAGCTTGCGCGACAAGCTGCCATGATGCGCCGCCACATTGTCTTCACCCAGCCGTTCGCCCAGGCGATGCGCGATCCGTTCCGCCAGTCGCCGGGTGTTGACAAACACCAGCGTGGAACGATGCTGATCAATAAGTTCCACCAAGCGGTTATAGATCTCTTCCCACATTTCATTGGTGGTGATCGGACCAAGCTGGCTGGCGGGCACTTCGACCGCGAGATCGAGCTTGCGTTTGTGCCCGACGTCAACCACGACCGGAGCGGCGCGACCGTTGCCGGTCAGGAAATGGGCCACTTCCTCAATTGGCTTCTGGGTGGCGGAAAGGCCGATACGCGCCGGAGGACGATAAGTCAGCGCCTCCAGCCGCTCCAGCGAAAGCGTCAGGTGCGCGCCCCGCTTGTCGTCGGCGACCGCATGAATTTCGTCCACGATCACGGTCTCAACATCGCGCAGAATGGCGCGACTCCCCTCCGCGGTCAGCAAAATGTAGAGCGACTCAGGCGTCGTAACCAGAATATGCGGAGGCCGTTTCAACATCGCCCGGCGCTCATGCATGAGCGTGTCGCCGGTGCGGACCGCAGTGCGAATCTCGGGCATCAGCAACCCGCGCTCGCCCGCCATCTGCAAGATCTCTCCCAGAGGCCCTTCGAGATTTTTCTGAATGTCATTGCTCAGGGCTTTCAGCGGGGAGACGTAAAGCACTTCAGTGCGGTCGTGCAGATCCCCCGCCAGGGCTTTGCATACCAGGCGATTGATGCAGGCGAGGAACGCGGCCAGGGTCTTGCCTGAACCGGTGGGTGCGGAGATCAGCGTGGTGCGCCCAGCCAGAATGTGAGGCCATCCTTGCTCCTGGGGCTCGGTCGGAGTGCCAAACTTTCTTACAAACCACTCCCGCACAAGTGGGTGGGCCCAGGCGAGAGACGAGGGAGAAGACATAAAAAATATTCTAACACGTGACTTTCGTAAAATGTTCGCCTACGCTCAGAGCTGGTCACAGACGGCTTAACCAATCTTGACCATGAGTAGTATGATGAGTAATATGAATAATAATCAGGAGCTCATATGGCAAGCGCCAAGGTCTCTGTTCTTACCAAGGAAGATATTGCTTCCGTAGCAAGGGGTTTTCAATGGAACCGTCAGATGCCAAAGTGGACCGTAATCGTGGAAGGTAGAGAGCTTCCTGCGAGGCCGCTGGTCCTCGAGGCGGCTGGAGTGCCACCGAACGACCCCACAAACTCGCACCAGGCTGTCGCGATTTTGCAGGATCGAGGATTTGTCGTTCGTTACCAGGGCAAGATAGTTCGTCGCGAATCCGACGACCAGGTTCTGCCTGTCACCAGCGATTTTATCCGCAGCCTTCGCGGTTGCCTCAAGGGTGAGGACTCTCTAGTCGAAGCGTGGGAACTTGAACACAGGATAGAGAAGGACCGGACGGCGAGGTGAGCAAGACCTATGTGCTCGACGCCAGCGCAGTGCTGGACTTCGTGGAAGACGGCCCCGGAGCCGAACGGGTCCAGCAACTATTCGAAGACGCCGCTCAGAGTCACACTCCGGTCCTTGTGTCGGTAATGAACTGGGGAGAAGTTTTTTATCAGTCATGGCAGAAACGAGGGGAAGAGCCTGCACGGAAAACCCTGGCAGATCTTGAGCGCCTTCCTATCGAAGTGATTCCCGTCGATCTCTCCCAAGCTCTCAAAGCGGGCGAACTCAAAGCCGTTCACAAGATTCCATTTGTAGATTCTGTGGCAGCCGCTCTGGCTACCCTCCGGAAAGCCACCTTAGTGACTTCCGACCGCGACTTCGAAAAACTCGGATGCCAGTTTCCTGTTATGTGGCTCGCCCGCCCATAGACCACTTGGGATTTGGTCAATGCTGCTTCGAATTTCCTTACCGTGGATCGAAAAAATTAAGAATCAAAAATCAGAAGAGAGAAGAGGTGGCGTCTCGAACTGGACTTGGCCAAATGCTAAGTGCCAATTGCTTTGTCCCAACTCCAAATAGAAAACCCACCGGTCGTCTGCTTGGGGCGTGCTCGGGTCGACGACCGATGGGCTACCGTTTCTCCTTACTCACCCTGTTGTTTTCAGGAGTATTTGTGAAGTGTAAACCCATACCCAGTGGAAAGTTGCGTAGTATTTTGTAAATAATTGTAATGAAACTTTACTCTGGGATCGCCACCGGCCGAGCGCTCATTAGCTCCGTGAAACGCGGGTCTTTGCGCAATCCGGCGAACTCGGAGTCTTTGAATACATCATCGATCCCCTTGTACCCTTCTTCCATAGCCCGGCGCAAATATTGCAACGAGCGGTCGGGGGCGCCTGCCTTGGCGAAGATCCTGGCCAGCACGTAGTAGTAGTGCGCCCGGTCCGCCGGAGACGACATCTGCGCTTGCACTCCGTTATGGGAGGTGCGGTCGAAGATCTCGGGATCGATTTGCAGCGCCTGGTTATATGCCCGGCTGGCCTTCTCGAAATCCTTTTTTGAGAAATACGCTGCTCCGAGATTGCTGTAGAACGAGCCAGAATCCTGGCGCAGCTTGATAGCGTTTTCGTATTGTTTGATGGCTTTTCCGTATTTCTTTTCCAGGTAGTAAATTACGCCCCGGTTGTTGTAGGCATCGGCGAACTGGTGATCACTCTTGATCGCGCGTTCGAAGTCCTTACCCGCTTCCGCGAACCGCCCCATCTGCAGTTCGGTGATGCCCAGCTTGTTGTAAAGCCGGGCGCTGTTGGGCTCTTTGGCCGCCGCCGCCCGGTAATAGTCCAGAGCATCAAGATAGGATTTTTCCGCCCGCAAGGTGTCGGCGCGCAGCTCCAGCTGTGCAACGCTGGCATTCGCCGAGGGCGGCTCGGCACGCCGTGCGGGTGGAGGACTAACCTGAACCTGCTCTGAAGAGTGGGCCTGCGCAAAAAGAAGGGGGCTGGCAATAACTACTGCCGCCAGAAGATAAAGCAGAGATCGACGTCCCATAAGTCGACTCCTGAAGCCGAGCTAAACGCTACGCGCTCGTCTACTGAGGACCGTTCCCACCGTTGTCCGCCGGTTTAGGTGGCGGAGGGTTAGACGGTTTGTCGTCTTTAAAGATACCCGCAATCTTGCCAAAAAGCCCTTTTTTCTTCTTGCTGGGGTCTTCGGTTGCGGTGTCGGCCGTTGCCGGCTGAGGAGCGGGCTGGGCTCCCGGTGGCGGAGGCGGAAGCGCTTTCTCTCCTCCTAGTCCAAATACCCGGGAGAAAAAGCCGCGCATTCCGGTTCCCTGGTCGCAAGTCTCGCTGGGTTCAGTTCCCGCGATGAAGGCCACACTGTAGTCCTCCGGACAGGAAGGCGTGGCCAGCAGGTTGGTGGTTTTGTCGAGTTGCACATCCACCACTCCGGCGGGTTGGGCGAAGCCCTTCATGTCCGAATATGCAGGCAAGATCGCTGCCTTTTTCATGAACTCAGTCCAGATGGGCGCAGCGCTGAGAGCTCCGCTGAGACGCAAGTCACTGTAGTCGTCGAAGCCCACCCAAACCACGCACAGCAGATTGCTGGTGTATCCGGCAAACCAACCATCGTGGGAGCTGCCGGTCTTCCCTGCAGCTGGTTGGCTGAAGCCCCGCGCGCGAACTGCACTGTACCCCAGGCCGTAGTTGATGACTCCCTCCATCATATCGGTCATCACGAAGGCCACCCGTGGATCGAGCACGGCGTGCGATTCCGGTTTGAAGTCGAGGACGACATCGCCATTTGCGTTGCGCACCGAGTTGACCAGGGTCGGCGATATTCGTATTCCGGAGTTGGAGAAGACTGTGTACGCTGCCGCCATGTCCATGGGGGTGGCATCGTAGGAGCCCAATGCCATGGCGGGAGTGGCTTTCACGGATGTGATCCCAGCCGCTTTCGCCAGGTCGGCCACTTTTTCGTAGCCCACTTCCTCCGCCAGTTTGACGGTCGCGTTGTTCAATGACATTGCCAGTGCGTAACGCGCGGTCACGTCGCCGTGATACTCCTCCTTGTAATTGCGCGGCTCGTAAATCTGGTCGCCGTAGGCAAACGATCCAGGCGCATCCTGCACTATGGAAGCCGGGGTGAACACCGGGTTGGAACCATCCAGTCCCGTATTCATGGCGGCGGCATACACAAACGGTTTGAAGATCGATCCCGTCGGACGCTTTGCCACCGCGTGATTCAGCTGGCTCATGCCGTAGTTCCGGCCACCCACCAGCGCCAGGATCTCGCCGGTATGCGGATCTATCACCACCAGCGCCACTTGGGCCTGTGGGCCGGGCAGGACTTTGGTTTCATACTTGTTCTTGCCCACCTTGGTTCGTTTGGTGCGCAGCTTGGTCACCTGTTCGTCGACCAGCTTCATGCCGGTTTGCACGGCGGCCGCTGCGGCTCTCTGCAACTCAGGATCGAGCGTGGTGTAAATCCGGTAACCCTGATCGTTCATCTGGCGTTCGTCGAGCTTGCTGATCAGCGTTTCCCGCAGCAGGTCAACAAAGTAAGGCGCGTCACTGGCCTCGACATTGGGGGGCGCCAGTTTCAAAGGCGTGGCTTTGGCCTTCTCGGCATCGGCCTGGGTAATGGCATGAGTGTCCACCATGCTGTCCAACACCAGGTTCCGGCGCTCCAGCGCGCGCTCGGGATGCCGGTAGGGCGAAAGGTAGCTGGGTGCCTGGATGATTCCGGCGATCAGAGCTGCCTCCGCCGGAGAAAGGTCTTTCAGATCTTTATTGAAGTAAGCCTGCGCCGCCTGGGCAAAGCCGCTGATGGTAAATGAACCGCGCTGGCCCAGGTCCACTCGATTGGCGTAGAACTCGAAGATCTGCTGCTTGCTGAACTTCTGTTCCATCTCCAGGGCGATCATCATCTCCGAGAGCTTGCGCTTGACTGTCTTCTCTGGAGTAAGGAAGAAGGCCCGGGACAGCTGCATGGTGATCGTCGAGCCGCCCTGTTCGTGACGTTGGTGAGTGATATCGACCCAGGTGGCCTCGGCCAGCCGGATAAAGTTCACCCCGCCATGCTGAAAGAAGCGCCGGTCCTCAATGGCCAGTACAGCATTTACCAACAAGGGAGGGATCTCGTCGTACTTGACCAGTTGCCGTTTTGACCGCTGCTCGGCGTCGAACAGGGATGTGATCATCTGCGGTTCGAGTTCGTACGCAGCCAACTGCCCGCCTTGGCTCACGATGTTCTCGACTTTGCCGCCGCGAACCCGAATGATGGCCGGCTCCTGGCTGTGATAGGAATCGGTGCCAGGTTTGATCTCGATTCCGCCTTCGACTAGGCGGTAGCTCCCCATCGGCGATTTACCCTCGCCCTGGTCGGTATAGCCGGCATGCCGCAGTTCGGCCGCAATTTCTTTGGGCTCAATCTTCTCGCCTACCTGCACCGCATGGGGAACGGCATAGATGCGGGCAGAATTGCCGAAGACCGGGCCCTTGAAACGCTGGTCGATCATTCGGCCAAACTTGACGTAGTAGTAGGTGAAAAATACGCCAGTGGCGGTCGAAAAGACGAGAAATACCACCAGGGCGGCCTGCAGTATCGGATCGCGGGAGAACGCCCCTTTTCCGGTTTGTCCAGGTTTCCTGCCGGTCGGGATCTTGAGTTTTATGGCCACAAATTCGCGATGGTTGGATGCGCTTCTCTAATAACTTAGACGACAAAGCGCATACTTGCCGTTATCCCCGAACCAAGAAATCTCTTGCCCCCGAGCCGAGCGCTCTGCGCCCCGGATCAACCTTGCCTGCATGGAAGAGAAGAGATACAACATTTTAACCCGTCGGCTGAGGTTTTGCTGCGCTCGCAAGGTTGGCAGACAGGTACGCCGGTCCGAAGATTTGGACATGTCCTTCCGTGCAAGCCCCGGGCGACACCCGCCGAGTCGGGTATTAGTACGGAAGGTAGCTTGCTTTGCGTCCTTTGCGGCTCCCTTGCGCCCCTTGCGGTTCAGGCTTTTGATACGTAAAGGAACAATCCTAATCAGTCGGCGCAAATGCAACATTGCTATCGGTGACGCTCAGATCGGTGACGGTGTGCGTCAGGGCGCCGGTCGTGACATTGGTGTCAAGCACGGAGAACGCATTGCCGGTTGAATTGGCGCAGAACGCTTCTCCGCCACCCTGGTCCCACTTGCAATCCGCCACGACTGGCAGTGTGGTGAATGGCGACCCGGTCAACGCGGTAAGTGTCCCGGTAGTTGGGTCGAGACTGAACCCCTCGATGGATGTGATGTTGCCGCTATTGTCCTCGCCAAAGCTATAAACAAATTGACTGCTGGGATGTACCTTCAAGTCGAACAGCTGGTTCGCTACCGTCGTGAAAGGAGAACCAGTGACGGACGCCAGCGCGCCTGTCGTCGCATCGATGCCGAAAACGTACAAGCTTTTATCCCCGGTGATTCCGCTGATCCCGATCGCGTATTTGCCGGTGAAATCGGTGCGCACTCCTGCGACGTTCAAGCCAAACGGGCTGCCCACCATCGGCGACAGTGCGCCTGAATTCTGATCGATGGAAAAGCCGTAAACCGGCAAGAAAGCCGATCCCTGGCCCGCGTAAAGAAATTTTCCAGTTCCATCCACCGCCAAAACATGGGCGAAATCAAGATTGAAAGCGGAGAAGGGTGAACCCGCCGTCGCTGTCAGGGCTCCGGTAGTGGCATTGATCTGAAATACTGAGATCTGGCCGGTAGTGTCATTGCCCGCAAAAAGGAAACGGCCCGTCGGATCGCTCGTAATCGAATCCGCCCCAAAAGTGGCGAACGGACTCCCGCTGATTGCGCTCAACGCGCCCGTGGTGCGATCGATCGTGAAAGCCTGAATGGTCAACGAATCGTTCTGCGGCAGATACAAGAACTTTTTGTTGACGATCAGCATGTCTCTGCCCGCACTGCTGGGCAGGGTTGGCGGAGTAAAGGGACTGATAACCGCGAAAGTCCCAGTCGTGCCCAGGCTGGCGCCCAGAATATTGTTAGTGCCTTCGTAGTACAGGAAGGCAGCGGTATTCCCGCCACCCGCGGGCGGTGGGGTTGTTCCCGGTCCGCAGACGGAGCCCCCGACGGATTTCCCCCCACTGGGACCGCCAGAAGAACTGCTCGAAGAGAAGGAAGTTGTCGGACACCCGCCCCCGCATCCGGCCCAGCCCATCACCGTGACCACCGCCAGCAGGGAACCCAGAATTCTATTTGCCAGCCTCATTCACTTCCTCCACTCCCGAGTGTCTTATCGCGCGGATTCGGTTTGCGCTTGCCCGCGGACTGTCCGGCCACGCGATCCATTCCCGCTTTGGAATGCTTTATTTTGGCGTTCCTATCTCGCGAATTCCTCAATGGTAGGTAGTTACCTGAACGGGAAACAAGAGTACGGAAGTAAGTGGAGTGGCATTCCAGGTTCCTATACAGCCCGCGACTGTCTGGCTGAAGAACCTGTCGCGTAGTCAAGGCGCTCGCACCACCCGATTGTCATTCCGAACCGCGTCAGCGAAGGCCGTCGTACCACATTGTCATTCCGAACCGCTTCAGCGGTGAGGAATCTGCTGTTCTTGATCGTCACGCCGAAGCAGATTCCTCCCACGCCCTCATCGCGCTTCGCGCGGCTGGGGACATGCTTGGAATAACAATGAGGTGATCGGAAGGCAAGTCGAGTACACGACTAACGGGCTGGCTTAAAATACGCCCTTGTTTCTGGCGGACGCGTTGAAGTTCAGGTCCAGAGGATATCCGGGAAGATTCACATGCACGGTGTAAGCGGCTTCTATGCTCACTGAGCCCGTGCCGACTACTCCGTTGCGTACAACTTTGATCTGCTCTTTGGTAATCGGAATATCCATCTCCTGCGCCTTCTTGAAAACTTCATCGCGGATCACATCCTCAGTCTTGGAGGTGTAGGTACTCATCTGCGACTCAGTTTTAATCGCGTCTTCAAACTGGTAGTTGCTGAAGTAGGGAGGCGCCAGTGAGGCGATCAGAATGACCGCGGCAACCATGATGAAAATACCAAAAATGATCTTCATTGCGCGCTCCGCTTCCGGTCGCGCGCCAGGACGTTGCCTCAGCCCGCCGACCGTAAATTCTTTGCAAAATATTCGGTTATTGCCGGGATGCTAGCATCCTCCATTTGTCGTGTCGAGCGCCGAACCACTTCCACAGTATCTTCGGTAACCTTCTTCCCCACGGTGACGCGAAACGGAATGCCCACCAAGTCGGCATCCTTGAATTTCACACCTGGCCTTTCGTCCCGGTCGTCAAGTAATACCTGGTAACCAGCCGACTCCAGCCGCGCGGCAATGTCCTCGGCGGCGGCCTTGATCTTCTCGTCACTCACGTTGGTCGGGGTGACGACAATCTCAAAAGGCGCAATCTGCGGCGGCAGCCAGAAGCCATTTTCGTCGTTGCCCTGCTCCACCGAGGCGGTCAGGATGCGCTCGATTCCAATGCCATAGCTGCCCATGATCGGGGTTACTTCCTTGCCATTCTTGTCCAACACCCGTGCCCCCATGGACTCCGAGTATTTGTAGCCAAGCTTGAATATGTGGCCAATCTCTACCGCGGTGTCGATGCGCAACGATGCGCCACAGTTGGGACAGGCTTCGCCCGCCGTCACGCTGCGCAGGTCAGCGTAAGCAGTTGGCTGGAAGTCGCGCCCCGGAGTGAGGTTCCTCAGGTGATAGTCCTCTTTATTTGCGCCGCCAATCAGATTGGTATGGCCTTCGAGCGCTTTGTCCACCAGCAGCACCGGACGCTCAGCGTCCTTCATATCCTTTGCCCAGACGACGCCGATTGGTCCCAGAAATCCCGCCGGAGACTTAAACAGCTGCTTGATTTCATCTTCGGTCATCGGACGAGTAGGCTTGCCGCCAAGCGCAGACGACAGTTTGGTTTCATTCATCTGATGATCGCCGCGCATTAACGCCACCACCGCGCGCGATCTCACCTTGCCGCTCTTGGCGTCCGTGTCCTCCAGCATCAGCGCCAGCGTCTTGATTTTGTTCGTCGGCGAAACCCCCAGAAACTTCGCTACATCTTCGATCGTCTTCATCCCCGGCGTGTGAACTTCGAGCGGCTTGCCCTCACCCTCCGCGGTTAGATCTACTACCGGAGCCAGTTTCGATGTAGCCTTCTCCAGGTTCGCAGCGTAATTACACTTTTCGCAACTGACGATCAGGTCTTCTCCTGCCGGCGTCCGCACCATGAATTCGTGGGATTGCGATCCGCCCATCGCTCCTGAATCAGCTTCGACCACCATGTATTTCAACCCGCAACGGTCGAAGATGCGGCAGTAGGCGTCGTAGTGCTTCTGATAGGAAACATCCAGGCCGGCGGCATCCATGTCGAACGAGTACGAGTCCTTCATGATGAACTGCCGCACCCGCAGCAGGCCAGATTTTGGGCGAGCTTCATCGCGAAACTTGGTTTGAATCTGGTACCAGATTTGCGGCAGCTGCTTGTAGCTGCGCAATTCCTTCCGCGCAATGTCGGTCATGGCTTCTTCATGGGTCATTGCTAGACAGAGGTCGGCTCCCTTGCGGTCTTTCAGCCGGAACATGTTGTCGCCCATCGCCGCCCAGCGTCCGCTGGCCTCCCACAACTCGCGCGGATGAATTGCCGGCAGAAAGAACTCTTGCCCGATCTTGTCCATCTCCTCCCGCACAATGGCCATGATCTTGTTGAACGAGCGATTCCCAAGAAAAAGATAAGAGTAGATCCCGGCGGCCAGCTGACGGATATAACCCGCACGCACCAGAAACTTGTGGCTGGCGACTTCAGCGTCCGCAGGCGCCTCGCGCAAAGTAGGGATAAACAGTTGAGACCAGCGATGCATGGTTAGGGTCCTGGGTAAACGGGGAATTCATTATTGTAAATGATTGGCGGAAACTGAACTCGACTCTGGCTGCAGGAACAAGCAACATCCACGTGGGGACAGCCGCCTCGGCTGTCCGGCCGAGCAAAGCTGCGCGGGATTCAGACCATGCCCATGCCTTGCCCGTTGCTGCAAGATTCCATGCCGACTAGAGCACGCGCCCGATCTCGGCGGCCCAATTTGGACTGAGGATTATCAGGAGTCGCAAGGCAATCTCCTTCGGCAATCGGATCGCAATTTCTTCATCAGCATTCCCGGCGTCCACCGCGATGTAAATCGGCGCGGCCATTCCGCCGTTGTTCGTCTCACGCTCAGCGAGTTCCCGGGTAGATGTGGATGCACTTACCGTTGCTTTCGCTGAGCCAAATAGATGATCGGGTGCTCATGAGTTCCTCTGGCGTGGTTATCGACAAGATCCCTAGCGGGCTCAACCCAATTGGACACCTGAGGGCAGCTGTCCCAGGTGATCCGCGCAAAAACCGAGATAGTCGCTCCCCTAACCTGCCAGCTGCTTCAAGATATCTTTCCCCAGTTTCTGCGCCTCGCCGAAAAACTTCTGATATTCAACGAACAGACGGTTCAACTCCAGCGACTTGTCCGGGTTCAGCCGGTGTCGCAAGATCATGTCGCGCACATGGACAGGGTTCGGCAGCGTGGCATCTTCGGTCAGTTCCTCGAGCGCAGTATTTGGATCGTAGTGATACATGTCTTAATTGTAGCGTCGGCGTCCCGCCGGCTGTCTGGCGGGCGTCTGGCCCGCCCATCGAGCGGCCGGGACGGCCGCGCTACATCATCTCCGTTCCCCACAAATCATGCAGGTGGAGGATTCCCAAAAGCTTGTGTCCGCCATCAACCACGACCAGCGACGTAATCTTGGTTTCTTCCATCAAAGCCAGCGCGGTCGCGGCGAATTCATTCGCGCCAATTGTTCTGGGTTTCGACGTCATGCAATCGCTGGCGCTCAGATCCAACACGTCCTTGCCGCGCTTCTCCAGCAAGCGCCGCAGATCGCCGTCGCTGATCACTCCTACCAGCTTTTCACCGTCGACTACGGCAGTCACGCCCAGCTTCTTGCGCGACATTTCATAAATCACATCCGGCATTTTGGTCTTCGGCGAGACTCGCGGCACGGCTTCTCCGGTGTGCATCAGCGACTCCACCCGCGCCAGTCGCTTGCCCAGTTTTCCTCCGGGATGCAAATTAGCAAAGTCTTCCTCCCGGAATCCGCGCTTTTCAGCCAGCGCCAGCGCCAGCGCATCGCCCAGGGCGAGCATGGCCGTAGTCGAAGCAGTCGGCGCCAATCCCAGTCCACAGGCTTCTTTGGCCACAGAGCAATCGAGTGCGACGTCCGCCGCCGCCGCCAGGGTCGAGATTTTTTCCCGAGCTCTTGTGGGCACGGGCGACTCGCCCGCGCCTTTCTCAAACACCGCATCCCCGGTCATGGTGATCAGTGGTACCAGCAGACGCTTGAGAGTCGCAAGCAAGCGCAGAATCTCCTCCGTTTCCCCACTTAAAGACAGCGCCAGCACCAGGTCGCCGCGCACGACCATGCCCAGGTCTCCATGGACTGCGTCAACCGGATGCATGAACAAAGCCGGGGTCCCGGTCGAACTCAGCGTGGCTGCGATCTTGCGCGCAATGATTCCACTCTTGCCCATGCCGGTGACTACTACCCGGCCACCGCAGGCATAGATTAATTCGACCGCCTTTTCGAACGCCGACGCCATGGGACCGGCGATGCGATCCGCCAACGAGCGCAAGGCCTCAGCTTCGATTCGAACCACGTTTTCGCCGATATGTTTCATGGAAGAAGAGAGATGTTAGCACGCGAAAGTCAGCTCTCAGCCGTCAGTCTTCAGCTCTCAGCACTCGGATGGTGAAGACAGTCTGCCTCTCGGTGGCAGTGACTGAAAGCTGAGAGCTGACAGCTGAAAGCTCTTCTAAAAATGATCGTCCGCATGCTGCACCTTTCCCGCCAGACTCCGGGCTTGTATGGCGCGGTCCCAGGGACCGGCCTGCCAGTTGTCTTTCTGCTTCTGGGGATGGATCCATGGCGGCAAGGTGATAGAGAGATTGACTGCAATCGCCACTGCGTACGACTCGTACAGTGATCGCAGATTATTCAACGTTTCTTCAAACTCGGGACCCTCACGCAGTTTCACGCCACGTGTGGCCAGGCTCTGCCGTACGCGATTCAATTCCTCGACCGGCAGACGGTCGGGTGCGGCCGGATTGTAGCGCGCGTTGACCACCTGGGCGAGATCCACCATCGCGTGGCGCGCCATGGCGAAGGTAATTTTCGCCTGCTCGTCACGCAATCCGTCCACGCCCGCCATGACCAGCGCGCTGCCGTCCAGAATGGTGATCAGCGCGCCCAGCCACGATTGATTGTTGTGCTGCGATCGGAAGAAGCTGAGTGCTGGATAGGAAAGGTGACTTTCCAGCACCTCGGCCGCCCACCGCTCCCAATCGCGAAAAATCTGGTCAAGCACCGCCTGTTGCGGGCAGTTGCCGAACCTGGCCAGCAGTTCGGTCGCGGAAGGGGGCGAACCGGCGCGGGCGTCCAACAAAGAGATTTCGATCTCGCGGCTCGAAAACGACGAATAAATCGTCGGCAAATATCCAATCACCATGCCCAGAAAGCCAAAGCCCAATCCCGCTTCAATCACTGCCAGGGTGCGAGCCGCTGATGAATCAGGAATGATGTCCCCGTAGCCCAGAGTGAAGAAAGTTTCGCCGCTGTTGTAGACCAGGAGGCCGAACGTCAGCGGCTCACCATTCAAACGGAAGTGCTCTCCCATTCCGTATTGCAGCAGGGCAAAGCCATAGATCAACCCAGCAGCCCACAAAATCAGAAGGAAGATGAGCGAGAGAGGTCCGAAGTAGCCGAGAAAATTCTCCCGGCGCGACTGATTCGTAATGCGGCTGCCTAGCTTCCTCCACGGAATCCAGGTGCGCCGGTAAAACCATGCGCTGATGCGAAAGGTGCGGCGCACCCGCCGTGGCAGCACCACCGTCTCAAACGCATCCAGCAGGATGGCGAGAATAAGAAGAATTCCGACGATGGTAGCGACGACATGCATCAGGCAATTTGGACGGCGAAAACCTCAATGTAGGCGCGAACCCCCGCTCGGCTAGGCGCAGGAAATGGTAGCAGATTCAGTGCGAGCTCCCGTCGCTGGACAACCGAACAGTTTTTCCGGATGCCGCAGAGCGGCGAGCGGCATCGAGAATCTCCGCCACAATAACATTCGTCTCAAGGGACGAAGGCGCGTCGGGCTGCGCTCCGCCTAAGACCACCGCCCTGAGCAGATTGATCGAATCGTCGGAAGGAGCCTGAACCGGCTTGGCCGCGATCAGCTTCTCCTGTTCTTCTCCTTTGAGACGCACTCGCACATCGTCATGGCGCACCGTGATCACATAGCCGGTCCGGCCGTACACTTCCATATCCTTCCGATCAAACGGCCAGTTCCACGACGCCTGCAGGATCGCCTGTGCCCTGGGGTAAGTCAGAATGATGGTCGCCTCATCATCTACCCGCGTATATATTTCTGGCTTGATTTGCTGGGTAACCGCGGTCACCGACGTCGGCCGCTGCCCGTCCATCAACCAGGTCATCAAGTCGGCGCCATAACATCCGAAATCGTATAACGCTCCGGCACCATTCAACTTGGGATCGTTGAGCCAGGCGAAGAATTCGGGCGCTACATTAATTTCCTTCGGACCCTGATGGCCATCGTGAACCACCACCTTGCGAATATCGCCGATCGCTTTCTCATGGACTAGGTCATAAGCCGCATGGTTGCTGCGATACCAGGAAGTCTCATAATTCACCAGCACCTGAATCTTGCCTTTGCGCGCCGCATCGGCCATGGCATGGGCATCTTCGGCGCTCACCGCCAGCGGCTTTTCCATCATGACCGGGATTCCGTGCCGAGCGCATATCTCTACCACTCGGCGGTGATCGTAAGTGTTGGTGTACGCCAAAACCACCTGCGGGTGCGTCTTCTGCAGCATGTCTTCTAGGTCGGTAAACATCAAACTTCGGTCGAGGTTGAACTGGGCGGCGTAGCGCAATGTCAGTTGCTGGTCTGGCTCCGCGATTCCAACCAGTTGGATCTCAGGCCGATGCAGCGAGCGTTGGAAGAATCCCTCAACGTGTCCGTGAACCAGGCCCGCGATCGCTACCCGAAGCGGCTCGGACCCAGTCGCGCTTTGCGCGTGAGAAAGCATCGGCATCAAAAATAGGAAGACAGCCACGCTCGCGGCGAAGAGATATTTCATGTTTGACCTCTGTCAAATTACGGCGGGAATGTTAGCAGATTCGGACGAAACCGGTTTACGGCCTTGCATGCGCCGCGGTGAGCGCGTTGTGTATTGCGTGCAGTTCCTTTAATACGCCTCGCAGCTTGGTGGATTCCAGGGCATTCGCACCGTCGGACTTGGCGTGCAACGGATTCTCGTGGACCTCCATGAAGACTCCATCCACGCCCGCTGCCACGGCGGCACGCGCCAGCAGGGGAATGAACTCCGGCTGTCCTCCGCTCACGGCCTGCTCTCCATCGCTAGCTGATGACGGCAATTGCACCGAATGCGTGGCGTCAAACACCACCGGAGCAAACTTGCGCATGATGGCCAGCGATCGCATATCCACCACCAGATTGTTGTATCCGAAACTTGCTCCGCGTTCGGTGACAAACACTTTGTCATTTCCCGCGCTGCGGCATTTGTCGACCACGTGCCGCATATCCGCTGGGGAAACGAACTGGCCTTTCTTGATGTTCACCACGCGCTCGGTCATGGCCGCCGCCACCACCAGGTCAGTTTGGCGGCAAAGAAACGCCGGAATCTGCAAGATGTCCGCCACCGCGGCCACTTTCGCCACGTCAGCGGTTTCATGGACATCAGTCAGGATTGGTACATGGACTTCGTCTTTTACTTTTTTCAGGATGCGCAGGCCTTCCGCCAGCCCGGGACCGCGGTAACTGCGAATCGAAGTGCGATTAGCCTTGTCATAGGAAGCCTTGAAGATGAAAGGGAAGTTGAGCGAGCGCGTCACGCCTTTGATTACTTCCGCCATAAACAGAGCATGCTCTTCGCTCTCAATCACGCACGGCCCCGCAATGAGAAAAAGATCCCCACCGCCAATGCGCACGCTGTCGATCTGAAAGGAAGTAGTCATCTTTGAGCCACGGAGGACACAGAGGACACGGAGAAAAATCGCCTCTTGAATTCCTCCGTGTCCTCTGTGTCCTCCGTGGTTAATCTAACGTTGCGTTAACCTATCGCCGCGTTACCTTCTCCGGCCGGTGAAACATCTCCACTTCCGAAGCCGCCTTCTCCGCCCGCCGCTTAAGTCCGTGCTCGTACGCAGCTCCGATGAAGGTCTTGAACAGTGGATGCGGCTCCAGCGGCTTCGACTTGAATTCAGGATGGAACTGGCAACCGATAAAATGAGGATGATCCGGTAACTCCACCATCTCCACGTAAGTGCCGTCGGGAGTCGACCCGGAAATCTGCAGCCCGCCTGCAGTCAAAGTCTCTTCGTACTCGCGATTGAATTCATAGCGGTGACGGTGACGTTCGCTGATTTCCAATTTTCCGTAAATCCTGTGGGCCAGCGTTCCCGGCTCAATCTTGCAGGTCCATGCTCCCAGCCGCATGGTGCCTCCAAGTTCCTCCACGCCGCGCAGTTCGCGCAATTTGTAGATCACCCGATGAGGCGTTGCCGGATCGAATTCACTCGAGTTGGCATCTGCCAGCCCGCATACATTGCGGGCAAACTCGATGCAGGCTGTTTGCATGCCCAGGCAAATGCCAAAATATGGAACCTTGTTTTCCCGGGCATAGCGGATGGCGATCAGCATTCCTTCAATGCCGCGCTTGCCGAATCCTCCCGGCACCAGCAGCCCGTCGTAGTCGGCGAGCTGTTCTTCATAAGTGCGATCACCCGTCTCCAGGCCCTCAGCTTCAATCCAGTTCAGATTGAGCTTCAGGTTGTGCGCCAGGGCGCCGTGCACCAGCGCCTCTTTCAATGACTTGTAGGAATCTTCGTACTCGACATACTTGCCCACAATGCCGATTGTGACTTCGGCCTTCGGGTTGTAGACCCGCTGTACGATGTCTTCCCAATCTTTCAAGTCGCGATCTTTGGCCTCGAGCCGCAGGTAGCGAAGCAC
This sequence comes from Terriglobia bacterium, assembly GCA_963748935.1. Classification (GTDB taxonomy): domain Bacteria; phylum Acidobacteriota; class Terriglobia; order Terriglobales; family Acidobacteriaceae; genus JAIQFF01. Next base: position 136,503 of record CAVVLA010000003.1, read on the forward strand.
CAGCGAGTCCACGCCTTCACGCGAAAATACCAGCGGCACTTCGTAGATGGAGGCAACATCCTTGGCCGTGATAACCGCCTCTTCTTCCACGTTGCAGAACAGAGCGATCTTTCCCTTGATGTCTTTCGACAGAAACCGGTCGGTACGGCACAGCAGAATGTCGGGCTGAATTCCAATGCTGAGCAGCTCTTTCACCGAATGCTGTGTAGGCTTGGTCTTCAGTTCCTGCGCCGCGGCGATGAAAGGCACCAGGGTCACATGCATGAACAAGGTATGATCGCGGCCCAGCTCCTGCCGCATCTGCCGGATCGCCTCCATGAAGGGCAGAGACTCGATGTCGCCTACCGTTCCTCCAACTTCGACAATGGCGACGTCCACGTCCTGTGCCACCTTCTTCATGGCAGCTTTGATTTCATTGGTGACATGAGGAATCACCTGCACCGTCTTGCCCAGGTAATCTCCGCGCCGTTCCTTGGCGATGATTTGCTCGTAAATCCGCCCGGTGGTCCAGTTGTTATCGCGGGAAAGCTTGGCGTGAGTGAAGCGCTCGTAATGACCCAGGTCGAGATCGGTCTCGGCTCCGTCGTCGGTAACGAAGACCTCTCCATGCTGGAATGGCGACATGGTGCCCGGATCGACGTTGAGGTAAGGATCAAACTTCATCAGGTTGACTTTCAGCCCGCGGCTCTCCAGCAGACAGCCAATCGAGGCCGCCGCCAGTCCCTTGCCCAGTGAAGACACCACGCCCCCGGTCACAAAGATGTACTTTGCCGACATCGATTCCTCACATGAAATTGTCTTTGAGATTTTGTGCAGGATGGGTGCACAACTGATTATGCCAGAAAAATATTCAGGTGACTAGGCGAAGTTTTTGGATGACATTCATCACGCCGTCTCATCCAACCAGAAAGCCGGACGGAGAGCTAAGAATGCAACGCAAAATCGATCCAGCTTCGGGCAAGTCAGGTTTGGATGCCAGACTGCGCCTCTACATCTATCGTTTCTTCATCAGCCACGGGCGGAGTCCGTCGGTTGCGGAGATGATTCGCGGGATCGCTCATCCGTTAAACGATCTGAAGGCCGCTCTTGAGCGCCTCAGCCAGACCCACGCTTTCGTCCTGCAGGAGAATGGCGAGTTATGGCGAGCCGCGCCATTTTCCGCCGTGCCAACAGCGTTCCCGGTGAAGGTCGGGCGCCGATCGTATTACAGCAACTGCATCTGGGACGCCCTGGGTATCCCGGCCATGCTGCATCGGGACGCCCGCATCGATGCCTCTTGCGCCTGCTGCAACTTCGAAATGGTGTTGAATGTCAAAGACGGCCAACTGCTTCCGCATAAGGGTCTCGGTCACTTTGCTGTGCCGGCCAGCCAGTGGTACCAGGATATCGTGTTCACCTGAAAGACAATGTTGCTGTTCCGGTCGGAACAGCACATCGACCGCTGGTGCCGCCAGTGGAATCGTACTCGCGGCGGTGTACTGACTCTCACCCAGGTCTGGGGCCTGGCGACGGAATGGTACGGCAACCGCCTGAGCCCTCAGTGGCGCCCCAAAACCACTGCCGAAGGCCGCGCCACGTTTGCCACCCTCGGCCTCGTCTCAGATTTCTGGAAGCTGCCGGATTGAAAGGTCTTGGCGGAGTACACTGGGCAACGACAGGTTGCATCCAATCCATTTGGGTATAGATTTTTGGTCATGTGGCACCTTCATCGTCTCCTGATCGCCCTGCTAGCCGGAGCGGCGCTGCTCCTGCTGACCGCCAGGCCTGCTCCTGCGCAAAACCTGGCTAAGCGCCTCATCTTGAAAGATGGCTCTTACCAGCTTGCCACCAAGTGGGAAGTCAAAGGCCAGCGCGTCCGCTACCTCAGCGCCGAGCGCAACGAGTGGGAGGAAGTGCCTAACTCCATGGTCGACTGGCCCGCCACTGAAAAATATGAAAAGGATCGGGCCGCCGGCAAACCGGCTCCGGAAGCGGTTGCGCTCGACAAAGAACTCGAAGCCGAACGCCAGGCCGATGAGGCCAGGTCTCCACACGTCGCACCCGGCTTGCGCCTGCCCGATGACGGCGGCATCATCCTGCTCGATACTTTTGAGTCGCAGCCCCAGTTAGTCGAATTGCTGCAGACCGGCAGCGAACTCAACCGGAACTTCAAGGGCAACATCCTGCGTTCAGCCGTCAATCCCATTGCCAGCGCCAAGCAAACCATCGAGGTTTCCGGATTGCACGCCAAGGTTCAGGCTCACGCCGCCTTGCCCGCGATCTACGTCAACGTCGAGCAGCAGGATCAGCTCAACAATGCCACTCAGATCGCCGAAAAGAAGCAGCAGGAAACCCTTCCCTGGGACCGCTTTCGCATCGTACGAATGCGCGCCAACAAGGACAAGCGGGTCGTGGGCGATATCAAGATCGCGGTTTATGGCAAAGCCAGCCAGGAACAAAAGTTCGTGCCCACGACCGCGAGCAAGCTGACCGGCGGATGGGTCAAAGTTACTCCCTCCGCTGATCTCGAACCGGGCGAGTATGCAGTAGTCGAGCTATTGGGAAAAGAGGGCATGAACCTTTACGTCTGGGATTTCGGTGTGAACCCCTCCGCCGGCCCCAACGCAACCGCGTGGAAACCCGACGCCTCAGCCACCAACCCACTCCCCGACAAGCCAAAGGAATTGGAGAAGCGGTAATAGGGTCTGGCCTGCCCAGGAAGGCGTCATGAAACATATAGCGTGCAGCACATGTGCTTCCGCCCTGCAGTCGATGGGTTTCGTAGCGCCGGCGTCCCGCCGGCTGTCCTGCGGGCCTCCCGCCCGCAGAGTGACGAAGAACACGCCAAGGTATTCCAGGCAATGAAAGAAACGTCGGATATCAGGTTATAAGCGCGAGATGCTTCAGACTTCGCTTACGCCAAGGTCTTCCGTACTGAAATCTCGCATCCATGTTTCGAACCCAGCTCCAAAAACATTGACCCTCATCTCCCCCGCAATTAAACTGGCAGCGATTTTCCTTGCCTCGGGACTCGCCCTTGAAAAGTTATCGTTCCACGCGCCAGCTGCTGGCTGACGTCCAGCATGTGCTGGCGGCCACGCAGCCTGCTTTCGATCATTCTCCCCTGGAGGATGTGATTGATCTGCTGTGCCGCGGACGTCACTACGCCTGGGTGGGCATCTATCTGGCGGTAAGAGAAAACGGATCGCAGCCGTCGTTGGGCGCTGGCGGCGATGCGCCGGACCGGCTGGCCCTCCCGGAAACCCTCTCCAAAATACTTATCTCGATAAAGTTGGCGTCACGCGAGTTGGGAGTACTCAGCGTCGAAAGCAATCATGAAAACGCTTTCGGCGTCGAAGACCGCGTCCTGCTGGAAGGCGTGGCACACCAGCTAGCCCGCTTCCTGTCCAACCGGGGAAAATACCTCAGCCGAAAGGCTCGAGCAATACAAGGTCAAAGAATTTAGGTGCGACGAATACAGGACACCAGGAATGGCGAGGAACATCAGGGACACCGCGAGCATTCCGCCCGCGCCCGCGAGCCGCGAAAGCTTGACCCAGCGTCGCCAGGCACTCCCGGAAATTAATCAACGACGCCTCAAAACGTGCGATAGGCCGAGCCGCGAAGCGGCGCAAAAATGCAGCCCCGGGCGCAAGCCCGGGGTAGGCAAGCGAAAACGACGCGAGCCCTGAAAGGGCGAAAGAAGGGTCACGATAAGGGCATCTCGCTCGAGGTCATTGTTTTGCGGAATGCCGCTCGAGCGCCGGGTCGCTGAATCCTTCGAACCCGCGTCATCTCAACCCGCCAACTTCGCCGCCCCGTCCTGAATCTTCTTCCACGCCCGTTCCACGTGTCGAGATGTCGTGTTGGTCTGTCCTACGCAAAACCTCAACGTCATGCGCTCATTGAGCCGCGTATGCGTCAAATAAAGGTCGCCGCTGCGGTTAAGCCGATCCATCAAAGCCTGATTGCTTTGGTCACCACCTTTATGTCGGAAGCACACAAGGTTCAAGGGCGCAGGCGCGGCCAGCTCAAAGCACTCATCCTGCTTAACCCACTCCGCAAAATTCTGCGCCAGTGCAACGTGCTGGCGAATGTGATGCCGCAACCCCTCCACTCCATAGTGCCGGATCACGAACCACAATTTGAGCGACCGGAAACGACGGCCGAGAGGAATCTGCCAGTCGCGATAGTCGATCACCGCCCCAGTCTCGGTTGCTTTATTGCGCAAATATTCCGGCAGCACGCTCAACGTCTGAATCAGCGCTTTGCGATCGGCGACATAGAAGCAGTCGCAATCGAAGTTGGTGAACATCCATTTGTGCGGGTTGAAGCAATAGCTGTCGGCCAGCTCCAGCCCCTCATGAATGTGTCGAAATTCCGGGCAAAGTGCCGCCGTACCCGACATCGCGGCGTCCACATGCAGCCACAGATTATTTTCGCGGCAGATGGTGCCAATCGCAGGCACCGGATCAATCGCATTCGACGACGTTGTGCCCACAGTCGCGCACACAAAAAATGGGACGAGCCCGGCGCGGCGGTCCTGCGCGATCTGCCGGGCCAGCGCCTCCGGGCGCATTGCGAAATTCTCATCCACTTCGATGGTGCGCAGATGCTCGCGCCCGATTCCGGCGATCTGCGCCCCCTTCTCCAGCGACGAGTGCGCCTGCGAGGAAGTGTAGGCCACCAGGGTTCCATCGCAGCCGCGGGCATTGCTGGCGAAATTCGTCGCCCGCTCCCGCGCCGCCAGCAACGCGCATAACGAAGCGCTCGAAGCCGTGTCCTGGATTACGCCTCCGCCGCTGCCGGTCGATAGAAATTTGTGCGGCAGATCCAGCATCTGGACCAGCCAGTCCAGGACATGCGTTTCCAGTTCAGTGCAAGCCGGGCTAGTGGCCCACAACATTCCCTGCACCCCTAGCCCCGAAGAAAGCAAGTCCCCGAGTATTCCCGGGCCCGAAGCATTGCTAGGGAAGTAGGCATAGAAATTAGGCGATTGCCAGTGCGTAATTCCGGGAAGAATCAACTTTTCGATATCCGCCAGCATGGCCGGAAACGGCTCCCCGTTTGCCGGAGGATCAACCGGCAAAGAAGCCCGAATCTGCCCGGGCTCGACGCGGGAGAGCACAGGAAAAGATTCGATACGCGAATAGTAGTCCGCGATCCAGTCCACCACCGTATGTCCGTGGCGCCGGAACTCGTCAGGAGTCATGTGAAAGGATTGTTGAGTTGCCATCAGTTCTCCCCCCGGCCCTTCGCGAAAATTTGAGGGTTTCCTTCGTGTACCTTCGCGTCCTCAAGTGGTTGATATTTTCTGGGAAACCTCAAACCAACTGCCCGAAATACACCTGCGTGTCGTATTCGAATGCCACCCTGCCATCCACCTGGCGCGCGTCAAATATTCGGCGCAATTCGCGCAGCATGGGTGCGTAGGCCACATCGTCCGCTTGCGGCGTGTACGAAGAAGACAGCAACCGTCCCTCCAGCGCGTCATAGTCGAATTGCTGGACATAATCGAAAGTGCCTAGCTGAAATGCCGAAAATGCGAAGAATGCTTCAATCTCCTGGGTAGTGCGCTCATGGCGAACATTCTGATAGTCGGTGCCGTAGCTGAGCAGAAGCTGCTCGTACTCGCGAAGAAACGGCGTCGATGCCGTGCGACGCTCGTTCCATATCAACACCGTCCATCCACCGGATCGACAAATACGAATGAACTCCCGCCGCGCACGCTCGCGATCAAACCAGTGGGCTGCCTGGGCGGCAGTCACTAGGTCGACGCTGTGATCGGCGAGAGTGGTTGCTTCTGCCGTGCCCTCAACACTGGTGAATTGCGGATACCCGCGCAAAAATTCTTCGCCTGCTTTGCGCATGTCGGCATTCGGTTCGACGCCGAAAACGCGATTACCATTCTCCAACAACATGCGGGTAAAAATACCGGTGCCGGAGGCGACATCGGCGATGATTGCGCTGGAATTGAGCCCACATTCTTTCCTCAACAAATCAATCAAGGCGGGTGGATAGCCGGGCCGGTAGCGTACATAATTTCCCACCCGCGAAGAGAAGCGCTGAGTCGGATCTATAACAGCCATGAAAATAGTGTAACGCGAGAGCCGTATTGGATTTTCAATGTAGGCGCGAGCGTCCTCGCTCGTGCGGGGCTGAGAACAGCCTGCCCACGCTTCGTTCCAGCACGAGCGGGACGCTCGCGCTTACATTCGCCCAAATCCATCTTATATTGGTAAATTAGAAGACTTACATGCGCCTCGTCGTCAAAGTCGGAACCAGTCTGATTGCACCCGGCGGCCGTATCGACACCACGCGCATGCGCGCGCTGGTCGATCAATTCGACCTTGCTCGCCACGACTATCTGATCGTAAGCTCCGGAGCCATTGCCTCCGGCATGGTGCACCTGGGCCTTAGCGAACGGCCAGCGACTGTGCCGCTTATGCAGGCCTGCGCCGCGGTTGGACAAAGTCTTCTGATGCATACCTACGAGCAGCTTTTCTTCGGTAAAAAAGTGGTAGCTCAACTGCTGCTTTCCAGCGACGACTTCACCTCACCCGTCCGCTACCGCAACCTGCAGAATGCGCTTCATGAACTGCTGAAGCTTGGGGTAGTTCCAGTGGTGAATGAAAACGACAGCGTCTCGGTGCGCGAACTGGTGGGAGCATTCGGCGACAACGACGAACTGAGCGCCTTGTTGGCCACCGCCGTCAGGGCCGACTGGCTGCTGCTGCTCACCGACGTCGATGGCTTCTACCTTCCCGATGGCAAGCGGCCGCGTCTGTTGCGCACGGTACGCAAACTTACCCCGCACATGGAAGCCGCTTCCAACGGCAAAGGCGAGCTGGGAACTGGAGGCATGCGCTCCAAGCTGCGAGCGGCCAAGCTGGCCAGCGAAGCCGGCGCCAACGTGGCCATCGCTAATGGACGCCACGCTCATGCCATTCCCTGGGCGCTCGAGCGCAAGATCGGTACTTATTTTCCGCCGCAGCGCAGAAAGTCCCCCGATGGCGACTAGTCTGGGAACGCCAACCTCAACCCGTGACAAGCTGTTACGAGCGCGCCATGCCGCTGCCCGTTTGGCACAGCGCACGACGCTTGAGAAAAACGCCTTATTGCTGGCCATCGCTGACGCCATATCGAAGAATGCGGCGAGCATCACAAAGGCCAACCAGGAGGACTTGACCGAATCTGGCCTTACTGGCGCCATGCGCGACCGCCTCTTGCTCACGCATGAGCGGATCGCGGCGATGGCAGCGGGTATTCGCGACGTTGCCGAATTACCCGATCCGGTCGGCGAAACCCTGGCAGAGTGGGTCCGGCCCAACGGTCTGCGCATTCGCAAAGTGCGAGTTCCGCTCGGCGTAGTCGGCGTGATCTATGAATCCCGGCCCAACGTTACCGCGGACACCGTCTCTCTTGCCCTAAAAACCGGCAACGCCATAGTCCTGCGCGGCGGAAAGGAAGCGGCCCACAGCAATCAGGCATTGGTCGAGATCATGAATGTCGTCCCCGGAGTGCCCGCGGGCGCAATCGAGTTGCTCGATGCCAGCACGCGCGATTCCGTGCACGAACTGATCAAGGCGCGCGGCTTGGTCGATGTTCTTATCCCTCGCGGCGGCCCTGGCCTGATCTCATTCGTAACCGAGAATGCCACTGTGCCGGTGATCGAGACCGGAGCAGGGAACTGCCATATCTTCGTGGACAAGTCCGCCGATTTCGACATGGCCGACCGCATCGTGATCAACGCCAAGACCCAGCGTCCCTCGGTGTGCAACGCCGCGGAGAAACTCTTGGTGCACCAGAGCATCGCCCGGGAATATGTTCCGCGAATCGCGAAGCGCTTGCTCGAAAAGGGCGTCGAGGTGCGCGGCGACGATCAAACCTGCCGTCTAGCTGCGGGAATGGCTGTCCGCCCCGCTGAAGCGAAAGATTGGCCCGAGGAATATCTGCGCCTTTGCATCGCCATCCGGGTGGTCCCCGGCATCGAAGAAGCAATTGAACACATCAATTTGTACTCCACGAAGAATTCCGAAGCCATCGTGACCCGCGACGAAGCCAGGGCGAGTTTGTTTCTGCGCCAGGTCGATTCAGCCGTGGTCTACTGGAACGCTTCAACCCGTTTTTCCGACGGCGGAGAATTCGGCTTTGGCGCCGAAATGGGTATCAGCACCCAGAAACTGCACTGTCGTGGACCTTTCGCCCTGGCGGAATTGACGTCGACCAAATACGAAGTGACCGGTAGCGGGCAAGTACGATAAGAATCGCAAAAAAAAAGAAAGGTGAAGGACGTTGCTGCGCCCAGGCGACATGGCTCCCGATTTCGATGTTCCCGTCCTGATCGGAGGCGTGAAAAAACAGTTCTGTCTTTCCGAGCGCCGGGGGAAGCAGCGCGTGGCGCTGGCGTTTTATCCCCTGAATTGGGACCCGGTCAGTGCCCAGCAATTGATCACTTACCAGGTGGAGCGGGAAAAATTCAGCGCGCGCCAGGCCGAAGTGGTGACCATCAGCGTGGACCACATCATGAACGCCACCGCCTGGGAGCGCGAAATCGGCCCCTTCGATTTTCCCATGTGCAGCGATTTCTGGCCCCACGGACAAGTCAGCCGCGAGTACGGCGTGTTGCGGCAAGCCGACCCCTTCGCGGGAGCCAGCGAGCGTGCCATCTTCGTGATCGACAAGGCCGGCAAGATTGGGTTCTGCAAAATCTATCCCGTAAACCAGTTTCCTGACCTTGAAGAAACGCTCGAAGCTTTGCGTCGGTCATAGAAGTGATGAAACGCGAAATAACAGGAGCCCGATGAAATCGATCCCCGCGGCGGTTCTCTTCGTCTTTGTTTTTTCTAACCTCAGTGGAACATCGCAATCCGGCGGCAATTCAAGCAAGGTTTTCGGCTTTCGCAACTCCAGCGACGAGATGGCGCAGGAAATCCGCTTCATGGTCGTGCCCGACGCCAAACTAGCCGAAGAGCATCTGCGTATTCTGACCCAGGCCCCGCACATGGCGGGCACGCCCGAGGACAAGGCCACCGCCGACTACGTGGCCCAGAAGTTTCGCCAGGCTGGCCTTGAAACCGAGATTGTCGAATACCGCGTCTGGATGAACTATCCCGCCGAGATCAGCGTAGACGTGACTGCGCCCTCCGACGTCACCATGCACGGCCCCACCCGCGAACGCGTGAACGGTGATCCTTACCAGGATGACCCTCGCGTGGTCATGCCGTTTAACAGCATGTCGCCCTCCGGAGATGTCGAAGGCGAGGTGGTGTACGCCAACTATGGATCGCCCGACGATTTCCAGAAACTCGAGCAGATGAAGATCGATGTTCGCGGCAAAATCGTGCTGGTGCGTTATGGCCAAAACTTTCGCGGCGTAAAATCATTCGTCGCTCAGGAACATGGCGCCGCGGGCATGCTCATCTATTCCGATCCCCACGACGATGGCTGGCGCCACGGAGACAAATACCCGCAGGGCCCCTGGCGTCCCGACACCGGGGTGCAGCGCGGTTCCATCGGCTACATGTTCCAGTTTCCCGGCGATCCGACCACGCCGGGTATCGCGTCCCTGCCCACTTTGCCCGACTCCAAACGAACGCCGCCCGATCAATCAACCCAGCTGCCAAAAATTCCCACCACCCCGCTTTCCTACGCCGACGCCTGGCCGATCCTCGAACACCTGGGGGGACCAGATTCTCCCCGCGATTGGCAAGGCTCGCTTCCTTTCACCTACCACGTCGGACCTGGTCCGTTAAAAGTGAAGATGCATCTTAAGCAGGACTATCAACTGCGCACGATCTGGGACGTGATTGGTCGCGTACGTGGCAGCCAATTCCCTGACGAGTGGGTCGTGGCCGGCAATCACCGCGATGCCTGGGTTTATGGCGCGGTCGATCCTAACAGCGGCACCGCCGCCATGTTGGAATCGATCCACGGAATCGGCGAGCTGTTGAAGTCAGGATGGAAACCGAAGCGGTCCATGATATTCGGCAGCTGGGACGCCGAAGAAGAGGGCCTCATGGGTTCCACCGAATGGGGTGAGCAGCACGATGCCGAGCTGGCGAACGCTGTCGCCTATTTCAACATGGACGTGGCGGTCTCAGGTCCGAAGTTTGGCGCCTCATCGGTGCCGGCGCTTAAACAGTTTCTCCGCGAAGTCGCCAAGGTCGTTCCCGGCCCCAAGGGCGGGATGCTCTATGACGATTGGAAAAAATCCAGTCAATCCGGAGGCGATTCGGAGAGAAGGCCCACGCAGGACATCGGCGGCACCGAACGCGCACCTGCCGCGCCCGGCAAATCCGACGTCTCGGTCGGAGACCTGGGCAGTGGATCCGATTACAGCGTCTTCCTGCAGCACCTGGGCGTGCCCTCAGCCGACATAAGTTCCTCCGGACCTTATGGCGTCTATCACTCCGTCTTCGACAACTTTAACTGGTTCAAGAAATTTGGCGATCCCGATTTCATTTACACCCAGGAAATGGCACGCGTATTCGGAATTGAAACCATCCGCATGGCGGACGCCGACGTCCTGCCCTACGACTACGAGGAATACGGAAGAGAAGTGGGTGCGTATGTAGAAACTGCCAGGCGAAAGGCAGACGCGGTGTTCGGCAGCCAGTCTCCCAGCTTCGCCGAGGCCGCCCACGCGGCCCATCAGTTCGAGCAGGCGGGAGCGAAGATGCTGCGCAAACAGCAGAATCCTGGTAATGATTCTGCCCGGCTCAATCAGAATCTGCGTCAGACGGAACGCGCTCTGCTCATTCCTGAGGGCCTTCCCAATCGGCCCTGGTTCCATCACGTCATCTACGCTCCGGGACAGTACACTGGCTATGCTGCTGTGGTCATCCCGGGCGTGAACGAAGCCATTGATAAACACGATCTGGAGCGAACCCGGCAGCAGATCGCAGTCCTGGCTGCAGCCCTGAATCGGGCGGCAAAGGCGCTGGAGGCTTCTCGCTGATGATGCCCGGCCACGCGGTTGCACAGGTTTTGAAGACCCTGCCCTCGGCGGCGGCCGCCACTTTCCTGGCGCTGTTTCCGATTGTGAATCCGTTCGGTGGAGTTCCCCTGTTTTTCGCGCTGACGGCGGAGTTCCCGGCGGAGGAGCGCAACCGCACCGCCCTGAAGACCGCGATGTACGTGTTTGCCATCCTGGTGGTCTTCATGTTTTTCGGACGCTTCGTGCTCAACTTCTTCGGCATCTCGTTGCCGGTGCTGAAAGTTGCCGGAGGATTGATTGTGGCTCACACCGCCTGGGGCATGGTCACCGCCTCCACCCGAATCACCCCCGCCGAGAGGAACGAGGCAGCGGAAAAAAGTGACATCTCCCTCACCCCGATGGCGATGCCCATGCTTTCGGGTCCCGGTTCCATCGGCGTGGTCATGGGCCTGGCAGCCAACGCCGAAAGTATGACGACCTACATGGGGATGGTGATTGGCATTGCAGCTCTGGCGCTGAGCGTGTTCCTGTTCCTGCGCCTGGGGGGCCCGCTGGTAGCCAGACTGGGCCCGGGAGCCGTCGCCGGCATCACCAGAATCTTCGGCTTTCTGATCTTCGCGGTAGCGGTGCAGTTAGTCTGGGACGGCGCCGCCGACTTCGGGCGCTAACGCTGGATTGCAAAGAAACCACGTGGGGACAGCCGCCCCCGGCTGTCCAGCCGAGCGAAGCTCGGCAGTGGCGGGAAGAACTCAAATGGAAGGAACGCTCAACAACCTACACCAAAAAACTGCTCAGCTTCGCTGAGCCGGACAGCCGGGGGGCGGCTATCCCCACATGTTTCCAACTTACTTCAGGCTGACCAGCTTCTCCACCAACTCCGAATAATCTTTCTTCTCCAGCCCGTGAACCTGCTTGTTGTACTCATCCACTTTGCTGGAATAATTCATCGAGCAGAATTTCGGACCGCACATCGAGCAGAAAGCAGCTTCCTTGTAGTAGTCATCGGGCAGAGTCTCATCGTGCATCGAACGGGCCGTCTCGGGATCAAGCGACAAAGCGAACTGCTTTTCCCAATCGAAGGTGTAGCGCGCGTAGCTGAGCGCGTCATCGCGATCCTGCGCGCCCGGGCGATGTCGCGCCAGGTCAGCCGCATGCGCTGCGATCTTGTAGGCGATGATTCCGTCTTTCACGTCTTTTTCATTCGGTAACCCTAAATGCTCTTTAGGCGTGACGTAACAAAGCATCGCTGCCCCGTGCCAGCCGATCATCGCCGCCCCAATCGCTGAGGTGATGTGGTCGTACCCGGGAGCGATATCCGTTACCAGTGGACCCAGGGTGTAGAACGGCGCTTCGTAGCACAGCTCTTTTTCCTTATCCACCTGCTCCTTGATCTTGTCCAGCGGAACGTGTCCCGGACCTTCAATCATGACTTGCACGTCGTACTCCCAGGCTTTCCTGGTCAGCTCGCCCAAAGTCTTTAACTCGGCGAACTGAGCCTCATCGCTGGCATCGGCGATACAGCCGGGCCGCAAGCCATCGCCCAGGGAAAATGAAACGTCGTGTTTGATGAAAATCTTGCAGATGTCATCAAAGCACTCATAAAGAAAATTCTGTTTGTGATGATGCGCCATCCACTGCGCCAGGATCGCGCCCCCGCGGCTGACGATTCCCGTGATGCGCTTTGAAACCATCGGCAGATATTGAATCAGGACTCCGGCATGGATGGTCATGTAATCCACGCCCTGCTCCGCCTGCTCCTCAATCACTTCCAGCATGACGTTCCTGTTGAGGTCTTCAATCCGCTTGACCCGGGAGATGGCTTCATAGATCGGAACTGTGCCGATCGGCACCGGCGAGTGGCGCAGGATCGCTTCTCGAATTTCATGAATATTGCCGCCGGTGGAAAGATCCATCACCGTATCGGCGCCGTAGTGCACCGACGTATGCAGCTTCTTCAGTTCCTCGTTGATCTCCGAGGTCACCGCCGAGTTGCCGATGTTGGAATTGATCTTGCACAGCGAGGCCACCCCGATGCACATGGGTTCGAGCTCGGGATGATTAATGTTGGCGGGAATAATCATCCGCCCGCGGGCAACTTCGTCGCGCACCAGTTCGGGCGCAAGCTTCTCCCTGTGGGCGACGTATCCCATTTCCTCAGTGATAGTTCCGTTCCGCGCATAACGCATTTGGGAGAAATTGCCATCCGTATTCGTCGCCTTGCGGCCTGCGATCCACTCTGTCCGGGGACACGGGACGCTGCTTCCATTGCTGCCATTGCCGGCGCTGCCGTTCGTGGGAGTCATTACCAGTTTTCCTTTGAAGTATCTATCAAAGATTATACGCCGCATAAAGCTGTCATCCTGAGCGAAGCCGCTGCGCAGTCGAAGGACCCCTGCATTACCGTGGAGCTTTCGCAATCTCTTGGAGATATGTCCCGCATGCTTCCACTGCCATAAGAAACTACATAACATTTTCCCGGCTTGTCCGTCTAAGCCCGAGGCCATAAAATCGAGGTCCATTCCGATGAGGTCTTCCATGCGCTCAATTCGTTTTTTGCCGGCTTCCCTTTTTTTGCTGGCCGCCAGTACCTTTGCCCAATCTCAGCCCACGTACAATCCCGACGCAATCGACAAATCCGTCGATCCCTGCGTGGACTTCTACCAGTACGCGTGTGGCAGCTGGATGAAGACCGCGGAAATTCCCTCCGACCAGACCTCCTGGGTAAGCTTTGTTGAGATTCGTGAAAGAAATTCAGCGGTCATGCGCGAGATTCTGGAAAAGGACGCAGTGGAGACTCCCGGACGGGATGCCATCGCCCAGAAAATCGGCGACTACTACGGTTCCTGCATGGACGAAAAAGCAGTCGATGCCCGAGGATTGAAGCCGCTCCAACCGGAGCTTGATCGCATTTCCGCCGCAAAGGATAAGGGCGCGTTGATCGAAGCCATTGCGCGCGTTCACCTCATCGGCCCCAATCCGCTGTTTAATTTCTATTCATCGCCTGACCTGCACAATGCCAACCAAGTGATCGCCTACATTGATCAGGGCGGGCTCTCGCTGCCCGACCGTGATTACTACCTGAAAGACGATGCCAAGATGGCGGACGCGCGCAAAAGCCTGGTCGAGTACGCCACGCAGATGTTTACCCTGGCGGGCCAGTCTCCGCAGCAAGCCGCAACATCCGCGCAGACAGTTTTGCGCATCGAGACCGCTCTGGCCAAGGCTTCCATGGACCGCACCGCGCGCCGCGATCCCAAGAATCGCGATCACAAAATGTCGCGCGAAGAGGCCGTCGCTCTGGCGCCCAATTTCTATCTGAATCGTTATTTCGTCGCCGCGGATGTCCCCGCTTTTTCCAGCCTGAACGTCACCAACCCGGATTTCTTCAAACAGGTGAATGGCGTTTTGGATTCCGAATCCCTGGACGCCCTCCGAACCTATGTGAGCTGGCATGTGCTGGACGGCGCCGCTCCCTGGCTTTCTCAGCCGTTCGTCGATGCCAACTTCAAGATGCAGAAAGTTTTGACCGGACAGTCGGAAATCAAGCCCCGCTGGAAACGTTGCGTGAGCTCAACCGATAACGCGCTGGGCGAGGCCCTGGGCCAGCGCTACGTGGAGCAAACTTTCGGCGCCGATGGCAAACAGCGCATGCTGAAGATGGTAGATGCGCTGGAGAAAAGTCTCGACCAGGACATTCGCAATCTTCCGTGGATGACCGAGGAGACAAAAAAGCAAGCCAAAATAAAACTGGACGCAATCCGCAACAAAATCGGCTATCCCGACGCCTGGCGTGATTACAGTTCGCTCAAAATCGTGCATGGCGATCTCATGGGCAACTTTCTCCGTGCCAATGAATTTGAAGCCCGCCGACAGATTGCCAAGATCGGCATACCCCTCGATCGCAATGAGTGGCAGATGACGCCGCCCACGGTCAATGCCTATTACAGCCCACCGCGCAATGAGATTGTCTTCCCCGCGGGAATTCTGCAGCCGCCTTTCTTCGACAAGCAGGCCGATGACGCCGTGAACTTCGGCGGCATCGGAATCGTCATCGGCCACGAACTGACCCATGGCTTTGACGATCAGGGCCGCAAGTTCGACCCGCAAGGCAATCTTCGCGACTGGTGGACGGCCCAGGATGGCACTGAATTTGAAAAGCGCGCCAGCTGCGTCGCGGATGAATATAGCAACTTTGTGGCGGTAGACGATTTAAAGCTCAACGGCAAACTGACTCTAGGCGAAAACACCGCTGACAACGGCGGAGCCCGCGTCGCACTCATGGCGCTGGAGCAGATGATTGCCGCCAACCCGGGCATCACTGCAGCTCAAACCCTCAACGGCTACACGCCCCAACAGCGCTTCTTCCTTGGCTTCGGTCGCGCTTGGTGCGAGAAGCGGCGTCCGGAATACTCCCGCATGCTGGTTAGTGTCGATCCCCACTCGCCGGGCAAGTACCGCGTGGATGGGGTCGTGCGCAACATGCCGGAATTCCAGAAAGCATTCAACTGTAAGGCCGGACAGCCCATGGTGCCGGAAAACGCCTGCCGCGTCTGGTAGGGATCGGAAGCGGCTCACAGAACTGAATCCCGGGAGCTGACCATCACAACTGACATCCGAGAACTGACATCTGACGAATGACCACTGACGAATGACCACGAACCCTCCGCTAACCCGAACAACCCGCCAACCTAATCACTAAACACCGCACGCAAAAGGTAGTAATCTGCACCGGGGCGAGAAAAGAGGTGTAATGAAAAAGGTGAAGAGATTACTAGGAGTGTTATTGGTGATATGCGTAGCGAGTCTCACGCAAAGATTATTGGCACAAGAGCGGGGCGGCCAAGAGAGAGCCCAACCGGAACAGCATCAGGCGCAACCAGCACACCCTGCCCAACCTCAGCAACATGGCGGACACGAACAGGGAGTTGGCGGCGGGCACATTCCGCAGCACGGTCCGCCTCCTACCCGAACTCCAGCCGCCAAGCCGCCGCAACATCCTCCCCAGCAGGCGGAGCAGCGGCGGACCTACCAGGATCAGCCCGGGCATCCGCCGGCACCACACGTTCACGCTGAGAATGATCGTTGGGTGGGCCACGATACCGGCAGAAACGATGCTCACTATCACCTCGATCATCCCTGGGAGCACGGACGTTTCACCGGGGCGATCGGGCCGCAGCACATCTGGCGTCTGCATGGAGGCAATCGCGAGCGCTTCGACGTGGGCGGCTTCTACTTCCAGGCTGCGCCCTACGACTACGACGCTTGTGCTGAGTGGCTGTGGGATAGCGACGACATCGTGATCTATGACGATCCCGATCACGTTGGCTGGTACCTCGCCTACAACACGCGTTTGGGAACCTATGTGCACGTAATGTATCTGGGAAGCTAAAAGCTAGTGGTTGAAAGCCGGGGCGGACCGGGCGTCCGCCCCTTCGTTGCCACTGTCCTAATTCAGGTTCTCTCTGCGTTCTTTGCGGAATTTCTTTGCGTTCTTCGCGGTAAAGTCCTTTGACTTTTCTCGAAATAAAAACAAAAAGATTTCAACCGCAAAGTCGCCAGGAAACGCCGCGAAGGACAAGAAACTATCGGGTCAGTCCTCATCGACTAAATTGACTTGCCTCAGTCCACGGCCTAACATTGGCGCCACATGCTGGACCAGACAGTCTCTCATTACCGCATTGTCGGCAAGCTCGGTGGTGGCGGAATGGGTGTGGTGTATGAGGCGGAAGACCAGCGCCTCGGCCGGCGTGTTGCCCTGAAATTCCTTCCCGAAGAACTGGCGCAGGATCCCCAGGCGCGCGAGCGATTTCAGCGGGAAGCGCGGGCGGCATCAGCCCTCAATCACCCAAACATCTGCACCATCTACGACATCGGCGAGCACCAGGACCGTCTCTTCATCGTCATGGAATGCCTGGAAGGGACGACACTGAACCACCTTATCGAGGGCAAGCCTCTCTCTCTCGAAAAGCTTCTGGACTTCGCCGTGCAGGTTGCGGATGCGCTCGATGTTGCCCACGCGGCGGGCATTGTCCATCGCGACCTGAAACCCGCGAATCTGTTTCTGACCAAACGAGGTCAGGCGAAGATCCTGGATTTTGGCTTGGCGAAAGTCTCGGCTGGACCGTTGCCGCCGTTGCAAACCGCGGCCGGGTCGTCGCCCACCATGGCTGTAGATCAGGATCATCTCACCAGCCCGGGAAGCACCCTGGGGACCGTGGCCTACATGTCGCCGGAACAGGCTCGTGGCGAAGAGTTGGACGCGCGCACCGACCTGTTTTCCTTCGGCGCCGTTCTCTATGAAATGGCCACCGGGCGGCAGCCTTTCAGCGGCAACACTTCCGCGATTATCTTCGATGCCATCCTGAACAAGCCGCCGACCGCACCCGTCCGCATCAACCCGGACTTGCCTGCGCAGCTCGAGGGCGTGATTAATAAGTGTCTGGAAAAGGATCGCAGCCTGCGTTACCAGACCGCTTCCGATCTTCGCGCCGATTTACAGCGCTTCAAGCGCGACACCCAGTCGGCCAAGATTGCCGCAGTTTCGGGAACGGTTCGGTCAGCAGCTCAGGCTCAAAAATCACCTCGCTGGCCGGTATGGGCGGCTTCGGTCGCTGCCGTCGCGATCGTTGCCGTGCTGGTCGCCGCCTACTTTGCGGGCTGGTTCGCTTCCACCCAGCCTTATTCCCAGGCCCAGCTCAAACCGCAGCAATTGACCACCAACGCCTCCGAAGACCCGGTCGCGGTCACTTCGATTTCGCCGGATGGAAAATATCTGCTTTACGCCGATCTCGAGGGACTTCACCTCAGGCTGATTACCACCGGAGAAACCCAGTCGCTTCCCATTCCTGATTCCTTCTGCTTCCGTTGAGCGCGCATTCAATGGTCCCAGGATGGGACCAAATTGCTGGTGAGCGGACCAGTGGCGCAAGAGAAGCAAGGCATCTGGCTTATCTCCGTCATTGGCGCCACCCTGAAGAAAATCCGCGATGACGCTTTCGACGCATCCCTTTCTCCCGATGGATCGCAGATCGTCTTTCGTGATTCCATCACCCGCGAAACCTGGCTGATGAACGCCGACGGCGGGCAGGCCAGGTTCTTCCTTAAGCCGGAACCAGGCTACCATCTCTATTCCCCGACGTGGTTTCCCAACGGCAAACGCATTCTTTACGTGAAATACCACGAAGATAATGGCGTGGTCAGCATCGGGTTGGAAAGCCGGGATCTCAAAGCCGGCGACCCGGTTCCCCTGCTTTCCAACCCGCAACTTACCGATCTCTGCTGGGGCCAAAGCGGACGGCTCATCTACTCCGTGCGCGAGCAACCGCCGAACCAGTACGACTCCAATCTCTGGGAAGTTCGCGTCGACGAGGAAACAGGTAAGCCCAGGGGAAATCCCCGGCGCCTCACCGACTGGACCGGATTTTTCTTCAACAATCTGGATTTGACCGCCGATGGAAACCGTTTCGTCTTTCTGAATGGAAGAGCGCAAAGCGATGTTTATTTCGGCGAACTCGCCAACGGTGGAAGCGAGTTAAAGACACCCCAGCGAGTCACCCTCGATGAGCGTGTGGATTGGCCCGGCGGATGGTCAGCCGACAGCAAAACCTTGTTTCTTTATTCCGACCGCAACGGAAATTTCGATATCTACAAACAGGGCTTGAATGAACGCAATGCCGAATCGGTTGCTACCGGGCCCGATGAAAAATGGGCGCCCCAGCTCAGCCCGGACGGCAAGTGGGTGCTTTACATGCAATGGCCCAAGTCCGCTGATGGCGCTGCCTTTAATTCTGGAAAGATCATGCGCACTCCGCTGGCGGGTGGTCCCGCGGAAGCAATCATGGACATCAAGGGACATCCTGAAATTCTTTTCGGCGACCCGACTTTTTCGGTTGGAGGTTTTCCCAGCTTCCGCTGCCGGCCGCACGCTCCCAGCGGTTGCGTGCTTGCGGAAAAAGGCGACAATCAAATCATCTTCACCGCCTTTGATCCTCTGCAGGGAAGAAAAGCCGAGCTCACCAGGGTTTCGGATGATCCCGACTCTTCAAACTGGGACCTTTCTCCCGACGCGACTCGCGTCGCGGTCTCCGTCTTTGACTACAAGGCGGCAGATATTCAAATCGCTACTTTCGGAGGAGGAACACCGCAGAAATTGTCTGCCATGCCATGGGCGCAACTGGCTGCGGTGGCGTGGGCCGCCGATGGCAAGAGCCTGTTTCTGGCCAGCATGTCTTCGCGAGGCACATCCATGGTTCACATGCCCCTGAGTGGCGCACCAAAGCTGCTATTCAAACAACCGAGTTGGGATATCTTCTCGCTGATGCCTTCGCCCGATGGCCGCTACCTGGCTTTTGGTCCTGTCATCTATACCGCGAATGCCTGGACCATCGCATCTTTCCCCCGCAACTAACCATAATTTAAAGAACTCGACCACATTGGTGCCCGAGGATGAGTGACTGGTGTAATCGCGATTTCTCGCCAGTGATCGGAGCCTCGGAAGAGATCTCCTGAAAAGTGACGTGGACGCACCAGGGCTACTGTCCTCGTGCATCCTTTGTCTCTGACACTGGTACCAGATGAGCGGCGATCATCTTCCACGCCCCTGCTCGCTTCGTGTAGACCATGGCACAACGCAAAATTGTCGGGTCACCGGTGGTGATCATGCTTCCGAATACGACCGCCGTATTACCGATAACTCTTGCGTTGAGGCCCACGAAGTGGGTATTGGTGAACGTTGGCTCGCTGCCGCTCGGCGGCAAGAGGCTTTGCTTGTCGATGATGTGATTGTCAGGCGTGCTGCCAGCGAAGCTGTTGTCAATCATCTGACCTAAAGCCTCGCCGTTGCCCTTCTGCGATGCTTCCAACCATTGCTGCTGTACCTGGAGTACCGCGGCCTCTTCCGGTATCGCGTTCGACTGCGCGAAGAGTGCCGTGCCGACCAATAGGAGAAATAGACAAACGTGACCTTTCATAGGTACCTCCATGGATTTACAACGCCGAAATAGATTAATGACCGCAACCTGCGCAGGCTGTTTCCATCACGTAGCCTATGTAGCCCGCAAACCACACCAACAATGCCAGTGCCGCCGTCACGGCAACGATCGGAACCATGCGCTCGGCAAGCCGACCGGGCAAAGCGATAGTGACAAACTCCCTGGTCGCGCTGAGCCAGACACGAAGCAGGCCAAGAAAACCGCTTCGGGAGTATGCTTCTGAGACCTGTTCATCGAAGACTTCGACCATCTCGGCGCCAAATTCGCGGCGAAGCTCGTTGGGATAGAGGACAAGAGACGTCGCGTAAACCTTGCGGCTGACTTCGAGGACGGCGGAGACGGAGTTGCCGTTAACGTGCGTCATGGGGCGCCAACTTTCTGCGCTGGGCGGAGCGCACCAGCGATTCCATACGATTCAACTCGGCTTCGAATACGTGGCGACCGCTGCGTGACAGGCGATAACAGCGGCGGCGGCGTTCGGAGTCGGAGGGGGTCGAGGTCTCTTCAATCAGCCCGCGTTCCAACAAGCGCTGGAGAGTGGTGTAGAGCGTCCCCGGTCCCATCGTGAATTGTCCGCCAGAGACAGTTTCTGCTTCCTTCATGATTGCGTAGCCGTGCTTTTCGCCTTCAGCAAGGGCAAACAGGATGTAGAACACGGCCGGACTACGAGGCAGCAGCTCGCGAACAGGATCGGGGATTGCCGTTTTCCGCATATATCATAAAGTGATATATCACCAACAGATATATGTCAAGCTGTTCGTTGGCCGTATAGGAAAAATAATTGACGTAATCAAGGCGATGACACCAACTGCTGTCGGTCCTCCGCTTTCCCCTGGAGCTTTCAACCGGCGGCGGATATTCAGTGCAGCCCGCCGAAGTCCTTGAAGCCTTTTCGTCGCTGGTCGCTGTAGCGTTGTAACGCGTCGTTGATGACGGGATAGGCTTCCGCCGCAGGCTGAATCTCATCCACTTCCACCGCTTTGCCTTCCAGTTGTTTGTAGTCCTGGAAGAAACGTCGCAACATGAGCAGCCGGTGGGGCGGCATTTCGCTGGCCTCGTGGTAGGCGTTGAACTCCGGATCCTTGGTCGCGACTGCGATGATCTTGTGATCTTTTTTCCCGGTGTCGATCATGGTCATCAACCCGATCGTCCGGGCCTGAATCAGGGTCAACGGGACGACAGTTTCCTGGCACAACACCAATACGTCGAGAGGATCGTCATCTTCCGCGAGCGTCTGCGGAATAAAGCCGTAGTTGGCAGGGTAGTAAACGGCGGAGTAAAGCACGCGGTCCAACTTGATCAGTCCGCTGGCCTTGTCGAGCTCATACTTCACACTCGATCCAAACGGGATCTCGATAATGCTGGAAAATTCCTGCGGCAATTTGTCGCCGGGCGTTACGTCATGCCAGGGATGAATCATTCAGCCTCGCTTGGGTGCAGGTCCCAATCGCATTCGGACCCTGACCGCATTCGTATGCTGCCCGCATTATAGATCGGCCTTCCGGACATCTTGACCTGCGAGGGGAGCCGGAATAGAGTCGTGTTTTATGTATCATGCTTGTAATTCCGAACCGCTTGGGCGGTGAGGAATCTGCTTATGTCGAGCGATACCGGCAAGTACGTGAAATTCGGCGGGGCTGTGGCGGTAATCCTGCTCTCCCTCGGATACCTCGCCTACACCGGCGTGCAGGAAAGCAAGAGCTATTACGTCACCATCAAGGAATTGCGCGACATGGGCGACGGCGCTTATACCAAGCATTTGCGCGTCGCCGGCAATGTGCAACCCGGTTCAATCAAACGGACCGGCACCCAGGTTCAATTTGTTCTGGTAGAAAACGATCGCCTTCTTCCCGTGATCTACAGCGGAACCGAAGCGCCGCCCGACACCTTCAAAGACGACTCCCAGGCGCTGGCCGACGGCAATTTCGGACGCGATGGCGTCTTCCACGCCAAACAACTGCAAGCCAAGTGCGCCTCAAAATACGCCCCGCAACAGGCAGGTCAACCAGCTAAACCCGCCGGCACTATGTCGAACTAATCTCACCAACAAAGACGTAGGCCCAGACGGCTCGTCTGGGCAGGCGAGGGAAGCTCGCCAGAGGTTTTGAATTTTGTAGCGCCGGCAAGATGCCGGCGCTACAAGAAGCCCTGCCCTGAAGGGATGCCGGCGCTACACAAAGCTACTTTCTCTCCCGCCCTCGACTTCACCTTCCCCTTCGACTATCTTCACAATCACGTGGACGTCTCCCCCATCATCACCGTCACCGCCGTGGTCAAGCAGTTCGGCCGGTTTGCCGCGCTCCGCGGCGTCAACGCCGACTTCACTGCGGGAAAGCTATATGCCATCCTCGGCGACAACGGCGCCGGAAAAACCACACTCCTGCGGGTCCTCGCTGGATTGGTGCAGCCTACTCGTGGCAGCATCCAGATTCTCGGCACCACAACCTTCCGCGCGGTATGCCATCAGCTCGGATACATGGCCCATCCCTCGCTCCTCTATGACGAAATGAGCGGCATGGAGAACCTGCGTTACTTCGCCCGTCTGTATGGCATCGACAACGATCAGACTTGCGCCGCCGGCATGACTACCGTAGATCTCGATCCGACTCTCGCCCGCCCGGTTGCGCAATATTCCCAGGGCATGCGGCAAAGATTGTCGCTGGCCCGCGCGCTGCTCAACGATCCCAAAATACTTTTGCTGGATGAGCCTTTTTCCAACGTGGACGCGCGTTCGGCGCACGCCATGGTCGCCCTGCTGGCGAGCATGCGCAGCGCCGGCAAAACCATCTTCGTGGTGACCCACCAGGCGTCTTTGCTTGAAGGCGCGGCCGATGAATTCGTATGGATGGAAGCCGGGCAGATCGCCCGCCGAACTCCTCATCTGCAGCCGCGCGAATCGAAATGAGTGAAGCACATGAGTGAACAGGAAAAATGAGCCAATTTTCCCCAGCAGTCGCCGGTCCAGCAGCCACCGGCGTGACCCAGGCCACCCTGGCGAAAGATCTACGCCTGGAGTGGCGATCGAAAGACGCGATCAACTCCATGCTGTTTTTCGCCCTGCTGGTCGTCGTCGTCTTCAGTTTTTCTTTTGATCCCAACGCCGAAGAATCGCGACAGATTGCCGGCGGGCTGATCTGGGTGGCGTTTCTGTTTGCCGCGGTCGTAGCCCTCAACCAAACCTGGGCGCGAGAATTGCGCAACCAGGTCCTGGACGCATATCGCGTCTCCCCCGCTCCCGCAAACGCGCTTTTCATGGCCAAGGCGCTCGGCAATTTCGTTTTCGTCGGCGTTCTGGAAATGCTGATGACCCCGCTCTTCATCATGTTCTACAAACTGCGCCCGCTCGGCGCCGCCTGGCAACTGATTCCCGTCGCCCTGCTGGGCACCTGGGCCATCGTGGTGAACGGAACTTTTTTCGCCGCCATGTCCCTGCGTACCCGCAGCCGCGAAATCATGTTGCCGCTGCTTCTTTTTCCCATCTCTATCCCCGCGCTGCTGGCCATGGTGAACGCCACCACTGCGATTTTGACCGGAGAAATGTCGCCGAGATTCTGGATTGTATTGCTTACCACTTATGACGTGGTGTTTACTATCGCTTGTCTGTTCTTATTCGAACTGGTATTGCACGCCGAATAGAAATGAAACGGGCCTTCCCCCTCTTCGCCCTGCTGACCGCCGCCCTGTTGAGCTACGCGCTCTATGAGGCGCTGGTGGCTGCTCCCACCGAGCAGACCATGGGCAACGTGCAGCGCATCTTTTACTATCACGTGCCCTCAGCCTGGACCGCATTCCTTCTTTTCTTCATCAACTTCATCTGTTCGATCCAATACCTGGTGCGTTCTAGCCCGGTCGCCGACAAGCTGGCCAACTGGACCGTCATCGCGATCGGGATTGCCACCTGCATCGCTGCGTTCGTCATTCGCCCCCTGCCGCAGGGCATGGAACCCTCGTCGGTCGCCACCGACAGGGCTGGCCATCGTCGGCCTGTATTTTTTGATCAAGAAGTATTTCTCGCGCGAGCGCGCTGACGTGCTGGCCGTGGTCAGCGCCGAGGTAGGCATCGTTTTCTGCACCGTCGTCCTGGTAACCGGGCCGCTGTGGGCGCGTCCGGTGTGGGGAATCTGGTGGACCTGGGATGTCCGCCTCACCTCAACCCTGGTGCTCTGGCTCATTTACGTCAGCTACCTCATGCTGCGCCGCTTTTCCACCAGCAGCCAGACTCCTCTGCTGGCGGCAGCTTTGGCGATCTTCGGCGCGCTCGATGTCCCACTGGTTTATTTCTCGATCTGGATTTTTCGCACCCAGCATCCCCAGCCCGTCATCGGTGGCGGAGGCTCGATTGATCCCCGCATGTTGCACGTCCTGCTGATCAATTGGCTCGCCTTCCTTTGCTTTGCCGGGTTGATTTGCTGGTCACGCTACCGCCTGGAAGTTTTGCAAAGGGAATTGGAAGAAACCCAGGCCCTGGAAGCGATGCTCGAGCCACGGAGCTCACGATGAATTTCCTTTACGCTGCCTACACCGCCACCTGGCTCATCCACATTACCTACCTGACTGTCCTGGTGCGACGCTACAAACGCCTGCAGCGCGAGATTGAAGAGTTGAAAAAAACAGATAGTTCGTAAGTAGCTATCGGCTCTTGCTTTCAGCTCTCAGCTGTCAGCCATCAGCTAAACCAACTCTTCGATTCGGCCGAGACTCCGATCGCCAAGCGCCACACACAGCATGTCGATCTCACCAGCAGATTTGAGATTATTGAAAATTACGAAGGATAGAACCGCGAAACACAACGAGCAGAACCAGGACTCTGGGCGGTACGAAAAGTGGACAGTCCACCGCTGAAAGCTAGTAGCCAGAAGCTAGTAGCCAGCAGCTAGCTCTATGTCCCAAATCTCCCGTCGCCGTTAAACTCCGCGGCGGGATTCGAGCGCAAGAATTCATACTCTTCAATCATCGCCGCCACCCCGACTCCGGGCCCGGCGTGGGAAGTCTCGACTCGAACCACGCGGGCGGTGAAGCGAACCCGCACCGGTTCGGTCAGAGTGACATGCGGCGGGAACGTCATGGTCACTTCGATGCCCATGCCCTCGGCCAGAGGACGATCAAGGTAGAAAAAGACGCCCCGCGCGCTTACGTTTTGGGTTTCGGTCGACAGATCACGAAGTCCCTGGCCGGCCAATCGCACCGTGGCCGGCAAACGCATGTCAAAGCGCCGCATGGTGCGCCGTTCGTGCCCGGGTTGTAACGGGGGAATTTCTTTTCTCAGGTGCATGAATCCAAACCCAGCCAAATGTCACCCCAAATTACGGGCACCATCCGCTGACCAATGCAAGGAATGGTGCCAGATTTACTTATCTACCAATACTTTGCAAGTGCAAATATTGCAGGGAACTGACTCGGTAAACGCTTTAGCAGCCAGGGTAGGGGGAGAATCTCAAAAGCGCACACTAACGCTAAGACTGAACAGGTGCACGCGAATAACCATCGATGGAGAATCGTGCCAGGGTGATTTCCCATGCAAACAGACCAGTTTGAGCGGCAAATCTCGTCAAGTGCCAAAGCCGCAGGTGAAATAATTTGCAGATAACGAGTTCAATCGGGGTCGACTAGAGCGCAAGCTTCGCGCTTCTGCCATAGCGATTCAGTAATACGGGGCAGTCTCATCGGAGCGTGCGACTCGCAGGCCCAAGCCCACCGGAGGACGGGATTTGCGTTGCCGGGCGGCATCTCCGGCCCGCATTCCCCGCATCTGATTCCATCATGTGGCCGAAGTGTGCCGCAGCTTGACAGTCTATCCGTCAGATGTTTAAGTAGTTACTTATTTTTCGCCCATATTCTGGTGACAAGTACGCGTGCCGCTTCGCAGATGCGAGGCGGGCTGCTGTTTGTGCGCCGTCTTTCTTCCTCTCCATGAATCGGGACAACCCGGAGGAGCTGGTGACATTGAATTTCCGTCGGCTGGGAAGCTATTGCCCTGTCCTGTCCTTCGCAACATTACTACTGATAGGCGCCCTGGCATTGAAGCCAGTCACGCAATTGCCGGATTCGAGCGGAAATCGGCTGGTTTCGGCGTCGTTTTTCCCTTCCGAGAGCGCTTCCAACCGCCCGGTCAGTCGCCTGGCATTGGATCAGCTTCCCATCAGCTTTGAGCCCAATCAGGGTCAGACCGATTCCCAGGTCAAGTTTTTAGCCCGCGGAGCAGGCTACGGATTATTCCTAACCTCCAGCCAGGCAGTCCTGGCGCTGAGGCCCGGCCTTGTCGAGTCCAGCGCCGCAAAGTCCAGCGTCACGAAGAAGCAAAATTCGGTCGTGACCATGCAGCTCGCGGGCGCGAACCCGGCGGCAGCCATAACCGGCACTAACGCCCTTCCCGGCAAGAGCAACTACTTTATTGGCAACGATCCGGCTAAGTGGCATCGCGATGTTCCGCAGTTTGCTCGCGTGCGCTATCGCAGCGTCTATCCTGGCATTGACCTGGTGTACTACGGCAATCAGGGACAACTGGAATACGACTTCGAAGTGGCCGCAGGTGCGAACCCGGAAGAAATAGCCTTTCAGATCCAGGGATCGCAAAGGCCCGAACTCGACAGCCGAGGCGATTTGATTCTGACCGCCGGAAGCGGCGAGGTCCGCCTGAAAGCGCCGCGTATCTATCAGCTGTCTGCGTCCGGTCAGCAGGCTGTTGACGGACAGTTTGTCGTCCGCCGCGATGGCAAGGTGGGTTTTAAACTCGGGGATTATGATCGCAGCCGGGCCTTGGTAATCGACCCGATACTGGTCTATTCAACCTATTTCGGTGGCAGCGACACCGAATCCTGTGCGGCCATTGCCGGAAGCGTAATCAACGGGGTCACGGCGCCGCCCGCCGGATGTCCAGCTATTGCAGTTGACGCCTCCGCCAACATTTATTTCGCGGGCTCGACCATGTCTGCGGATTTTCCGCTTACTCCGCTGACTGGGACGACTCCTCCGCCAGCGCCCTTACAAAGTACGCCGGCAGGCGCTCCCGACGTTTTCGTCACTAAGTTGAACCCAACCGGGTCAGCCATCGTCTTCTCGACTTATCTCGGCGGGAGCGGAATCGATATCACCGCCGGAGTCGCAGCAGATTCTGCCTTCAACGTGATAGTTGCGGGAACCACCCTGTCTACCAACTTTCCCACCACCAGCACGGCTTTTCAGCCCACTCCGGCGAGTACCGCGGCGCATGCGTTCGTGACCGAACTGAATGCCTCCGGGAGCAGCCTGGTGTACTCGACTTATCTTTCCGGAAATGGCGCCGAATCTGCACGCGGACTGGCTCTCGACTTCCGCAACCGGATTTACGTGATTGGCACGACCACGTCTACGCTTCAACCCACAGCGACCACTTCGTTTCCAGCCACCCTCGGCGCGATCCAGACCACCTCGCTGGGGACATCACAGTTCTTCGTGAGCAAGGTTGATCCCACGCTAATTGGCTTTCCCAGCCTGGTTTATTCGACCTACTTTGGTGGCGGCAATCCGGTAGGCGGACTCACCTTGGGAGGCGGGATTGCGGTCGATGCCAACGCCAATGTGTATATCACCGGGGGTACCAATTTCCTGCACACGGGCGCAGCCACAGATTTCCCGATCATCAACGCCTACCAGGGCTGCCTGAACACGCCACCGCCAGCGACGCCGCCTACCACGACTCCAAATTGCTCGACTACCCTCCCACCCACTACTGATGCCTTTGTGGCCAAAATGAATCCGGCTGCGGCGTCCGGCTCGCAGTTGTTGTACTCCACCTACCTGGGCGGCACCGGCGATGATGTGGGATACGGCGTCGCAGTGGATTCCGGCCTCAGCGCCTACGTGACCGGTTCGACCAGTTCGACCGATTTCACCCTGCCCTCGGGTACGACTGCATTCCAGGGGACCAATGGCGGCGGCACCGGCACCGATGCATTTGTGGGCAAGTTTGGGAATCCGTGTACCGGCACCACCTGCACCACCACTGCTGTACCATTCACCTATTTCTCCTATCTGGGGGGCACCGGCACCGATGTCGCTCTGGGCATCGCCGTGGATACCTTGCAGGGTGCGCGCATCGCCGGCTGGACCAATTCACCGAATTTCCCGGTACCCAACAATCCGGTTCAGGCAACTTTTAAGCCGCCGGTTGATGCTTTTGTATCCCGCATCGACACCACCGCCAGCTCCACGATTGCGCTCGGTCACTCCGGCACATACCTGGGCGGCAGTGCCGCGGATTTTGCCACTAGCATTGCCACAGACCCGCAAGGCAACAGCTACGTTACGGGTGAGACCTCGTCGACCGACTTTCTGATCACTTCAAATGCCATTCAGAACGCTCTCAAGGGACCGGCCGATGCTTTCGTCAGCAAGCTGGGGCCAAAGGTCAACCTGGCCGTCACCGAGACGGTGACGCCCAATCCGGTAGGCGTCGGCAATAACACCACCTTCACTTACACCATTACCAACAACGGCGATCTCACCACCGGCATTATCTTTACCGATGTCATCTCGTCGGCCGGAGCTACTTTCGTTTCCGCCAATAGCTCTCCCGGGCAGACCAGTTGCCCAGCCAACGGTGGCTCTGTGACCTGCACTGTGGGAACGTTAAACGGGGGAGCGGTTGCCACCGTCGACGTTATTCTGACTCCGACCCAGGGCGGTTCGCTCAGCGACGCCGGTACCGTCACGGTCTTCGGCACCGGCGCGGTCTTCACCCCGGCTCTTCCCGCTGTAGCAGCCGTGAATGATTTCGGCGTCTCCGCTTCTCCCCCGACAGTGACTGTGCCCGCGGGCGCGCCGGCAAGCTATACCGTCACTGTGACTCCGACCGGCAACATTCCGGATACCGTCACCCTTGCTGCTTCCGGTGCGCCTACAAGCGCGACCACATCGTTTCCTAACGGCGCCACCTTTACCAACCTCAGCAGTGGAGCACAAAGCCGGCAGCTGGTGGTTAACACCACGGCGCGCGTAACCACTCCAGCCAGTCTTTTCCCCAGCAGTCGTCCCTTTTATGCCGCACTGTTCCCAATCTCGGGATTGGCTCTGCTGGGCGTGGGAATTGGTGGAAAGAGGTCTCGCCGTCGCCGCCTTATGATGGCCGCGATGCTGGGCGTTTTCTTTGCCCTAGTTCTGTTTCAGGCAGGCTGCGGTTCCAGCAGCAGCACTACCACCACGACAGGAACTCCGGCCGGCACCTACAATCTAACCGTGACCGCGACATCGGGCACAGCCACGCGCACCCAACAGATTGTGTTAGTAGTGCAGTAATACTGAGAACAGAGAACTGAAAACCAAGAACTGAAAGAATCAAACCAACCAGCGATGCTCCGGGCAGTCCGGTTCCGTTTTATGGAAAGAAAAGCGCTGCAGTTGATCTCGAAGGAAGAAGCCGGAAATCAAGCCCCAGCCGTCAGCTTGTGGCTCTTGATCTGCGCGATTCCATACTGCCGGATTTTATAAAGCAGAGCCTTGTAGCTGATCTGCAGCAGGGCCGCTGCCTGCTTTCGGTTCCAGTTGGTTTGATCAAGGGCATGGCGGATCGCTTCCGCTTCTGCTTCGTCCTTGGCACCTCGTGCCACAGACTTTAGGCCGCCGCTCGGTTCGCCGGGAGTGCCGGGCGTTTCCACCTTCGCCCCGTGGCCGTCGTCTCGAGGCTGCAGTTCCTGCACCGCCAGCTTCTCATCGCCCAACACCAGGTAGCGTTTGATGAAGTTGTTCAACTCGCGCAGGTTCCCCGGCCATGAATAGTCCTGGCAGGCCTGCAGCATGTTGGGAGAGAGCGGCAACGGTGGCCGCGCGTACTGTTCAGACATGCGCGACATGAAGTGTTTCAGAAGAATCGGAATTTCTTCTTTTCGTTCGCGCAGCGGAGGCAGTTGCATGGTAAAAGCGTTCAATCGGTAGTAGAGATCTTCGCGCAGACGCTTGCTCGCCAGCGCTTCCGGAATATTGATATTTGTGGCCGCCAGGATGCGCACATCCACTTTGATCACGGAGCGGCTGCCCAGGCGCGAGAACTGCTGGTCCTGTAATACGTGCAGCAGCTTGGCCTGCAACAGCGGCGGCATCTCGCCGATTTCGTCGAGCAGGATTGTGCCTTTATTGCACAGCTCAAATTTGCCCGGCTTGGCATGGTTGGCGCCGGTAAACGCGCCCGCTTCGTAACCGAACAATTCGCTCTCCAGCAAATCGGCGGGCACAGCCGCGCAATTCACTTTGAGGAAAGTGCGGTGGGCGCGCGGCGACAGCTTGTGGATCAGGCGCGCCACCACTTCCTTACCCGTACCACTCTCCCCCAGCATCAGGACTGGAATATCCACGCCCGCAACCAGCGCCGCTTGCGAGCGAATCTTGCGCATGGCCGGACTCGCGGCCACGAAGAATACTTCATCTGCGAGTTCTTCTACTTCGCCAGCGAAATTCTGCTGATTCTTCCCCAGGCATTGATCAATGACGGTGTCCAGCTCCCCCTTTTGAAAGGGTTTCGTCAAGTAATCATGCGCGCCCAGGCGGATCGCCTGCACCACCTTGCGGGTATCGCTGACGCAGGACAGCATGACCACCTTCAGTCCCGGCACCAGCTGCCGCAATTGCTCCAAAGTCTGCAAGCCGTCGATCCCCGGCATCAGCAGGTCCAGCAGCACCAGGTCGGGCCGCAATCCCTTCTCGACCCGTTGCAAGGCCTCCTCGCCCGTGGAGGCGGTTTCGACCGTGTACTCACCCACTTCGAGCAGGGTGCGAATGTAACGCACCATCCCGGGTTCGTCATCCACCAAAAGGATATTAACCGCCTCGGTCATTTGCTTTTCCCTTTGCTCGGGGCACTGGCTACCGGCTTGAGCGGAACGATGAAAGAGAATTTAGCGCCCGCCCCAATCTCGCTTTCCACCCAGATCTTGCCACCCATGGCATTTACCAGACGCCGGGCGATGGCCAGTCCCAACCCCATACCTTCGATTTTCGCTTCATTTTGCGGCAGCCGGAAAAAATCGTCGAACACCTCGATGTGATACTCCGCCGGAATTCCCGGTCCGGTGTCGGAAACGCTCACCTTCACCGAGTTTGGCAGCGGATCACTCTGCCGCCGCCGCTCTCCCGCCACCGTCGAACTGGTAAGGCTGCGGCGTTCCCACATGTAGGGCTCGGCGTGCAGCCAAACCGTGCCCCCGGACGGCGTGAACTTGGAGGCATTCTCCAGAAGATTAGAGATTACCCGCTGCAGCTTCGGCGAATCGAATTCCAGCTCCGGCAGCTTGTCATTCGCCAGAAAGTACAGCGCCAATCCTCTTTCCTGAAAGCGGTTGGACCAGAGACGGCAGACTTCTGCCAGGCAGGGATTTATGTTGCCCGTCTCGTACCGCATCTTCATCTCGCCGGTTTCGAGAACTGTGTAGCTCAGAAAATCCTGGATGAATTGCTGCAGGCGCTGCCCGCTGGAGTGCATGTCTCCGAGAATTTCCCTCTGGCGCTCGTTGAGCGAACCCAGCTTTTCATTTTGTAATAGCTCGATGTAGCCGTTCAGAATAGCCAAGGGGGTCTTGAGGTCGTGGGCGGCTGATCCCAGGGCATTGGTGGTTCGCAGGGAACGTTCCCGCAGCTGGTTATATTCCTGCAGCAACTGGTCGTAGCTCAGGTGTTCTCGGACCGGCCGCTTGTCCCCAGCCCGCTCCGCCTTAGTCGTTGCCGGTTCTGTTTCCCCGGAAACACACGTATTTTCTGGCACCACTCCCATAGTCGGGAAACTCACAGGTTTGGCTTACCGGGGAGGGGAAAAGTAGCCGAGCGCATGAATTTGGCTGCTCTGAAATCGTATGACACGCCTTTTCCAGTGTCAACGGAAAATGCAAACAACTGGTCACGAAAGGGAAAATCCTTGCGGTTCTAACAGCTTCAAAGTTCGGGGTTAATGCCATTTTGGCGGGCGAATATAAGGAGAAGAAATCGATTCTGGGCCGCGCCACAACCCGGATTTGCCGCGAATTGCCGGCACTCTTCCGGGTTTCTTACCTCAAACGTTACGTCCCCGCTGCGTGGTTTGGCCCCCTAGGTGCGGGACAGGGGTTATCTCGCGTATAGAGGGGTGGGTTTGAAGCGTCTTGTAGATCGTGAAGCTGATAGCCGCAAATGGCCGCGCCTTCCCATCGCGATACCCGTCTTTGTCCGAAGCCGCGACGAAAAAGGCAAGGATTTGCTCGAGTTCGCCACCGCGCTGAACATCTCCGCGGGTGGCGCCTTGGTCGCCGTTCGCCGCTCTTTGCCGCTCTCCACGCAGGTTTTGCTTGAAATCCCCAGTGCGCCCCTGGCTGCGGCCAGCTCGCTGCCCAAGGCCGCCCGCAACCTGCGGGCGCGCGCTCTCTGGGTCACGCACGCGGACGGCTACCATTTGATTGGGCTCAAGTTCTCCCATCCCCTGGTCGCCCAAACCGCTCGGCCGCCCTCCCGCTCGAGGAAAGTTGCTTCTGCTTTGTGAAAAGTTTTTCCCACGAACAGGCTTAATGCTAGGCCCAGGCCGTCTCCTGTGCCCGATCGGTTTCGTGCTCGTCGATATTCCTGAACAAATTCAATCCAAACAGTTTAGCCATGATTCTGATGCCTGAATCGGGGTCTTCCGGGGTTTGGCTCTCCGGGTGCATTACAAGGGCTCGTAACACTGGGCTATGGGCCACTCGATACTCATGACAAATACAAACTCCGTCACTTCGCTGGCAAC
Organism: Terriglobia bacterium; assembly: GCA_963748935.1. Classification (GTDB taxonomy): domain Bacteria; phylum Acidobacteriota; class Terriglobia; order Terriglobales; family Acidobacteriaceae; genus JAIQFF01. Next base: position 169,126 of record CAVVLA010000003.1, read on the forward strand.
TTCACTGGGAGAGTTTCCTCCCGAGGCCGTAACCTTCGGCCACTCTGAAGTCATGCAGTCGCTGCGCAACCGCATGGACAAAGTCGCCAGCGCCAACGTCCCCGTCCTGATTCAGGGCGAGAGCGGTACTGGTAAGGACATCATCGCTCGCATGATTCACGGGCTTTCGCCTTGGCGGAATGGTCCCTTTGTCAAAGTCAACTGTCCCGCCATCCCGGGGACGCTGCTCGAAAGCGAGCTCTTCGGATACGAAAAGGGCGCCTTCACCGGAGCCTACGGATCGAAACCGGGCCGCGTGGAACTGGCTCATCGTGGCACCCTCTTCCTCGATGAGATCTCTGAACTCGACCTCGGTCTCCAGTCCAAGCTGCTGCAACTTCTCCAGGATGGACAGTTCTGCCGCATCGGTGCCCAGGAGGACAAAAAAGTCGAAGTGCGCGTGGTCTGCGCCACCAACCGCGTGCTGGAAGTGGAAATCGAGAGCGGCACCTTCCGCCAGGATTTGTTCTACCGCATCAACGTGGTCAATCTCCAGATGCCGCCATTGCGCGAACGCCGAGGCGATATCCCCGACCTGGTCGCATATTTTCTGGAATACTACAACCGCAAGTACAACTGCCGCGCCCGCGCTCTTTCCGGAGATTTGATGATCGCGCTGCAGAAGTATCACTGGCCGGGCAACATCCGCGAACTGGAAAACCTGATCAAACGCTACGTGATTCTCGGTAACGAAGAGGTCATCAGCGCCGACCTGATTTCGCACCAGCAGGAATTTCCCGTTCCCGATATCAACTACGACGGTCCCATCGCGTTGAAGACCATCACTCGGCAGGCCACGCGCGAACTGGAACGAAAAGTTATCCTGAAGGTGCTGCAGGCCCATCACTGGAATCGCAAGCAGGCTGCCCGCGCTTTGAGCATCAGCTATCGTGCCCTGCTGTACAAGATTCGCGACGCTGGCCTGCCGCCCAACCGCTCTTCCCGCCGCCGGGTAGACCCGCTCCCCACCCAGGACGTGGCCGCCGATTGAAGTGAAGTGTGGGGCGGACACTCCTGTCCGCCGCCTTTGACTTTGCTTCTTAGCTTTGCCTTGTTCAAATCCGCGGTCAAACGACCCAACCCGAAAAGTCAAAAGCGGCGGACAGGAGTGTCCGCCCCACACGTCCCGCGAAATCCCCGTTTTAGGTCCTCCGTCTCCGATGCTATAGTTTTCCCTTAAAATTTCGTCCAGCGAGGCGACCCGTGAAAGGTAATTCCAAAGTCATCGCGGTCTTGAGCGAAGTGCTCAAGGCGGAATTGACGGCCATCAACCAGTACTTTCTGCACGCCGAAATGTGCGAAAACTGGGGCTATGAAAAGCTGGCCAAACATACTCGACTCGAATCCATCGAGGAGATGCAGCACGCGGAAAAACTCATCGAGCACATTCTGTATCTGGATGGCACTCCAAACATGAGTGACTACTTCAAGATCAATATCGGACAAAATGTGAAGGCTCAACTGGAGTTCGATCTCCAGGTCGAGTACGACGCGGTGAAGCGGCTGAATGAAGGAATTGAAGTATGCCTCAAGGCCGGAGACAACGGTTCACGCGTGCTCCTGAACGGAATCCTCACCGACGAAGAGGAACATATCGACTGGCTGGAAGGACAACTACACGCCATCGGCGAAATGGGTTTGCAAAACTATCTGGCCCAGCAGTTGCACGAAGAAAAAGATAAAGAATAACCGGACAGGTCGAAAATCCTCACCGCCAAATAAAACAAAAATTTGCCCCTAGCCGGAAATACAGAGTCGAGGGTATTGGGCGATGCCCTGTCAATTTTTAAGATGATGACAGGGGATTGATAAATGTATTTGCATTCATACTCGTCGCGCCGAAGGCGCAAGAGAAATTTAGCCTATCTGATGGTGACCCTGCTGGCCATTGTGTACGGTTTGACTCTCTGTCTGCTGACGCAAATCTCCGCTCGTTGAAATAGTTTCGTTATGCGACTCCGAGAATTCTCTGATCCGCAGCCCTGAAGTTCGCTCCGGACGGTTTCGTAAGCGCCGCCGTCCCGGTGGCTGTCGTGGGGGCGCCCCACCCCCACCGCCGAAGAGGAGAACCGATCCGATCAGAAGCCAATCAGGCAGAAAGCTGCCGCCACAAAAATGTAAGCACACCAGTCTCGCCGCAGACAAAACCAGAAATCCGAAACCAGCAGCCGTTTCTCCCCTACTGCTTTTTCTTCTTCTTCCCCCCAAACAGCCCGCTCAGCGCGTCCGCCGGAGAGTTTCCCGAGGGATTCTTTCCTCCCGTCAGTCCCCCTAGCGCGCCGCCAAGCCCGCCTTGCATCTGGCTGCCGACCATGCCTTTCACATCCGGCACAAATTTTGGATCAGAGGTCGTGCCCTGAATGAAGAAAGGAATGCTGCCACCCTTGCCCCCGATGCCCGCGAGCTGCGTGAGTCCAGTCACCACGCTGCCGGAAATGCTGGCGTTCATCTTGTAGTTCAACGCACCGCCAGGGGTGATGGTTCCGTCCCCGGTCACCGTGCCTAGCGCCGGAATGGTCAGGTTAATGTTCTGCGTGTGTACACCCTCAGGCGCCACCCGCGCATCCGTACTCAGGTTCTGGATGGCAGTGTCCGACCCGGTCTGCGCTCCGGACAGGGCCGAGATGGCCGACATCTTGGAGGCCAGATTAAAGCCCGCGAGCTTGGTCTGCGCCAGACGAATTGGGCCAGTAATTACCAGCTTGTCCACCGGGCCGACGATGCCCACGTTGACCGAAAGCGTTCCGCCCTTAAGCGACGACCCCGACGGCAGAACGATGCCGAGTGCCGGCAGCATGGTCTCAAGATCGTCGACCGGCATGCCGTCGGCATTAAGTTTCATATTCAGGATGGTCGAATCTCCCTGCGACGCATATGTTCCAGTGAGCTTCGCCAGAGCCTTGCCCAGGGTCACATCACCTTGGGTCAGGGCTCCGGATTGCTTCGCCATGTCGTAGTCGGTTGCGTATTTCACCTCCACCGGTCGGGTTGCGGGCGAACCCTTGACCGCCAGCTTCAGCTTGGAGGCCGTCAGCGTGCCGCTGGTTCGCGCCAGCTTGCCGTCAGAGGCGAGGGTGCCGTCAAAATCGGCGACCCCGGCGATTCCGGTGGACGGGTCGACGAATCCCGACGCCGTCAGATCCAGACCTTTGATGTGAACCTGCGTCTGCAATGGAGACGCTGAAACGTCCGCGGTGTTGATCGGTCCAGCCTTACCTTCAAGTTTCGCGCTACCGCCCGCAGGAAGATCAGCGGTGATGGTGAAAGGGAACTGCGACGTCATGGAAAAATCCCGTACGCTGATGTTCACATTGTCATAGACATGCGGCTTGATGGACGAGTTTGCCCGGCTTACCGACACTTTGCCATCCTTTACGTCCAGCTTGCTGACCGAAAGATTCGCCGTGGAAGGCGACGACGGCGTCGATTCCGCCGGCTTGGACGCAGCTTCGGACTTGCCGCCCAGGCTGGAGAAATTCCACTTTCCCGAAGCGTCGCGCAGCAGCGAAATCTCCGGCTTGTCCAGCGTGATATCGGTGACGTGCAAAGTCTTGGAAAGGATCAGCGGCATCACTTCCACGCCAACCTTCAGCGACTTGGCGCGGATGAAGGGGTCTTTGCTGAAGGCGGGATCGTCCGCGATTGACAGGTCTTCCGCCGAAACGCTGCCCGACAGGATGGAAAGACTGAGATTGCCGACCTTGACCTGGCGGCCGAGTGCGGTCGTAAGCTCCGATTCGAGCTTGGGCCGGAAGCTGTTCACGTTGATCAAAAAGGGCAGAGCAATAACGATGAGCAGAATGACGACAATCACGATCCCGAAAATTTTCAATGCGCGTTTCATAGCGGAACTCCTTCGTGAGGCGATGATTCCTGAAAGGGCCGGCAGCTGCGGAGTAAGCCGTGGGACGTCTCTCAGTTTACCAAAACGGGAAAATGTAGGCGCGAGCGTCCCGCTCGTGCAGGCGGATGAATACGCTGACAGGCCGAATACCGATTGAAGACTGTCATTCCGAAGCGCTAAGCGCGAGGAATCTGCTGTTTCGCTTGCTAAAACAGATCACTGCCGAAATCGCACAGAGCCACCATCCCTACTGCGGTTCCTGCGTCAGCTCTGGATTGGGAGCAGGCCCACCGTAAAGCTCTTTCTGACGCTTATCGCGTTGCTCGTTCATCACCCGCGTAGTGGCTTCCATCTCAGCGCGCGCTTCCTGCTTCCGCCCCAGTCGCTGCAGCAGCTGTCCGCGCAGGTAGTGCACGTTGGAGTTCTCTGGATCAATTTTTGCCGCGGCCTCGACCTCGGTCAGCGCCTGCGCGAACTTGCCTTCACTCTGGTAGACCCGAGCCAACTGGTAATGAGCGCTGCCCAGGCCCGGGTCGAGGTGCAGTGCCCGGCGCAGATTTCTTTCCGCTTCCAGATTATTTCCCAGGAGCGAGTTCACCAGCCCCACTTGATCGTAGTTGTAAGCAACATCCGGCTCCAGCGCGGCGTCTTTGAGAAATTCCTCCCGGGCGCGCTGCAGATCCTGTTTCTTGAAGTAAGCCACCCCCAGGTTGAAATGAACGAAAGGAAGTTTGGGATCGCTCCGGGCGGCCATCTCGAGTTCCTTGATGGCTTCGTCGTACTCTTCGCGGTTGATGTGAGCCTTGCCCAGCAGCAGATGCATCTCGGGAGAGTCTTGCCCGGTTTCAATCAGGCGGCCGAGCGCGCGCTGTTCCAGGTCTGGATGCGAAGACTTGCCGGCCGCAATGCCCAGAACGTAAAGATAGTTCAGCTGGTTCGAAGCCTGCGGCCATAACGGTTCGAGCATCGTGGTCGCATCTGCATAGCGCTCGGCAAAAAAATAGCAGAGGCCCAGCAGGAATCGCGCCTGGTAAGAATCGGGCGCATCCCGCACCACAGATTCAAACGGAGCTATGGCCGCGCGGAAATTGCTTTGCCGGTAGTAGACCAGGCCGATGTTCAGCCGGATGCCCGGCACTTGCGGCATCAACTGCTCAGCCTTCTTCAACATTTCGAGCGCCTGTGGCCACTGCCTGCGTCGCATGGCGATGACGCCCAGGTTGGCGTAGGCGCCGGCGGCTTGCGGGTCCAGGGCCAGCACGCCGCGAAAACTCCGTTCCGCCCCATCAAGGTTATTGGTCTTTAACTGGATTTCCCCGTCATGAAACAATTGCTGTGGATTCGCAGCTTGAGCCGGTTGGCCTGTCGGACGCGCACTTTGGGCTGCGGCGCTGCACGCCAACGCAAGCGCAAACACGCCCAGGAGCCTTGACAGTGATTTCACTCTGCTGTAGTGTCCGCCAACGAGTGCCTGAAATTCAAGACAGCAATTGGCTAAAACGCTTTACGATGACGAACGTGTTCTTTGCTAATTGCCAATTGCTAAATGCCCTATGGTCAAGACTTCAGTCATTACCATCCGCGACGTAGCCAAAGAGGCCGGTTTTTCCTCGACGACAGTTTCTATTGTCCTCAACAACGCCCCCCTGGCGCGCTACATCCCGGCAGCCACCAAGAAGCGAATCGAGAAGGCGGCCAAGAAACTCGGCTACCGCCCCAACCTGTTTGCCCGCTCCTTGCGCAGCAAGCGCAGCCACACCGTCGGCGTCATGGTTTTCGACATGACCGACCCGTATTGCACCCTGGTTCTGCGCGGCATCGAGAACTCGCTTTACCAGTCTTCCTATCTCCCCATTCTCACCGACGTGCACAACGAGCGCGCCCGCTTTGAGCGTTATCTCGAGATGCTGCTCGACCGCCGGGTGGAAGCGCTGATCGTGCTGGCGAACTGGCTTTTCGTCGACATCGACGTGCTCGCCGATCTGGAGAAAAGCAGCATTCCGACAATCATGATCGGAAGGGAGCTTCAGACCGACACGGTCAGTTCGGTGATTGTGGATAACGAGGTTGGAGCATACGCCGCGGTCGAACACCTGTACCTGCTGGGGCATCGCAAGATCGCGTTCATCCGTGGACCCAAGACCCTGGCCGACAGCGCGCCCCGCTGGCGCGGCATTCGCTCGTTCGCAAAAAGCAGCGGGCTCGAACTCGATCCTCGCCTGATCCTGGACCTGCCGGAATCGCGCGACCCGCTTTCAAGTTTTGAAGCCGGCTACAAATTAACGGAGGAATTGATCAAGAGTAAGCGCCCCTTCACTGCATTGATGGCCTTTGACGACATGACCGCGTTTGGTGCGATACGTGCAATGGCGAAAGCAGGAATGCGCGTCCCGGAGCACTGCTCCGTCACCGGCTTCGACGACGTCGCCGCCTGCAGTCTCTACACTCCCCCGCTCACCACGGTTCGCCAACCGATGGAAGCTATGGGCGCGATGGCCGCGAATTTAGTGGTGGAAGGCATTAATGCGGTGCTGGAGAAGCGGGAAGTGTCGGCAGTCCATCGCAAAATGGCGCCGGAGTTGGCGGTGCGAGAGTCCACCCGCAGCCTGTTGTAGCCTGAACTTCGACCGAAAAGCCCGGCTTTGCCCCGCAATCAAAAAGCTGATAGCAATCATTTCTCCCGCTTTTTTTCTTGACACTTGCAGTCGAACTACCGCAATATTCAGGCTATTGATACGTTTTAATAAACCCTTTCTCGTTAAAATGTCGAATCGGACCCCAGGCCCTTTCGACGAAAAATCGAAGATGTTTCGGCCATTTGGCAGTTCATAGGGATACGAAGCGGGTTTACCCACCGGGTGCGTACATGGAATGGGCCGCATAGCGGATTGAAAAACAGATTAGGATGCAGGTTCGGAGAAATCTCAGCAATCGCCATCGGCGGTTGCACCATTGTCTAGGGGGTTGGCTATGAAGTCCCGCGTGTTGTGGTTAGGCATTGTCCTTTCAGTTTCGTTGACTGCTTTGGCGCAGGATACGGCTTCGATCACCGGCACTGTGACCGATCCCAGCGGGGCGGCCGTGTCCGGCGCCCAGGTCACACTGACCAGTCCGGACCGCGGTTTTAACCGCACCAGTCCAACCAATGAAAGCGGAGACTTCCTGTTTGGTTCGGTGCCCGGCGGCTCCTATGACCTGGTTGTCGTCGGGGCCGGATTCAAGAAGTATCAGGCCAAAGGCGTGAAGCTGGCAGTAGGACAAAAGGCGCGCGCCGACGTAGCTTTGCAGGTAGGAGCGGCCAACACCACGGTCGAAGTCGAGGGCGTGACGGTCGCGCAGGTTGAAACTCAGTCGTCCGATCTTTCCGGCACCGTCACCGGTAAGGAAATCACCCAGCTCGAATTGAACGGACGCAACTTCACCCAGCTGGCAACCCTGGTTCCCGGAGTCAGCAATCAATCGGGCCAGGATGACGCCAGCGTAGGCGTCGGCGGCAACGTTTCCTTCAGCATGAACGGCGGACGCACCGAGTACAACAACTGGGAACTGGACAGCGGCGACAATATGGATAACGGCAGCAACACCACGCTGAACGTCTATCCCAGCCTGGAAGCGATCGCCGAGTTCAAGGTGCTCACTTCGAACTATGGCGCGCAGTATGGCCGCAACGGATCGGGCACGGTGGAAGTTGAAACCAAGTCCGGCACCCGAAGCTTTCACGGCAATGCCTACGAATTTGTCCGCAATGATATTTTCAACGCCAATACCTTCCCCCAGAGCAGCGTGCCTCCGTACAAGAAGAACGACTTCGGATACACCATCGGAGGTCCTGTCTATATTCCCGGGGTTTACAACAAGGACCGAAGCAAGACGTTCTTCTTCTGGTCGCAGGAGTGGCGGCGCGACCGGGTTCCGGCAAATCTGGGCAGCGTGACCGTTCCCTCGCTGGCTGAACGGGGCGGCGATTTCAGCGATATCTGTCCTGGAACGGATTGTCCGACCGATCCTTCTACCGGCCTGCCGTTTCCCGGAAACATAGTTCCGGTTGATCCGAATGCCAAAGCGCTCATGCTGGAGATTCCCGAGCCCACCCAGGGAGTCAACACCTGGAACGCAGCCCCGACACTGCCCACCAACTGGCGCGAAGAATTGATTCGCGTGGACCACAATTTTACTGACAGACTCCGCGGCACTTTCCGCTACATCCACGACTCCTGGGACCAGGTGTATCCCACACCGCTGTGGACCAACGGAACCAGCTTTCCCACTATCCAGACCAATTTTGGCGGACCCGGCGTCAGCATGGTGGCTCGGTTGACTGCGACCATTTCGCCCACGCTGCTGAACGAATTCGTAGCCAGCTACACCACCGATCACATCACCCTGATTCCAATCGGTGCGTGGCAGCGGCCGCCTAGCATGACCTTCGGCATATTCCCCGGCGCAGACCAGGGCAAGATCCCGGGAATTAGCCTGGGCGGCGGTGGCGTCTTCAATTTCCAGGAGGACGTGGGTTACCTGCCCAACGGCCCCTACAACTCGAACCCGACTTACACGTATCGTGACAACGTCACCAAAATCATTGGCAAGCACAACCTGGTATTCGGCGGTTATTTCGTCGCCGCTCAGAAAAATGAACTGGCCGCGCCCGGAACCGCCACCAATGGCGTGTTGACATTTGACACCAGCAACTCGATCAGCACCGGCAATGCCTTCGCAGACATGCTGGTGGGCCGGGTGGCGTCATTTGCTCAAACCAGCGCGCAGCCCAAGTTCTACAATCGCTACAAGATTTTCGAGCCCTACTTCCAGGATGACTGGCACGTCACCAGCCACCTGACCCTGAATCTCGGGGTTCGGATCAGCCTATTCGGAACTTATCGCGACCGTTATCATTCCGAATACAACTTCGACGTCTCCCGCTATGTTCCAGGCGCCAGCAGTACCGATCCTGTGACCGGGCTGGTGATTGGGAATCCATTCAACGGAGTGGTGCAGTGCGGCGTGACTTCGGGCGTGCCCGACAGTTGTATGAAGGGCCATCTGTTCAATCCCGCACCCCGCATCGGTTTTGCCTGGGACCCGCGCGGCAACGGCAGGACGGCCATTCGCGGTGGTTACGGAGTTTTCTTCGAGCATACCAACGGCAACGAGGCCAACGCGGAATCGCTCGAGCCTGCTGCCAGTCCGGCAGTGCAAACCACCACCATATTCAACCTGACTGCCTACGACCAGATCGTTCCCACGCCGGCTGGTTCGACCACGCCTCTCTCGATGATCTCGATTCCCAACAAGGCGGTGTGGCCGTACGTACAGCAGTGGCATCTCGATATTCAGCATGAAATTCTGCGGGGCACGGTCGCGACGGTTTCCTACGTAGGCAGCAAGGGTACACATCTCACCCGAGTTTTTGATTCCAACCAGGTATTGCCGACACCATTGAGTCAGAATCCCTACAAGCCGGGAGAGCCCATCGGCGGCGGCATTGATCCCGCAACCGGAGACAATCTGCACGACGACTGCGGCACCCTGACCACTCCGAGCGGCGTGGCTGTGACCGGACAAGCCCTGGTCAACCTGCAAATTGCCTGCGGCGCCAACGCCGATATTTTCCGCAGCCAGTTCCCGGGTATGGGATCGGTGACCGCCTTGAGAGAGCAGGCCTCCTCCACCTATAACGCACTGCAAACGGCCGTCCGGCACACCATCGGAGGGCTGCAGCTCAGCCTGGCCTATACCTACAGCCATTCCATCGATGATTCGTCGTCCGCCAGGGACGCGGTCATTCTGGATTCTTATGACCTGGCTCGGGCCCGAGCGAGTTCCAACTTCGACCAGCGGCACCAATTTAATTTGGGATACGTCTACGACCTGCCCTTCTTCAAAAACCCTGGTTTAACTAATAAGGTTCTGGGCGGATGGCAATGGTCTGGACTGGTGACGCTGCAGAGCGGCACTCCGTTCAGCCCCGGCAATGGAGTCTTCGGCGACAACGCCGGAGTGGCCAACGGGATCAGCGTGAACTCGTCTCAATCATATCCTGACGTAGTGGGCGATCCTAGAGCAGGCATAACTAACTTCGCCTTCCCCGGAGGCGGTTTTGGACCGCTGCTCTACAACCCTTCGGCTTTTGCTGCGCCGCGTGGCCTGACCTTCGGCGATATGCCCAGAAATTTCCTGACCAACCCCAAGCGCACCAACTTCGACATGGCAGTGTTCAAACATTTCGCCATCACCGAGAACATTGGATTTGAATTTCGCGCCGAGGCTTTCAACGTGTTCAACCATATTGAGTACGCGTGGCTGGGTGGGGACGGCGGATCCGCGGCTCAGAACAGCCCGTTCGGCAGCTCCAACAGCACGCTGACCTGCTACGGAGGACCGGGCAACACGGCCGGCGACCCGGGTTGCACCGCGGCCAATGCCTACCTGAGGCCTGCCGCCGCGCACAACGGCCGCATCCTGCAGTTGGGAGCGAAGTTCATCTTCTAATCGGCGCTGTAATCCTGAGCGGAGTGTGGGCTTCGCGTTAGCGAAGCCCACGCGAAGCGAAGGATCTGTGCATTTCTGTCACATTGCTTATTCCGGGTGCATTCCTCGCATTACCACGCCCATAGATGTGCGCGCGGGCGATCCTTCACTCCGTTCAGGATGACAAGGTAATGTAGGGGTCCTTCGACTTCGCATGATCATTCGCAAGCGAGTGATCGTGCTTCGCTCAGGATGACACGGCGCGGTTTCCTTCTATCCCACCTGAGCGTGTTCACGCGTTGCGGTCACCACGGTCAAGGCTTGCTCCAGGTCGGCGATCAGGTCGTCGGCGTTTTCGATTCCTATTGAAAGCCGGACCAACTGATCGGTCACGCCCATGCTGGCGCGATGTTCGGCGGAGATCATGCCGTGTGACGTGAGCACCGGAATTGTGACCAGCGATTCCACCCCGCCCAGGCTCGGCGCCAGGGTAAACAGGTGCAAGGCTTCCGAAAAACGCTTGGCGTCTTCTCCGGTGCCGTCAACTTCGAAGCTCAGAACGCCACCGCCGCCGTGCATCTGCTCCATCGCCATGGCACGTTGCGGATGGCCTTCGAGGAACGGGTAGTGCACCCGCCGTACCTTGGTATGCCGGGAAAGAAACTGGGCGATGCGAAGGGCATTGTCATTCTGCCGCTGCACCCGCACCGCCAGAGTCTTGATGCCGCGCAACAACAGCCAGGCGGCGTGCGGATCCATGTTCCCGCCCAGGGTGGTGCGGGTTGCATGGATGATTTCGATCAGATCGCGGCGGCCGGCCACGATGCCGCAGATCAGGTCCGCATGTCCGGCGAAATATTTGGTGCCGGAATGCATGACCAGGTCAATACCGAAATCCGCGGGGCGAACATTGATGGGCGTGGCGAAAGTGCTGTCGATAAAAGTAATGAGATTGTGCTGCCGGGCCAGGGCAGTCACCTTGCGCAGGTCGACTACCCGCAAAGTCGGATTCGTCGGAGATTCCAGATACAGCAGCTTGGTGTTGGGCCGGATGGCGCGGGCATGCTGATCGTATTCCGTAGTATCCACAAACGTAGTTTCGACTCCGAGCTTGGGCAGCCATTGGCTGAAAAACTTTGTGGCGCCGCCATAAATGTCACGCTGGGCCACCACGTGGTCGCCGCTTTTCAGCAGGGCGAGAATTGACGTGGTGATGGCGTTCATGCCGGAAGAGAACAGCAGCGCGGTATCCGTGCCTTCCAGTTCCGCAATGGCCTTCTCGACTACGGTGTGCGTAGGGTTGCCATAACGGGTGTAGAACATATCAGTCGAAGTGGCGCGCACTTGCTGCTCGCTATCACGTGACTTCGAATGTGGCTGTCTGGTAGATCGGAGTGGAGAGCGGTCCATTCTTTTTGTGAAGATCGGAGCCGCCACGAACCGCTTCTGTTTCCGAGTGATGCTTGTGTTTTTTCATAACTGCTCCTTTACTGCCAACTCCCGAGGGCGTAGTCCTGACGAACTTCAGTCCTCCAAGGGTCTGCCGCAGGTCGCTACCGAGGCGCGTATTTGATCCACGCCAGATGCTTCACAAGGTCAGCACGACGCCTCAACTTTAGGGACGCAACCCGCTAGGCCCCGGCCAAGGCTGCGTCCAACGCCGGCACCGGAGACAGCCAACCCGCGGAGCGCGGATGTCGCCCGCTGGTGAGCTTCTCAAATTCCGCCTGCAGGGCTCGCGTGAGCGGGCCCGTCTTTCCGTTGCCGATGGTGCGGAAGTCGATCTCGCGCAGGCCGACGACTTCGGCGGCGGTACCGCAGACAAAAACTTCATTGGCAATGTAAAGCTGGTCGCGGGAAATCGGCTCTTCGATCACGATGTGACCCAGGTCTCGGGCCACGGCCAGCAGGCTGTCGCGCGTGATGCCTTCGAGAATGGCTCCTCGAGCCGGCGTGTAAATTACGTTGTCGCGCACCAGAAAAATATTTTCGCCCGTACACTCGGCCACGTAACCTTGCGGATCGAGCATGATGGCTTCATCAAAGCCGGCGCGTTGGGATTCGGTCTTGGCCAGAATCGAACTCACGTAATTTCCCGAGACCTTGGCCTTGGTCATCATGATGTTGGGATGCAGGCGAGTGAAAGATGCAATGTTGGCGCGAATGCCGCGCTCTTTCGCCTCCGCGCCCAGAAAAGCAGTCCACTCCCATACTGCGATGATCAGGCGCGGCTTGCCGCTGTCCACGACCAGGTCCATGGCGCCGTCCAGATAAATCAGCGGGCGGATGTAACACGCCGAGAATTTGTTGGCGGAGATGGTCTTGTGAATGGCGTCAATCAGGCTGTCGCGGTTCCAGGGAAGATTGCGGAAGCCGACAATCAGCGCTGAATCCAGCAAGCGGTCGACATGCTCTTCCAGCCGGAACACGGCGGGACCACCGGCAGTGGCGTAGCAGCGAATGCCTTCGAAGACACTAAAGCCGTAGTGCAGGCCGGCGTTGACGATTGGAAGGCCGCTTTGGGAGGCGTCTTTCAACTTATCATCGAGCCATACATACTTAGCGGGATTTGCCATGGAGGCCTCGGTTAAAGATGAAACACGATGTCGACCCGTTCTCGTGCTTTCTGGAACATAAAAACGACTCTCAAGAGTATCGTTCACAGGCAAACTGGGCAAGGGGAGTCTTGGCGCACTTGCGGAGTTCTCTGCGATCTTTGCGGTTAAAGACTTTGAACGCAAAGGACGCGAAGTTGCCGCAAAGGGCGCAATGTATAGCCCAGCAGCATTTCTATGATTATCCGCGCGCACGATTTGATCCATCTATAATTCGGTTCCTATGGATATGGGACTGAAGGGTAAAGTTGCAATTGTGGCTGCGTCGAGCCAGGGAATCGGCCGGGCGACAGCTGAGGCTTTCGCGGCCGAGGGATGCAAAGTTGCGATGTGCGCCCGCAACGCGCAGGCGCTCGACGACGGCGGCGGAAAGGATCAGCAAACAACACAACGTTGAGGTGTTTCATCACCCCCTGGATGTGACCGACGCTCAGGCGGTGCACGAATTCGTAGAGGGTGTGGTAGTGAAATTCGGCGCGGCTGACATTTGCGTCACCAACGCCGGAGGACCGCCGGCGAAGGGATTCCTGGCCACGACCGCGGACGACTGGCGCAAAGCCGTGGATGCGAACTTCATGAGCACGGTTTATTTCGCTCGCGAAGTCATTCCGCATATGCAACGTAAGCGTTGGGGCCGGATTGTCACCATTACTTCGATCACCACCAAGCAGCCGGTGGCGGATCTGGTGCTTTCAAACGCAGTGCGGGCCGCCGTAGTCGGGTTGGTCAAGAGCCTGGCGAATGAATTCGGCAAGGATGGGATTCTGGTGAACAACGTCGGCCCGGGGTTTACCGCAACCGACCGGCTCAAGGAGCTGGCCAAGAGTCGTTCCAAGGCGTCGGGAGTCGCGGAGAAAGATTTGTTCGAGGGGTGGGCCGCAGACGCTGCATTGAGGCGCCTGGGAGAGCCCAAGGAAGTTGCCGACACGATTGTGTGGCTGGCGTCCGAGCGCGCATCGTACGTTACCGGACAGACAGTGCTGGTGGATGGGGGTATTTACAAAGGGTTGTAACAAATGTTTCTCCCGGCTTGCGGCGCTGACTTGGTATTGCAAAGCTCTACTAATTTCTAGTAACCTGTCGGGACCTTAAAGATTTCCAGTCCAGGTTTCATGCGAGGGGGCAGCGTGTACCTCATCAGGGCAGTACTCAAACGATCTTGTGTAGGGTTCGCCGGCACCGGCTGCAAGCGCCGGCTTGGAACCAGCCACGGCGGCTGCGCCGCTTGTCCTTTCAAGTTCTGACCGACCGCCTTCGTGGCATTCAAAACATCAACACAGATATTGGGGAGGGGTGTATGCCGAGATCATTGGGCAACTTAATCCGGATCAGAATATTTTGGATCAGCCTATTGGGGCTAATGTGGACGGCGCAAGTGCTGGCACAGGGCGGCGCCACCGGCGCGATCACCGGCACCGTGTTGGATCCGAGTGGCGCTGTAGTCGCGGGCGCCGAGGTTCGCATCGTTAACCAGGATACCGGAACGCTGACCCGGACGACCAAGACTGACGCTAACGGTTCGTTCACTGCGACCTTGCTTCCGGTTGGCAATTACACGGTGAACGTAGTCAGCTCCGGCTTTCAGGAAGCCAAATTCATCAATGTGGCCGTGCGCGTTACTGAAACCACTCGCATGGAAGCCAAGCTGCGTCCGCTGGCGGTACAGGAAAGGGTTGAAGTGCAGGCCCAGGTGCAGACGGTTGATACTTCGACTGCGACCACGGGTCAGGCAATTGACGCGCGCACCATTCGCGACCTGCCGCTGGCCACTCAGAACTTTCAACAGTTGCTTACGCTGTCAGCTGGAACCAATTCGGACCTGAACGCTTCCGCTTCGCTGGGCCGCGGCGATGTTCGCATCCAGGTGAACGGGCAGCGTGAGGACAACAACAACTATTTGATCGAAGGCATCAGCGCCACCGATTACAACGTTGCCGAACTGACGAATACCCCGCTGCCCAGTCCCGACGTGGTGCAGGAATTCAAAGTTCAAACCAGCCTCTACGACGCGACCCAGGGACGCAACGGCGGTGGCAACATCAACGCCATCCTCAAGACCGGCACCAAGAAATTTCACGGCAGCCTCTTTGAGTTTTTCCGCAACACGGATTTAAACGCCAACGAATGGTTTCTGAATCGAAGCCAGATCAATCTTGGCCTTCCGCAGCAACGTCCTGACATTAAGCAAAATATTTTCGGCGGCAGTTTGGGAGGCCCGGTCGGAAGGGAAGGCAAGGGCGGCTATTTTTTCGTAAATTACCAGGGCACGCGCCAGCGCAGTGGGCTTTCGCCGGGCGCGATCGTCAGCACCACCCTGCCGGTATTACCCAGCGCGAATCGGGGAAGCGCCGGCTATGCGCAATCGCTGGTGGACGCTTTCTTTCCGGGAAATCCCAATGTGACGGCGGCTTCTATCGATCCAGTCGCGCTAAAGCTTTTGAACTTCCACAGCGACCAGTTTAATGATCCCGGCGGCTTCCTTTTTCCTACCGCCGATGCCGCTTCCGGCGGCCAGTTCGTGCTTAGCAAGGCTGGCAAGTACACCGACGACCAGTTCACCTTGAACTATGACCGGGACTTCCGCGGCGGGCAGGATCATATCTCCGGACGTTTCTTCTTCTCTAACTTCGAGTCCCTGCTTCCGTTCGGCGCGGGTGGTCTTGACCGCCACGCTGGGCGGAACTCTTAATGTCGGCGACATGAACTTTCCCCTTGATCTGCCGGTACACGACCGTTTTCTGAGTGTGGCGGAGACCCACATTTTCAGTCCGACGGCTGGTAAATGAGGCTCGAGTCGGCTACGTCCGCATCGACAACAATGCCATTAACCAGCCGATTGTGACTGTCAATGACCTGGGGATCAACCGGCCCAACAGCAATCTTTACAAGACGATTTATAAATTTACCTTTTCCACTTTTAATCTTGGCCCCACGCCCGGAGCCGACCAGAGCCAGTTGCAGAACAACCTTACGTTCCTGGACACGGCCAGCTACACTGCCGGCAAACATCTGCTCCGGTTTGGCGGGCAGTATGACCGCGTGGCACTGGACAAAAACTTTCCGCAGACTTTTAACGGAGAGCTGTTCTTCTTCCCCTCATCCAGTCTTGATCCGGCCAGCCCCTGTGCCGCCGACTGCAGCGGATTTCCAGAATTTCCTGCTGGGACAGCCGGGTTTCTCATTCGGTGGCAGCGGCGTTTCCAATCACGAATATCGCATCAATGACTACGGAGTGTTCTTCCAGGATGATTACAAGGCCACTCCCAACCTGACGATTAATGCGGGTCTGCGCTGGGAGTTGTTCGGCGCCGCCAAGGACAATCTGTGCCACATCGGCAACACAGTTTCGGCGCTGGTGCAGCAGCAGGTAAGCGCGTTCATTTACCCCAAATGCGTGGACAAGCTGGGCGTAGCCGGTTTGACCGGCACCGCCAGCGACACCACCATGAACAACAACTACGCTTCCAACTGGGGACCACGCTTTGGTTTTGCCTACGATCTGTTTGGACACCACAGCACATCGATCCGTGGCGGTTACGGAATCTTCTATGTGCGTGAAGATGTTGGAACGGTGGACCAGCTTTCGTTCAGCGCTCCGATTCTTCCGATTACCACACCCTTAGGAACGCCGGGTGACATGGCGGACATTTTTGCCTCCGGAGTGGGGAGACTTCCGGTCGGCGGCCAGATTGATCCGGCATATGTACCGGTGTATTCGCACTTCCTGGGTTTTGTGGACGGAAACGGCAACCCGACCACTGACACTACTGCGCAGGCGGTATTCGACAATGGTTTCCCGAATCCATTCGGCGATGCTCAACATCCCAACGGAATCTTCGGCGGAAACCTGATCAACCTGTTCGGGCTGGAGGTGCCACGGCATTTCGTTTCGCCCAGCACACAACAGTGGAACCTGAGCGTGCAACGGGAATTGCCCCACAACTGGATCCTCGAAGTGGGCTACGTCGGCACCAAGGGCACGCACCTGCGCGAGACCCGCGATGCCATTCAACCCTACGATGCCAGGATCCATCCGGTGACGGTCACTGCTCTGGATGGCACGCAATACACCATCACACAGAATACTTTCAGCAATGCGAATGCGCGTTCCCGCGCTTTCGGGCTGGCTACAGGCAACTACCAGTTGTTCGCGAGCGACGCCTGGTCGCACTACGATTCATTGCAGGTCACGCTGGGACACCGCTTTTCCCGAGATCGCTCCACTTTCAGGCGGCGTATACGTGGTCGAAGGCTCTGGACGCCACTTCCAGCGGCAACACCGCGTTCAATACGGCAATCAACGACCAGACCGATCTCCGAGACTCTTATGGGCCCTCGGATTTTGATCGCACCCACCGACTGGTCCTCAACTATGACTGGAGTTTGCCATTCCTGTCGAAGAGTGAGGGCGTCGTCGGCGCACTTTTGGCGCGATGGACGCTCAGCGGAATTACCACCTTCCAGTCCGGAACACCGTTCACCGTGATCGACGCGGCCGGCGGCTCGGATTTTGCCCTGAGCAGTCCTAACACCAGCACGGCAACTCTGAATCCGGGCTTCACGATCGCTTCCGCGCAGACCCACGGAGATATTCACAGCCGGATCAATCAATTCTTCGATCCCAACGCGATCAGTGGTGCGCCGGTGATCGGGGTGGACGGAACGACCGGCTTCGGAAATCTTGGCCGCAACACGTTCCGCGGACCGTTCCAGCAAAACTGGGACGTTTCTCTGGGCAAGAATTTCCGCATCACGGAGAGTAAGAACTTCAAATTCGCTGCGGATTTCTTCAACATCTGGAACCATCCTATTTTTGCCAGCCCGAACAACATCTTTAACGGCTTGGGATTTGGCACCATCACCAGCACCAAGGGCACGCCGCGACTGATACAGCTTTCCGGCAGGTTCTCCTTCTGATGGAGAACCTGATCAAGGACGGACAAGGCCGCATTCCAATGCTCGAGCGGGACCAGGTCCCGCCCGAGCTTGGGGTTTTATATGATGCCCTGCTGCAGCAGCGGGGCGTGGTTCCCAACATGTTCAAGACGGTGGCCAACACTCCGGCGCTGGCGCTGGGGTTTGCCGCGCTGCTTAAGGCGCTGTTGAGTGACGGGGCTTTGCCGGGCTGGTATAAAGAGCTGGTGGCTACGCGAATGTCAGTCTTGCAGGGTTCGATTTACGCCGTGGCCGGGCATTCTCTCTCCGCCCGGCAAAAGGGAGCGACGGAAGAGCAAATCGTTGCCATCAAGGCTGATTTCGAAAGCGGGCCCTTTACCGACGCGGAGAAACTGGGCTTGCGCTGCGCCGACCGGCTGCATCACTCCGCGCGTGAAATTGATGATGCGTTTTTTGCCAGGTTGAAGACCGCATATACCGATCAGCAGATTGTGGAACTGGTGGCCACCGCCTCGGTCTTTGAGTTCTTTCCGCGATTCGTGGATGCGCTGCGTATCCCGGTTACTCCCACCGCAAAAAACAGTTCGTCAGGACAGGACTGAAAAATGCGACCACTGGCTTCACGCATGTCGGTGATGAGTGGCGAAGGCGCGCTCACTATTTTCGCCCGCGCCAAAGAACTGGAGCGGACGGGCCGGTCCATCATCCATCTGGAACTCGGCGAGCCGGATTTTCATCCCACGAAGTCCGTGAACGACGCGCTGAAGCGGGCAATGGACGAAGGCGAGACCGTTACTGCCCGGTAGTAGGTGTTCCGGCTTTGCGCGAAGCGCTTGCCGAATATCTGCGAACGACGCGGAATCTGAAGGTCTCCGCACAGAACATCGTCATCGCGCCCGGCTGCAAGATCGCGCTCTTCATGGCGATGATGGCGCTGATTGATCCCGGAGATGAAGTGTTGTATCCCGACCCGGGATTTCCCGGCTATGAGTCCATCACGCTGGGCCTGGGCGGAGTGCCGGTGCCGTTCGTGCTCTCCGACAAGAACCAATTGCAGCCGGACCCGCAAGAGATCGCCGCGTAAGATCACGCCTCGCACGAAAATCCTGATCACCAACTCGCCGGGCAATCCGACAGGAACGGTTTACACCGACGACGTGCAGCGGCAGTTGGCGGAACTGGCGGTGAAGCATGACCTGCTGGTGCTCTCGGACGAAATTTACGCCCGCATTATTTATGGCGGAACCTATGTTTCGATGATGAGCTATCCCGGCATGGAAGAGCGGACGCTGATCATCGACGGCTTCTCCAAGAGCTTTGCCATGACCGGGTGGCGGCTGGGATATGCGGTTGCTCCTGCGCGCATTGTCCCCGCGCTCGACATGCTGGCGGTCAACACCTACACCTGCACGGCGGAATTCACCCAGTATGGAGCCATTGAAGCGTTGCGCGATCGTGAAGGCGCCACTGCCGCGCATGGTCGGCGAATTTGCCAAGCGCCGCGAGCAGTTCGTGCGAGACCTGAACCGGGTTCCGGGCTTCCGCTGCGCTCCGCCGGAGGGAGCGTTTTACGCCTGGGTGAATATTTCGGACACGGGAATGAGCGCCGAGGAGATTTGCCGCATCATGCTGGAGGAGGCCGGAGTGGCGGCGATTCCCGGCGCGGCATTCGGGCCGGCTGGCGCTGACTTTCATGCGCTTTTCGTTTGCGTCGTCAACTGCGGTTTTGAAGGAGGCCGTCGAGCGGATTCTGCAGGTTTCTTCGGCTTGGCAAGGGATGCCGGCTGGATCTTCGAGATGATGTAGCGCAGTGGTTGTCGTGCGGACAGTCGCGCCCGCACTGCCGAACCGGCGAGATTCGGCGCTACCGCCGAGGGCGGGACGCCCTCGGGACAGCCGGCGAGACGCCGGCGCTACGGTCGGCAGCGAGACGCTGGCGCTACGATCGGGAGCGCATTCTACGGCTAGGAGAATAGATGAGGATTGGGATCTGGTTGGTACTTCGCGATTTGCGCGGTGCCGTTCATTGCTTTTGGCCAGGCGCGCCCGCTGCCTGGACCGGACGTGCAGCAGATCTACCAGCGCCTTGCTGCCTCAGATCGAGAAAATTCCCATCTTCGATCATCACGCGCATCCCGGATTTGCCGACGATCCTGACGTCGACGCCATGGCTGCGCCGCCGGGCAGCGCTGCGCTTCGCACACGCGACACGAATCCCGAACTGATCGCCGCCTCCAAAGCGCTGTTTGGCTATCCTTACGACGATCTTTCGCCCGAACACGCCAAATGGCTGGTGCAGAAAAAAGCTGAACTCAAGAAAGAGCAGGGCAACGCTTATTTTTCCGACATTCTCGACAAGCTGAACATCGAGCAAGGCGTTGCGAACCGGGCCATGATGGCCGACTATCTCGATCCCAAACGATTTGTCTGGGTCTTCTTCGCGGATTCGTTCATGTGGCCGTTCGACAATCAGCGGGAGCGCGCACGCAATCGCTGATGAGGAGGTTTACATCCCGCTGCAGGAGAAGATGCTGCATCGCTGGATGCAGCAGGAAGGCTGTCGACAAGTTGCCGCCGGATCTTCGCCGGGTATCTGACGTTCGTGAGCCGCACTCTCGAAGACAATCAGAAAAAGGGCGGCATCGCCATGAAGTTCGAAGTGGCGTATTTCCGTTCGACCAAGTTCAGCGATCCCACGCGCGAAGAGGCGGAGGATATTTACGAGCGGTTCGTGGGTGGCGGAATTCCCAGCGAACAGGAGTACCGCACCTTTCAGGATTACATTTTCCGCTATCTGATTCGCGAAGGTGGACGGCTGCATCTTCCGGTTCACATCCACTCCGCAGTCGGCATCGGCGATTACTTCAACCTCTCCGAAAGCAACATCATGAACCTGGAAAACATTCTGCGCGATCCGCGCTATTCGAGCACGTCTTCGTGATGATCCACGGCGGATATCCTTACGACCGCCAGGCCATCTGGCTGGCGGCCATGCAAGAATGTGTATCTGGATTCGTCTGATGGAACTCGATCTGTATCCTTCGGAGTTCAAGCATGTGCTCAAGCAGTGGCTGGAGACTTTTCCCGAGAAAATTACTTTCGGCACCGACTCATTTCCGTACAACGAGATTTTGGGAGCCGAAGAAAGCTACTGGCTGGGAGTGCAGTCGTCGCGCACCGCGCTGGCCGCGGCGTTGGCGGAGATGATTTCGAGGGCGAAGTCAGCGAGGCGCAGGCCCTGCAGATGGCGCATGGCTATTTGCATGACAATGCAGTTGGAATTTACCAGGGAAAGGTGCATTAGATGGCAAAGGCAAAGGGAAGGCGGCGGCGAAGAAGCGCAGCACGACCAAAAAAGCAAGCGCAAACCTTCCAGGCGTGCAGTTGCGAAGCAGAGCCGCGTCAGCAAAATGGAGCTGAAGCATATTCCATGGGTCTCGGTCGAACTGGAAGACCTGAATCCGCTGCTGCAGCGCCACTTCGTCGTCGGTCAGCGACGTCATGGTGGCGCGTGTCCTTCTGAAGAAAGGGCTGCATCGTTCCCGAGCACAGCCATCACAACGAGCAAATTACTTATATTCTGGAAGGCGCGTTGAAGTTCTGGATCGACGGCAAAGAGATCGTGGTGAACGCAGGCGAGGTGCTGACCATCCCTCCGCATATGCCGCACAAGGCCGAGGCGCTCGTAGACACGGTGGATCTGGACGTGTTCAATCCGCCGCGCGCTGACTGGATTAACAAGACCGATCAATATCTGCGTGGCGGGAAGTAATCCCTACCATCCCGTATGCTGGAACCTGAATGACTGACCAGGCGCGTCCACGTCGCAACTGGAAACGGGCGTATCGCAACTGCGATGCATTGGCTGCGGAGCTGTGGGCGAAAACGGCGCCAAGAACTTTCGCTGTGCCGCATTGCGGCGATCTGCTGGAGGTCGTGTATCCCGGCTGGAAAACCGATGCGCGAGCCGGCGGCTAGACGCCGCTGGCCTCAAGACTCTCTGGCGCCAACGCCGCACATCGTTCGACTCCGCTCGACGAAAGCGGCGTCTGGCGTTTTCGCGAGATGCTTCCCGCTTCCAGGACTGGAACGACGTCATCACTCTTCGCGAGGGAAACACGCCGCTCTATGAAATGCCGGCTGCGCCCGCGCCGCGGGCGTGCAGCAGCTTTACGCCAAGCACCAGGGAATGAATCCCACGGGATCGTTCAAGGACACGGGAATGACTGTGGCCGCATCGGTCGCGCGGCGGGAGGGATTTCGCTGGGTGGCTTGCGCCTCCACCGGCAACACGTCCGCGTCGATGGCGGCCTATGCGGCGCGCGGCGGAATGCGCAGCCTGGTGCTGATTCCGGAAGGCAAGGTCTCCTGGGGCAAACTTTCTCAGGCGCTCGACTATGGCGCCGTGACCTGCCAGTTGAAGACCGATTTCGATGGCTGCATGCGCGTGCTGAACGAGGTTGTGCAGCGGATGCCGGTTTATCTCTTGAACTCGGTGAATCCGTATCGTCTCGAAGGCCAGAAGACGGCGGCGATCGAACTGATGGAACAATTCGATTGGCAGACGCCCGATCACGTGATCGTTCCCGGTGGAAATCTGGGAAATTCCTCGGCGCTGGGGAAGGCGTTTCTTGAGATGAAGCAACTCGGTTTCATTTCCCGCCTGCCGAAAATCTCCATCATTCAGGCCGCAGGAGCGAACCCACTGGTGCGGACCATGCGCGAGAACGGCGGCAAGAAACTGATTTCCGTACAGGCTGAAACCGTGGCCAGCGCAATTCGCATCGGCAGCCCGGCATCGTGGAAAAAGGCAGTGCGCGTGCTGGAGGCGACCGGCGGCACGGTCGAGCAGGTCAGCGAAGTTGAGATCGCATTGGCGAAGGCGGAGATCGGCGCGGATGGCATTGGCTGCGAACCGGCTTCGGCGGTGACTCTGGCCGGACTGAAGAAGCTGGTCAAGCAAGGTTTCGTCAAGAAGAATGAAAGCGTGGTGTTGATTCTGACCGGACACCTGCTCAAAGATCCGGACTTCACCCTGAAGTTTCATCGTGGAGATTTGTTTGCCGGCACGGAGCAGGAAAAGGAAGCTGAAGCCTTCTACCCCGCAGCAGCGCGCACCCATCGTGCTAGACGCCAGCGTGGACGCGGTGATTCAAACGTTGGAGAAGCGGAGAGGTTCGATCGGAAAGAGTAGGAATGGCTGCTCAGTGCTGCCGAGCGGAAAAGCGCTAGTGCTTGAATGGCGATGGCTAAAACGAAAAAACGCGCGCCCGCGGGCTCTCCACCTCTGGAGATTGTTCTCCCCGCGACTTCCGCGAATCTTGGTCCTGCATTCGATGCTGCGGCGCTGGCTTTTCGATGTTTCTCAAAGTGCACGCCCGAACCGCAAATGAATTTTCGATCACGGCACGCGGCCGCGACCGGGAAATCTGCGGCAACATCGAGAACCATCTCATTCTCACAACCTATCGTGAGGTGCTGCAGGCGGAAGGAAAGCCGGTGCAGCCGCTGGCTCTCGCTCGAGAATCAAATTCCGATCGGCAAAGGATGCGGTTCCTCCGCGGCGGCGCGGCTGGCGGGAATCGCCCTGGCGGTGCACTTCGGCCGATTGCGCTGGACCGACAGCCGGATCGTGTACGAAGCGGCCCGCCGCGAGCATCATCCCGATAATGCGGCCGCC
Source organism: Terriglobia bacterium (assembly GCA_963748935.1). Classification (GTDB taxonomy): domain Bacteria; phylum Acidobacteriota; class Terriglobia; order Terriglobales; family Acidobacteriaceae; genus JAIQFF01. Next base: position 192,671 of record CAVVLA010000003.1, read on the forward strand.
TGCTGGATGGGCGGTTTGGCAGTCGCCCGAATGTCGCGCGATGGCGAAACGCAAGTTGCCATGCGTCACTCCGAAAGGGAAGTGGCCGCTGCTGCTGGCCGTCCCTGAGGAAGCCTTCCCACGGAAGAGGCGCGCCGCGTTCTGCCCGACACAGTATTCCCGGGCGGATGCAGTCGCCAACATCCAGAATTCCATGTTGCTGCTGGCGGCGTTTCTGCAGGGCCGGCAAGATCTGCTTGCGTCGGCGCTCGAGGATCGCATGCACCAACCTTACCGGGCCTCGCTGTGTCCTCTGTTGCCGGCGTTGCAGAAGCTTGTGGCAGGCTCCCCGGGCGTTCTGGGCGCAGTGCTGAGCGGCGCGGGTCCCTCCGTGCTGGTTTTTCTGGATGGGAAGGTTGGCGCGGATCGCGTCCAGGAACAGGTCCGAACCCACCTTCAGGCTCGCGGACTCAAAGCGGAACTCATCGCAACCGCAATCACCAGACAAGGAGCGAGCCAGGGCAAAGCCTGGACCAGACGCCGCTCCTAGCCGCGACGGCGCTGCTCGCTGCTGGCGATCCGGTTGGCGGCCACCAGCTGGAACAAATGCTTTTCAAAACTGAGATCAGGCTCTTGCGCAAAGCGCTCCGGATAAGAGACCAGGGCGCTTAGAAAACCCTTGATTTCGTCCTGCGCATCGCGTTCCCGGGCGGCGCGACCCAGGCCCGAGGTACTCGGGCGACGTTTGCTGTTCTTCATTCTTCTCCCAGACCTTTTCCCCGCCATAAGATGGCCCTCAGAGACACGCATCCATCTGTTAATTAGGGGAGACAAATAAATACGCGGACGGCGAGAAGGAGTAAATGGCACAACCGTGCTATAGCAGGGAAGGTGTCCATTTTGAGACTTGGGGAAGAGGGTGCACGACTTTGGATCGCCGCAGGTCAGTCAGTTTGGAATTAACATTGGGGGTCATCCTGCGCGGAGTCGAAGGACCCCTGCCGCGGCGGCGCACTTGACGGGAATCTAGCGGTGTTGATCGGCCCACGGGAGGGAGTAGAGGTGCTTCGACTACGTCAGGACGGTCACAAGTGACCGTCCTGACTCCGCTCAGCATGACAGTTGGAGGGTCGAATCGGCAGCCACACTTTCTCCGGACAAGGTTTTAATGTCTGCTGGCCGGTGGGATGATGCCGTTCATTCGCAGGTATTCGACCATCTGCCCGTAGTGATCGAAGCCATGCCACGCTATTGCCGTGGCCATTGCGAGCCGAGTGGTGGTTCGTTCGCCAAACGGGTTTTTAATGTTGCTGACAACGTTCTTATCGTTGATGGTTGCGGCCGCCTTATGTACGTACGCGAAGGAGTCTTTCAGGAATTTCATGATGTCGGCTTTGCTGGTCATCGCGTCGGGACCGCTCTCTCCGCCGGTGTCGACCGGGGGTTTCTCTTCGAGAATACTTGAGCCAATCAGGTAGTTGACTGCGGCCACGTGCTTCACCTGCTGCGCAAACGTCCGCACGCCCTTGAACTCGCCGTTCGTGGGCGCGAAAGTGTACTTGTCCTCTGGCATGGCATCGGCGGCGGGAACAAATTCGTTCTCCATGTTGGTAACGTCGCTGATGAGTGTCTGGCTGATGGAGTGGGTTTCGGCTGGTTTGGCTGCTTGGGCAATTGCCATGGTGCTCAATAAAAGAATGCACGCACACAGAGTTTGAAACCTCATCTTTGCGCTTCTCCTTTTTGATGTGAGATGGGATTAGTCCCGTACGACTGACGGCGTTAACTCTAACTGATCTGACGTGAGCCGATGCCGGCGAACTATGAATAGCCCTCCGACCATTGCCAGTGCTGAACACAACAGGGCCGAAGGAACACCCACTCGCGTGGCCAGCGCTCCCCAGGCCGTGCTGCCCAGCGCCATGCCGCCTTGCAGCACCAGCAGATACATCGACAGCGCGCGGGCCCGCAAAAATGACGGACACATGGTCTGGGCTGCGACGTTGAGGCAGGCCAGGATGCCGATCCATGCTGTCCCGCTGGCAAACAATACCAGACACAGCCAGGAAAATGCCTGCACACGTCCGGCTGCGAAGGTCATGGCGGCAAACAGCAGGATATCGCAGGCGACAAGCGCATCCACCGAGAAGCGAGCGCGGACGCGGGACAGAACGGCCGCTCCGGCAAGCGCTCCAAGACCGAAGAATCCCAGCAGCAGACCGTACCCGGTCGCGCCGTGAGGACGGGCCAGGATAGGCAGAAGTGCGGGCAGGGAACTTGCGCCCAGGCTGAAAGCTCCAGTCCTGATGAGGATCGAGCGCACCAGCGGCGCGCCGCGAACGTAGCGCAACCCGGCCATCAAAGCATCGCGGACGCGGCCGGTGGCAACGTGCTCCACGTGGGGACGCTTCCAGCGGTAAAGGAAGAAGATCACGCCGAAGAAAGAAGCGGCGTTGAGCAGGAATGCAAGTCCGGAACCGGCGGCGGCAATCACCAGTCCGCCGAGAGCTGGGCCGAAAGCCCGAGCCACGTTAAAGCCGACTGAATTCAACGCTACCGCCGGAGCATGATTTTCCGGGCACACAACTTCCGGAGTGATTGCCTGCCAGGCGGGATCGTTCATGACCGCGCCCAGTCCCAGGATGAAGGTGAACAGCAGCAGCATCCACGGCGTCACGTAGTGTTCGAGGGTGAGGAAGCCAAGCAGGGCAGCCGCTACCACCATCCAGGTTTGAGTGATCAGAAGAAAGCGGCGGCGGTCGACCAGGTCGGCGAGCGCGCCGGCGGGCAGGATCACTAGAAATACGGGAAGCGTGGTGGCTGCGGTCACCAGGCTTACCATTAATGGAGACATGGTGAGCTGGGTCATCAGCCAGCCTGCGCCGACGTTCTGCATCCAGGTTCCGGTGTAGGAAATTACGGCAGCGATCCACAGCGAACGAAACAGCGGTTCACGCAGCGGCGCCCAGGCCGAGACCGCCAGCTTGGGTGGCGGGCTCGCCGCCATCGATGTTTTTGCCGCGTCCGCCATAATCAACTGGTTGAAACCTCCTGCGCGGGTGTCCGGCCACTGCCGAAGGGCCATTCTCCATTTCGCCAGGCGCGCACCATATAAATGATGATGCCTGTAATCAGGATGACCGCGGCGTAGCGCACCTGTTTCAGCGAGTTGGTGCGAGAGATCAGGACAAAGGTGAATCCGATCGATGCCAGCAAAGCCGGCAGCGGAAACAGCCACATGCGAAACGGGCGCGGCAGGTCCGGGCGCCGGATACGCAACACGATTACGCCAATTGCCTGCAGCAGAAACTGCAGGGTTATCCGGATCACCACCAGCGCGGCGATCACATCCGCCAGCGCGAGGAAACAAAACAGTATGGCGACCGCCGCCAGGGCGAGCAGAGAAACGTAGGGGAACCGCAGCTGAGGATGGACTCGCTGGAATGCCTTGAAGTAGTTTCCATCGCGCGCCGCCGCGTAGGGAACGCGCGAGTACCCGAGTAGCAGGGAAAAGACCGATGCAAAGGCGGTCCACATCACCAGGGCAGTGACCAGGTTCGCGGCCCAGGGACCATAAATCCTTTGCATGAAAACAGAAACCACATACAAACCGCGATTGGATTGTCCGGTCCGGGTGATTTCCTGCCAAGGCACCACGCCCAAGATGCTGACATTCATCAACACGTATAGACATCCCACCAAAAAAATGGATAGCAGCAAGGCCCGCGGGATGGTCTTCCCGGGATCCTTTACCTCATCGCCTAGAAAGCAAACGTTGTAGTAGCCCCAGTAGTCGTAGGTGGCGACCAGCATGGCCGCGCCCAGCCCAAGAAAAAAATTGTGCGACAAGTTAAACGCGCCCGGAGGGAAACTGAAGGCGCGAGAGACGTCGAAGTGGCTGAATCCCGCGATGATAATCCAGGCCATGGTGATGAGCACGCCGGTCAGAAGCAGCTTCGACATCCAGCCGATGCTGGTGATTTTGCGATAGAGCAGCAGCACCGCCAGCAGGACAATTCCGATAGCGACAAACGTTGCGCCGGACATCAGCCAATGCAGTTGCAATGTGCCCAGCACTGGAAGATGCACTTCCCAGGCGCGGTCCGCATATTGATGTTCCAGCGCAGGCCAGAAGTAGGACGCGTATCCTGCGAGGCCAATCGCGCCTGATGCAATCGAGAGCGGGGCGCTGAACGAAAGCTGCCATATGAAGAGAAAAGAAATCAGCCGCCCGAGACTGCGGGGACCATAAATTTCGCGGAGGTAATTGTACGATCCGCCCGAGCCAGGCATAGCAGCCCCCAACTCGGCCCAGACCAGGCCATCACACATAGCAAAGACTGCGCCCAGGATCCATCCCAACATTGCCTGGGGGCCTCCCATTGCGCTCACGATCAGGGGAATGGTGATGAATGGCCCCACTCCGATCATGTCGATCATGTTCAGGGCGGTGGCGCTGCTGAGGCCGACTCCGCGGATCAGCGTGGTGCGGTCGTTGGTTGTTGGCCGTTGGTCTTTGGCGCGGGGCATAAGCTTCACGGAAATCTGGTTACGCGGAATACTTCATACGACTGCCAGCCAACGATTGTTTCCCGTATCCCCGCCCAGTGCGCCGAGAGAGACGCCCTCTGGAGAGCCGGCAAGCCTGCCCTGAGCGAGGCCGGAGGGATGCCGGCGCTACAAAAGGCCGGCGACTACCCTGATCGCCGACGCTACCTGCGTGGCCAAAGGCCAACGAGCAAGGGCCAACGACCGCTCTTCAGTGTCCGGCGTTCAGCAAGTTCACATACAGCCGAATTGCTCCTGGCACTCCAGCCGGCAACTGGCGGAAGAATGCGTATCCGGTGTAAATATACGTGCCCTTGCCATATTGCGCCCGCAGCAGGCCGCCTTTCAGGGGTTGCTCCCCTGGATCATGAGATGACAGCAGCGGCTTGAACTTACTGTCCCACTGATCCATGAAGTACAAACCTCGTTCCTGCACCCAGCCATCAAAATCGCGCTGCGTAATCTGGTTGGGTTTTTGGAACACGCTGTCTTCCGGCGCGAGAATTTCTACCGGCGCCTCTTCCACTGAGACCCGGCCTCGACTCAACTGTGCGGGGAACGGCGTGAAGTGCCCGCTGTTGAAGTCGCCGGCGCTGGCGTTGTATTGCACAATCAAGGTGCCGCCTGCCGAGACGTAGGCCAGCAACTTCTTGTTATTGGCCGCGACATCTTTTTGGGTGTCGTAGGCGCGAATGCCGAGAACGATAGTTCCATAGTGAGACAGATCTTCGCTGGTAAGCCTCTCCGCCGGAATGACAGTTACGTCGATTCCGATCTGTTGCAGCACCGTGGGAATTTCGTCGCCTGCACCCGGTAGGTAAGCAACCTTGAGGTCCTTGGGAACTTTTACATCCACGATGCTGACGCGCTGCAGCGCGGGTTGATAGTAGTAAGCGCTGGCCAGATCCTCGCGAGTGACGAAGGTATAGCCTTCACTGTAATTCTTCCCGCCCGCGGTCAGCACCGCGCGAACCTGCGTGTGTCCTTCTTTCAAACTGCCCGGAACGACTTTGAATTCAAAATGCTTCTTCTCGCCGCGCTGTCCCAGGTCCACCCGAGTCTCTCGGGGCTCGATCCGCCAACCGGCGGGCGCCTCGAGGCGCAGGACGCCATTGGAATTCCCGGTCAGGTCCGAGCTCACTCCCACTCTTACCGTGCGTTCAGAACCGTTGGCGATCGGAATGATCTGCTCGCCCGGCTCCAGCTCGACGGAGAACGCCGGCACAACTGCCAAAGGCCGCTTCTGCTGCACACCTTTTTCGTCATCAAACTTCACCAGCACCGGCGCGGAAATTTCGGGCAGTGCCTCAAGACTCTTCAACGGGACAGCAGTCCGCGCGGCAAGCTCGGGAACATCGTAATGGGCACTGACTTGAAACGGCGAAAGAGGGAAGGGCAATGTCTGATATTTAGGCTCGTCCACGACATAAACGGAGTCTCGCTCGGGGTCGTTGCGATGCAGCGCAGGCTTCGTCGGGGGCGTGTTCGGCGGCAAGTCAACCTGGAAGTCGGTCTGATAGTCCTGCCCCGGCTTCAGCGGAGGGATACGTTCTTTAGCCTGGCTGTTACTTACCTGGCCCTCCAGAAACAGGGAGCGGAGTTGGACCGGATACGTCGATCCGTTGTGCAACTTCACCTTGACGGTAAACTTTTGTCCGGCTGAAATCGCGGCCAGCGCATCCTGTCCGGTCGCGGGTGGAGCATTCGAGCCCGCCGGCGAAACCAGCGCGGCCTGGAGCGAAAGGTTCAGCGCAAGATTCAGTGCAACCCGGGCCTGCGACGATTTCTCCTGCAGACGTGCCAGCAGGCCCGGTTTCTGCTTGTCATTCGCGATCTGGCTTTCAAGGCGGCTAAGCGAGTCGATCACGGACAACAGCGGAGCAGCCGCGCTACCCGGATCTCTTTCCGCAGCTTTCGATGCTTCGGCCACGCTGTTCTGAATCTTGGTCAGGTCTTTCGCTCCGGCCGCGCCGAAAGCGGAACTTAAGCCCTGCCAACTGGTATCGATCCCGTCAAAGAAATCTTTCTCGTGGCCGTCTTTATCGGTGGCCGGCGGCAAAACCGAGTCCACTAGCTTGTAGTAGGTATAGCGATCACCGGGCTCGACCGACCAGCCGCCCGCCCCCTGCGAAAGCTGATGGCGCAATCCTTCCATAGCAAACTGGATGTAAGACATGCCCAGCAAGGGATTCACGTGCCCGGTATTCAGCTTGACCGTATAGTTTTCCGCGGCGCAGCTGCTGGCGCCAAATCCACATACATTGCCGATGTAAAGTTTTTTAGCCTGCCAGGGCTGCAAGCCTTCCCTGATCTGCTCCGAAAACCGGTTGGGATCGGACGCTGCTCGGAATGCTTCTTTAGTAAGAATGGCGGAGGCCTGGTGATGTCCATGTCCATCGCGATCGGTCCCTGAGAAGCGTGCGATCAGGACATCCGGGCGAAAGGTCCGGATTACGCGGACCATGTCGCTCAGGGGGATATCGTGCCCGCCCCATTTCTGAAAGGTTTCTTCGGGATTCTTTGAGTAGCCGAAATCCGCGACCCGGCTGAAACGCTGCTCCACTCCGTAATAGCGATCGGACGCGGTCAACTCGAGCGTGCGCAGCACACCCAGCACGTCGAACAAATTGCTGCCGACTTTGTTTTGGCCGCCTTCGCCGCGGGTGAGAGTCATCAAAACCGTCGAAACTCCGTCGCCCCGGGACTCCAGAGTCAACATGCCTCCATCTTCGTCATCAGGATGCGCTGTGGTCTGCATCAGGCGCGCCGTGGTTTGCAGCCGAACCAGCATTTGCTTGAGTCCGGTTGCGCCGGTGTCGGGAGGCAGAGGATCGACCGGACTATAGTGACTCGCCGGGGTCTGGTCCGGGGTCGGCGCCGGCAAAGCGACTAAAGACAGCAACAGAATGAGACCGAATGTAAAAAACTTCCAACGCAATCGCTGGGGGATAGAGATGTTGCGGGTGGGTGGACTCAAAACTCCACGATCAACATTTTTCATAGAGTTGGCATGGCAGCGCTCGGAGATGAGAGGCAAGATTTTTCCTGATGTTCCTTTTTATATGGACTGTGCGGGAAACGAAGAGTTAGCCGCCACCGCTGCGCTCAATCCTACGTCATTTGCCCGGCGGCGCGCTTGCCGCCAGGACAGCCTGCTGGCAGTTGTGGGCCGCGGTCAGCAACTCGTCAAACTGACGATCGCTGTGCAGCGCTCGCAGCAGAGGATCGGAAAGCAGGTTGGAATAAGAGCAGTAGTTTTGTTCGATCGCGGTCTTGAGCATGTGGAAAGCCGCGTCCTTCTTGCCGGCGTAGGCGAAAAGGGTTCCCTGATAGTAGGAATTCTCCGGGTCCGGGTCGGAAGGTCCGCTGGTCTCGGCCTCGTGCGCCAAACGGTCCAGCTCAGCGGGAGGCCGGATCCCAACCACTGCTTCCATCAGATCACGCCGGTAGTGGGAGGAATCAGCCATACGGGTCACAGCCTGGCGTGCTTCCGCAGTCCTGCCTTCGCGCAGCAACAGAGAGGGAGTGATGTAGTTGGCCCATTCGGTGCCCGCGTCGAGTTGGATGTACTCGCGAGCCCGCTCAAACTGGCCCAGTTCCATAAAGGCCCAGGCGCAGGACCGGAACGAATAGTTCCCTGGAGCTAAGGTCAGGGCAGTGTCGCACTGACGGGCCGACTCTTCAAGCATGCCCGCGTAGCGTTGGACATATCCCAGAGTCCAGTGCGCCGTGGCACTCTCCGGACGGCGTTTCACCAGCGCTAGGGCGGATTCGTAGGCTTTCCCTAACTCACCCCGGTCTACCCGGTTCACGATGAGTTGCGAAGACGCCGCGATCAGATTTGGATCAAGAACCAATGCCCGCTCCAGGGCGGCGTTGGAATGCTGGAACATCTGCTCTCCGCCATTCGCGTAGGTAGAGTCGTAGTAATAACGCAGGCCGATCTCATACCATGCCGGAGCGTAATTCGGATCCAGTTCCACCACGTGTTCCAGGTTCTTGATGCCTTCCCGATTGGGAGCGGAATCGTGAGACAGGGCCACGCTGCGCAAATAGAGCTCGTAGGCTTCCTGGTTGCTGGGGCGGGTACTGGTTTCCAGAAATCCTCCAGCCGCCCCCAGCAGCGGCAGCAATCCTTGGCGAATTTCCTTGGCCATCTGCTGCTGCAGGGCAATCAGGTCCTGCATGGAACCGCTGAGATTGGCCTGCCATACCAGCCGGTCGGTGCCCGTCTCGATCGCCTCCAGCGTGACCAGGAGATGGTTTCCCTGCTTCAGGAAGTGTCCGGTCAAAACGTTGGCAACGTGCAACTCCTGTCCGACTTTCTGCGGATCCATGTCCGCGCCGACGTATTTTCTGGTCACTGCCGAGGGACGCACATCCAGGGTGCGCGAGTAGGTGAGCACATTGGCGATTTCGTCGGAGAGCGCGAAGCGAAGATAATCCGCGTTGAAGTCGCCGTTCAGATTCTGCAGCGGCAGCACGGCGACCGTATTCTTGGCTCCGGTACTAGTCATCCCGGCACGATGTTTGATCCACCACGTTCCCACCGCGGCTAGAACCGTGATCAGCAATGCAGTCACCGCGATCAGAATATAGCTCTGAGACCGGCTGGCCGCCTGGAACGTCTTGGATACAACGTGCAACCGGGAGGCTTCTCGAGCGCCGGCCCGAGTCAGCCCCGATTCCGTTTCTTTCTTTAAGCGCTGCAGGTCGGCCCTCATCTCCGCTGCGCTCAGGTAGCGCTTGCCCCGGTCTTTCTCCATCGCCTTCCCAATAATTCCTTCCAGTTCCTTGGGCAGGTTGGGATTTAGAGAGAGCGGCGAGGGAGGTTTGGTGTGCAGAACGGCGTCCAGCGTGGTGATTACATTGTTGCCGCTAAAGGGCTTCTTCCCGGTAGCCATCTCATAGAGCACCACGCCAAAAGAAAACAGGTCGGTTCTCGGATCGAGCTCTTCGCTGCGCGCCTGCTCCGGCGACATATAAACCGCGGTTCCGGGGATCACGCCCACCGCGGTAAGCGAGTCTTCGACCGGAGTCTCTTCACTGGTCGCCAGCCGCTCGTCGCGCAGCAGCTTGGCCAGGCCGAAGTCGAGCACCTTGGTCTGCCCGCCGGAAGTCAGGAAAATATTGGCCGGCTTAATATCGCGATGAATGATTCCCTTGGCGTGGGAGGCAGACAGCGCGTCCGCAACCTGGACGCCGACCTCGAGGAGTTCGTCCACGTCCATGGCCTTACCCCGGATGTGCTGCTTCAAGCTCTCTCCCTCCAGCTTTTCCATGACGATGAAGGGATGGCCGTTATGATCCTCGACTTCGTGGATGGTGCATATGGAAGGATGATTGAGCAGCGACGCGGCTCGGGCCTCCCGCTCGAAGCGCTCCATGGCCTTGCTGTCGCCGGTGAGATTGTCGGGGAGAAACTTTATGGCCACGTGCCGGCCCAGCCGGGTGTCTTCCGCCTCGTAGACCACGCCCATACCGCCGCCGCCCAGCTTTCCCAAAATCCGATAATGGGAAATGGTCTGGCCGATCATGGTCGCGCTGCTCGAAGTTTGGCCAGACGTTTCGCGGTTCATGGCGAAGCTCAGCCCCTGTAGGCGGTTAATGTTAGGCCCGCAGCGGTATCTGGTCAACTGTTTGAAGGGAATAGTGGTTGAGGGCGGGAAGGCAGGGTTTCGATCCCCCGCCTGGAATCTGATTTTTGGAGCCTGGAGCCGGTTACAGGGCCCGGCTGAGCGTCACTTCTTCCGTGCTTCGGCTTCGGCCAGCCAGCCCCGGCGCAGCCTTTCAGACGGGATGCTGGACAAGTAAGGCTTGATATCGAGAACGGGCGTCCCATCCAGCATATCGACGCCGCGAACATGCAGCTCCACCCCATCCCGGCGAAGCAGTTCAACGGTAGTCAGCCCAATCGGGTTTGGACGCCGCGGAGATCGGGTCGCAAACACGCCATGCTGCCGGTTATCGGAGGGCGGTGAAGCCAGCAAATCGGCTCCCCGCAGTTCAACCCTGGGGGAGCGGTCAAACTCCCAGATGACAAAGAGATGTGAAAAACCCTCGACATCGGTAAGCCCCGGCTCGTACTCAGGCAGGATCTTGAGCACGCCCTCGGCCTCGTGCTTGACGCCCAGACCCTTGGGAATCTCGTTCGTGTTCTTGTACGGACTGCTCACAAATCCTATCGGCTGCGAGGTGAACATGGGGGGAGGCCTCCATTTCCGATAATAGCGCGGATTGCCCAGAGTACTTGTTCATCCTACCGACCGTGGGTGCCCCACTCAAGCTCCGCTTGGGCGGGGATTTTGATGTTCACTCGTCACAGACGTGACCCTGATTACGGAGATAATCTGTTCCCATGCCTTGGGGGCTGAAACGTTTCCACCAGACCGGCCAGCTTCACTTCCTTACTTTCAGTTGTTATAAACGTCGACCAAACTTGGGGAGCCCAGATTCACGCGGCACATTCGAAGCCGCGTTAGAGCGTGTTCGAAAGCGGTACGGAGTTTGGGTATACGGCTACGCTGTGATGCCGGAGCATGTGCATTTGCTTGTAAGCGAGCCCGAGCGTGGAACCCTGGTACATGCAATGCAATCCCTGAAACAGGGAGTTGCGCGGAGGCTGGCGCTACGATCCGTGGATCCGTTCTGGCAGGCCCGCTACTACGACTTCAATGTCTGGAGCGAGGGCAAGTTCGTGGAAAAACTTCGCTACATTCATCGGAATCCCGTGGAGCGTGGATTGGTTGCACGACCTGAGGTGTGGGCTTGGAGCAGTTTTCGTCATTATGTGACTGGTGAAGCTGGAACAGTCGAGATCGAGTCGCAGTGGACAGCGCGGAAGCGGGAGCAACATGGGATCTTTCCCACTGTGAAGCGGCGTCCAACGACACAAAATCCCCGCCCAAGCGAAGCTTGAGCGGGGCACCCTTGAGTTCTCAGCGGGCTGAGCCCACGCGGAGAAAAAAATCCTACTGATAGAAGCCTGCCGACGAGCCCACCCATTCCATATTGCGATTGTGGTCCACGCCCATCATCAGGCCGCGTCCCATGCGGATGATCGTCATCACCGGTTGCAACTCTTCCAGCCAGATATACATGATCCGTACTTCCGCTTTGTTCCCGCCAAAAGGAGTTTCCACGATCGGTTCGAAGTTCATGCGCTCCTGCAGAATGTACTGGGAGCGCTTTTCCCTGGGAATGGCCGCCAGATCCTCGGGCTTCAGATTGATGATTACGCCCAGACCGGCGAAGGAGAATAGTGGTTTGACCACATAGTTTTCGAGGTCCTTCGGCATCTGCTCCACGCGATTCAGGAACCAGGTTTTGGGCATGCATTCGTGACGCAGATAGGGCAGCGAAAATTTGCTCATCCGGAAAAACCAGTTGGGATGACCTGCCCACTCCACCTCGATTTCTTCGTTGAATTGGAAAGCAGTTTTCAGGTTCCTGCGCACCAATTCGTCCACGATGGCGCGATTGTAGATGCGCAGGATCGGGACGTTCTTGCCCTCGTTCTCGTAGAACAGGAACTTCCCCACCTTCTTGATGTCGGTAATTGAGACCGTCTTTACACCCAGCAGTTTTCTGGTCAGCAGGAAATCCGGCAGCGTCTTCTGGTGGAGGGGATCGATCTCCATCAGAATAACGTGCTCCGGGTCGTGGTCACCCACGATGGCGCGTCGAAGCAGCTTCTTGTAGCCCTCCCAATCCAGTCCGCCGAGCAAATATTTAAGTTTGGGATCCAGCTGAAAAATTTCCAGGCAAACCTGCGAGAGCATCGCCTGGTAAGCGTAAAGAGAAGGGAAGCCCTGCAGTTCAACAAGCTTGGGCTGCAGCCTGCCCGACTTATCCTTTACGAGTCCAAAATCTACCTGGACAAAACTGGGGTGGGGGGTCTCATGCGGCACTTTAAACTGCTCCGGAATCGCCTCCGCAGAGGCTTTGCGGTATTCGATACTGTTGAGCTGGTGGATTAATTCCTTCCCGTACTCACACATCTGTTCTAGTAACGGCTTGGGAATGAACAGAGGCGTTTCACAGATGCGGAACTTGACCGGAGTCCCACAGCGCTCTTCCATCGCTTTCAGCAAACGCTGATATTTTTCCGGAGTGAAATTCGCGTTGAACTGCTGTCGAAGGGCGGGAATCATGTTTGCGCTGACAATTGCCACGAACCACGCGGGACAGCCGCCCTCGGCTGTCCAGTCGAGCAGCGCTCGACAGATTTTGCTGTCCTGAAATAAGCGGAGCATTGCTCCGCCGGACAGCCGAGGGCGGCTGTCCCCACGTGCTGCTTGTCGCCCTACGCTTCCAGCAAGAACTGCCCGTTGCGCATGATCTGCGCTCCGTCCACCCAGATGTCGAAATTCCTTCCCACGACATCAATATGCGTGGAAGAGTACCACTGCGCCCCGGTGTGCGCGCCGTAGGGATTGCCGAAAGCGATATGCACTCCCGGATATTTCTCGTCCTGCAGAATCTGCCCGATCAGGTCCTTGAGCTGAATGTTGGTCCCGATGGCAAACTCTCCGACGCGATCGCTGTTTTCATCGGTGTGGGTGTAACGCCAGAAGTCGTCTTCCAGTTCGCGGTTGCTGGAATGGGCCTCGGTCAGCCGGTTGCCTTTGACCTGGATGGTCAACGGATTCTCCTTCAGGCTGCCAAATTTAGCGCATAGCCAGTCGCCGACAACTCCATCGATCACAAACGTTCCATTGACCTCGCCCGGAGTGGTAAACACTTCGCCGCCGGGCAAGTTGCCCCACTTGTCAGGACTGATGATGCCGCTGGTTTTGAGCCAGCGGTAATCCGGATTCAGGTCGGCGGCAAGATCGGTCCCGGCGGAAGTCCTCGCCCGGACTTGTTTCGCCCGCCGCACGATGTCCACGACTTTAGTGCTGATGCGATCCACTTTCAGGAAGTCCGCCCGCATGCCTTCCAGCATGATCTGATGATTGATATTGACCATGTGGGCATGACGGATTTTGCGGCGGTTGACCACATCGGTCATCTGCATCCGCGACTTCAGTTCATTCGCCTGTGCTTGCACCGCAAAGATGCTCACCTGGCAGGTCTCAAGATCATCCACGATTTCACGCGGGAGATCGTTGAGCGGGCGGGAAGCCATTTCCTCCAGGATCCAGGCGCAGTAGGGAGCGCCCAGAAGCTCCAGTTCGTGAACCAGGCTGGCGGCGATTTCCCGTGTGGCCTCGTCGGTGATGACCGTGACTTTCTCTCCGGGCTGGATGCGCAGGCACACGTTGACCGCATTGTGTGCGCCGGGAGTTAATTCAGGATCAAAAGGGAGCGTGCTGAGCTCGCGCTTGGCTTGACTGGCGGGAAGGTTCATTACCCTACTTTTCTAACCGGAACCTGGGCTTCCGTCTCGGCCAGTCCCACTTCCGTTTCCTGGATGATGTAGTCTACGACTTTTTTCAGATCCCCGGTTTCACGAAATACACGCAGCTGGCGGTCCGCGCCAGTGCCGTTATTCAGGATCTCATGAATGTAGTTTAACTCCTCGCGCGATCCCAGTTCGTCGACCACATCGTCGATGAAATCCAGATACTCCAGAACCAGCTCGCGGGCGGGCACTTCCGTCTGCTTGCCAAAATCAATCAGCTTGCCTTCGAGCCCGTAGCGCGAGGCGCGCCATTTATTTTCCATGATCAGAGCGCGGCGATAGAGGCGGAATCCCTGGTTGGCGGTGTAGAGCTTGTAGAGCTTTGCGATCGTCGCCTGGATCAACGCCGCCAGGGCAATGGTTTCGTCCACCCGCATGGGAATGTCGCACACCCGGAATTCAAGAGTGTTGAAGAATGGATGCGGGCGGATATCCCACCAGATTTTCTTGGCGTTATCGATGCAGTTAGTCTTGATCAGCAGCTTGATGAAATTCTCGTATTCGCCCCAGCTGGGGAAATAATCTGGAATATTGGTGCGGGGAAATTTGTCGAAGACCTTGCAACGATATGATTTCAACCCGGTATCCATTCCCAGCCAGAAGGGCGAATTGGTCGAGAGCGCCAGGATGTGGGGCAGAAAATAGCGCGCGTGGTTCATCAACTGGATGGCGGTTTCCCGGTCCTCCACACCAATGTGAACATGCAGGCCGAAGATCAGGTTGGCCCGCGCCACCAGTTGCAGGTCCTCAACAATGTTCTTGTAGCGGATGTCTTCCGTGATCTCCTGCACCCGCCAGTCGGCAAACGGGTGGGTGGCGGCAGAAGCCAGCCTCAGCCCGTTCTCCTTGGCCAAAGCCACCATGTCGCGGCGGAGCTTTTTGACCTCTTCCTTGGCATCTTTAATGTTGCTGCAAACCGAGGTTCCGACCTCGACCACCGACTGGTGCATCTCGGCCTTCACCCGCTCCTGCAAAAGTAGCTTGCCCTTCTCAATAATCTCAGCGTGGATGTGCGAGCGCAGATCGCGCGTCACCGGGTCAACGGTCTGGTATTCCTCTTCAATGCCGATGGTGAAAGTCGGAAGCATGGCGACCGCAGTTCCTTCCGGGGGATTACCGGCGCCGGCCTGGTTCCGGCAGCCTCACTAAAAGCGCGGACCAGTATAGCAATCCACCGTGGAAACCCGAAGTGTCGAGTTTCCGTTGGCAATGGGCCATTTCGATTCGTCGGTTGGGTCGCAGTCTAGCGGTAGTGCTCAAGGTAATACAGGGCGCCGAATGCGGCCACCAGAGCGGCGGCTGGAAATGCCAGGGGTCGCGCACCTCGCGAGGGCCGACTCCAATCCGCCGTGGCGAGGAAGAGCAGGATCGCGGGGACCAACACCAGGATTGATAGCTGAAAGATATGTGCCGCCGCACCTTCGTCCGGTTGGGGCGGCTGAGCATAACCGCTGAGCACCGCGAGCAACGCTGTAAGTGACAGGACGATCAGGACTTTGCCGCTTGCACGGTTGATTTGCTGCTTACTCATGGGGTCACTTCCTTTCGGTCTGGCGACAGTTTCCTTTGTGTGACTAGTGTCCTTGCTGGTTTAAGCCTTGGCTCTTTTTCGCGCAGGAGCCTTGACCGTCCTTGCTGGCGACCCGCCAGCGAGGAACGAAGCCCAGTGGAACTCCCGCGTCGAGATCTCGTCGCTAAGCGCTTTCTTTACAGCCATTTCTGCCACGGCATTCACGATCCAATCGAAGTTCTCGCGACCCACCGAATGTAGATCGGCATCGGGCGCAGGGTTAAGGAAATCAATGGCATAGGGGACGCCGTCTTCGACGGCGAACTCCACCGTATTCAGGTCATAACCCAACGCCTGGCAAAGGGTCTGGGCGTCTTTTACTACCCGGGTAAGCAGCTTGGGATCGGCGGGCGGAGGATTTTTCACATAGCGTTCGTGATGGGGCGCTCTGGGATCGTAGTGCATAACATGGACCTTCTCCTGTCCCACGACGTAGCAGCGAAAGTACTCCTTGAACTCGACGCCATGCTGCAGAGTCATGCACAAATCCCCGGTCTGATTGTAATGATGGAAAAATTCTTCCGGCGAATGCACCTTGTACACATGCTTCCAACCTCCTCCCGAGTACGGCTTGAGGAAGGCCGGGAAGCCCACGTAGGCAAAAATCTCCTCCCAGTTCAGGGGGTAAATCAGGTTGCGCATGGACTTGTCCGTGGTGCCTTCGGGATGCTTCTGGTGAGGCAAGATCACCGTGGCCGGAATGGCCACACCCAGCTTGGACGCCAGCGCGTAGTTAAAGAACTTGTCATCGGCAGTCCACCAGAACGGATTGTTGATGACGATGGTGCCCGAGAGCGCGGCGTTTTTCAGGTAAGCGCGATAAAAAGGGATGTCCTGCGAAATGCGGTCGATGATGACCCTGTATCCGCTGGATTCGGCCATTTTGACTCCGCCGAGTTTGACGAACTCTGCAGTCACGCCTTCGACCTTCATGCTGTTGATCTTTTCCACCAGCGCGGGAGGAAAAGTATTTTCCATGCCAAACATGATGCCAATCTTGTTCACAGTCACCTCACTTATCATTTTGAGAAGACTCGCCGGCTCACCCTCTGAATGCCATCCTGACTGGTTCACCAGCCTGCACGCATTCCCATGTGATCCTGATCGAAGCAGTCTAGCGGATTTTACGAGCTGTGGCGGCGATGGTTTTCTGCTATTCGTTGCAAGTGCAAGGGAGACCGACAAAGAGAAGGCCACGATCGCGGATACCGAGATTGCCGGTAGGGTTTTTCCGCAGCCCCTTAAGAGCGTCGACGTTTACCGGGACGAGGGTTACAGGCTTCTTCTCGATTTCTTCCAATTCTTTGCGGCGGCCCTCCTCAATCAGATCGAAACTCAAACGGTGGTTGGGAGTCCCCTTGTAGCGCCGGGCAAAAGTCTTCCAGTGGAAGACAGCGGTCGGCCAGCGCTTGATCGCGCTGGAGTCTGGTTCCGCTGAATAAATCCGCGGTCTCGAGTTCGCGGCCGTTGATGCAGTACCCGGGAATGCGATGAAAATTCAGATTGATGTGGATGCCGTACTGACGGCCCCGATCCACGGCGTGGTCAATTTCTTTCAGCGGCCCTTCGCGAATTACCGACCAGTCGTCACGGTTCCCCCAAACCCAGTAGGAGAGCGGCAAACGAGCGAAGTCGAACCCCCACTCCACCATGGTCGCAAAATCAAATTCTTCAAAGGCCGGGGCCTCGTAGGGCCTTCCGGGCATAGCGAATCTGCCTTGCAGATTAAAACCGCGCCAGCGCGGAATGTTACTCGTCACAAAACTGCGGGGCGAACCGGAAAGTCCTACCTCGGAGCCGGCTCCATCGACCAGATTGCTCCGGGCCTCATATACATGCTGGCGCGGTACATGCCTCGCGCATCGTAGGCTTCCGGAGTGCGGAAAAAGTATCCGCGATCTTTCCACACCACGTTGTAGACGCCGCTTGCTGTACGGAACGCCTGCTCGCGCATTCCCTCCGACAACATGTGAGAGGCGATGGCGAAAGTCGTCCCTGTCCAGACCTCTTCAACCTGTTCGTTCTCATGCAAAGCCTGGCCATCGGCGCTCATGCCATTAATGGCGCCCATCTCTCCATTTTGAAACTTCATCACGTTGTAGTCGTATACCCGCTGCAACGCTGACTTGCGCATATTTGCAGGAACCAGATCTCCGAGTCCGGTGAGATTGGAGTACCACTGGCCCGCAAGTTGTTCCGCCATGATGTCAGAGTGATAGGTGCTTCCCTGGTCGTAGTTGAAGTAGGTACCGTTCCAGAGATTCTTGATGTAGGCGGTTTGCGCCTTCTTGAACAGCGCATCATAGTCCGAAGCGGTTTGACTCTCGCCGAGCTTGCGGGCAATTTCGCCAGTGGCGCGCAGTGCGGCCAGGTAGAGCCCGCCACTATAAGCGCTTTCGCCACGAGCTACCCAGTTGTCATAAGTCTGATCAGGAAAGCCGCCATTTTCGATCAGGCCGTCGCCGTCGGAATCGTAGTGGCGAAGGTGCTCCATCGCCTGCTTGACCGCGCTCCAGGTATAACGGAGAAAGCCCTCGTCATTCCGCCCGCTCCACACATAGTCGCGCCAGATCATCAGAACGTACTTGCTGTTCAGATCGCGCCAATTAGAAACGTCCTGATAGTTGTACTGGTTCACGTTCACAAACGGATCTTCGGCGGGCGAGCCCAGATCGTGCGGAGCCGACCCGGCTGACTTGCGCTGCATGGTTTCGAATGTGTGATCGTGCTGTAGCTTCCACGCCCACAGATAATGCTGCGGAATGGTTTCCGGAATCGTGTCGGTATACTCGCGCATTTCCTGCTTCTCAAGCTCGGGCCAGAACTTGATGAGCGGAAAAGAGCCGTAGAAACGTACATCCGACGTGCCGTAGTAGGTGTAGTCGAAGCATTCGAGGTAGGCGAAGGTGTCGGCGTTCCTGGCGGACAAATGTAGCGGATTCGCCGGATCGCCCTGCTCGTGCGCCCAGAGCGTCCCGCCATCGGCGACGATATAAAGCTCGTTGAACAATTCTCCGCGGTACCAGGCCGGCTTGGAATCATCAACGATGTAAGGTTTCTGCCAGGCGTCAATCTGGTCACTCCATCGATGGTCGTTTTCGAGGGCAGCGCGTGCAATCTTCCAGGCATTCATGCCCGACGCATCGAAGAACCGGGTATAGTGCCGGATCCACTTGCGGCCTCCGCCGAACTGCACCACCGGGAGATCCCACGAAAGCGACATCGGAATGAGCTTCTTTTCCTTGGGAGCCAGAGTAAAGCGGACGGCAATGGCGCCAGCCATCTGTTCTCCGGCGCTGGCGATGTCGGGAGAATGGTTCGGTAGCCGGCCGGTGCTCGAGAACGGCTGCCAGACTTCCGCGCCCGAGCTTTGTGGATCAAAGTCGGTGATGTAGCTGATCTCAACGCCTGGGCCGGTCAAAGCTGCAATGGCAAACTGCCCATCCCATTCCTCGGACACGGCGCCGCTGCGAATGCGATCGAAGACGATGCCCTGCATGGTTCCGCTTGAGATCGATTCCGAGCGAAATGTGTTCCTGTTCTGAGCGTTCAACACCGCATTGAATGTGCTGCTAGTGTCACGAAACCATCCCACCATGTTCGTCCAGGAGAACAGCAGTGAAACCGTAACCGGCTTGCTGGAAGGATTTTCCGCATACCAGTTATAGAGGGCAACTGGATAGCTGGTTTCCTTGTAATTATTGGGAAAGATGGGAGAGAACTGCTCCATCGTCAACGCGATCGGAAGCTGGGGAGAACGATAAGCAAACCATGACTTGGGATAGAGCGCGGCGTAATCTCCGCCGCCCGCGGGATACGACCAGTTCCAGGCGGACAGTGCTCCACCTTCAGGCTTGCCGGTCGAAAGAACCTGCGCCACTGCCGCTTCACCCTCCGGCTGTACGAACACCGCGAACTGGTTCGCTGGAACGTCCTGATATTTGTGGACTCCGGCCTTGACATGCCAGCGTTCGAAATTTCCGCGATAAGAGCGGGAGAACGTTCCAGCGCCAATGCCGCCCACGGGTGCGCCTTGCCAGAAGCCGTCATCGATGTTGGTCAATTCCGGTTTACGGCCGCCAGGGTTTGCCGGCGGCTGGCCGATAGGAATGCGCCACGCAATTGATGGAATCTGATCGCTGGCACTGAGAAGCAAGTGTGCGAACAGCACAATGAGAGTCAGGATGAACAAAGCACGAGTTCGTGTCATGGATCGGGAACGCGGAGTTGCATGGAAGAAACTCCGGCAGTCTGAATCACAGGGACTGGGTTGTCAAGACTGAAAGTAAACGATTATCTCGCGGATTATTGTAGATTGACGAGGGTCAGGCACATTGACAATTCGCGCAGGTCATCCTACCCTTCACAGCGAACTTCAGGGAGGCCGCGTTTTTAACAGGAAAAGAATCTGCCGCCGATTTTAATCTGCGCACTGGTTGTGTCTTGTACTGCGTCCGAGGTGGTTCAATCGCAGACCGCGACCTCTTTCAAGGGGCTGTTCGAAGCCCGCGCGGACGTCGGCAGCGTGCTTCATCCTGGGGTTGTTGGTCTGGGCGTGGCGATGTTTGCATTCGGAGCATGGCGATGGTAGATCTGCGCCACTGTGAAATATGTTTGCCCGCGATTTTACTAGTAGTTCTTATCTTGACGCGGGATGCCTGTTACAATCCTGACCCGAGGGGGAAACAACATTGGCAAACTTGTCTGTGATCATGAGGCAGTTGAGCAAGGAACGAGATAGGGTACAGCAGCAGTTGTCCGGTTTGAACGCAGCCTTGGAGGCGTTTGCAGCGGTCTACCGAGGCAACAACGGAATCAAAGCTCGACGCAAGATGTCCGCTAAAGGCCGCGCTAGTATCGCTGCTGCTCAAAGAGCACGATGGGCGAAGGTAAACGGGCAGAAAGTTGTTCCAATTGGAAAGCCCGGCAAACGAACAATGTCAGCCTCGGCCCGCCGCAAGATCGCGGCAGCTCAAAGAGCGAGATGGGCCAAGGTTAGGCGCGGGAAGAAAGCCGCCTAAAAGAGACGAAACCTGGAGTGAACGTCAATTGTTGGAATCCGACGTAAAGTGGCCATATAAAAGCTCGGCTTCCACCGCTACCCAGTCATGGTCGGCATGGTCTTCAGCCGTTCCACGCGATACCGCGTACACCAGCTCGTGTCCACCGTGACGCCACCAAAACTTGCCTCCGGTGTGCTGGTGCCGGTACCCGAATGTTCGCACGACGTGCACCGCATCAGCCAAGCCATTCCTGCGGGTTGCCAATCGCCTCAGTGACGTCTCGAAGAAATTCGGCGGCACGGACTCCATCCACTACGCGATGGTCGCTCGAAAGTGTCAAGGTCATCATTGGACGAATTCCAGGGCTGCCGTCCACTGGCACGACACGGTCCGCGATCCGTCCGACGGCAAGAATCGCGGCCTGGGGTGGTGTAATGATCGCGCTGAATGCATCCACGCCGAACCTGCCAAGGTTGCTGATGGTGAACGTTCCACCCACGAGATCTTGTGGGCGAAGTTTGCCGGTACGCGCCCGCTCCGTGAGATCGCGACGTTGCACTGCAATTTCCCCGAGATCAGCTTTGTGGGCATTGTGAATCACCGGCGCTACTACACCGTCGTTGACCGCCATGGCTACACTCATGTTTACATCTCCGTGCCTCCGTACCCCTTCGGCCGTCCAACTAGCATTCATTCGCGGGTGTTTCAACAATACTCGCGCAACCAGCCCTACCAGCAGATCAGTGAGCGTGAGTTTCACAGCTCGTGACTTTTCAATCGCGAGCGCGAGCTCCTGACGCGCTTGGCTTAGAGCTCCGGCGTCGACTTCGCGAACAATGAAGAAATGCGGAACCGTCGTCCAACTCTGTGTGGTCCTCTGCGCCATCAACCGGGAAATCGGACTGCTGCTGTCAACCACCGGTGCCGCGCCGGCTTTGGATTCCGCAGCGGCGAGAATGTCGGAAGCGAGAATTTCTCCTCCGGGCCCCGATCCGCGCACCTTTGTAAGATCCACGCCGCGCTCGGCGGCTAGACGTCGCGCTTTCGGGGAGGTCCGGATGTCCGCCGCTACTGGCTGAGTTGACGGTGCCGAAGACACTGACGCAGAGGAGGAAGCCAGCGCAGAAGTTTTTCTCCCCGACGCAAACCGGGGCCTCTTCGGACGGCGCGGTCTCTCCTGGCTGCACTATCCAGGCAATGGTTTGGCCTACGGGCACTTCGGCACCGGCCCTTACTTTCACCGCAGCGAGAATACCCTCACCGGGCGATTCGATTTCTATCACCGCTTTATCGGTTTCGATCTCGAGAAGGGGCTCGCCTTTGGCGACGGTCTCGCCTTCTTGTTTCAGCCAGGAAATCAACTTGCCAGTCTCCTGGGCCATTTCGAGAGCGGGCATGACAACACTGATCGCCATAGTCTGATTCGGGGGAAGCCGACCGGCGATCTAGTCGCCCACTCCAACTCGTTCTTGCTTGGAACTGGCCTCGATCATCTCGCGCACGCGCCGGCTCGGTGTCGATTCGCTCTCCCGCACAGCGGCCAATGGCCCGTCAACTGTGAAGTAGTGCCTTCCTGCAACCAGCAATTCCTCGGCCGGAAAGCGCGTGATGACCTCGTGGCCGGTTTCGGTGACAACGATTTCTTCTTCGATGCGCGCTGCGCTCCAGCCGTCGGTCGAGGGCCAGAAGGTCTCGAGCGCGAACACCATGCCAGGCTTGATCACGGTCGGGTGCTCCAACGATACCAGGCGGCTGATCACGGGTTTCTCCCAGATCGCCAGGCCAACACCATGTCCATACTGCAGAGCGAAGGCCGCTTCCTCATCAGGGAAGCCGAATTCCTGCGCTTTGGGCCATACCGCAGCAATCTCCGCCGTGGTTCGCCCCGGACGCACGAGTTCGATGGCCGCATCGAGATATTCACGGCACCGCTTGTATGCATCATTCATCGCGTGCGACGCGTAGCCGATGGTGAAACAGCGGTAGTAGCAGGTACGGTATCCCATGTAGGAATGGAGAATGTCGTAGTACACCGGATCGCCCGGACGCAAAACACGATCAGAAAAGACATGCGGATGTGGACTACAACGCTCTCCGGAAATCGCGTTTACGGCTTCGACGTACTCCGAACCGAGATCGTAGAGCACCTTGCTCACCAGTCCGACGGCCTGATTCTCACTCATTCCGGGCTTCATGGCGCGATAGAGTTCGTCGTAGGCGGCGTCCACCATCATGGCTGAAGTATTTAGAAGGGTGATCTCGTCCCGAGTCTTGATGAGCCGCGCCTCCGACATCAGAGCCTGCCCATCCACCACCTTGATGCCTTCTTTTTGTAGAGCAAACAGAACAGGGAGTTCGATAATGTCAATGCCAACCGGCTCTTTGTGGAGTCCGCGCATCTCGAGCTCGATCCGGATTTTTTTTGCGACATCTTCGGCACGACCCATCTCCGGCGTCATGGCGCCGCGCAGCATGGAGATCCCGGGACGCGAGCGTTCCCCCAGCCACGGACAGTGCAGTTGATGATGCCGTGCCGCCGACCCGAAGTCCCACAATATGGGTTCGTCGTTTTCGAGGACGGGCACAGTCGGGTGCAGGGAGATGATCCGGGTCATCTGTGTCTCGGACAGTTCCCGGCCGGACTGCGTGACCGGGCAGTAGAACCGGTCCTGGCCGGCCCGGATGGCGGCGACGGCAACAGCGAGCGCGTGCCGAGGGTGCCCTCGACGATGACGACCCGCCCTGCCAGGTGGCTGGGGACCGGGCAGAGGCTGGTAGAGGTTGACTGACTTGTCGCAGAGGACGGTGCGGGGCGGGTTCTTGTACTTGGGCCAGCGAGGATCGCCTACGTTGCGGCCGATCAGGCCGGTGAGACCCCCCTCGGAACTCCGGACGGGGATCAGGAGGCGTTGGCGGTAGAAGTCGGTGACCCGTCCGTCCGGGGAGCGGTGGGCGAGCCCGGCGTCGACGAGTTCGTCGTCGCTGTAACCCGAGGCCCGCAGGGCGATGGTGAGTCCTACCGGATCGGCCGGGGTGTGGCCGACCTCGGTGCGGCCGGTGCCGTCCTCCAGTAGGTCGATGACGATGCCGCGGCGGGCGAGGTATGCGGAGCCTTGCCGGTGCAACTTCGGGGAGCTGTAGTGGGTCCACGCCGCCTGGAGCGCATCACTGACCCGCTCGGGGGATGTTCTGGACAGGTCGGGCGGCTCGGCTCGGCCTGGCTTCCAGCCTGTCGTCGTCTGCCGGGATGCCGGACCGCCGCGGTAGGGGCGCCCGGCCCAGCTGTTGATGATCGGCCGGCCGGAGTCGAGGTAGCCCACGGCCGCGGTGAGGCCGAGTCCTTCGGCGTCGCGGACCCATTGGATAACGTCGCCTCTGGCCGCGCAGCCGAAGCAGTAGTAGTGGTTGTCGTCGAGGTACAGCCGCATGGAGGGGGTGCGGTCGGGGTGGCCGTGGGAGGGCAGGGGGCAGCGCACTGTCACCGTTCCGGTCGTTGCGGGCAGCGCGATGGCGGTGCGGGCGGCGACCTCGACCAGCGAGTGGCGTGCGACGGCGGCGGCGATGGACGACGGCTGCTCCGCGGTCAAAGCCCGACCGCCGGGGTGAGCGCGTCGCCCGGCCCGGCGAGCGACGGGGTGCGGTTGGCGGCGGCCAGGACCTGATGGGCCAGGCGGGCCGAGGCTGACAGCCGGGCCTGGCGGCGTACGGGCACATCGGGGAGGGCGAGGCGCACGGCGAGGGTGTCACCGGCACGTCGGGCGGCGTCGAACCAGGCGAGCCGGGCCAGGGTTCGGGAGATGGCGGCGTTCGGGCCGAGGCCTTGACCGAGGCCGAGGCTGGCGGCCAGGTCGACCATGTCGATGGTGCTGGAGGGCCGGGTGGTGGCGATGCGTGCGGTGCGCTGCCAGAGCCACGTTGCGCTGGGCCCCAGGATCCCCAAGTACACGTGCTCGAGGTAGGTGCTGCCGGGCCGATGGCCGTGAGTCTCGACGAGCGGGTCGCGCAGCGCGGTGAGCTGCATCCGGGCCGGGGTGGGAAGGTGGTCGGGCCCGCAGTTCATATCGCCACATCCCGGGTGTGAGCGTCGGTGGCAGGCAGGTCGGGCTGGGCGTGGTGGCGGTGGCCGTCGCGGTACCACTGGCCGCGGCCGTTCTGCGTAGCCGAGGACGAGCGGCAGGCGCCTGATGCTCTCCGGGCTGGTGTGGATCACGACGCCTACGCCCAGGCGGGTCACCCCGAGCTCGGGCTCCCGGCTGAGCCCGTCGGCGGCGACGGTACGGCTGTAGTCGACCGACAGGTTGACGCCGGCTTCGCTGGCAGCTCTGCGCAGGCCTGACGCGGCCCATTCGATCTGGTGGCGGCTGGCCGGGGCGATGGGCACCTCCCTCACTGGCGGGCCGCGACCTGCGGCCTCCATCCGAGAACGCCGGCCGGTCCGAGCTATCCGCGGACGGCCCGGTCAATCTCGGCCGCCTGGCGGGCCGCTTTGTCATCGGCGACGAAGCGGTCCCAGTCGTCGGAAAACTACCGGAGGGCGGCAGGCGGGGGTTGGTGGGTGGCGCCGCAGCCAGGCTCCGCGGTCCAGGCCCGCAACAGGGCGGCGATGTCGCGCAGGGCTCGGAACCAGTCCAGGGGGGCGGTGGCCGGCGCGGTGTCGGAGAAGCTGGAGCGTTCGTGGTCACGCAGGGCGGCCAGGGCCTCGACGTGCTCGTTGTGGCGCCACCAGCAGCGGGGGATGACGTGGTGGTCGAGGTGGGCGAAACGCCCGCAGAGCTCCTCGACCCAGGCCCGCAGCTCCTCCCACTCGCTCGGTGTCGGCTGCCGGGAGTGCGGCCAGTGGGTCGGGGTCGGGATGTCGGGGAAGTCGTCGTCGAGGGGGACTCCGATGATGTCGGCGCACTCTTCGGCCCGGTAGTCCGCTCCCCGGGTCGGGGCTCGTCGGCCGTTGTCACCCATCGCGTCCTCTTCTGTGCTGCTCGTAGCCGGGCGATGATGACGTCGGTGGCCTGCGCCCGTCCGGCGCGCCGCCAGGCCGGGTTGGACTCGAGGACCTGGTGGAGCCGGTGGTGGCAGGTCCGGCACAGCGGGACCAGGTCGGGTCGGCTTCGTGGCCGAGACGGGCGTAGCTGCGATGGTGCAGATCGCCGTCGCGCAGCGTCCACGGTGCCCCACAGACCTGGCAGACCGGTCGGCGTCGGCCGGTCCACCCACCGTCGTGCCAGGCCCGGCGCGTCCTGCCACGCCCGGCTGGACATCCAGGCGGCGTAGTCGACCGCCGGCGTGCCCGCCGGACCGACCAGCCGAGACCGGGGCCGGGGGTCACGCACCGGCACCGCCTCTCCCACCTCTGCGGGCCGCGATGAGCGCCTTGGCGTCGGGCCGCCGGGTCCAGGGTCGCAGCGCCATCATGATCGGCGGGGCCGAACGCAACAGCAATAGCCCAGTGCCGAAGCCGAGGCGGCGCAGCTCGGCGGGCTCGAGGATGGGCCGGTACCGGGTGGAGGAGGACATGGAGCGATCGCGGAGCGGCCGTGGCGGGTCTCGGACCACTCCCTCACCTCTCGCTCGCCGACCAGGCGGGACAGGTCGGCCAGGTCGTCGGCGTTGGACCGACCCGCCCAGGACGATCTTGACGATGGCCGAGTCCCAGATGGCCTGGGCCGCGTCCCGGCCCCAGCGGTCACGGGCCTGGGCCAGCGATTGGAGGACGGCCATGGTGGTGATGCCCGATGCCGCCGCCTTCGGACATGAGCGCCGGCAGCGAGGGGAGCGGGTAGTTGGCGGCCTCGTCGAGGATCAGCGCCAAGCGGCGGGTCGAGGCGCTGCCCCGGGGGAGCGCGGCCGCCAGCCGGCGGGCCGACGTCGACGACGTCTTCGATCAGCGCGGCGACCAGGTGGCGGTCGGCCGACGCCCCGATGGCCGTGCCCAGCAGGTACAGCGTGCCCCGCATGGCGCAGGAACGCGGGCGGGTCGAACTCTCGCCCGGCTCCGGGGTGACCGCGGCGAGGACGGCCGGGTCGGCCAGGGCGGCGAAGGTGTTGGCCACCATGGCCCACACCGAGTCCCGGGTGCGTTGGTCGGCGGAGATGATGGCGTCCAGCGCCCGGTCCCAGCCCGGCGCCGCCGCCGGGTGGGAGCCAGGATGTCGACGGCCTCCTTCGCCGCGCCCGGCGGCAGTGGCACCAGCGGTACAGGTCGGCGGCGGGCCGGTCGTCGAGGGCGGCGGCGTGCAGCAGGCAGCGGATCACCGACAGCGCCTGGGTGCGCCAGAAGTTCCCGTTCTCCACTCCCCGAGCGCCGGCGTCGGCGACCAAGCCTCGGCCCGGATCATCGCCGTCTGCGGGCCGTTCGCAGCCCCGGGTGAGCGACCAGCGCAGCACCGACGGCACCCCGGGCGGCCAGGCAGCCTTGGGGGTCGAAGACCATCGACCGGGCCGACTTCGGCCCGGGCGGCGAGGGTACGGCCAGGTTGTCGGCCGGGTGGAGGTGGTGACCACCGCCCCCGGCGCGTCGAGGATCATGGGGATGACCAGGTGGAGGCCCTTGCCGGAGCGGGGCGGGCCGAGCAGGAGGATCGAGTCCTCCACGCTCGCCCAGCACTCCACCCCCCGCGAGGCGCCCAGCCGGTAGCCGACATCGCCCGGGCGGGGCCGGGCCAGGGACCGCCGCAGCGTCGCCGACCGAGCGAGCAGCACTTTGGCCCCGGCCGCACGCCGCACCTCCCTGGCGGTCGCCATCCCATCGCCCCTGGCCACCCGTCGAGGGCAGGTGACCGCCGGACGCCACAGCCGACCGGCGGCAAGACCGATCCGCAGCCACCGCCAGGACCAGGACCGTGATCGACCAGTACAGAACCGGCGGGCCGACCGGCGCCGACCAGGCCACGACGGATCGCCCGAATGGGCGAACGCCGCGTATCCGGCCAGGGGCTGACCGCGCGGGACCCGATGCCCGGCCAGCCAGGCCGACACGGCCCCGCGGCCCACAGCACCCCCCCGAGCGCGGCGCCGCCGGCCATCAACCCCAGCGTCAGGTCACGTACCGCCGGCCGGCTGAGCCCGCCTCACAGCGCCACCGGCTCGACCTCGACGGCCTGCGCTGTCGCCCAGCGGCCGGTCCGGTCGACTGCGTGAGCCTGGCCCGCGGCGCAGCGGCGGCTGCCCCGGAGGCCGGCCTCCTTCGCCGGTGAAGCGCCGGGCTGGCGTCGATGATGGCCCGGGCCGCACGGGCCACACGGGCCTGGGTGGCCTGGACCGCCTCGGCGCCCTCGTCGCCCGCCCACGCCGCCACGTACGGGAAGCTGTAGCCATCGGTGGCCATCCCGTGCACGGAGGCGACCACGTACGCCACCGACTCGGCCTCGACCTCCTTCAGCGGCCGCGGCAAGTACCGGTCCGGCGGCCGCTCGTGCAACAGCACATGCGCGGCCTCATGGATCAGCGTCTTGACCATCGCCGCGTCGTCCATGTCCGCCCGCACCAGCACCGTCCGGCTGTCCCAGCGGGTCATCCCGTTCGCCCCGCCGATCGCCTCGGCGCCGGCCACGGAGTCCACGCTGAAACCATGGGATTCGATCAGCTCGACCACCGCGGCGCCCAGCCCGGCGGGCGCCTCCCCGGACAGGAGCAGCTGGCATGGGCGGCACGGGAAGCTCGGCGCCCGACGTCTGATGAACCGAGAACACGTACTCGGCTCGGAAGCCGGCCAGCACCCTGCGACTCGACCCGCTCACCCTCGCCGACACTGCCATGACGGCCGATCGGCCGGACCTGCCCGGCCGGGTCGATAGCCACCCGCCGCTCATACCGGCACGGGGCGAGCACCATGTAGCCGTGCTGGCCCCGATTCACGCTTCGGCCCAGCGCCCGCCAGGTGTGGAAGCCGGCTACCCATCCCGGGTCAGGCGAGTCGACCAGGCCGTCCGCGAACGCCTGGGCGTGTTGGGCCGCTATCAGCAAGACATTGTTCGGGCTGTAGGTGTGCAGCTGAGCCTGGAGGTCCAGGAACCGCTGCCAGTCCTCGCCGGAATGCAGCGCCGCGATCTCGGCCGCCAGTGTCTCCTGAGCCGCGGCGAGCCTCTCCGCAACCCGCTCCCGTCGCTCCTCCGCTGAAACCACCGACCGGGCCATCGCGACCTCCAGCCCACCGCACCCCTGCGGCCCCTGCCTGAGGTCACTCCCGCCGTCCGGGCTATCGGGGACGCGTCAGACGGGTCGTCTTGTGCGGCTCCGGATCGGGTCGCAACCGATGTTCTGAGCGGATGTTATGGCGTATCACCGAACGGCAGTTGGGGGCATCCTCCGGGCCTCAGGAACAGTCATCGTGGGAAGCCCGAAGCGAGGGAGGAAGCGTTTGTGGTACGAGCTGTAATCAAGGTCAATCGTTCTTGTGTCTCGTAGCCTTGGAGACGCGCGACGAATCCCACGAGGTCGTGGTCCACAGCCCGCCACACTGTGGGGCGTGCGGGGGGGGACTGGCCCACGCCGAGGTGATCGCCGTTGAGCGGCGGCAGGTCTTCGACTTGCCAAGATGACCGTCGCCCTCACCTCGCGGGAAGGCGTCCTATTGGGCGAGGTTGGCCCCCCTGAGGCCACCTTCCGGTATTGAGCCACCACTGCTGATCCACCGTGCTGCTCAAGCCAGACACAGACGTCGTTGCATTTACCGTCGTCGAGGTAGGGAACGATGTCGCGGACTTTCGTTGCTCCGATGGACTTGGCTAGCGCCAGGTAGTCGCAGAGAACACGAAAGGCCCACAGCCGGCGGAAGTCGGCGAAGTCAGTGGCATCCTTATCGAGGATCTCCGGAGTCGGGTTTCCGTGGATCAAGTCACTTCGAAGCTGGTAGGCGGCGATGATCTCCCCGGGATCGAAGAACCCGTGCCCGTCAGCGACATGGACGGCAACGCTTCGGACGGTCACAACTTCTGCCTTAAGGCCGATGGTCTCAGGGACGAGAAGGGCCTCCATACCGCTGAAGATGGCAGGAATGATGATCCGCCAGCGATCGCTCAGCGCTGCAACGTCGAGCCAGTCGATACAGGTGTCGACATGCGGGCGAAGTCCGGGAGCGACGGCTGAATACAGCTCCGCCAGCTCAGCAAGCTTCGCCCGCCACTCCGTTCCGTTCGGGTGAGCGAGATCCATAGGGGTTGGATGTGGCTTGTGCCGCCACCACCCAGCTCGAGCGATCGTCGTTCCGTCGCGCCAGATATACCTACCGTCGAGCCCGTAGATGATCTGGTCGAGGTAGATCTTGACGTTGAATCCGAACAGGTTCTGCTGGCGGATCAGTCCCAGGGCCGTCTCCGCCGTGTCACGAGCACGCTCACGAAGCAAGTCGTCGGTGCCAGCGATCACCTCTACTTCACAGACGAGTTCGGGGGCGGAGTCGCCGAATCGTGCGAAGGCCTCTGTCAGATCCGGATCGTTGGATAGCTCGACGAACCGAACGTCACCGACGACGGTGCCGTGCGGCAGCCTCAGGTGCTCAACACCGAGATACACAGTCCGGCGCATGGGTTCTTGTGCCATGGCGTCGAGAACCTCGGCCGCAAACTGCCTCGCCGGCGTCCGCTGATCAGCTGCTACTTCCCGATAGCGCAGGGCGCCCTCTTGAATGGCATCTCGGATCTTCTCTCGACCAAGGTGCTCGAAGTGTCCGTGCCGGACGAGCCTGTTTTCCAGCACGTCGAGGTGATGCCAGCCGTCCCGGTCTAACCCGAAACGCTCCAACTCCGGAGCGAGCGGTCGGCGAGCCGCCTTCAGCACGGGGAGCATGCCGCCAACCAACTCGGCTCGCCCGGGGTAATCGGGCGCCTGAATCCCGTACGACACGGCTACCAGGATAGCGGTTGGCCCGCGCTTGCGGCGGTAGCGGATGGTCGGCCAGTCGCCATTACTGGGGTCTTCGAGCTTGAATCCGCCGGCCTTGCCGCCAGACTCGCCGACGCTGTCCCAGAACAACCAGTCAGCACGTCGACTATAGCCTGACCCCAAACGCCGGCTCGAGGGCACACCGAGGTGCCGATCTGGCGCGCCGGCATCCCTCCTGACGGTGTCGTTCGGTCGGAGCGTTCTGGCGCCGCAGCATCTGCACCGAGCGCCGATTATCGAGAGTCGGGCGCGGGAGCGTCGATAGCGCCACCCAGCCCGAAATGCACTCAGATCGGCAGCTCGGGCGTCACAGGTCGCGAAGGAAGATCAGGGCATTGCCATTCGGATCGACGATGCCAAACTCGCGGGTACCCCAGTCCGTGTTGACCACCGCCGCACGCAGATCGGGAACGTCGCCGGCTCGATACTCAGCGAAGAGCGCGTCAGGGTCATCGACCAGGATTCGCAGCATCGCCTGGCCAGCCTTCCCGGCCCGGAAGTCCCGCTCAAACTGGAACTGCAGGTGCAAGACGACGCCACCACGCCGGACCCCGGCGTACTCGGGTCGGTCGGGTCGGTCCTGGAAGAACACCTCGAACCCGAGGCGGTCGACATAGAAGCTGAGCGCCTTGGAGACGTCCCGAGCGGGCAGGACTGGCGCCACGTACTCGAACGCGGGGGACACCGTCATCACGCTCAGATTGCCCGATCCGGAGCGCGGTGTCTACAGCAACCTGCGACGCCGGACCCGTCAAGAACGACGGGTCCGTGGTGGTCGCCCCTGCCACCGACGTCGACCGAACGACCACGCGGAGTCGCCGAACGCGGAGGTGCCGATCTGGCGCGACGAGTGGGCCCGTGACTGTCGTTCCGGGCCGTTGTTATGTCGTGGCCGATGCCTCAGAGTGCCGAGATCTCAGCGTGGCCAAGTCGACCGTGATACCCAGTCCGAGCTGCACCCCCATCGCCTATTCGGATTGCGGCGTCCTCGGGGCAGCAGCGCCTTTGGAACTAGTTCGGGAGCTCTTTCGGCCGCCAGCCAATGACGTCACCGAATCCGTGTTCCGTTGAGCAATCCTCAATCACCTTCGCGACGAATGCCTTGTTGTACACGTATTGCTCGAAAGTGGCATCCCACTTGCAGTACGCGAGGTCCGTCTTGAGACGGTCGTCACCCGTCGCCGTACCGGGAGGTCTGACGTCGTAGTGCGCCCACGCCCGCGGAACGGCTGACGCGCCGAACCGCCAGCCAAGCTCGTCCTGGATCTTGCTTGCAGCAGTCGATGGTTTCATCCAGCCCGGGTCGGGTGCCGGCTTCTCACGGATGATGATACGTCCGGTCTTCTCGAGCGCTTCGTACGCCTCGAGTTCCTCCGGCGTCAGGTCCTCCAGCCGGACAAACTCGACCGCCATGTCGGCCACGCTCTTCGGGGCGCGCTTCTGCGTGATTTCGATCCGGAACTCGAATGCCCGGCTGGTCTGCACCTCGTCCGACAGCCCAGCGCGGTAGTCGATGATCCAGTCCCGCAGTCGCTTCGGCAGCTGGGCCTGGGCCGCGACCATCGCGGCCGCGGCCTCGGTGGTGAACGCCGACAGTGATATCGGGAGATGGACCTTGTCGGCAATCGAATACTCCGCTCGGAGGCTCACCAGCTCCTTCTCGAAGTTGATCGTGAGCGCCTGCGTGAAGCCGTACGTGCTATCTGCAGGCCCCGCTCATACCTGTGCTCCACCTGTTCTGAAGGCCCGCCGTCAGCTCAAGGTTGACGCGGACCGGGTCGTTCGACGCCGGCCATCGTTCCTTGATCGACTTCGTGAGGTCCCACGTCTTTGGATCGCCGTCGACTCGGTCGTAGCGGCCGTTAGGTAAGCGGTATCGGTAGTCCACGCCGCTTTTCGCAAAGCCGGCATGCAGCAGATAGACCCACGCGATGTGCATGTGTACGAGGAAGCCTTCGAGCGGACGAGGTGAGAGCGGTGAGTTGTGGATCTCAACGGCTTGGAGCGCTTCCTCTCGGGCGGCGATTACCATGTGCTGCCAACGAGGTCGCGTGCCATAACGTGTGAGAGTACACCTACGAGTTCCGTCGGCTGCCGGATCGGGCCCGTCACGCAGATTTGCTTCAGCGGCACCCGAGCCTCTGACACAACTTCGCCAAGGCCGTACCCTCGCCGACGCCCAGCGGCAGCGACCACCCCAGGATGCTCGACTATGAACCTTCACGTGACGTCCCGAAACGCCGGATCGAAATAGGCTCACCGAGGTGCTTCGATCTGGCGCGGTCCGAGCGGCACGATCACCGTCGTTCGGCATCGCGATTATGGGCGGCCGGCGGGCGTGGATCCGAGCGGTCGCGGACGTCCCAGAGAGCTGGCGCTGGCGACCGTTGACGGATCGAACATGGAACGTCTCC
Organism: Terriglobia bacterium; assembly: GCA_963748935.1. Taxonomy (GTDB): domain Bacteria; phylum Acidobacteriota; class Terriglobia; order Terriglobales; family Acidobacteriaceae; genus JAIQFF01. The sequence goes on from CAVVLA010000003.1 coordinate 225,467, forward strand.
TCGCTGGATGAGGGCAAGGTGACTGCGGAAGGACGCTGGCACCCGCCAACGGAAACTGTCTAGGTTGGTTGCGCTTCTCGCTGGTCGTGCTCGTGGGTCCCTTGTGCGAGGAATTCCGTGAGCAGCTCGGCGACCCGCTCGGTCCGGTCGATGAAGACAAGGTGGTTCGCGTCCGCGATGAGTTCGACGCGGGCTCTCGGCAGCTGGGTCCTGAATCGGTTCGCCATCAGCGGGCCGTCGTGGAGAGTCTCTGCTTCTCCAACTACTACCAGGCACGGGAAGGTCAATCGCGGCGAGCCGGTCAATGCTGCAGCGGGTGGGCTTCGCTTCATTGATGCGGGTGCGGAAGCCGCTCACACCGGTGACGAACTGCTCAACCACCGGTTGCCATGGATCTCGGCGAAGTCGAGCGCGGTGGAGGGCATGGCCATCGAGTCCACGAATGCGGAGAGTCGCTCCCGTGTGGGCCGCACGCCACACTTCATCATCGCCGCGAACAGCCATCGCGGATGTTGTCCCGAAACGATCCCGGCAGGGCAGATCAAGGCGAGTCGTTCGACTCGCGTCGGGTTCTCCATGGCGTAGTGGGTCGCCATCCACGTGCCGATCGAGGCGGCCACGATCGGGCTTCGGCTGATGTTGAGCGCCGTGGTGGCTTCGCTCAACCATGAAGCAACCCGAGCCGGCGACGACAGCGCCCTGGTTGCGACACTCTTGTTCACGTCGCCGACGGCGTCGATCAAGTACACGTAGTGCGTGTCGGCCAAGACCGGAAGGAGCGGAAGCCACATGGTGGAACTGAACGACTTGGCATGGAGCGCCACGAGCGGCGGTTTGGCGCGGAGAGCCGGCCTTCAACACATGTGTCAGGCCGTAGGACGTCTCAACGTCGCATTCCTCTACCGAGACGGTGGACGCCGCCAACGCCTCGTCGTACAGGCGGCAGTAGGCAACTCGGTTCTCGGCGGAACGGAAACCCGAAGCTCGCTCCATGGCACGACCCCCTTACCAGGCGGCCCAAGCGGAGGGTCGGGACGCGTCGTCGGCGGGCTCATGGTACCAGCCTTCGATCCTGCCGTCACCGGTCGCTAGGCCGAGCAGCAGTGCTGCCGGCACCAGCCGTCCCCACAACCGCGACCCCAACCGGTGCCGGCGAGTGCGAGCGCACAGTGTGTCGCGCACGCCGAGGTGCCGATCTGGCGCGACAAGCAGGCCTGCGAGGCCGTCGTTCGGAGCCGTTCTTATGTCGCGGCCAGTGCCACTCAGAGCGCGGATTCGGGGAGCCTGGGTGGCCGAGTGGGGGTCGTTATTCTGTGCGCCCGCGAACGGCGATGTCGGCAGGGGGACCGGTCTGTATCGGCATCACGTACCGGACGTGTCCTACCGAACCCACTCAGTCAGGCGCCCGGGGCCGGACCGTCAGGGGCAGCCGGGCGAGAAGCTGGTGTCAAGCGGTCCCGTCGCGCGGTTCGAGGACGATCACGGGCGTCTCGGTCGACCGCTGGCTGGCATACCCGTCGAGCCGTGGATCGACTGCGGTCCAGCGCTGCCACAGCCGATCACGCTCCTGCCCCACGGCCGGTCGGGCGCGCACCGGGCGCGGATGCTGGTCGGTCAGTCGAACAACGGCGTCTGGGTGCGCCTCGAGGTTGAGCCACCACGAGGGATGACCCTCGTCCCAGCCGTTCATCGCGGTCGATATGAGGTTCGGGCCATCTTCGAGGTAGCCGATGATGACGCTGCGCTCTTGCCCGGACTTCCGCCCGATGGTCGTGAGACGAAGCGCACCCCAGCCGCGCTTGTTCGACGTCGTCCACAGGAAGCGACCGCCACTGAGTCGGTAGAGCGCTCGATGAGCGCGCCAGGCCCTGTGCACGAACCACGGCGGCGGGTGTTTCGGAGGTCGGGGTGCCGCAGTGCTCATCGCTGACTCCTCCCGGGACGGGCAGTTTACCCGAACGTAGTCCGCGCAGCCGTCGGTAGGGGACCGTTGCAGGTTCCTCGCTGCCGGAGCAGCGCCGCGGCTCCCGACCCACACAGCATCCCGATCCCGGCAGCGAAACAGAATCGCCACCTGGTTGTCCCGCTTCCCACTTCGCACTTGACAGTGCGAAGTGCATGGGGAAGAATCGCAGAGTGACGGCGGCGAGCTGACCTCGCATAGCGCGTGGGAACGCTATGCGTGGGTGGCGGGGATACTCTTCGTTCTCGCAGTAGTCGCAGACTTCGTGGTCGTGAGCGGTATCCCGGTGAACCAGAACGACTCGGCAGCGAAGATAGCCGACGAGCTCAACGCGCACAGTACCACGGCTGCTGGTAATCGCAGGCGTGTGCGTCGTGTATGCCGCTATGTTTCCGATCTACCTGTGGAAGCTGTACGACGTTTCTGCGCGGCGATGCCGATCGGTCGCACACTTTCGCGTCATTGGTGCTGGTTGGTGGAGCACTGTTTGTGGCTCTCCATGCCGTGAGCGACGTTGGGATCACCGGCCTAGTCGGCGCAAAGCTCGCGTCATATGGCGCTAAATACGATCACGGCATCTCCTATTCGCTGTATCTGCTGAGCTTCGCCGTGAGCAGCGTCGGGGACATCTTCGGTAGCATCTTTATTCTCGCGGCAGGGCTGCTCTCTCGATGAAGAGCGGGGTTTTGCCGCGGTGGCTCGGACGGGTTGCAATCGTTGGCGACAATCGCTGCTCTTCCTTCAGGGTTTCGGCCTCGGTGGCGTGACTGCGACATTCGGCTTGGTTTTCGACCTCATCGGATTCGTCTTGCTCCTGGTCTTCGTCCTGGTAAGCAGTATCATCTTGCTCAGGCGCGAGAGGTCGGTTGGCGACGCTATGCAAGTAAGGTAGGTACCCATAGCCTGGCTAGCGGCCACGCCGGCGGGCGACGTGTCGTTGGGTAGCTTCCCGAAGTGCCGTTCTGGGCGCTGCAACGGCGTCGAGCGCGTCGACGTTCGGTCCCGATGTTCTGGCGCGTCCCTGAGCGGCACTTAGCAGGCAGCCATCCGGCGTCGAGACCAGCGCCCTATCGGGTAACCTTGTCGTGCTGGCGCTTGTTTCTCCGTTCCTAAAGTGGGACGTCAGCTTGGACGAGCGGTCCGCCGTCATCTCGCGACCGATCACTTCACCCCACGACAGGGTTCGATGGGGTGAGCACGACCTTCCCAGGTATGCCACCCGCGATCTTTTCCGCCCAAAGGCGGGGTCCGTCGGGCAGAGTACCGACGTTGCCGACAACTGGATGGAGGGATTCGGTATCGATGCGTCGAGCAAGGTCCGTCAGTTGTTCACGGTTCGGTTCGACAACGAAGAGCAGGCTGTTCACGTCGGCGCGCTGGGCATTGGGTGCCTCGACGATAGAGACAATCGAGCCGCCGGGTCGAAGCATTGACCAGGAGCGGTGGAGGACATCCCCGCCGACGAGGTCGAACACGACGTCCACCCCTTGCACTTCGCCCAACGTGTCGTGAGCAAGGTCGAGATACTGCTCTGCCCCCAGGTGCAGCACCAGGTCACGCGCTGTCGGCCCTGCCGGTGCCGATCACCCGGGCACCCGCACTCACGGCAAGCTGGACGGCCAACGTCCCTACGCCCCCGCCCGCACCGTGGATAACCACCGTCTGGCCAGCTTTGAGGTCGGCGTGAACAAAGAGTGCCTGCCACGCCGTTAGCGCGGCCATGGGGAACGCTGCTGCGTCGACGTGGGATAAGGAACCGGGCTTGCTGGCGAGGTTCCTGGCCTCGACTGCCACGAACTCGGCAAGGGAACCGTCCCGGTACCAGTCGGTCAGCCCAAACACCTCGTCACCGACGCCGAATCCCGTGGTGCCATACCCGAGGGCGACTACGGTCCCTGACACTTCGTGACCGGGTATCACCGGCCGACGGTCCCTGCCGGAGCGGTCCACCCACGTCGACGGCCACTGCAACTCGGTCGGAGTAAAGCTCGCCGCTCGAACCTGAATCACGACATCGCCGATCTGAGGTTCGGGCCGCGAGCGTTCTTGAACGCTCATGCGGTCAGGAGCTTGGTCATGCTCCCGAGCGACGAGCGCAGCCATCTGGGAAGGGAGCGTCGTCGTCATGTCTTCACTCCTTGGCAATCGGATAGGGCGCGAGTGAGCTTGCTACCGGCGGTGATTCAAGGGGGTCAAGGCCGGAGTTAGCTCTGACAGGGTTCTCGTTGATTTCGAGCTGCCGTCCGAGCGATTTATGCCAATTGACCAGCCGGTTCGAGTTCCTCGGCGGTTGCCGGAGAGGAACGAACCGGTCAAACCGATGGGGCGAGCGAACCGCTAAGGAAGAAGCCGGCACGGCCACCATCCTATCATTTGAGAGGGTGTCTACGATACCCACTCCGGCGCCCAGCCGCCAGGACGTGTCGTCGACCGCCGGCTGGGCAGTGCGATCGAGGCTACCTGCAGAACCCGACCCCGGCCAGCGACACGCACTACCAACGCTGGAGCGAGGCCCCCGCTATTCTTGAACGTCAGGGCTGTCAAGCGGTAGACGCCAGCGCCGACCTCCCATGAACGGCTGGTCGACGGCACACAGTCGTGCCGTTCTGCATCGGGCACGGCGTCGTGGAGGGCGTCGTCCGGGCGTAATGTTCTGGCGCGGTCGCCGTGTACCGGTTTCGCGCCTCTACGCCGAGCGCCGGTACCTCTTCGTGCTCGGCTGGATCCGGTCGCGAGGTCCTGCATGCTGGGTTGGGCGCTCAGCTCCGATTAGCTCAAGCGACGAAGGTGAACAATCGCCTTCCGGCTCGGGGTGCCGGGTTATCGTCGTCCGGGAAGACGAGGAGGTGGACCCCGACCCCGAATCCGTCGGTCTCCTGATCGAACGACAGCTCCGTGAAGCCGTCGTCGGCGAACCACTGACGCGCCTCGGGGCGCCGATCCGGGCTGGACGCTCCCCTGGTCCAGATCACGACGCTGGCGGGCGCCAAGCAGGTCTTGATGTCTTGAATGATGTCCCTGACCGACTGGTGCTTGACGTTTCCGAAGATGCCGCACAGCATGAGTACGTCGGCTGGCAGGACGTCCAGGAACGAGCCTGGGTCACCAGCGTCGGCGTGTCGAACGCAGAGACGGTCGAGGCTCGCCTCATCAGCAGCAGACACGGCTCGATCGACGAGCCGACGGTCACGTTCGACCAGCAGGGCATCGACTCTGCCGTGGCGCGGTGGCCCGGCCAGCATGGGGATCACGTCTCGCCCGTCGCCAGCGCATAGGCTCAGCAGCCGTGTCGGCTGGTCCCCGCGGGCGTCGAGGACCGCGGCGAGCCGGTTACGGACAACGGTGAGGCGGCGGGACAGCGAACTGGCCGGGTCGTCGTACGCGTGGTACCACTCCAGCCAGTCCTTCGATGGCCCAGCGGTCAGCTCCATGCCCCTACACCCTATGGGCGCCGGGCTCGGAACTGCGACATGGCGGGTGGGCTTCCGGCTTTGCGTTCAGCTCGCCCAGCTGGCGCCGTGACCGGTCCCGATCCACTCGGTCCAGGACCACGCCGACACCAGCTCGACCGGTCGTTGTCGCGCCCAAAAGCAAGGGGGTTCATGTCTTCGGGCTGTGCAACAATCGGAGAGCGTGAGCCGCAAACCGCTGGCCAGCCGGCCCGACACCACGGCAGCGGTGCCTGACGCGGTCGTGGCGCTCGCCGGGGGCGACGCGATTGAGGCGGTCTGGCGGAACCAGCTTGGCGGCCTCACATTCAGGGTCGGAGCCGGCACAGCCCGCGACCGGTACGTCAAGTGGGTCGCGCACGGCACCACCGGCGTCGATCTGGCAGCCGAGGCCGCCCGGCTCGGCTGGCTGCAGCGGCGGGTCGCGGTGCCGCAGCTACTGGACCAGGGCGCCGACGAGATCGGGGCGTGGCTCGTCACCGCCGCCATCCCCGCCACCTCCGCGGTCGAACCGCCCTGGGCCGGGCGGCCGGCTACCGCGGCCACAGCGATCGGCGCCGGCCTGCGCGCTCTCCACGACACGCTGGCGCCCGCTGTGTGCCCGTTTCGCTGGGACATCGCCAGCAGGTTGGGGCGCGCCGCCCAGCGCATCGCCGCCGGCGACGGCCCGCCCACCTGGTTCCCGGAGCACCGCCACCTCACCATCAGCCAGGCGTGGGACCTGCTCACCCATCCCCCGCCGATCGACCGGCTCGTCGTGTGCCACGGCGACGCCTGCGCGCCAAACACCCTTGTCGGGCCCGATGGCCGGTTCGCTGCTCACGTCGACGTCGGTCACCTCGGCGTCGCCGACCGCTGGGCGGACCTGGCCATCGCCGCCTGGAGCGCGGAATGGAACTATGGGCCCGGCTACACCACCGCTGTCTACGACGCCTATGGCATCACTCCGACCTCGACCGCATCACCTACTATCGACTCCTCTGGGACCTCGCCTGACAGCAGCACACGGTCGAAGCGCGCCGGTAGCAACAGCGCCACCGGGCGCACGGCACCACCGCCAGACGGGAGCGGGCACAGGATGGCTGTAGGGCCGCCGGCGTGCGGCTCGCAGCTGGCCGACCCTCGAGGACGACAGCGCCCGTGAGGCGAGATGTGCCGTTCGGTGTGCGGCGGGCCAGCGCTGGCGCCGTCGTTCGGGCCACGCGTTTTCTGGCGCGGCGTGCGCCAGCATGGCATGGTTGCTGCGTGACACCAGAGCGGTTCCTTGCTAGATGCCCGACGATCTGGCACGTGGCTGCAGGAGGCGCTTGGGACATCATAAAGGTTCTCGGTCTGCGTACCGCGCAGCAGCTCATCGTTCAAGCGGATCTGGATTCGGACACGCGTGAGGAGCTGTTGACCACTCCGCGGCGGGTCGCTGTTCCGCTGACCGTCGATGGCGCCAAGGTAACGCTCCGCGATCAAGGCCCGCTTTGCGGGGTCAGGAACTTGCGCTCAAAGCTCCACGATGGCCTTGAGGTGGCCGACTGGATCCGCATCCTCAACGCGCGAGTCTATTTCTTCACTGACAGAGCCGCCCGGCAGAAGATTCTTCAAAAGTACGTAGCACTGGACGGTGCGCAGGACGTCTTGACCATCTCCCCGCTCAGGCTCCTGACGACTGCTGGGCCAAGGCTCAAGCTGTCCGATCGGAATACCGGCGCGATCGCCCGCAAAGCCGAACCCTACAAGGGTATCAATACCTTCGTGTCCGTGGCTCGGTTCCGGATCGAAAGCCAGCAGAGATCACAGTTGTGGGTGGACTCACCGTCGACGAGGTACACGCCGTCGTGGTCCGAAAGGAGCGTCACTATAAGGACGGACCGCCAACCCCACTCCGCTGAGCGCCGGCGTGCCGTTCTGGCGCTTCCGGCACGGCGGCGGCCGGGTGATTCGGGCGTGGCATTCTGTAGCAGACCTCCGAGCACGGATCGCCGATTCCCGCGTTCCTTGGCTGAGAAGTGACGGGCTCGAGATCGAATGTTATGTAGTCGAGCGACCTCGTCGGGTCTTCCTGCTCTTGACTTTCATGTTCTGCCGCAGTTCCGATACGTCGGAGAGGTCATGGTGTCAGGGTCTCGACGAGGTCGGCCACCCCTTGGCGCCGGGAAGGCATCCGAGTTGATGCTGCACCTCGTGCGCCGCTTGTCGATACTTGGGGTTTTCGAGCAGTGCGTGGATCGCGTCGCCGACCAATGTGGCATCAAGGTGCATTAGCGGAGCCCATGACACCTTCGGGAACCAGACACAGCCCGGCGTCCAAGGCAGCCACTCTGCGGGCGTTGCTCTCCCTTTCGCTGTAAGTCGGGACGATTAACGCCGGTGTTCCAGCCGCCAAGGCCGTGAGACAGGATCCATGACCACCATGGTGCACCATGACGTCGGCCTCTTGGCCAGAGCCTGCCCGGTGCATAGCTGAAGGCCATGAAGTTCGAGGGCAGGGAATCGGGAAGCTGTTGGTTGCCTGCTCCGACCACCACATCCACCTCTGAGTCGGCCGGGCCTCTCTGCCCGAGTCTAAGACGACACCGGAGCGGGCTCCTGTGCCATAGCTGGGGTTGCCACCGTAAGAAAGACGAGAGGACACCCTCCGGGTGCGGGGATGGAATCAGGAAGGTCGGCGTCCGGATCACCCCAGGGGAGAGCTCCCACATCGGCCAGTTCGGGGTCCGGCACCGGGTCGGTCGAGGGCGATCCCACCACGACGGTGGCGGCGCCGAGGAGCAGACGCGCCGCTCGATCGAGAGGAGGTAATCCGGCGTCGGTCAACACGCCGTTGAAGGCGGCGACGGGGGTCGGGGTTTCCATTGGGGGGAGCCACCAGGTGAAGCGGCTGTCGGGATGGAAGTCGGCTTGGAGTATCTGGACTTGAGGGATGCCGAGTATGCGGGCTGCGGCGCACGCTGCCGGACCAAACGAGTCGAGAACGACGTCGACACGCCGCTCCCGCAGGACCAGCTTCCAGTTCTCGACCTCGTTGGCGGTGACTTCCGCATCGTTGTAAAGGATGCTCAGAAGGTGATCGGCGTCGATACTGGATGCGTCAGCTTCAACCTCACCTTCGGTGTTACCGGCGGCAATGGCCATGGGAGGTTTTCGAAGCCGGCGCTCGCAATGAGCTTGGCGGGGGCCGGTGCTGGATTGGAAAAGGCCACTGAATGGCCTCGGTAACAAAGCTCCGCGGCGACCGGCAGGAGTACGCGATGGCAGACCAAGGTCGTCGCTCGGAATCGAACTGCACATGATCCGCATTTCCAACCATCCTACCCTGGATTCGTCTCCAGACCGATCGAACTCGGATGAGTGATCCCAAGGCTACTCGAGAACCGGTCTGCCCACGGCAGTCAGGATCTCGAAGCAGTCTACAAGTCGTGCGGCTGGCTCGAGGTCAGACGTGGGCTTCTGCGCTCCGCCTCGCTCCCGGAAATGACCAAGACGAAGTCGTCATGGTCCTGCCAAGGGCCTCACGACTGAGCCCTCGACGGGCGAGAACGACGCATTGGCCACCTGTCATATGCGGACATAACATCCTCTCCGGGCCCCCATCCTCACTATGGTCGCTCGCCGAGCCGCCCCGATCGACGGCTCCGGCGTCCGGGCACCCGCGTGCTGGTGGCTGCCCGAACGCCGGACGGCTGGTCAGCGGGCGGCGCCGGCGAGGAAGGCGGCGACGATGTAGGTGGCGTGCCGGTCGAGCGAGACTCGGGCCCGGTCGTAGCGCATGGTGGTGCGCGGATCGGCGTGCGATGCCGCCTCTTGGACGTCTCGGAGCGGGACGCCGGCGTCGAGGGCGGCGGTGATGAACGCATGTCTGAGGGTGTGCGGGCCGACCTTCTTGGTGATCCCGGCCCGTCGGGCGACGCGCCGCACGATCCGCCCGGCGGCGTGACGGTCGAGGCGCTGGCCGTCGGGGCCGAGGAAGATCGGACCGTCGAGCCGCTCGCCGATGGCCAGGTCGATCGCCCTGGCCGTGCGGGGGGCGAGCGGGATGGTGACGATCTTGCCGCCCTTGCGCAGGATGGTCAGCGTCCGGTGCCCGCGTTCGAGGCCGAGCCGGTCGATGTCGGCTCCGGTCGCCTCCGAGACCCGCAGCCCGTTGAGGACGAGCAGCGAGATCAGGGCGTGCTCAGCACGGTGCGCCGAGGCCGGCGGCGACGAGCAGCGCCCCGACCTCGTTTCGGTCCAGACCGGTGGCGTGGGACTCGTAGTCGATGCGGACGGCGCACGTGCACAGCCGGGGAGATCCGCGCCGCCGCCCTGCTCGTCGGCCTCCACGGGGTGGGCGAGGCCAGCTGGAAGTGCACAGGTTCTCCGGCCCGACGGAGAAGCCGCCCCAAACCGTCGAGGGCTACGTTGACAGGTATGTTCGGTGCCTCTGCTTGGCGTCCCACCCTGGTTCGCCTTGTTGCTGACGAAATCGGCCTAGCCCCAATTGTCGGGGATGATAGTCCCCTTCGGATAATGCAACACTCGATGGTTGCCCTCGTCCGCGATGTACAGGCTGCCGTCTTTGTCCACGGCCAAACCGTCGGGGTACTCAAGGTTACGTCTTTCAGGGCGGCGCCGCCCTGGTTTGCGACTTGTTGCTGAAGTTGGTCTGGCCGTACACCACATCGGCCGTGGCGCTCCCCTTCGAGTAGTGCAGCACACGATGGTTGCCTGAGTCCGCTACGTACAGGCCGCCGGCGCTGTCCAGGGCCGATTGGCCGGGTGTGTCGAAAGTGATCTCGCTACGGTGGCCAAGCCCTGGTTTGCCGACTTGTTGGTGAAGTTGATCTGGCCATAGACGAAGTCGGCGGCGGCGACTCCCTTTCGGGAAGTGGAGCACCCGATGGTTTCCTGGTCCGCAATGTACACGCTTCCGTCGCTGTCGATTGCCAACCCGGCAGGGTTATGAGGAAGGCATTGGTGGTTCCGCCCTTATTTGCAGTATTGGTGGTCGAAGACGCCGCCCTGGCCCCAAACAAAGTACTGCCGGGAATGGTTCGGCAGCCCTGCCTGGGCAAAAACCCAGCCCGCCAGCCCAAACAGCAGGGTGACAGTTGGTAGGACAGCAACTTTCTCTTGGTGGTACTCATCGTTTTCTCCTGTTCCAATTTGTTGTTCTGTTGTTCTACCTTGCGTCTTTTGCACACACCGCAATCTCGCCTTCGAACGGGCATGTGAGCCCGTCACTAACCCAAAACGCGCCTGGCACACCCAAACCGGACCGCCTTGGCGCCTCGGTTGTGCAGATCGGCCGGGTGGATCTTGCTTGAAGTTCAAACCGCCAAAACGTCGAAGTCGCGGAGCTCGCGAGCCTTGACTTTGGCGGGCAAAGGCAAAGGCGAACCGCTGGATTGAATTCCGGAACGAGAGAATCGGGGGGATTTAGCTCCGGAAGCGCGGGAAGCCTGTGATGAATGACCTTATGTCCACTCGTGCCGCCGCCATCATTCTCGACCTGAATCATGATGTCCAACCTTGCGTCTGAACCAGTTTCAGCCCGGTCGTGATCCCATCCGCAAGACCGTTGAGTTTATCCAGGCGACTCGGATCAGGCATGTTATCTCTCCACGTGTTCCCTATAAGTCATAAGCCCCTTATCCGGGAAAACCCCGCCAAAAAAACACAAAAAAGAAAATACGTGGCCTCGAGGCTCGGTACGATCTTGCACAATTCTGAACGGCTTGAATATAATCACAGCTCAAGGCATGGACTCGCCGCAGTGGGAACCGGTCGAAGAAATCTACTTCGCAGCGTTGGCGTGTCCGCCCGCGGAGCGGCTTGGGTTCTTGCGCCAACGTTGCGGGGGTAACCGGCAACTCGCGCGCGAGGTGGAGTCGCTGCTGGAGGCAGATGCCAACGCCGGCAGTTTCCTCGGTCTGGCCGAACTCGAGTCTCAGGTCAAGAGTCTGGCAGAGGAGCCCGAGCCTGTGGTGGCAGGTCCATGTTCGGCCATTATGAGATTTGCCCGGATTGCAGGGGGTGGCATGGGCGAAGTCTACCTCGCCTCCGACCAGCGGTTGAGCCGCAAAATCGCGCTGAAAGTGCTGCCTGCAGAATTCGCTCAGGATATCGGGCGAGTCCGACGGTTGTGGCGAGAGGCCAAGGTTGCTTCGTCCCTAAACCATCCCAATATTATTACCGTATACGAGGTGGGCACGGTTGGGACTCCCACTTTATTGCCAGCGAATTCATCGAGGGCGACACCACTCGCCACCTGCTCAAATCGGGAATCGCTTCTCACCGACGCGATCCGTATCGGACTGCAGTGTGCCTCCGCACTTGACGCCGCCCACAACAGCGGGATCACGCACCGAGACATCAAGCCCGAAAACATCATGGTGCGCCCGGACGGACTAGTAAAGGTCCTCGACTTCGGACTGGCGTTGCTGGTAGAGACTAACGATCAGATCCCCGGCGCGAGTCTCCATACCAAATCGGGAGCGGTGATGGGTACGCCGCGGTATTGTCTCCCGAGCAGGCACGGGGCGAGAGACTCGATCGCCGCAGCGACATATTCAGTCTCGGCGCCGTCCTTTATGAGATGACCGCGGGCGCGCCGCCCTTCCCCGGCGCTACCACTGCCGAGGTTTTCGCGCAGTTGTTGCGTTCCGATCCCAGACCGCTGTCCGATTTCCGGCGGAACTTACCGGGCGAAGCTTCGGAGATCGTCAGCAGGGCGATGGCGAAGGACCGAGAGCAGCGATACCAGACCATGGCAGCGCTGCTCTGCGACCTGAAAGAGGTGGGGGATCGGCTTGGATCGCACCGGCGGCACATACCTCAAAATCGGGGATCCGCCCGCCAAACCGAAGCTCAGTCGAAGGCGTCTCTACGCCACGATCGCCGCGGGCGGCGTGGCGGCCGCGATCCTTCTAGTGTTCGGCTACGGCTGGGGAACGGCAATGCCTCCCCCGAGTTCCGCCCCATGTGGTCCCGCTGACGAGTTCTGGAGGAAGCCAGAACCATACGACTCTCTCTCCGGATGGCAGCCAAATCGCGTTTTGCGTGGGATGGCGGGCAGCGGCGTAAACGTGACATCTATGTCAAAGTGGTCGGGGAAGGAGAACCGCTGCGGATACCACGGCGGAAGAGGAAGACTGGCTTCCGGCGTGGTCGCAGGACGGCCGCTACATCGCTTGGTGGTATGCCTGGCGCTCAGGGCCGTCAAACCGTGTTCGTCGGTTTTACCGCATGGGTGGCCCCAGGCCGGAGAATTAGGCGAGGCCGGCGTCGGTCTCGCATGGTGGCTCCGACGGCCACTCTCTGGTGCTGGCCGCGCCCCTGCCGCCGCAGGGTAACGGCGGGCTCGTGCAGGTTTGGCTACGACACGGGGGAGACCGTCGCCAGTTTGACCGCGCCCAACCCCTGTGAGACGCCTGCCCGCAGTGTCAGCCGGACTGGCAAACGGGGGCATCCATTCGAAAAAAAAAAATCTGAGCCTGACCGCACGAGAGCAGTTGATGGTATGACGCGCGGCGGTGACGCAGGCAAATCACGTCGCCGGGAGGCCGGTGTTCGGCGTCACGTGGACAGGCAGCAGCCGGTCTGTGGTTACTTCCAGCAATCGCGGGCGCCGGCGAGGACACCTCACGTGTTGGGCAAGCGGCGGCGCTCCGGCACCGGCCTCCTGCTTGGTCTCAGAAACGCGTTTTATCCGACCATCTCCCGGACGGGAAACCGCCTGGTCTACACGGACAAACCATCGACGATACCAGCAGTCTATGGCTAGCACCGGAGTCGGGCGTGGATCACGGCGGCGTTCTGGAAAATTTCCCGTCCCGGAATTCGCCAACCCGGAGGGCCTGATCGTCTCTTGCGCGGAAGACGCGGCCCCCGCCTTCTCGCCGACGGACCAGCGCATCGCGTTTGTCTCCAAACGGGACCGGCAGCAGAAGAGATCTGGCTTTGCGACGAAGCGGCGGGCGACTGATGCAGATTGACGCATTTTTCAGGCTCTGCCACAGGAACTCCGCGCTGGTCTCCCGACGGGAAGTGGATCGCGTTCGATTTGCGAGGGCGGCAGCCCCGATATTTCACGTCGTCGCGGCGGAAGGCGGCGTGCGCGGCGTCTACCACTGAGCCCTCCTCGGACACGGTACCTTCGTGGTCGAATGACGGCCGTTGGATCTACTTCGTCTCCAACCGCAGCGGCACGGACCAGGTTTGGAGAATGCCTTCATCAGGGGGCCCCGCTGTGCAACTGACCCATACCGGTGCCCGCGACGCTCTGGAGGACCCACGAGGCGATCGTGTCTACTTCGTCAAGGACGCCATCTGGGGCATCTGGTCTGTAAAGACCGACGGCTCTGGCGAGGCTGTGGTACCGGGATTGGAGAAGGCCGGCCGGAGCCGCCTCTGGGGTGTCCACCCCAAGGGCATTTACTTCATATCCAAGGATGATTCTGCTGTGCATACGGTCAGGTGGTACAATTTCGCGACGAGGAAGATCCATGCGCTGATTAGCTTCACTAAGGATCCGTTCTGGAACGGCCCCGGGCTCGCCCTCTCACCCGACGGCAAAGAGTTATTGCTGGTCTCTCTCGACCAGCATGTGGACGATCTTATGCTGATGGAGAATTTCCGCTGAGTTTGAGGGATTAAGGGACTAAGGGACAGGGCGAATGACCGATCTTTCCGGCAATCGGGCGCCAGCATCCGAAGTCACGCGCTGGCTTCTCGCCTGGGGAAACGGCGACCAGGCGGCGCTCGACCGGTTAGTACCTCTCGTAGATGCGGAATTACACCGGATCGCGCGTCGCTATATCCGAAAGGAGCGAAGCGGCCACACCCTGGAGCCCACCGCCCTGGTGAATGAGGCGTACTTGCGGTTGATCGAGTGGAAGTCCGTCGACTGGCAAAACCGGGCGCACTTCTTTGCCGGTGGCGGCCAAGATAATGCGGCACATCCTGGTGAAGCATGCGATCCGGCGCCGTCGCGGATCGGCGACACCTGCGTGATTACTCTTCCGATTTCACCGTTTCCGGCAGCGGGGCGTAGCATGGACATACTCGCGCTCGACCAGGCGCTCCACAAACTGGCCGAATTCGACGAGCGCAAATGCCGATTGGTAGAGATGCGCTTTTTCGGCGGTCTCACGGAAGAGGAAACCGCCGAGGCCATGGCGAGTTCTCTTCGCACCGTGCAGCGGGAGTGGAGTATCGCTCGCGCGTGGCTGTTCCGGGAACTGAGCGGGCCGCGGACGGCCTGAAGGCGGTGGGGCAAGTCTCCCGGCCTGCCCAGCAGCCGGGGCATCGCAGCAGCCCTTTCTTCCGAGGGGGCGAAACTTGGTAATGAGAGGGTGGGCGCCGATTTTAGTCTTGGAATCCAAAACCGCCCGCTTGGCCGTTCTGGCTTCATTTGGTGTCCGAACCGCACCTCCACAAGTCTTTATATTTTCAGTGACCAATAAGTGATTGATATTTGTTGCTTGGGGTGCGAGAGGTCCCGAGTTCGAATCTTGGGGGCCCAACCAATGTTTCAAAGAGTTGCAGGTGCTGGGCAGTGTCCGACACGGTCTTGGACTCCAAAATGGACGCTAGGGCTGCTCGCTGGCGCCGTGGCCCCGCGCTGCTCGCGTGGAGGATCATGAATTCCTTAGACGCCCTCTTCTCCCCTAAGAAAACCGTGGCGGGTTCCCGGCTCGATTCCGTGTTAGAGTTGACGCCACCCAGCCTGGTGCACATGGGCGATCTGCGGCGTTCGAAGTCGCTGTTTCATGGTGTTGAGGGGTTTCGGTTCGCGCCTGTGGCGGATGGGACCGCGTCGCCGAGGTGCCGCCAGTTGTCCCGACTGCGACGGGCGACGGTTTGGATTTCACCTCATCCGGTCGGCTTATGTTGTCGTTTACACAGATCTCGTTCCCGAATTGTTAGAACATCGTATTAGGGCTCCACACAGAGGTACCTTATGCCCAGTAAGCCCAACTGCTTTGTTATCCGACCCATTCAAAACCGTTCCGACTACATCGTGGCGCTTTACCTGAAGTCGGCCTGCGGCGATCGCTTTGAAGTGATCCCCTCAGGAAGCGAAACCCACACGTCGACGATTACGGAAGATATCTTCCGCCACCTGAACGAGGACTCCTTGGTCGTGGCGTACCTCGGCAGTCCAGCCCGTATGGAGGGCGAAGGCAATAAATGGTTTTGGAACCCCAATGTCATGCTCGAAGCAGGATACCGCATGGGACTGAAGAAACCGATCGTCTTTGTTCGGGAGCATCGGCGCAATGAGGACGAACCGCTTCTGCCGTTCGACCTCTCCAACTTACAAGTCGTGGAATTGCCGCAGGACGACCAGGTCACTTTACAACGTGATCGAGCCATTGATCAGATCAAGCGGTTCGCCGAAGCACACATGAAAGAGAAATGTGAGGCGACTTACGCGTGGCCCGCGGTCACCGTTTCGTTTGAGGGGAAAGCCGGGCAGGTGAGATCGGCGTCCGACGATGCTGCGGAACTGTTCGGTCTGGTGGGCGAAGAAAGCCTGGTTGGAATGCAGTTGTCGACATTACTCGACAGGATCTCTACGCGCATGATGCCTGGTCAAATGGTCGCCTTCCTGGAGGAGCAGAAACGACTGATTGGCTCGCTCTATATCGGCGAGAAACCCGTGGCAACCGTCTGCCTGGTATTTGGCAACGAGAGCATTCTCCCGGATGGCAGGATTGAAGCCGCCTATCTCCCCGTCGTCGCGCGGTTCACGCAGGGGGCTACCACGATCCTGGACGTCATCTACATAGAGGTCACGACGTTGGCCAGGCTGGACGACGATGGCGTCGTGCGATGTAACCTTGGCTGTAAGAAGGGCTTTCCCCATGAGCTCGCGTTGCATTCCAGCAGATGAACAGGTTTGGGCGTCCTACGCCGAGAGCTACGATCGCATACTTCCGATCCTGCCTTTTTACCAGGAAGCAGTGCGCCGGCATGTGGAAGCGTTGACTGGCGCCGGCATACGGAGGGTTATTGATGTCGGAGCAGGGACGGGCAATGTCGCGGTGCAGTTAGCGTCCCGTGGAGTGCAGGTTACTGCGATGGATGTTAGCGGCGCCATGCTCGATCGACTCCGCCGGAAGATACAGACCGGCCTGCCCGGCGGGATCGAGATCGTGGAGCAGGACGCGCACTTGCTCAACCGCTGGCCGGAAGCGGCTTTCGACGGGGCGAATGTCCTGCTGGCGCTTTTCGCGATGCACGGACCCCGGCACGTGCTTCGCGAGATGATTCGCGTGGTCCGGCCCGGTGGACTCATAGTGGCCACGGAGACCAGGCGAAGCTTCCAACTAAAACGGCTTCTTGACTTCGTCGACGATTTCGTGGAGCGCCATCCTTCGCGAGATGCCCTGCGGGAGCACTGGGAAAGAGTCAGAATCGCGAACCTGGCGCTGGATCCGGGGCGCCGTTTCGACCGGTTGAGTGTCGAGGAAATGACAGACGAACTCGCAACGTCCGGCTTCACGATTCATTCTGTATTGGACTCCCATCTCGGCCAGTGCGCGACCATATGCGCTGAGAAAAAAGCACCCCAATGAGCGGACAGATCCCTGGAGAATGGCGCGTCGCCCGGGCATCCACCGCGGACGCTGAAGCCATGGCGGCCGTTTATCGGGAAGTGTATCCCGCGGGTCCGGGCTTGCCGGCCGGCAGTGGCTATCCATTCCCGCAATACATGAGCGCCGGCTGGCTGGCCGGCAGCTTAGGGGAGGACCAGTTCCGATGGCTCATAGCCAGGTGTGGACAGGAGGTGATCGGCTGTTTTGGAGCGGTTACGTGCAGCAGTCTGGCGGGTAGCGATAATCGAGTGGCCGAACTTACTGGTCTGGTGGTGAGCACGCGGTGGCGGGGTAGGGGCATTGGCCAGTCGTTGGTGAGATCGATGTGCCGTGAACTCGAGGATGCGGGCGCGCTTTTTCTGCTGGCGGAGACGCGCACTGGCAATTTGGGCGGATGGAAGGCAACGGTCAGGGCGGGGTTTATCCCCATCGGCTTTGAGCCATTCGCGCACAATATGCTAGGCCGGCAGGAACACATGATCATGATGGGCAAGATTCTGCCCGCGGCCTGTGAGAGTCGGACACTGAATTACCAGACCTCGGCTGTAGCTCGACGGCTGGGGAGTGTGTGTTTGCGGGCGCTCGGCCAGCCGCTGCCGCCGGGTAAATCTGCGGCCCCTTACGCACCCGTGTTCACCGAATCTCCAATCGTGGAACAGACAACCTCAACGTCCATCGAGGTGGTCTGTCCTGGTCTTACAGGCCACTCCGGGATAGTTGGGCTGCGCCGGATTCGGGGCTTGAACCAAGGGGAGCTGCGCTTCCTGGATCGCTACTATACGATCCGGCTCGATAAAAAGATCTTAGGTTTTGCCCATGTGACGGTGGATCTTCAGGACCGTCGCGCGCGTATCTTGCGGCTCGAAGTCGAATTCGACGGCCTGCAGGCGTTCTTTCTCCAGACTATCCTCGGCCACCTGCAGAACGATGAGTTTCCGCAGGGTTGGCCTGTGCCGTCGTAGACGTTCGGGCCGACTTCGCATCGCTGCATGCCAGTCTGCTGGCCATGGGTTTTTTCCCTTCGGTTTACTATCCGGCTTTTCTGACCTCCGATTCGGGACGGGTCGACTCAGTGCAGTTCACGCGGCTCCTTTGTGACGATCTCGATGACCTGCCCGAGCCGCTCGTTGAATTAGGGCCCGACTTGAGCAAATCGTATCCATTGTCCTCGCGGCCCGCGACGAAGCGAAAGTCCCCGCGCACGTTCTCTAGATGTCTTCTGCTTATACGTTTGTTTCAGCAAGCCGTAGCTTCTCTCAGACACAATCACGATGAAGATTGCGTGCGGCGGCCGGCTCAAGAAATTTTGCCACTAGCCGCTGGCCTGGGCGGCCCAAGCATGGTTTGAGACGAGCAAGCATCCCGCCGCCAAGACTGGAAACACCGGTCTTCTGGCTGTCAGAACGAAATAACCAACTTAATAAACCCCGGAAGCTGAAACAAACATCGGACAGCATACCTGGAGAGTCGATGCTCGAACAAGATGAGAATCGCAGACATTTCCTGGCGGTGGTTCGGCTATCGGTTAGTGCCATCGCCCTCATGATTCTTGCCAGTGGGAAATGTAAAGGCTCAAGATCCACCTCTAGCAGCTCCACCGGTTACACCCGGTATCCCGGCGATCCCGTTGGGGAGATTCGGTGGTGGATTGTCCTTCTCCACGCCGGCGAGTGACGTTATCGCGGGCGAACTTACCGGCAGCGCCGCTTCCTCGGAGGGAAAGCAGGCTCGGAAGGAGTCCGGCGGATCACGCTCGAACAGGTCAAGCAGCAGCGATCTGTGGACCCGGTTAGCAGCCCGCTCGCACGCCTTGGTCAACTCTCGATCGAAGCCGCAAAACAACATCGGCTCGGCGTGCAAGCCGATTACTTTCCCAAAATTAGGCGCTACGTTCGCGAACTTGCATTACAGTGAGTTCCTGGGCCAGGTGCTATCGGTTCGCCGCCCGCTACAGGGCTCACTGGCGCAGGTCCCCGTGCCGTTGTTTTCCCAGAATCAAACCATCGCTGCGGTTACGTTCGTTCAGCCGATCACTCCGCTCTTTCAGGTCAATCAAGCCGTTCGGATCGCTCGCGCGGACGAACGCATTGCCATGGCAAAGGCTGGAGTTCCCGTCGCGAGGAACACGCGTGACCTAGAGATAGAGGAAACCTATTTCAGGCTTCTGATTGCCCAGCGCCAGTTGACATCCGCTGAGTTGAAACTCAGAAGTACCGAGAACCGGCCGCTATATGCCGCGGCCTCCATCGAATTGGTCCGCGCTTCGGGGCAGAAGCCAGAGTTGGCGGAAGCCAGGAAGGCGCTCGTGACCGCGGCCGCCGAAGTGAAAGAACTGACTGCCTCGCTGAACCGCATCATGGGTTGGCCGGAGGACACAGAACTGGAATTGGTTCCGCCCGATCCCCTGGTCGAAAACATTTCTCTCCAAGAAGTCGCCGACAAGTCGTCTGCCGCTAATCCCGACGTGATTGAGGCGGAGCAGACCGTCGTCAAGGCGCGCGCCGCCTCCACACTCTCGAAGCTGGCATATGTCCCCACGGTGGCTGCCGTGGGCGGTTACCTGTTTCAGAATGCCATCCCGCTGGTGCCGAGTAACTTCGGTTATGGCGGCGTGATGGTTTCCTACAACCTCTTTGATTTCGGCAAGCGCGAGCGGGCCGTGAAGGAGGCTCGCGCGCAACTTGGAATGGCCGAAATCGCGCTGCAATTGACCAAAGCCAAGATCGCAGCCAACGTGAAGAAATCGTATTTTGAACTGGAACGCTCGCGTCAGCTTAGCCAGCTGGCGCAGAAGATGGGATCATCCGTGGCTCTGCTGATGAACGTGAGCTCAACTCCCGAAAGCATGGAGGTGAAGGCAGCGCGCGCCAAAGTGGAAGTGGAGATGCTCGAGGCTGATCTCGCACATCGTCAGGCATTTGCCCGCCTGAAAGCTCTGATGGGTTCGCAACGATGATCCCATCCTCGCCCTGGGTGGTGTCGAACGCCACAAGCGCCGGTCGCTCCATCGCGCGTCTTGCTTGACATTGCCTACGTCCCGACCGAAGATCGCGGGGGGACCACAAACATGCCAAGTCCAATCCAGCACGTGGTTCTAATCATCAAAGAGAACCACTGTTTCGACAATTACTTTGGTGCCTTTCCGGGAGCGAACGGAGCCACCTATCCGCATTCCCCAAACCCGCCAACGCATGATCCCGATCACCGCCACCGGGCGTGGCTGACACGCAAGACCACTGCCGTCAAGGCGCAGTTTCAGGAGCAGGACATTCCGGCCTACTTTTCTTACGGTCGGCAGTTTTCGCTCTGCGATAACTACTTCACAGACGTAGCAGGACCCTCGACGCCAAACCACCTGATGCTGATTGCGGGCGACTCCCCGGTGATCGACAATCCGCCGCGATACCGGCTTCCTCCGGGAGCGCCGCTCTTCAAACTGCCGTCCCTTCCGGCGACCCTGGACGCGGCGAATTTGGGCTGGGCCAACTATGGCGGGTATGCCTTCGATTTCATCCAGGGGCTGCAGGGCAGGAACGTGTTTCCGTCCGGTCAGTTCGCCACGGATGCGGCGGCTGGTAAGCTTCCGAGCGTGTCATGGGTGTATGGGCCGCACGAAGCGAGCGAGCATCCGCCGGATCCTTCGGACCAGGGCAATCCGCTGGTGGGGAATGTAACATATGGCATGCAATGGACGGTCAGCCAGGTGAACGCCATCGTGCAGGGCGGATTGTGGCCGAAGACGGCGATCTTCATCACGTGGGATGACTGGGGAGGCTGGCTGGACCACGTGGATCCGCCGGAAGTGGAGAAGTGGAAGGACGGCACCCAGTTCCGCTACGGCTCGCGCGTGGGGTGTCTGGTTCTCAGCCCCTATGCGAAGAATGGATACATCTCCAAGACGTTGCATTCGCACGTGAGCCTGCTGAAGTTCTGTGAGACGACCTTTCACCTGCCGCCGTTCAACAATCGCGTAAAGCAGGCGGACGACATGTCGGATTGCTTCAACTTCCAGCAGAAGCCGGGGAATCCGCCCAAATAGGGCCAAAAGCGACAAATCAAGCCGTTTTCCAGGGGACAGAGGACTGATGCATGGGCCTCGCAGTACCGCTGCCCAACTCCCGGTACTTTCCATACTCCCGTCGCGGCGGGCATACTTCTAGAGAACCGGAGCGAACCGATGTCTCATTCTTTTGCATTGCTTTCCATCGTCTTCATGATTAGCTTTGTGCTTGTCTTCGATCGAGCACACATCGCCGGATGCTACAGCCGCTTCTGCAAGAACGACCTGCTGAATCCGCAGGAGATCGATCGGCTCCGCAGCATTCTCTCGGCCTGCCAGGAAGGTTGAGAGTTCGTCCTACCCCGCGACCGGACCGTCGTCAATTTCGTACATTGGGGCGCTCGAAGCCTTCTTGATGCACCTTCGTGTAAACTGACAAGCACCACTCAGACAGGAAGGAGCTGCATGCCAAGTTTGGATTTCGGTCTTAGCGGTAAGCTGGCGGTCGTCACAGGTGGCGCAAACGGAATCGGATTTGCGACAGCCGAACTGCTCGCTGCAAATGGCGCCTCAGTGGCGATCTTCGACCTGGAGCGCGAAAATCCTCAAGATGCGGCGAAGCAAATCGGCGCGCGCGGCTTTGCGGTCGATGTCACCAGCCGCGAATCGCTCGATGCCGCCTTTGTTGCTGCCGGAACGCCGGACATCGTGGTTGCCAATGCCGGGATTGCCACGGAGGCCGACTTTCTGGCACAAACGACGGAGGCGTGGGAACGCACCTTGGCGGTGAATCTAACCGGGGCGTTTCACACCATCCAGTCGGCTGCGCGCCTGATGAAACCGCGGCGCGCCGGCGCGATCGTGCTCACCGCCTCCACCAATTCCTATGATGGCGAGGCCCGGTTAGTCGCATACAATGCCAGCAAGGCGGGACTTCTGGGCCTTGTGCACACCGCGGCGAATGAACTTGGCCCGTACCAGATCAGAGTGAATGCGGTTTGCCCGGGACTCATTCGGACTCGCTTGACGGAGCGGCACTTTTCCAGTCCGGAGGTGCTGCGTGACTACTTCCGCCATATTCCCCTTGGTCGCGGAGGCGAGCCTGTCGAGGTGGCGCGCGCATGCATGTTCCTGGCGTCCAACCTGGCTTCCTTCATTACGGGAGCGACCCTATTTGTTGACGGCGGGCAGATGGCAGCCAAATTTGGAACCTGGACGGAAGCCAGCGCCGATTTCCGTGAAGGCCGATGGCACCTGCGTCAGGAGTAGCCACATCCTCGCACGGGGCGAAGCGCTAGTTGCCAGTGGTCAATACCACTCGAAAACGTGCATCACCGCTCATCATGCGCTGGTAGCCTTCGGCGACACGCTCCAGCGGGAACACCTCATTCATGGACCGCACGCCGGTCTGCACGCTGAAGGCGAGCGTGTCCTGCGAATCGATCGAAGTGCCCGAATACCAGCCCTTGATCGACTGGCGTCCCAAGAGCAGTTGCAGCGGAGAAAAGGGCAGCGACTGCGGCGCCCGACGATCAGCAGGGTGCCGTTGACGGCCAGCCCGCCCTGGACGGCGGCCATCGCATCGCCGCTGGTCACCGTCGCCAGGATGACCTTGGCGCCGCCCAGCTTTTGCAGTTCGGCCGCAGGGTCCTGCGACCTGGCTGTCGATGTATCGCCACGCGCCGAGCTGGCGGGCGAGCGGCTCCTTGTCCTTCCCGCGTGCGATGCCGACCGTGTGGAAGCCCATTTTCGCGGCGTACTGGACGCCGAGGTGGCCGAGGCCGCCCAGGCCGAGCACCGCGACGACTTCGCCCGGCCGTGCGCCGCTGTTGCGCAGAGCAGTTGAACGTGGTGATCCCGGCGCACATCAGCGGCGCGGCCTCCACGGCGGACAATTCGTCGGGCACGCGCGCCACCGCCTCGCGCGCGCGCGACCATGTAATCGCGCGTAGCCGCCGTCGCTGGTGACGCCGGTGATGTGGTCGCCGTCTGGCAGGCGAAGAAATCACCGCGACGGCAGTGGTCGCAGTAGCCGCAGTAGCCGCCATTCCAGCCCACGCCGACGCGCTGGCCGGGAGCCCACCCGGCGACGCCGGGGCCGACCGCATCGATAATTCCGACCACTTCGTGTCCGGGCACGCGCGGGTACTCGATGCCCGGCAGATGTCCCTCCTTCGTGAGCGAATCGCTGTGGCAGATGCCGCAAGCCTGAACCTTGATTCGTATCTCACCGGCACCGGGCTCGGGGACGTCGCGTTCGACCATTTCAAAGGGTCCGCCCGGACGCGAGACCTGCATGGCGCGCATTTTGGACATTGTTCCTCCCGCTTACCATCGTGACATGCGCATTGCCGCGAACCTGTCTTCCAGGCGCGGAATACGTGCTGACGGACACGACCCAGCACATTGCGATTGATCTTCTTCTTTTCTTCGCCTATGATCATTCCATGCCAGTCGCACTTGTTACAGGAGCATCGCGCGGTGTGGGGCGCGGTGCTGCAATCGGGTTAGCGGCAGAGGGTTTCACCGTCTTTGCAACGGGCCGGAGCATCGATTCTGCGGACCTGCCGCCTTCCGTGGTGCGCGTCCAGTGCGACCATTGTTTGGACGCCGACACCGCGCGTGTCTTTCAGCGAATCGCAGAGGCCGGCGAAGGGCTCGACATGTTGGTCAACTCAGCCTGGGGTGGCTACGAGCGGATGGTGGAGAACGGCCAATTCACCTGGGGCCTTCCGTTCTGGCAGCAACCGTCGCACCGATGGAGCAGCATGATGGACGCCGGCGTCCGTGCCGCCTTTTTCGCTTCCGCGCAGGCGGCGGAAATGATGGTCGCCCGGCGGCGCGGATTGATCGTAAATATCAGCTTTTGGGCGGCGCAAAAATACGTGGGCAATTCGATCTACGGAATCGCCAAAGGCGGCCACGGACAAGATGTCCTCGGACATGGCTCATGAGCTGCGCCCGAGCGGCGTGGCCGTGGTGTCGCTTTATCCGGGGTTGGTCAGAACCGAGTCGGTCATGGAGGCCGCTCGGGGCGGCTGGCTGGATATTTCGAATAGCGAGAGCCCGGAGTTTATCGGTAGGGTGATCGCTGCGCTGAGCCGCGACCCGCGGCTGATGGAAAGGTCGGGACAAGTCGTTGTTGCTGCCCAACTGGCCCAGGAACTGAACGTGCGTGACATCGACGGCAGACAGCCAATTCCGCTGACTCTTGCGTCGATTTGAGCCATCGCCGGGTCATGCCTTCGCCAGGTCGCCGGCGTGCTTCTGAATCTTGCGGATCGCCTCGGCAATTTGCTCCATCGACTTCCGCGGCGCCAGCAGCATCGTCTGCACGAACCAGACGGCCTCTTCGCACAGGCCGTCGTTGGCCGGACAGCGGTTGCGCTCCTCCCACGCCGCAATCTCCTTCGCGGAGAAGATCCGCTGGTAGCCGCGCGAGTGCAGCGCGTTCTTGAGGAATGGCTGCGTATTGAGCGGGCTGTATCCGCCCGATGCCGGAACTCCTTCCGCCGCCAGCGCCTTGAGGAAGACCGAGCGCGGGAGATCCGCAAAGTGCTGCCTGTCGTATCGAAACATGTAAAGGTGGTACGCGTTGCGCGTGCAGCCGTCGTACATCCGCGCCGGTGCGATCCCGGGAATCTCCTTCAGCATCGAGGTCAGGTAGGACGCATTCTCGGCGCGCGTCTCGGCCTGCGCCTCGATGCGGGTCATCTGCGCCAGCAGCAGCGCCGCCTGGAACTCCGGCATGCGCAGGTTGCAGCCCGTCGAGTTGTAGGTGAAGTTGTTGCCGATCGAGCGGAAGCCGCTGCCGTTGTTGTGGAAGGCGAAGCAGCGTTCGCGCAGGTCCTCGTCATCGGTGAGGATCGCGCCGCCCTCGCCGCGAGTTCAGATTCTTGGATGCCTGGAAGCTGAAGCAGCCGGCCAGCCCGAACGTGCCCACCTTGCGTCCGCGCCATTCGGCGAGGTGCGCCTGGCAGGCGTCTTCGAGCACCGGGACGTTGTGCCGTGCGGCGATCGGAAGGATGGCGTCCAGATCGCAGACGTTGCCGCCGAGGTGCACCGGAATGATCGCCCGGGTGCGCGGCGTGATCGCTGCCTCGAGCTTCCGCGCGTCCATCTGGAACGTCTCGGGATCGGTATCGACGAAGACCGGCAGGGCGTGCTGCCGCAGCACGGCGTTCACCGTCGCGATGAACGTGTACGGCGGCACGATCGACCTCATCGCCGGGTTCGATGCCCATGGCGTTGAGGCTGGTGATCAGCGCGCTGGTGCCGTTGGCGGTGGCGAGGCACGTCTTCGCTCCGGTCAATTGCGCGTAAGCCTCCTCGAAACGAGCGACGTTCTTGCCGTTGCCGCGGTACCATTTGCCGCTGCGCAGCGTGTCCAGTACCGCGCGCTCCTCGGTCTGGTCGAAGACGGGCCAGGAGGGGAAGGGCGCGGGGTGGGCTTTGGCGCCGCCGAGAAGCGCGGGGCGGTCGCCCGGAGCGTCGGCGGCCAGCGCCGCGCCGGCCAGCGGGGCCGCGGCCAGAAAACGTCGTCGCGTCGGGTTCATGAATTCCCCCTTTCGTGCTGCTGTACCATATAAACTTATACCCAAACGAGACCCGATGAGAAGCCCTGATCGCAATTCTGCTCTCCGTGGCCGGTCTGTCCGGCGCAGGTTTGAAGGCCGGGGTCGGCCGCGTGGACATCACGCCGTCCGGCCCCATCTGGATGTCCGGGTATGCCGCGCGCACGCACGCCTCGGAAGGAGTGCTCACGCCACTTTGGGCCAAGGCGCTGGCGATCGAAAGCGGGCCGGGCGGGCGAATCGTTATCGTCAGCACGGATGTGGTGGGCATCCCGCGCAGTCGTGGCGGACGAGGTCGCGGCGCGAGTGGAGAAGCAGTACGGGCTCAAGCGGTCGCAGCTTCTGATCAATGCCAGCCATACCCACACCGGTCCCGTCGTCTGGCCGAACCTCGAGAACCTGACGGTGTTCCCGCCCGCCGAGCAGGAGAAGCTGCTCGCCTACCAGCGCAAATTCGTCGACGCCTGGTGACGGCCATCGGCGCCGCGATCCGCGATCTCGCCCCGGCCACTGTGGAATACGGCGAGGGCTCCGCCGATTTTGCGATCAATCGCCGGCAGGCAACGCCGACGGGCGTCAAGATCGGCGTCGATCCGAACGGCCCGGTGGACCATACCGTGCCGGTTCTGAAGATCACCGGTGCGGATGGCAAGCTCCGCGCCGTGCTGTTCGGCTACGCCTGCCACAACACGACCCTGACGGCGGAGATCTATCAGCTCAGCGGCGATTACGCCGGATTCGCGGCGGCGGAGCTGGAGCGCCAGCACCCCGGCGCGACCGCTCTTTTCCTGATGCTGTGCGGCGCGGATCAGAACCCGAACCCGCGCGGCACGGTGGAACTCGTGCGGAAATACGGCGACGCGCTCGCCGCCGAAGTGGATCGCGTGATGTCCGCGCGCATGACGGCCGTCGCCGGCCCGATCCGCACGGCTTTCCGCCTGACCACGCTGCAACTCGCGCCGCGCACGCGCCTGGACTTCGAAGCGGAACTGAAGAGCAGCATTCCCGCGCAGGTCCGCCGCGCGCAGATGATGCTGAAAGCATTGGACGCCGGGAATAGACATCGACCGGATCGAACCTGGCCCTCCTGGGAATCCAGGGCTTCACCCTTGACGGCGTGGTGACCATCCTCCCCTTGATCCCGGTCGGGCTGGGGCTGGGGATGCTGTTCGTGCCCACCAGCCGCGCTGCGCTGAACGCCAGCCCGAACGCCTCCCACGGCCGCACCTCGGCGCTGCTGTCGGTCGGCCGTCTGGTCGGCGCGGCGATCGGAGCCGGGCTGGCGGGGGTCGCGCTGACCGGGACCCTCACTGCGTCCACCGTGCATCACGCGCTGCTGCTGAGTGCGCTCATCTGCCTCGTCGTCGGGATCCCCGCGTCGATGTACCTCTCCGGCGGGACCGTCGCGCCGGGGCTGGCCAACGGCTCAGCCGGCGGACGACCGCTAATCGGGCT
>CAVVLA010000004.1:0-117158 GCA_963748935.1 Terriglobia bacterium
GTTGTCGCAAATGGGGTCTCGGAATGGGCTGCAAGGAACACGGCCGGCAGCGGCCGTGGTCCATGGTATCTTGCCCGCAGCAGAGCCCTCTCCACTGGGCTTTCCAATGCGTACTTCAGATCGCTCGGTCTCCCATCTTGTTCGGCGCGTGTTAGCGCAACTTCTCGAACCGCCGTGTACGGACCCGTATGCACGGTGGTGTGGGAGGGGCGGAGCCGCAAGGCTCCCCCCTATCCCGATCAATGCCGCTTTGCCGCCTCCCCATGCGAGGGATAATGCGATGCAAAACGTGGGACGAGTCTGCTAGGGGCACTGATCGAAAATCTGTGAGCCGCTGCTCAAAAGAACAGAGGAGCAGCCTTTAAGACGGATGGGGAGACGTAGCGGTCGCCGCCTCGGCCACGCGTAAGGCAGCTAGGTCATCGGCGATCTCTCGAATTGCCGAGGCAATCTTCGATCCAGGATCGTCGCCGCGCATCCGGCCTAATTCTGTCGGCTCCGTAGCGGAGCAGTCGCCCGTCCGGCAACGTCGGCTGAGCTGCACCATCGTGGACGCCCTGACGGTGCAGTTCGTGGATCAGGACCGCGAACTCGTGGCGGGTAAGGCCGCGGCCTGGCCCAGAACGAGATGAAGTCGTCCAGTGAGCCCGGGCTCCCGGCAGGCCCGGCGTTCCGCGAGCGTGATCACCCTTGCCCGGATCGCGGACTGCTTCATCGCGAACATTTTTGCTCTGTCTCGCCTGATGAGCCTGCATGCTCCGCACAGACGCCGAAATACCTGACTCTCGCGTCTCGCTAGTTTACAAACATCTGCAAAGCGAGACCAGGCAGCCAGGGCCAGGCTTTGGGGTTGCCAATCTTCGAGTGTTGGACGACCCCCGGCCACTGCGCCCAGATCGCGTCCGGGTTCCACCAGCCGGGAGCCGCTTTCGCGAACTGCGCCTTGTAAATCGGTCGCTTGCGTTCCGGAAGCAGTTGCAGTGCCGAGTGGAGGCCCCGGACGCTGACACTGTCGCAGAACAACGGCCAGACGTAAGCTGGGCCGTCGTCGGGGGCGTCGGGCATGGTGGTGGTTAAGACGAAGCCCACGAAGGGATTGGCAAGCTCGGTCAGCTTAGTAAGCGACTTGCACGCCGGCTGCTTCAACCTGCGCTCGAAGCGCGTGATTTGTGGGCCGGACACGTCCAGGCCGGCCGCCTCCATCTGCGCAGTCTTATTGTAAATCTGAGTGTACGTCCCGCCCGGCTTTCCCCACTGATAGGTCTGAAGCTTGCCCTTCGAACTGCTCCACGTCTGCGACATGACCGCCTTGGGCGGCACCACCTTGAGCTTAGTCATTCGCACGCCCACAAGGTCGACGGCGACGTCAAAGCGGGCTGATCCGCGCGTCTGTCACGAAGGCCCGCCATCCTCCTTCAATCACCAGTGAAAGGATGTCGTGCAACTGCTCAAGCCCCTCAGCTCCCAGCTTCGAGGGATTGAACTCCAAACGGATGCGATCGGCCAATTGCGTCTCGATGGAGTATCTGTAGTCGATCCGAGGGCGGCTCTCGCAATTCTTCAGAACCATTTGCCTTGCAAGATTGAAGCCCTTCAGAGGCTTGCAGACAATGGCAAAATGCTCAGTGCCGCCAATGAGCTTCGGATGCAGAGCGCCATGAGTATCGGATGCTTGCTGCGCGGACTTGAACGTCGGGATGACCGTAAGCTTATCAATGAACGGCTTCGGGGTACTGGCATCAGGTTTCCCACTCGTATGGTCGGCCTGCTTATCGACATGAGGGGTAGTTTTCTGGGTCAAATCCTGCTCGTTAGAAGACACCGGCTTTTTTGGAATTTTGAGGATGAGGACCATGACCGCGTCTGCTGTATGTCGGCGAACCCTGGCTCTGGCATGCGCAGACACTAATAATCAATGACTACCTATTCTCCACCCGTTCGGCATGACCACTGCCGTGTCCGCATCCTCCGTTCGCGGCCAACCAGCCATCATGGGACTTTGTTTAATTTCTTATACAATTCAATAGTACATTTTTGAAGTCATGGAACGTGTAAGCTACTGAATTTGCTATAATATTGCGCACCGGCTAGGGGCACCATTATCAGGAACGGTTTCCGTCCTTCAGCCGCGCCCGGCATAACGCCACAACGACGGGCGACGTTTTTGCATTGCACGTCGAGAGAGGGCCGTCCGTCGGCGTCAGACCCGCCAGCGCAAAGCCGAAACTAGGGCGAACAGGCGCCGAGCCGTCGCTTGGTCGATGTTGATCGTGCCGGTCAGTCGCTGCGCCATGAGCTCGGCGCCTTCGTTGTGCAGTTTCGTCCGTTCGCGATCGATCGCCTCGATTTGCCGTGGGCTCGAGGCGCGGATAGCCGAATAATAAGTCTCACAGACGAGGAAATAATCCTTGAGCAGCGGTCGGAACGGCGTCATCGACACCACGATCGTGGCCGCGGTCTCGTCCTTCGCGGTTCTGACCTCGAAGGTCAGCTTCGATTCTTCCTGCGAGATCTTGAGCACGTAGGGGCCATCGTCTCGACCCGGAACGCCGAAGGAATTTTCCTCGATCAGATCGAAGATCGCCACCGTCCGCTCGTGATCGACATCGGCTGAACTGCGCGGAATCGTCGCTTCGTCCAGAATGACCTCGGTGAGGCGATTGGGGCTTTTTGTCCGTTTTCGCGCTCATGGGCTGTTCGCGCGAAGTCGCAACGCGACCGAGCGTGCGTGCGCGCCGAGGCCTTCCGCTTCGCCGAGCGCAATCGCCGCCGGGCCGAGAACTTCAAGCGATCGGGCGTCGCATTTCAGCAGCGACGTGCGCTTCATGAAGTCGAGCACCCCCAAGCCCGACGAGAAGCGCGCTGAGCGCGCGGTCGGCAGGACGTGGTTCGATCCGCCGACATAGTCGCCGATCGCCTCGGGCGTGTGGGAGCCAAGGAAGATCGCGCCAGCGTTCATGATTTTGTCGCTGAGCGCTTCGGCGTCATGCGCCATGATCTCGAGATGCTCCGGCGCCAGTCGATCGACGAGCGGAAGCGCGGCCCTAAGCGACGGGCAGAGGATAATGGCGCCATTGTCGCGCCAGCTCGCGCCAGCGATCTTCGCTCGCGGCAGGCTCTCAAGCTGACGTTCAATTTCCGCCTCCACCGCACGCGCGAGGCCCGTGTCATCGGTGATGAGGATCGATTGCGCCGCCTCGTCGTGCTCGGCCTGCGCCAGAAGGTCGGCGGCGACAAAGCGCGGATTGGCGTTTCTGTCGGCAAGCACCACCACTTCGCTCGGCCCTGCGATCATATCGATTCCGACAATTCCGAACACCCGCCGCTTGGCCGCCGCGACATAGGCGTTGCCGGGGCCGACGATCTTATCGACCGGAGCGATCGTTTCCGTGCCATAGGCAAGCGCCGCGATCGCCTGCGCGCCGCCGACCCGATAGATCTCGTCGACCCCCGCGATGCGCGCCGCCGCAAGGACGAGCGGATTGATCTGACCGTCCGGCGTCGGCATGACCATCGCGAGGCGGCGACACCCCGCGACTTTGGCCGGCACCGCGTTCATGATGACAGAGGACGGATAGGTCGCCGCGCCGCCCGGGACATAGAGCCCGACAGCGTCGATCGGCCGCCACCGCCACCCAAGCTCGACGCCAAGCGGGTCGGTGAAGAGAACATCGGACGGCTTCTGACGCAGGTGAAAATCCATCACCCGGGCATGCGCGAGCTTGAGCGCTTCAAGCGCGGTTGTCTCGCACGCGTCCTTCGCCGCTTCGATCTCGGCGGCGGCGATCTTCAGTCCAATCCTGCCGATCTCGATGCGCTCGAAGCGCAGCGACAATTCGGCAAGCGCGACGTCGCCGCGGTGGCGCACATCGTCGATGATGTCGGCAACCGTGAGGTCGACGTCGGCCGACGACTCGCGTTTCGTGGCGAGCAGCGCCGCGAAGCGATGTTCGAAATCCGCCGACTGCGTATCGAGCGCCATGGGCATGGCTAAAGAAAACTCTCCAACCCTGAGCTTGCTCTCAGACGCCTGACGCGTCGGCCAGGGCATGACCGGGACAGGCTTGCGCAGGGACGCGGTGTCCCATGTCGCGAAGCGCGACCTCGACGCACTCCACGTCAAGACGCACCAGCGCGCCGTCGGCGAAGGCGAGGATGATGATGCCGGCTGGAGGATCTGTCTTTTCGTACGTCACCGCCAGCAGATTGAGCGTGGCGTCCGCGTCGATCTCTGCGAGGCCGAGGTGCGAAACTCTCAAGACGCGGTCGAACCTGAGCACGCTCGCGACGCGTTCCTCGGGTCCGCTTTTCGCGCCAACCCAGTCGTAGCGCATGCCGTGAACGATGAAGCGGCGCTGCCGTGGCAGCCAGGTCATGTCGGTACGTTTGACGCAAGTGTTCTGCACATGAGCCGAAATGACGCCCAGACCTTCCCGGTCGAGCGCGACCAGCTTGAGCGAATGTGCAAGAGCCGCCATCGACCTAGCTCGCGAGCCGCACAATATCGGCGCCGCAGGCGCCGAGTTTCTCTTCCAGCCGCTCGAAGCCGCGATCCAGATGGTAAACGCGATTCACAATCGTCTCTCCTTCCGCCACAAGAGCGGCGATAACGAGCGAAACGGAAGCGCGCAGGTCAGTCGCCATTACTGGCGCGCCGCGCAAACGCTTGACCCCGCTGACTACTGCGGTGTCGCCGTCGAGCTTTATATGCGCGCCGAGGCGAGCAAGTTCCTGCACGTGCATGAAACGGTTCTCGAAGATCGTCTCTTTGATGCGCGACACGCCCTGCGCGCGCGTCATCAGCGCCATGAACTGGGCCTGCAGGTCGGTCGGGAATCCCGGAAACGGCGCGGTGGAGATGTCGACGGTGCTGATGCCGGCGCCGTTGCGTTTCACACGCACCCCTCGATTGTCGCTGCTGACCGTCGCCCCGGCCTGGGTGAGCGCATCCAGGGGCTCCTCCAACAGATCCTCGCTTACGCCCTCGAGCACAATGTCGCCGCCCGTCATCGCGACCGCAGTCGCATAGGTTCCTGCTTCAATGCGGTCGGGCAGAACGCGGTGATGCGCCCCGTTGAGCCGGGCGACGCCATCAATTTCGATTGTCGGCGTGCCGGCGCCGCGGATCCGCGCCCCCATCTTGTTGAGGCATTGGGCGAGATCGGCGACCTCGGGTTCGCAAGCCGCGTTGCGGATCAACGTCGCCCCGTGTGCGGTGACTGCCGCCATGATCGCCACATGGGTTCCACCCACCGTGACCTTAGGGAACTCGATTTCCGCTCCTGTCAGGCCTTTAGGCGCTCTGGCGACCGCATAACCCGCGTCAATCTCGATCTGCGCCCCGAGCTTTTCGAGCGCCATCAGCAACAAGTCGACCGGCCGGGTGCCGATCGCACAGCCGCCCGGCAGCGATACGCGCGCCGCCCCCATACGCGCGATCAGCGGCGCAATCACCCAGAAGCTCGCGCGCATCTTCGCCACCATTTCATAAGGGGCGGTCGTATCCACGACGGTGCGGGCGCGCAGATGCGCGGTCTGGCCGGCGCCAGCCTCTTCGCCGACGCGCTTGCCGTCGACCGAATAGTCGACGCCATGATTCCCCAGAATGTGGGCGAGCTGGCCGACATCGGCGAGACGCGGGAGATTTTCCAGTGTTAGTGTCTGCTCCGTCAACAGCGACGCGATCATCAGTGGTAGAGCCGCGTTCTTCGCTCCCGAGATCGGAATCGCTCCGTTCAGGGTCGCGCCGCCGCGAATTTGTATGCGATCCATCCCCTATCCTTCCAACCAAACCCACCCGCCGAGGAAGGTCGCCGCCCGAACTCGCGTCAGCCTCTGGGCCCGTCCGACTGCGCCGATGGCCCTTCCGCCGGCGGAGGCTCAACCTGCCGCGCTCGACTTTGGGTCTTGCGCCGTTTCAAATTCTCCCTGAGCGACGCCGCGAGGCGGACCCGCCGGAGATCCTCACGTTTTGCTCGGGCTTCATCCGGACTCATGCCGGATCCTTTGTCGTTTGACGCCGCGATTCGCGGCGCTTGGCCGGAGTCTTGATAGGGCCAAGGCCGGCGGCGAGGCAAGCGTCGATGTCCTGATTGTCCGGCCTTCGTTCGGCCTTTTCGATCAGGCTCAGGGCGGCGGCGCGAGCCTCCTCTGTGATTTCCTCGCCGGCCAGCATGCGAGCGATCTCCTCTCGCCGCTCGGTCGGGCCGAGCCGCGAAACGCCGGTCGCAACTCGCTCCCCCGAGCCAATATCGCTTTTGGCGATCCTGTAGTGGTTCTGCGCCCGCGCGGCGACCTGAGGCGCATGCGTCACCGCCAGCACCTGAGCTCCTGCCGACAGCCGGGCCAGGCGCTGACCCATCGCGTCGGCGACGGCGCCGCCAACCCCGGTATCGATCTCGTCAAAGACCAAAGTCGGCGCGGTGCCACGCTCGGCCAATCGCACTTTGATCGCAAGCAGGAACCTCGCAAGTTCGCCCCCGGACGCGACTTTCATGAGCGGGCCCGGGCGCGAGCCGGGATTGGTGCGGACGAAGAATTCGGCCCGGTCGTACCCGCTCGGCGACACGGACGCGCCATCACTCCTCAAATCGACGCTGAACTCGGCCCGCTCAAGCTTCAGCGGCGCTAATTCGGCGCCGACCGCCGTCTCGAGCTCCCGTGCGCTCGTCTCGCGCGCAGCGCTGAGCGCCTTGGCCGCCGTGTGATAGCCCTGAGCGGCGCTCTTCACGCTGGCCTCAAGGC
Organism: Terriglobia bacterium; assembly: GCA_963748935.1. Lineage (GTDB taxonomy): Bacteria > Acidobacteriota > Terriglobia > Terriglobales > Acidobacteriaceae > JAIQFF01. The sequence continues at coordinate 6,745 of CAVVLA010000004.1, forward strand.
GGCCAAGCTCGCTGCGCCCTTCGGCGAGAGCTGCAAGATCGTCGGCGAACTTCTGCGCCAGTGCTGGAAGGTTTTCGATCGGAACGTTGTGCTTGCGACCCATCGCCCGGAGCGCGAAAAGACGCTCCTCGCAATGCTCGAGCGCTTGAGGGTCGAATGCGGTCGCTTCGAGCGCGGCCTCGACTTCGCCGGTGGCCCGCTCGATCGCGTCGATCGCCTCATCCAGCGCCTTCACGCTCGGCTCGAGCAACGCTGGCGCCTGCGGCGCGCGGCGTTGCAGTCGGCGCGAAACGGAAAGCAGAAGCGGCAGGATGGCGGCGTCACCGGTCAGGTGATCGCGCGCGTCGCGGATGTCGGCTGCGACCTTCTCGCCCTGCATCATCGCTTGCCGGCGAGCGGCGAGCGTTTCTTCCTCATTTGGCTGGACGTCGAGTTTCTTGAGTTCTTCGTGCGCATGAGCGGCGAATTCCGCTTCCGCCTCCGCCGCCTTGACCCTAGCGCGCTCGGCTTCGAGCGTCCTCTCGGCGTCGCGCAAGGCGCCGTGGGCGCGCTCTGTCGCCGCCGCCAGCGGTTCGAGGCCGCCATAGGCGTCGACCAGCGCGCGGTGCGTCGACGGGTCGGTCAACGCGCGCTCGTCATGCTGGCCATGAATCTCGACCAGCGCCGACGCCAGCCCCCGCAGCGCCTGAGCGCTGACGCTCCGGTCATTGACGTAGGCGCGGGTTCGTCCGTCGGCAAGCTGGACCCGCCTTAAGATCAGCTCATCGCCGATCTCAATATCCTGCCCTTCGAGGAGCGCATGGGCGGCGTGTCCTGCCGCCAGTTCGAATGTCGCCGTCACCTGGCCTTGCGTCTGGCCATGGCGCACCAGGCCTCCGTCGCCGCGCGCGCCAAGCGCCAGCGACAGCGCATCCAGAAGAATGGATTTTCCCGCCCCGGTCTCGCCGGTGAGGATGGTCAGCCCAGCCGAGAACTCAAGATCCAACTGATCGATCAGCACCACATCGCGAATTGAGAGGCGCGAAAGCATCAATTAGCCGGATGAGGACGGGACGACCGTGTGCCAGATTGTCGACAGCCAGGAGCCGCCAAAGTCGTGAGGCGAGAGTCCCTTGCCTTTCAATAGATCGTAAGCGTCATGGTACCACTGGCTGTCCGGGAAATTATGCCCGAGCACGGCGGCTGCGGTCTGAGCTTCTTCGGTGATCCCAAGTCCAAGATAGGCCTCAACCAGACGATAGAGCGCTTCCGCCGCATGACGCGTGGTCTGATAGTATTGAAGGACATTTCGGAAGCGGTTGATAGCAGCAGTGTAGTTGCGGCGGTTGAGGTAAAACCGCCCGATCGACATTTCTTTCCCGGCAAGCTGATCTTCTGTGACCTGGATCTTGTATTTGGCGTCGTCGACATATTCTGACTTCGGATACTTCTGGACGACGGACTGGAACGTCTCCAGCGCCTTCGCCGTTTTCTCTTGGTCCCGGGATATATCCGGAACTTGCATGTAATATGCGCTCGCCTGCAAATACATAACGTAGTCCGCCTCGGGTGAATTCGGGTAGTCCTTGAGATAGCGCTCCGCGGATGTTTCGGCGGTGGTATAATCGCCAGCCTGATAATTGGCATAGACCGTCATCAAGAGGCCTTTGCGCGCCCAATCGGAGCTCGGATATTGCTTACCGAGATCGGTAAACTTCTTCGCTGCCTCAGCCGGTGAGCCATTGGCGAGTTTGTCAAGTCCCTGGTCGTAGGTCTTACTCGCCGGAACGTCCGGCGTAACCTCCATCTTGTATTTTTCGTTTCCGAAAGGATTGAACTGGTCGATCATCGAACAGCCCGAGCCGGCAAGCGCAAGGGCGATGAACGCCGCGGCCGCAGTACCGCCACGCGCTCGTCGCCTCCAGGCGTTATACGAGAGGGCGTCTGATTTGACGTCGGCCATGCTTCAAAGACTCGGTCGGTTGCGGGCGACGAAGCGCCATCGAGGCCGTTCGGCGAACCGGCTCATTAGCGCACTCACGGCCCGCGCGCCAGATTTTCGGCCAAGCGAATTCCGCCAAGCGCGATCGGCGGTCAGCGGAGTGTCGGGACAAAACGGCGAGGCGATAACTCTGCGACCGGCGAGCCAGCTGTCGCTGAGCCAGCTGCCGCGATCAATCGGCGGCGGCGAACGCCGCCGCTCCGGCGGGCACATGGGCGCTGCCGACCCGCGTCCGGATCGCAATTGCTGGGGCGGGCTGCGCCTCGAGAAGCTCATAGGCTGAGCGACGCTCGAACAGCGCCTCAAGCGCCAAGGCGTTAAGCTTATGTCCCGGACGATAGCTTCGGTAAACGCCAATGATCGGTGAGCCCGCAAGCGACAAATCACCGACCGCGTCGAGCGCCTTGTGGCGCACGAACTCGTCGCCGTAGCGCAAACCTTCCGGGTTGAGGATAGCGTCGCCTTCGATGGCGACTGAATTCTCGAGCGAGGAACCCAGCGCGTAACCGGCTTGCCACAGCGCTTGAACATCCTTGACGAATCCAAAAGTGCGGGCGCGGGCGATCTCACGCCGGAAAGTCGCAGGGTCAAGGTCGAACACACGGCGCTGGCGGCCGATCGCCGGCGATTTGAAGTCGATCTCGATGTCCAGGCGGAACCCGCTTTCGGCCGGTAGGAATTCGGCGAACCCACCATCGTGGTCCACGCGAACCGGCTTGACGATCTTGAGATGGCGGCGTGAGCGGGTTTGCTGGATCACGCCGACCGCATCGATCGCTCGGACAAAATCGGCGGCGGATCCGTCCATGATCGGCGCTTCCGGTCCGTCGATCTCGACCAGCACATTGTCGATCCGCAGACCCGAAAGGGCCGCTAGAAGATGCTCGACAGTCGAGATGCTGGCGCCAGACGGGTCGCCGAGCGTGGTGCAAAGCGAGGTGTGCGTTACATTCGCGCGCTTCGCCTCGAGATGACGCTCGCGCCCGCCCGGCAGCCCTGTGCGCAAAAATGCGACGCCGGAGTCTACGCGGGCAGGATGAAGGACAACTTGAGCAGGCGCCGCTGAGTGTACGCCGATACCTTGGATGGTCGCACGATCGCGCAGTGTCGTCTGAAACCCAAGCCGCATCTTTGACTGCACCCGGACTTGCGCCCGGCCCTGATTTGCGCCGTCGATCCCGATCTGGAGCCCTCAAGCTCCAAATCGGATAGCTACCAAAAGCTGCCGACCGCGATCCGCCTACCGCCGCCAAAAAGCCTGGCGACGGCTCCCGAAAAGCCAGACTAGGGGCGGCCCGCACCCGGGACAAATCACCTTTGGTGAACAAAAGTTACAACGACCACGCTAGCATTATCTGAAGTTTTTCAACGCTTTAGTAATTAACCAAGCGTTCACTGTGTGCAAAAGTAACGCCCCCCGACCGACAGCGGCTGAGGGGTTAAGGCTTCGAAATCACCAGAATCAATTCTGCTGGCGACGCAAAAAAGCCGGGATGTCGAGGTGGTCGTCTTCCGAAACTGGAGGGCGATGAAGCGCCCGCCCGTGCGAGTCCGGGGCGCCCGGGAGACGCGCCGGCTGCGAGCGCGGTTGAAAGCGGCCAGTATCGGCCGGAGCCGAAGCATGAGGACGTTGAAGAGGCGTGACCGACGCCGGCGCTGACGGGACGGCGGCCGGCGGTGGAGGCAGCTCCTCGTCGTGCCGGCTAATGCCAAAGGCAGCCAGCTTCTCCAGCAGAGACCGGCGACGCGTTTCTGGCGGAGAAACGGCCGCTGGCCCCTCGCCGCGCATCACGCGCAACTGGTTTTGCGCGAGTTGCGGCAGATCCTCGATCTGCGGCATCCGCGGCGCCCGAACCATCGGCTGCTCCGGCGCGGGCGGAACGAAATCCATCGCCGCCGATTCCTCCGTTTCGGGGTGGGGCTCGATTGGGTCGGGGAAGCCTGCGGAAGGCCCGGCCACATCCTGATAAGTGGCGGACAAGCTGGTTGCCGCGAGCGGATCTCCTTCGGTCGCCGCTGGACGACCCGAGCGATTCGGCGTGAAACCGCGGGGGCGAGCGAAGGCTTCCGCCCTCGGCTGGGCGTTGACCGGCTCGATCTGTCCGATCGACTCCTGATCGATGCCGGTGGCGACGACCGAAACGCGCACAACGCCGTCGAGCGCCGAATCGAAGGTCGCGCCGAGGATGATGTTGGCCTCCTCGTCGACCTCCTGGCGAATCCGGCTCGCCGCCTCGTCCACCTCGTACAGCGTGAGATCGTTGCCGCCGGTAATCGAGATCAAGAGGCCGCGCGCCCCGCGCATCGAGGTCTCGTCGAGCAACGGATTGGCGATCGCCGCTTCGGCGGCTAGCACCGCGCGCTTGTCGCCGGCTGCTTCGCCGGTGCCCATCATCGCTTTGCCCATCTCGCTCATGATCGAGCGCACGTCAGCGAAATCAAGGTTAATAAGCCCTTCCTTCACCATCAGGTCCGTGATGCAGGCGACACCGGAATAGAGGACCTGGTCAGCCATGGCGAAAGCATCGGCGAAAGTCGTCTTCTCATTGGCGACCCGGAACAGGTTCTGGTTCGGAATGATGATCAGGGTGTCGACGGCCTTCTGCAGATCGGAGATCCCGTTCTCGGCTATTTTCATGCGCCGACCGCCCTCGAAATGGAACGGCTTGGTGACCACGCCGACGGTGAGAATGCCAAGCTCCCGCGCGGCCCTAGCGATGACTGGCGCAGCGCCGGTGCCGGTGCCCCCGCCCATGCCGGCGGTGACGAACACCATGTGGGCTCCGGCGAGGTGATCGCGGATCTCCTCGAGCGCTTCCTCGGCGGCCGCTTTGCCGACCTCGGGCTTGGAGCCGGCCCCAAGGCCCTCCGTCACCTGAAGACCCATCTGGATGATCCGTTCGGCGCGCGACGAGGTCAGCGCCTGCGCGTCGGTGTTGGCGACGATGAAATCGACACCGGAAAGGCCAGACACGATCACCAGCTGCTCTCCCGCGCCACCTCGGACATGTACACCCTGCGGCTGTTCCTGGCCTTCCCGCTGGTCTTCCTGATCGTCAACTCGCTGACCTTCGTGACCGGCTCCGTGATGATGTTCGTCCTGGACTGGCGGCTCGGCCTGATCGCGCTGGCGCCCGCCGTGCCGCTGATGCGTGCTCTGCCGGTACTTCGAGTGCGCGCTACTCGCTGGCCGCCCGCACCGCCCAGGACCAGATCGGCGACCTGGCCACCGTCGTCGAGGAGTCGGTGCTCGGCATCCGCGATCCTCAAGGCCTTCGGCCGGCACCGCACGATGGCCGAGCGCTTCCGGCGAGCAGGCCGCGCGACTGCGCGGCACCGAACTCGACAAGGCCCGGCTGCTCGCCGACCTCTGGGCGGTGATCGTCGGCGCTGCCCGAGATCGCGCTCGGCTGCGCGCTGGCCGTCGGCGTCGTCCTGGTCGCCCACGACGAGCTGACCGCGGGCACCCTGGTCGCCTTCCTGTCCACCGCGCTGGCCCTGCGCTGGCCGGTCGAGTCGATCGGCTGGCTGCTCGCGTACAGCAACGAGGCGGCCACCGCCACCGACCGCTACTTCGAGGTGATGGACACCCCGGACGAGCCCGACACCCCCGCCGGCGACCCGGACCGCCGACGGCGACGGCATCCGCTTCGCCGGCGTCCGGTTCCGCTACCCCGACGCCCCGGCCGACAGCCCCGACCTGCTGCGCGGCGTCGACCTGCACATCCGGCGCGGCGAGACGATGGCCCTGGTCGGCGCCACCGGCAGCGGCAAGACCACGCTGACCGCCCTGCTGCCCCGGCTGTACGACGCCACCGGCGGCTCGATCACCGTGGACGGCCGCGACATCCGCGACGCTCACCCGGGCCGCGGCTGCGCGAGGTCGTCGCGGTGGCCTTCGAGGAGCCGACGCTGTTCTCCGCCACCGTGCGCGAGAACGTGCTGATGGGCGCGCCCGACGGCACCGCAGGAGCAGCTCGGCAGCGCGCGCTGAGCACCGCCCAGGCCGAGCTTCGTCGACCAAGCTGCCGCACGGCGTCGACACCCAGGTCGGCGAGCAGGGCCTGAGCCTGTCCGGCGGCCAGCGGCAGCGCCTGGCGCTGGCCCGCGCGGTCGTCGGCGACCCGGAGTTCCTGGTGCTGGACGACCCGCTCTCCGCGCTCGACGTGCACACCGAGGCGCTGGTCGAGCAGGCGCTGCGCCAGGTGCTGGGCACCACCACCGCCCTGGTGGTCGCCCACCGCCCGAGCACCGTGCTGCTCGCCGACCGGGTCGCCGTGCTGGACGACGGCCGGATCACCGGCCGTCGGCACCCACCAGGAGCTGCTGGAGAGTCCTGCCGGCCTACCGGGACCTGATGTCGGGCGAGAGCGCCCTGGATGCTCACGGTGCCCTGGAAGAGAGCGTGGCCCGTCGAGTACCGCCGCGGTGCGAAGAACCGCCCTCACCGGTCGACGACGAGGACATCCCGATCCCGCCCGGCGCGGCCCGCACGCTGCTGCGCGCGCTGCTCGGACCGCACGCGGCACCGGGTGGTCGTCGCGATGCTGATGATCCTGGTCCAGCAGGCCGCCCTGCAGGCCGGCCCGCTGCTGGTGGCCGTCGCCATCGACCAGGGCATCCCCGCGCTGCGCGACGCACGACAGCGGCCCGCTGATCGCGGTCACCGCCGCCTACCTCGGCTGCGCGGCCGCTCAGCACGCTGCTGCAGCGCTCGTTCATCCGGATCACCGGCCTGCTCAACCAGGACATCCTGCTCGAGCTGCGCGGCCGGATCTTCCGGCACGCCCAGCTGCTCGGCCTGGACTTCCACGAGCGCTACACCTCGGGCCGGATCATCTCCCGCGCCACCAGCGACGTGGACGCCCTGCGCGAGCTGCTCAACGAGGGCCTGCAGGAGCTGCTCTCGGTCGTCCTGTCGGTCTTCTACATCGCGGTCATGCTGCTGGTGATGGACTGGCGGCTCGGCCTGCTCGCGCTGGCCTCCTTCCTGCCGATGTACCTGCTGATGCGGATGTTCCGGCGCCGCAGCGGCCGGGTCTACCGGCGCTCGCGCACGGCGGTCGCCTCGGTGATCGTCCACTTCACCGAGACCATGAACGGCATCCGCCCGGTGCAGGCCTTCCGCCGCGAGGCCGCCAACGACGCGGCCTTCGACGACGTCAACCGGCAGTACGCCACGCGCCAACGCCGACGGCCTGCTGGAGATGGCCCGCTACGTGGCCTTCTCCCGGGCCACCGCCAACGTCTGGATCACCGGCGTCGTGCTGGTGGGCGCCTTCCTGGTCACCGACGGCAGCCTCGAACTCGGCGTGCTCACCGGCTTCGTGCTCTACCTGCGCCGGCTGTACGACCCGATCGACCAGCTGGCGATGTTCCTCAACAGCTACCAGTCCGCCGCCGCGGCCCTGGAGAAGATCGCCGGGCTGCTCGCCCACGAGCCCACGGTCGCCGAACCCGCCGAGCCCGTCGCGCCTGCCGGCCGCCACCGGCAAGGGCCGCGAGGTGGTCTTCGACGCCGTCCGCTTCGCCTACCGGACCGGCAAGGAGGTGCTGCCGGCCTTCGACCTGGTGCTCGCCGGCCGGGCAGACCATCGCCGTGGTCGGCGCCACCGGCGCCGGCAAGTCGACGCTGGCCAAGCTGCTCGCCCGCTTCTACGACCCGACCGTCGGGCCGGATCACCCTGGACGGCGTCGACCTGCGCGACCTCGCCGGCGCCGAGCTGCGGCGCGGCGTGGTGATGGTCACCCAGGAGTCGTTCCTCTTCTCCGGCACGGTGGCCGAGAACATCGCGATCGGCCGACCCGACGCCTCCCGCGCCGAGATCGAGGAGGCCGCCCGGGCGATCGGCGCCGACGAGTTCATCGCGGCGCTGCCGGACGGCTTCGACACCGACGTCCGCAAGCGCGGCGGCCGCATCTCGGCCGGCCAGCGCCAACTGGTCGCCTTCGCCCGGGCCTTGCTGGCCGACCCCGCGGTGCTGATCCTCGACGAGGCGACCTCCTCGCTGGACGTCCCCGGCGAGCAGGCGGTCCAGCACGCCATGCAGACCGTGCTGGCCGGCCGCACCGCCGTGATCATCGCGCACCGGCTCTCCACCGTGGAGATCGCCGACCGGGTGCTGGTCATGCCGGCCGCATCGTCGAGGACGGCACCCCCGCCGAGCTCCTCACCACCGACAGCGGCCGCTTCGCCGCCCTCCACCCCGCCTGGCGCGACAGCCTCGTTTAACCCTCGGCGCTGAGCGCCAGCCCGTTTTTCAGCGTGCGCCGGGCTCGCGCCCGTTTTTCAAAGGGGCGCGGGGAACTGCGCGCCGCCACGGCGCGGGGTGTACCGGGCCACCGGCCCGAGGGGGCAGTTGCTGTTTGTTTCCGGGCCACCGACCGGAGCGGAGCAAGATGGGGGCACCCCCGGGCGAAGCCTGGGGGACGGTTGCTCGCGCAGTTCCCCGCGCCCCTGGGGGTGGACGCTCGGCGTCGGGCGGACGTCTGGCATCCTGAAGGGGCGCGGCCCCTATCGCTTCGGGCGCGGGCCCGTTTTCGAAGGGGCGCGGGGAAGTTCTGCGCGGCCAGCCACGGCGCGAGCTGCACCAGGGCCACGGCCAGGGCGGTTGCTGTCTGTCGCCGGACCCACCGGCCGGTGGCCGGTTGCTCGCGCAGTTCCCCGCGCCCCTGGTGGCGACGCCGGCGCGCTTGGCGGGCGCAACGGCCGGCGCTGGGCGGGCGTGGAGGAGAAGGCGCGGCGTCAGTGCGCCCGGCGGAGGGTGCGGACCGGCCGGACGGCCAGGAGGGTCGCGGCGACGCCCACCGCCACCACGCCGCCGGCGACCAGCACGTGCGCCGTGCCGAACGCCGCCGCCGCGGGCCCCGCGAGCGCCTGCCCGACCGGCACCATCGCCACCGACCCGGCCACCTCATACGCATGGATCCGGTTCAGGATGTCCGAGGGCACCTGCGTCTGCACGGAGGTCGCCAGTCGACGCCCCAGTACGCCGAGCCGATGCCGGCGACGAGGACGCAGCCGCAGATCGCGGCGACGGGCAGGCCGAGTCCGACCGACAGCGGCATCAGGCAGGTGAGGAAGAGCGCCAGCGACCCCGCCCGCAGCGGCCGGTCCGCGCGGAAGCGCATCGCGAGCAGCGCCCGGGCCGCGGTGCCGGCGCCGAGCGCGGAGTTGACCAGGCCGTAGGCGCCCGGCCCGTGCGCGGGGATGATCTGCCCGGCGGCCAGCGGGGTGAACGGTCCGGCCATGCAGACCATGAAGACCATCCACACCACGATCACCGACCACATCCAGCTGCGGGACCTGAACTCCCGCCAGCCCTCGGCGAGATCCGTGCGGAAGGTGTTCACCGCGCGCGACACCCGCGGCGGTACCGGCGCGAGGCGCAGCAGGATCAGGCAGACCGCACTGGTCGCGTACGTGGAGGCGTGCACCACGAACACCGCGCCCGGCGAGGTGAGACCGATGAGCACACCGGCGAAGGCCGGGCCGAGGAGCCCGGCGGTGGACTCCGCGGTGCGGGTGACCGCGTTGGCGCCCTGGACGTCGCGGGCGAGCGCGCGGCACCGTGCTGGCGACGCCCGGCTGGAACATCGCCGCCGCCGTGCCGTTGATCACCGCGATCACCGCGACCTCCCACAGCCGCACCGTGTGCGTCAGGAAGAGGAAGGCGGCGAACGACTGGGAGCAGACCCGGACCAGGTCCGCGCCGATCATCATGGCCCGCGCGTTGAAGCGGTCCGCGAAGACCCCGCCGAATATCACCAGGCCGGCGAAGCACGCGGTGGACGCGGCCATCACCAGGCCGATGTCGCCGGCCGAGTAGCCGTACGACAGCAGGCCCGCGGACAGCGCCACCGGCAGCATGGTGTCGCCGAGCATCGCCACCGTGCGGGCGGTGAAGTAGAGCCGGAAGTTCGCCGACCACAGCCGGTCGGCGGCGGCCGGGCCGAGCGCGTCGGGGCGGCCGGTGCGGGCGGCGGGGGCGGTCGTGCCGGCCGCGCGCCGGGGCGGGGAAGAACTCACATCCGCCAATATGGACTGGACCACTCGGCCCCGTCCACATGGTTGATGATCAGGGGATATCCCGGACCCGGTACAGCCGCAGCGACCGTTCCGGCACGGTCACGCGCGCCCCGGCCGCGTCCTCCCGCGGGTCGGCGCGGTCCGAGGGCTCCTCGCGGGCGGTGTCGAGCAGCAGGTCGTACGCCGCGGCCCAGGGCGCGTCGGGCAGCGTGAACGGGGTCGGCCGGGTGGGCCCGCGTGCACGACCAGCAGGAAGCTGTCGTCCACCACGGGCCCGCCGCGGGCGTCGCGCTGCGGGATGTCCCGCCCGGACAGGAACATGCCGAGCGTGGCGGACGGCGCGAACCAGTCCGCGTCGGTCATCTCCCCGCCGTCCGGTGAACCAGGCCAGGTCCGCAGCCCCTCGGGCGCCGAGCGCGAGACCGGAGAAGAAGCCGCCGCGGCGCATCACCGGGTGCGCGCGGCGCAGCGCGATCAGCCGGGCCGCCAGCTCGTACAGCGACCGCCACCGGCTGGTCGAGCAGCGACCAGTCGAGCCAGCTCACCTCGTTGTCCTGGCAGTACGCGTTGTTGTTGCCGCCCTGGGTGCGGCCCATCTCGTCGCCGGCGACGAGCATCGGTACGCCGGTGGACAGCAGCAGGGTGCTCAGCAGGTTGCGCAGCTGGCGGCGGCGCAGCGCCAGCACCGCGGGGTCGGTGGTCGGCCCCTCGGCCCCGCAGTTCCAGGCCCGGTTGTCGTCGGTGCCGTCCCGGCCGTCCTCGCCGTTGCCCTCGTTGTGCTTGCCGTTGTACGAGACGAGGTCGCGCAGCGTGAACCCGTCGTGCGCGGTGACGTAGTTGACCGAGGCGTACGGGCGGCGGCCGCCCCAGTCGTAGAGGTCGCTGGATCCCGACAGCCGGTAGCCCAGGTCGCGCACGTCGCCGCCGGCGCCGCGCCAGAAGTCCCGGACGGTGTCGCGGTAGCGGTCGTTCCACTCCGTCCACAGCGGCGGGAAGGCGCCCACCTGGTAGCCGCCGGCGCCGACGTCCCACGGCTCGGCGATCAGCTTCACCCGGCGCAGCACCGGGTCCTGGGCGATCACCGCGAGGAACGGCGACAGCATGTCCACGTCGTGCATGGCCCGGGCGAGCGCCGCCGCGAGGTCGAAGCGGAAGCCGTCGACGCCCATCTCGGTGACCCAGTAGCGCAGCGAGTCGGTGATCAGGCGCAGCACGTGCGGCTGCACCTATCTTACTCATCATTTGTTGTATAGCGCGGTACGGGTAAGCCGTCAAATAATTCAACGCGTCGGGAATTACGCCGGCCAAAGTCGCCTCGGCCTGCACTGTGACTCCGCCTTTATTCTGCACAATGTTTTGCGGCAGCCAGAAATATTCGCCGGAAGAGCTATCGGCTCAGGCAGAATCGGCCGTAGCCACAGATTCATAAGTGTTATCCTGCTGATGGGGAAAGAATTTTCCACGCTATCCTGGTATTAACTTTTTAGCCGTGATGGTTACTGTGTGCTGGCCAGTTAAGATATTAGTCGGCGCCAAAACTTTAAAATAAACGCTGGAAGTTTGGCCGGCAGCTAAGGTAATAGTTTGGGTAGCCTTGTCATTAATGGTCAACTTCGGGCTATCAATTGAAACTTGCAGGGTTTGGCTGGAACCGGTTTGGTTAAAGACTTTGCCGCCCACCACAAAATCATCACCCGGCAAAATAAACCTTGGGATTAAGGGCGTAACCATTAGCTGCTTTTTGGCCACGAATTGCCCGTAGCCCACGCCTAACTTGGTGTCATCGGTCAGCCCCAAGCTTTCCACCTGCCAGGTGGTTAAGTTGTCAGGCAGGGTAAACTTTACTAGCGCGTGGCCGCTTGAGTCTGTCAGCACGTCGGCATTCCAATAACCCCAGACGGGCACGTTCAGTTCGCTTAGAATCCAGGGCAGGGCGCCGATGTGATCTTCGTGCCCGTGAGTCAGGACGATGCCGCGCACCCGCTGCCGGTTCTCGGTCAAATAGGAAATATCAGGCACAACAATGTCGACGCCCAGCAGTTCGGCTTCAGGGAACATCAGGCCGGCATCGATGACGATGATGTCGTCACCCCAGCGAACGGCCATGCAGTTCATTCCGAACTCGCCCAGGCCGCCCAGGGGCACAACGTGCAATTTTCCAGTTGGCATGCGGAACATTGATCGTAGCACAAGGAATGTAAGCGGGAGGCAGTCCGTGTGGGGCGGGCGCCCTCGCCCGCCTGAACGCCGGCAGCGTCACATTCATGGAAGATTGAAAGCACGTCGCTTTCACCGCGGTTCGAAACATGCCTTGGGTGTCGCAGCGATCGACAGTTTCGCGGGCGAGGGCGCCCGTGCCACACATCCACCGTAACCTTCCCATCGATCCGGAATCTGCGATAAGGTTGACTGTATGGCAGAGCAGGCTCGCAAGACATGGCTGAGGCGACGGGTGGAAGATGGCTTGCGCCACGGTTTTCAGCGCGCTTACGAAACCGTCAAAGTGGATCCCTCGAAGTTTCTGCTGCAGGTGCGCGCCGCCTACGGGCTGCCGATCAGCAACTTCAGCGGAGTCTACTACGTGGAAGTCAGCCAGCTGGATGACCTGGCGCGGCGGGTGATTCGCAGCGGAATGAAAGTGGCTGCTGCCGAGGGCGCCGGATTTGGCTTGGGTGGGTTGATCACCATCATTCCCGATCTGGGGATTCTGTCGGGCGTGACTTTGCGGACCATTCAGAAACTCAGCCTGATCTATGGTTTTGAGTTCAACACCGAAGAAGAAACCGCCGAACTCTGGATCGCGGCCGCCAGTGCCGCGGGTGTGGACATCAGCCGCGAATTGCTGGAGCGGGAAGTAGTTAGCCGGTTTGTGCCGCGAGTGATCCAGCGCATCGCCGCGCAAGCCAGCGCCGAGGTGGTGGAGAAATGGTCGGGGCGGCTGATTCCTCTTGCCAGTTCCTTGATCGGCGCCGGACTAAATTATTATTTTGTGCGGGCCTGGGGTGAACGCGCCCGGGCGCATTTCCGCAAGCGGCACATGGAAATGCGGGCAAGGATCGCCGACGGAAGACTGGTGGCGGATTCTTCGAAAGCGCTTTCGTCCTGAATGGTGATCAAAGGCGTTGACCCGCAAAGCTCGCCAATGACGCCAAGAATTTCTTAAAGATCTTTGCGTCCTTTGCGGTTAGAGGCTTTTCTTGTTTAAACTCTGCGATGCCAATTTTCCCTTGCTCGGCGATCCTCTTCGATCTCGATGGCGTGCTGGTGGACTCAACCGGCTCGGTTTCCCGGCAATGGACGATGTGGGCCGAGGAGAACAACATCGATCCGCAAAAAGTGGTGGAGATCGCGCACGGGGTTCGCACGATTGAAATCGTACGCCGGCTGGCGGCACATCTCGATGCCGAGTCTGAAGTGAAGCGGCTGGAGAAGCGGGAAGCGGACGATCACCACGGGGTCAGCGTCATGCCGGGCGCGGCCGAATTGCTGAAATCTATTCCTGAAGGACGCTGGTGTGTGGTGACCTCCGGCACGCGCTATCTCGCGACTGCACGCCTGGAGCTCGGGAATCTGCCCACCCCGAAAGTGCTGGTTTCAGCCGATGATGTGTCGAAGGGCAAGCCCGATCCTGAACCCTATCTCATGGGTGCAAAACTGCTGGGGATGAAACCAGCCGAATGTCTGGTGATCGAAGACGCTCCGGCGGGCATACGAGCCGCCCACGCCGGCGGTATGAAAGCGATTGCGATCACCAGCACGTACCCGGCGTCGGGTCTCGGCGAAGCGGATGCGGTGATTCAGAAGCTGGCCCAGATTCGGGTAAACATTCTGGAGGGAGCGCGCGGCCTTACGGTTAACGTTGACTAACTGTTTTTCTAGCGCAGCCAGTCTTCCAGTTCAATCCGCTGATCAGTCTTGTCGTCACGGTATTTCACAATCACCGGAGTGTAGAGCGAAAGATTCCACTCCGAGGCTTGTCCTTTTTTCACCGCCCGCGATCCGGGCACGACCACGGCATTTTCCGGGACTTCCAGGGGCTTCTCGTCGGTTGCCTTGTAAACCTGGCCGCGTACGATGTCGTAAAGCGGCGTGGACCGGGTCAGAATGGTTCCCGCTCCCAGCACGGCGCGCGTCCGCACCAGGGTGCCTTCGTAGACCCCGCAATTTCCGCCCACCAGAACATCGTCTTCGATGATTACCGGAGCGGCGTTCACCGGCTCCAGCACGCCGCCAACCTGGGCGGCGGCGCTCAGATGCACCCGCTTGCCGATCTGCGCGCAGGAACCGACCAGAGCATGGGAGTCGACCATTGTGCCCTCGTCGACGTATGCGCCCACGTTGATGAACATTGGCGGCATGCAAATTACGGACGGAGCCACGTACGCGCCCTCGCGGACCGACGATCCGCCGGGAACTACGCGTACTTTGTCGGCAACTGCGAATTGGCGGGCCGGGAATGTGTCTTTGTCGACGAAGGACAGCGTGGTGTCTCCCATTTTGGCGAGCTCACCCAGGCGAAATCCCAGCAGGATGCCTTGCTTTACCCACGGGTTTACCCTCCACTGGCCATTGATTTTGTCCGCGGCGCGAATCTTTCCCTCGGTCAGCTGCTCGCGAAACTGCAGAAAAGTTTGGCGCGCTTCAGGACTGTGTTCTACCTCACCCAGGGTAGCGAGGCGCTCGATGGCAGATTGGAGGGAAGACATGAGAAGGGAAGTATAGAAGAAAGGATTTCGTATTGCCGATGGTTGATCGCTAGTTTCGCAACGGAGACTGAGCTGATCTTATGTATACGGGTTTTTGGTGAGCGCGGATGGACTCGAACCATCGACCCATGCCTTAAAAGGGCATTGCTCTGCCAGCTGAGCTACGCGCCCACGCTATTCAAATCTAACATATTCCAAAGACGTTTCATTGGTACTCGGTGCGATCTCACTCACTTGCCAGTATGCGTTTGCCGCAGTGATACTACTGTACCACCGCGAAGGTGTCGTGCAGCGCGGCGGTCGAACTGTTGCCGACCCAGACGTCGAAGTCTGATGGTTCTACGACCCAGCCATTTCTGGCGGCGCTCCAGTAGTTGCGCTCCTCGCGACCGATGGTGAAGCGGATCTCCTGTTTTTGACCCGGCTGTAGTGTGATCCGACGGAATCCTTTCAACTCACGAACCGGTCTCGATGCCGAACCGAATCGCTGATGCAGATAAAGCTGGACGACCTCGTCTGCTGCTCTTGAACCGGTGTTCGCAACCGTCACCGTCGCCGTGATCGAACCATCCAAAGGAGAGCTCTTGGCGCTCAGGTGAAGACCGGAAATGGAGAAGGTCGAATAGCTCAAGCCGTAACCAAAAGGATAGAGCGGCGAAGTGGGAAGGTCCCAATAGCGGGAGGTGAAGTCTGCGGAATCGTAGGGTTTATGAGAATTGGTGTGGGCGTAATAGATGGGAACCTGGCCTACATTGCGGGGCCACGTGACTGGCAGCTTGCCGCCGGGCACCCCATCACCCACTAGAAGATCGGCGACCGCGTTGCCGGTTTCCGTGCCGCCGAAGTAGCAATCCATAATTGCCGGGATGTGTTCCGAGGCCCAGGAAATATCGAGCGGCCTGGTGCTGAAGAGCAGCAGCACCACTGGTTTTTCCAACGCCTCGATTTTCTCGAGAAGCTCCTGCTGCTTTCCGGGAAGGCTGAGTGACGAACGCGAGGCGTACTCAAAATCCATGCTACTCAATTCTCCGAGGGGCATGATCACCACATCAGAATCGCCGGCCAGGTTCAGCGCGTTCTTCATCTGGCGGTCTGCCTCCTCGGGGCTCCAGGGCGTCTCTATCTTGGGCCCAATCAAGCCCTCGAATGACGACGGGAACTCCTTGGCTATCTGCACGCCCTCGGCAAATTCCACGTGGGAAGCCGGGAGTTTGGCGCGGATCCCTTCAAAGACAGAAACAGTATCTTCTTCCTTCGCGGTCAGACTCCAGGGTCCGTTCATCTCGCCCTTGGTGTTGCCTAGCGGTCCAATGACTGCAATTCGCCTGGCCGTCTTTGCCAGCGGCAGGAGAGCGCCTTCGTTGCGAAGCAGCACAGCAGAACGTTCGGCTGCGGCTCTTGCGATCTGACGATGCTTCGCCACCATGTCGGAATGGGTCTCGTCCGTAGCGTCCGCATACGGGTGCTCGAAGAGCCCGAGATGATATTTTGCAGCCAGTATGGGGCGGACCAGGTCATCGAGCTGCGATGCAGTAAGCTGCCCGCTATCAAGTAGCGACTTCATCTGCTCCAGATAGGTTGCGCTGCCCATGTCCATGTTTACGCCAGCTGTTGCACCGCGGAGTGCTGCATCTTTCTCGTTCTGCGCGAAACCCTGCGTGACCAGACTACCGAGAGCGAAAGCGTCGCTCACCACGAACCCTTTGAAGTTAAGTTCCTGCCGAAGAATTTCTCGAAGGAGATGTACATTGCCGCTGACTGGGACGTCGTTCAGGTCCATGTAGGCACTCATGACCGTGGCCGCGCCGGCCTCAATTCCCGCACGAAAGGGGGGTAGATAGACGTTCTGTATCCGCTCTTCCGGAATGTAGGCCGCGTCGTAGTCCCTCCCACCTTCCGCGGCTCCATAGCCGGCGAAATGCTTCAGGGTCGCCATAAAAGGCCGCGGATTTTCTGGCCTTCCCTGAAAACCGAGCACCTGGGCCCGAGCCATGGCGGCGCCGAGGTAGGGGTCTTCACCTGCTCCCTCAGAGATGCGTCCCCAGCGCGGGTCTCTAGCAATGTCGAGCATCGGAGCGAAGCTCCAGTGCACACCGGCGTGGGCCGCCTCCTCGGCGGCGATCCCTTGTGCTTGTTCGGCCATGGCCGGGTCCCAGGAGGCAGCCATGGCCAGCGGTACGGGGAATTCCGTGTCAAAGCCGTGAATCACGTCGAAGCCAAAAAGAATCGGTATGTGCAGGCGCTGCTCCGTCATTGCGATCTTCTGCAACCGATTAATCTCCTTGGGATCGGTGACGAACAGAAATGAGCCGACTTCACCACGCCGTACGCGTACTTCGTAGGGCACTGGGTCAACCTTCATGCCAGGAATGGGAAGTGTTAGGTAGAAGGGCTGATTCAGTTGTCCGATCTTCTCCTCAGTTGTCATCTGCTTGAGCAGCGTATTGGCCCTGTCGGTGTCGTTAGGCGAAGTGGGAGCCTGGGCTCGCGCTACTCCTGAAAGAACCAGCCCAATGAGGCTGATCGAGAGATAAGCTCTCAACTTGTTCATAAGAACCTCTTGAAAGTTCTGTTGGCTGGGAATCTCTCGCAGTGCAACTACCTTCGGACGGCCCAGGCCAACCCGTCGGGTCCTTTTCCTGTCGCGACGCGCCCCGTCACCGACAGCGTCTTTAGGTCCAGGACAGCAACGTTGTTGTCAGAACTCACCGCAATGTAGGCAACAGATCCGTCGGGGGCAACGAGAATACCGGCTGCTCCATGTCCCAGGCTGATGCGCTTCACTTCATTGCGAGACCCGGCATCCAGCACGATCAGGTCTCCATTGCCGAGATCGGAGATGAGAACGTGCTTGCCGTCGGGCGTGAACTTGAGCCGATTCGCAAATTTGGTGTGCACATTGATCGTCTGAATCACCTTCTTCGTTGCGATGTCGATGATCGTGACCATCTCCTGGTGGGAGGCTGCCCATAGCTCCTTACCGTCGGGCGATACATCGAATCCCTCCGGGGCTTTACTGATCGGGATGTTGGTCTCTGTCCATCCGGAAGAATCGGCGTTCTTGTCGTGCACAAAACAAGTGATGGTGTTCGATGTCATGCTCGCAGTGAAAATCGCGCTGAGATCGGGCAATACTTTAAGCATGTGAGTCCGGTCTTGACCTGTGCCCAGCAGCCATTCCACCTGCTTCGTTGCCGGATCGTAACAGCCGATCACCTTGCTGCCTTCAGCAGTGAAGTAGACCTTGTCGTTCACGATCTCCAGTCCGTGTGGCGCCTTGAGCGGCCCAAGGTCGACTGGCGACAACGCCCTTTGCGAAGACAGGTCAACGATGGAGAGAGTGTGCTGTGGTGTCCGGAAGCCACCGTAATTGGAGATGTAGGCCCGGCTTCCGTCCTGGCTCACCACGACCTCGTGCGGATCTTCACCAGCGGGAGTACGGGCTACAACCTTGAGGGTCCCTGGGTCCACAATGGCCAGCGCTTTGTCCTCTTTTTCAAGGACGAGCAGCGCCGGAGAGGGTGTCTGGGAGATTGCCAACGACGTAGGAGAGCAAATTGCGAGAAGCTGTATTAGAGCCGATATCCAGAGTTTGCTTGATGTCATGTTCCACTCATTCGCGAGCGAAAAGCCTTCACTCGGCGTTATCTCCGATGCGGAGCTCGGCCTCGCCGGCTACGTCCGGGATCAGCACGTGCAGAGCATGCTTCGCCTTGTCGTAAGACGTCTTGAGCGGAGACGCGTTGTTGGACAGCTTTGCATTCGCCTGCGACGAAGGCCAGTCGTAGATTACGATCTCCACGTTCTTCCACCATGGCGCAAAACTTCCCTGGCGTGCGCCGAAGTTGACGCGCACTGAGTTGCCATCCGACTGGCAGGTGAAACTCTGGCGGAGAAATTCGCCGTGCTGGTAACGGAAAGTGTGGCCGTCATCGAGATACAGGGAACCACTGCACGGCTGGCCGGGATACACACGAAGCTCTAGCGGGCCATTGGGAGTTTCATCGGTGCTCTGGACTAGGGGTTGGAGCGGAAGAACGCTTCCACCCCGGACGTACACCGGCAACGTGTCAAGCGTGGGGTGAATGAAAGGCCGGAATGGGTACTGCGTTCCCGATCCGTTTTTGGCGATATCGTTGGAAATCTGCACAATGGAAGGTTCTGGCGGAGGAATCGGCGCCTTGAGGCCGGTCCAGAAGTCATACCAGTCACCCTTTGGGAACGAGACAACATAATTGTCGAGAGTCTCGCCGAATGGTTGCGGAGCCACCAGCAGGCTTGGCCCCAGGAGGAACTCGGTATCAAGATTGCCGAAACCATTCGATGGTGGCGTGAAAACTTCCGGGAACTCGAGAAAAATGGGGCGCATCATGGGAAGACCGGTGCGCGACGATTCGTCGGCGAGGGTGTAAATGTAGGGCAGCAGGCGGTAGCGGGTTTCGATGTAGCGGCGGCGAATGGCTTCCTGTTCCGGGCCATGGACCCAGACTTCCTGCGGTAGAGAGCCTTTGGTGGTGTGGTCTCGGTACATGGGATTGAAAGCCCCGACCTCAATCCAGCGAGTGAGCAGATCGGGCGGCGGCGAGCCGTTGAATCCGCCAATGTCGTCGCCTACGAATGAAATGCCGCTGATGCCCAGGTTGAGGAGTTGCTGGGTGGCGAAGCGAAGATGGTTCCAGGTGGCGGAATTGTCTCCCGTCCAGGTAAATCCGTAGCGTTGTCCGCCGGCGAAGGTGGCGCGGGTCAGGACGAAAGGCCGCTCGTCCGGCCGCAACTTGAGCAAGCCTTCGTAAGTGGCGCGGGCATTCTCCAGCCCGACGATGTTGTGAATTTCGGAGTGAGTGGCGTTGCGAGTCGCGAAGTCCGGTTCTTCGATGCGATGGATGTTATCGAGCGGCATGGTCTTGCCGGGACCGTCAAAGACCGCGGGCTCGTTCATGTCATTCCAGAAGCCGGCGACGCCATCCTGAGTGAATTCTTTGTAGAGACCGCCCCACCACTCGCGTGTCTGAAAGCGGGTGAAGTCGGGGAACACGGCAGAGCCGGGCCAGACTATGCCAACGTACTCGCTGCCATCCGCCTTCTTCACAAAATGGTTGCCAGCCTCGCCAGTGTCGTAGGGGGCATAGCCCTGGTTGGGAGCACGAGCGATGTGCAGGTCGGTAATCAGGACAAGGTGAAAATGCTGCTTGCGCAGATCCGAAACCAGTCCGGGAAAATTGGGGAAGGTCTGAGGATCCAAGGTGAAAGGGCGATTCTTGTACTGGTAGTCGATATCACAATAGAGCACATCGCCCGGAATCTTGTCCTTGCGGAAACGGTCCGCGACTTCACGTATCTGGGATTCGGGTGTGTAACTGTAGCGCGACTGCTGAAAGCCTAGTGTCCACAACGGGGGAAGCGGGTGCGTACCGGTGAGGTATGCGTAGCCTTCTACCACCTGCTTCGGAGTCGGACCATAAATGATGTAGTAGTCGAGGGGCCCGCCTTCGGCGCCAAAAGAATAGCTGTCGCGCGATTGCTTGCCGAAGTCAAACCAGGTGCGCCAGGTATTGTCCAGAAACAGTCCATAGCTGCGGCCGTCGCCGATCGCGAGGAAAAAAGGAATGCTCTTGTAAATAGGATCGATCGATTCCTGCGTGCCAATGTCCGTATTCCAGAAGGTGTAGGCCTGATTTCTGCGATCGAAGGTTCCAGCCTTGTCGCCGAGACCGAAGTAGTGCTCGTTGGTGGGCATGGCCTTGTGGACGGAAAAGCCGCCCAGCTGGAATTTCGTGGGGCGTCCGACGGCATCCGCGGAGATGATGTTTCCGGCGAGATCGCGGACGACCAGGCGAAGAGGGTTACGCTCGATGTGGACATCAAGTGCCGCGGTACGGAAACCAATGGCATCGGGCCCTGACTGAACATCTGCCGGCTGCACGTCGACTGACTTGCTGCGCGGACCGGGAAGAACTGCCCAGGAAGCGTCCTCGGGGAGAACGCCGCTGGGTGCAATACGCACGCGCAGGATGTCGTCCCGCAGAGCGGTGATGCGCAGACTCGCAGAGCCGGCTTGAACTTCAATGCCATCACGCCGGGCCTGGAAACCAGTTCCACGTTCGAGCGCAACGTCGGGTTGCGAGGCGGGGGCAGTCTGCGCCGATGCGGAAATGAATGCGATGGCTGCGGTTCCGATAAACAAAACGAGGAACCGCTTGCGAAATAAAGACGATAACAATAAAGATGAGCGCGTCATGAGCTTCTCCGCATAGGCGCTTTCAGCGCACAGACTTTTATTTCATCTTGCTGGTGAAATGAATGACGATTTTCTCACGTGGGTATGGTTCGGAGGCGCTTGCCGGAATCGCGATTTTGATGCTCGCCTTTTCAGGGTCAGACCTCACCAGCTCAGCGCCCTCCACGGATGCTACTTGCGCCGCATTCCATATTCCAACTTCATACTGTCCGGCTCGCGCCCCGGAAATTTCCAGGGTAAGGCTGTCTGCTGCCGGGGTCCAGGACTCGGATAGTACGCGCAACCCCTGGCTCATGCTTCCCAGAGGTGGTAACGCCGGTGACAGGCTCAACCCGAAATCGTTCCTGATTCGAATGCGCAAAGTGCTCTCAACGGCGGAGACAGGGAATTGCACCGTGACGTGCTGGTCTACATCACTCTTTCTCATGTGAAACGGTATACGCCGGCCATTCATCTCGGCTCCGATAATTTCGGCGCGTGGGCTTACCGCGGGAGAAAAGTCTAGAGTGCAGTCACCGTCGCCTCTGCGAGTGACCGTGAGGGAAATCTCATTGGCACTTTTGTGATAAGCCAGTCGCAACGACGCTTGTCCCACCTGCACATTGTCGACGGTGAACCGGGTCCAGTCGGCGGGAACGTGTGGTGCAAGAATCACGCGGCGGGCGCCGGAGTCTGTTTGCAGACCGAAGAGTCCGCGCAGCAGCGGGCTAACCACCATGGCGGCGGACCAGATCTGGTGCGGAGAACTGGTAGAGAGAGGCTGGTAGTAATCTCCAGACAAAACCTCGGTGACGTGTCCCAGCGATCCGTCGAGGGCCAACTCGGCGTTGGCCATGAGATTGGAAAACCCGGGCAAGGCACGGTGATAACGGTATTCGCCTACCGATGCCCACCCGGTAAACAGCGGCCACACCGAGCCGAAATGGTAGCCGCCGGCGCTGTACTTGGGGGCGCCGGAGGAGATGATTCTCATTCCCCAATCGGCTTGGTGATCAGGCCCGGCAAGCTGCGTGATCATCGCTCCCGCCTTATCTTCATCCAGTAGCCCGAACCACATTGGAACTGTGGCCAGAACGCTGGGCTCGTCTATCTGCCGGTTGTTTTGATCGAGAGCGAATGCAAAACGATTTTTGTCGGCGGACCAGAAAGTCTGGTTCAGTAGCGGTTGCTGGTGTGAGAACTCGTCACCAAGTTGCTTACTGATGTCTTCCTTACCCGCCAGATGAGCCAGATTGGAAAGCGCCCGCAAGGCCTCCGCTCCCAGCGCGCTTTGGTAAAGCTCAGTGTGGACGGGAAGGAGTGGGCCACCTTCCACCCAACCATGACCGATTCCAAAATTCCGCGGCAATCCTTGCGAGTCATACGTGGAGCGCAGAAATTGATAAGCCTTCCATAACGCGTCCCATTTTTCCTGGGCGAAGGCTACATCGCCGCTCGCAACCACGTAGTCGTTCATTACGATGATGTAGAGCGGCGTCGCGTCGGCGGAAGCGTAAGCGTACGGATAGTCAGTAAACCAGGGCACGAAGTTTGCGCCCTGTGAAATTTCGTGTGGAACTTTGCCGTCAGCGCGCTGGTATTTGCTTAAGAAATCAAGTGCGGTACGAGTGTTGGCGAAATCGCCCTCGGCATCGAGCGCCAATGAAGTCCAAAGCGCATCGCGGCCAAAGAACCAGGCAAAGCCGGGCCGCTGGCTGCCGCCCGACGTCCGATACCCCGCGATGAATCCGGTACCCAAAAAAGGATTCGTCACCAGTCCCTGCAGCACGCTGACCCGCGCCCAATCGTAGGCCTGCTGCAGTTGGCGATCCGGCAGATCAACGCTGACCGTGCGGTCCTGGTAGGCACGGTAGTAGTCAGCCGACTCTTTCTCAAGGGCGGAATAATCGACGGTGAGGTGATGGTATACGGTTTCAGCTTCAGCCATGCCGTTAGTGGAGGCCGCGACTACGACTACCTTTGTATCCTTGCCTTTGCTGGTGACGCCCAGACGGAAAGAGTCGTCCTTTGAACCGGAGTAATTGGTGTCGTATTCCTGCTGCACCGCGGTTGCGGTCGGGGAGCCGACGAAGGCGGAAAATTTCCTCTGCTCTTCGCCGAAGTAGAAGGCGTTCACCTTCGGATCCCAATACCCGTATGTCCCACCCAACGCGGCCGGCCACTCCAGTTGGAAATCTCGCTCGAAAGCGACTTCCACCTCGAGAGGTTGAGCGGTCTCAACCTCGATGATGATGACCGCTCCCGCTTCATGTACAGGAACAAACAACGTTTCCCGCACCGCGAAAGTATCACTGGTGTACAAGATCGTGCTCGATTCCGGCCGCGTGGTCAAAGTACGAGCCAGGGATTCCGCCGGAATTACCCGCTCATCCACGTGAAAACGAAGGTGAAAGTCGCGCAGAATTTTGAGCGGATAAACCCATGCCTCGAATTGTCCGGTTTCGTTGCCAAACAGTCCGGCACGAGTGCCCACAGCCGAAAGAAACTCCCACGGACGATCGGTCCGCGAAAGCTCAGTTGGGCGCACTGAGTCTGCAGTCCGGGCGAGCGGAGAGAGAAAGACCAGCACTGCAATAGTCAGGATCCAGCGAGGCACAATCCGACGCGGCGAAGGAAGAATAGAGGGTTGCATGCGTAAGCTGGATCAGGATACACGCCTGAACTTGCAAAGTCGCGATGCACTTAATAAAGTAGGGGCGAATTCTAGCACGAGCCAACTCCGGGAAGGTATCACCCTTTTGTCTTCTTCGCGCCGTACGTTTCTCCAGTCGTTCGGCAAATCTGCGGCCGCGCTTTCCCTGGAGGGTATTCTCGCTTTAGCGTGGCCGCAACAGTCGCGCGCGTTTTTGTCGGCAGCCGAAGATCCCGCAAAACCCGACGCTGGTTTGGGAGTGAGCTTCATAAACGTGGCTCGCGAATCCGGGCTCAACGCAAAAACGATCTACGGTGGCGAGCACAAGAACAAATACCTGCTGGAGACAACGGGCTGCGGCGTGGCTTTTTACGATTATGACAACGACGGCTGGCTCGATATTTTTCTGGTGAACGGCTGGCGCCTGGAAGGCTTTCCCACCGGTCAGGAACCCACGAGCCATTTATTCAAGAATAACCGTGACGGCACTTTTACGGACGTCACGGCCAAGGCTGGCCTTATCCACTCCGGCTGGGGGCAGGGTGTTTGCGTTGGCGATTATGATAACGACGGTTTCGACGATCTTTTCGTTACTTACTTCGGAAAAAATGTTCTCTACCACAACAACGGAGACGGCACTTTTACTGACGTGAGCGAGAAGGCGGGCACCGCCGGCAATGGCAAACGCTGGAACACGGGCTGTGCTTTTCTGGACTACGATCGCGATGGCAAACTTGATCTGTTCGTGGCCAACTACATCGATCTGGACCTGGCTACAGCGCCTGTGCCGGAGTCAGGCCCGTGTTTATACAAGAGCGTGATGGTGGCATGCGGGCCGCCTGGCCTCAAAGGCGGGAAAAATATTCTTTATCACAACAATGGGAACGGCACTTTTACGGATGTCTCGGAGACCTCCGGAATTTTGCAGGCCAATGGAACCTTCGGCCTGGGGGTTCTGACCGCTGATTTCGATAACGATGGCTGGCCCGAGATTTACGTCGCTAACGACTCCACCGCCAGCGCTCTCTACCAGAACAAGAAGAATGGCAAGTTCATGGACATTGCCATGGAAGCTGGCTGTGCGCTAAGCCCCGATGGCAAGCCGCAAGCCGGCATGGGCGTGTCGGCTGGGGATTACGATATGGACGGCTATCTCGACATCGTCAAGACGAACTTCGCCGGTGACACGCCATCGCTCTATCACAACCTCGGCGACGGCAATTTCGAAGACACCACTTTCACCGCGGGACTAGGGGCGCACACCCAATATCTGGGATGGGGTTGCGGTTTTTTCGACATGGACAACGACGGCTGGCCAGACATTCTGATCTGTAACGGTCACGTCTATCCCGAGGTCGAACAGCTTAAGACGGAGGCGGGCTACCCGCAGCGCAAACTCCTCTATCGCAATCTGCGGAACGGACGCTTCGAAGATGTTTCCATGCAAGCCGGTCCAGGCATTTCGGTGCCGGTGTCATCGCGGGGATGTGCCTTCGGGGATTTCGACAACGATGGCGATCTCGACGTCGTCGTGAACACGGTCAATGATTTCCCCCAGCTTTTGCGTTGTGACCTTGCCCCCGGAAACAACTGGCTCAAGGTACGCACCATCGGCACTAAGTCGAATCGCAGTGGCATTGGCGCCCGCCTGCGCTGCGTTACCCAAGCTACGGGCGAGACCAAACCTCACCAGCAGATCGATGAAGTACGCAGCGGCGGCGGTTACTTCTCGCAGAACGACCTGCGGGTTCACTTTGGGATAGGAAAAGCCGACAAAGTGCAAGTGCTGGAAATCCGCTGGCCCAGTGGCCAGGTCGATACCATAAAGGACGTCAAGCCGAATCAAGTGATCTTCGTGAAGGAAGGCGAGGGAATTGTGCGCACCTTGCAGTTTCCGACGCCGGGAAAGTCGGCTAAGTAATTTCTTCCCGAGACCCCACCCTGTCGCAGAAGACGCGACGAGAGTGAGGCACCCTCAATTCTTTGAAGTGGAGCGTTGGACGCTTTGGGAGTCCTGATGAATTCACGAACTGCTCTGCTATTCGGTTTGATGCTGGTGGTTGCTTTTCCGGCGCTAGCACAACAACCGCCCAGCGCAACCTCGCTCGTGAGCGAGCTGCAACAGCTCTCCTCCGACTTCTGGGTATGGCGCGCCGGCGAACAGCCGTTCTCGTTTGACGATATCCCGCGGCTTGATAGGCCTGTCGGCTGGGCGGCGGACTGGTCACCTTCGACGGTGGCAAAGCGTCGCTCGGAATTGACTGCGTTTGAGCGGCGTTGGAAGATGTTGAGCGCGACTTCCGGCGACCGTCCTCGTGCCGAAGTGGTCGATTATCTGCTGGTCGGCTCGGCGATTGCGCGCGCCCGCTGGGAGTTGGACTACGTACGCGGCTGGCAGCGAAATCCGTGGTTCTACCTGGATCAGACGCTGGCTGCGATGTTTGTCATTCTGACTCCGCCCCCACCTTTCACCGAAGAACGGAGCGCCGAAATTGTTCGACGGGTTCAGGCCGTCCCACAAATCATCGCTGACGGCGAAGCCAACTTGAAAGACCCTTCCCGGCCCCTTGGGGAATTGTCCGTTCATGAACTCAAAGATATTCGACCGCGGCTGGAAGACATGGCGCGACAGTTGAAGCCTCTACTCTCGCCAGGCAGCGCCGCGCAGCTCGATCCTGCCGTTCAAGCTGCCATTCGGGCGTTGGAGGGCTATCGGAGCTGGCTGGAGCAGCGTCTGCCAACCATGTCAAACAATGTGGCCGTCGGGCGCGACGCATATCTGTTCTTCCTAAAGCACGTCGCTGTGCTTCCCTACACCCCTGAACAGTTGAAGACTATGGGGCGCCAGGAATGGGAACGGGCGGTGTCGTTTGAAACCTACGAGAAGAATCGCAATTCAAAATTACCCGAGCTAACTCTAGCCAAGGATCAGGCAGCGCAGATAGCGCGTGAAAAACAACAAGAGCAGGAGATTCGCGACCTTTTGGAGCAAAAGAATATACTCACGGTCCCGGCCTGGGTGCAGCATTATCGCAACCTGCCGTATCCCGCTTATCTCATGCCGATCTCGGCATTCGGGGTGGCTGACGATCTCACCAGTCCCGCACGACTGAACGACGACGCGACCAGCTACATCAAGACGCCTTCTCCTGATCGGGGATATTTCGACCTTTCTACCGCCCGCGATCCCCGGGGCATCGTCGTGCATGAAGGCGTGCCAGGCCACTACTTCCAAAAAATAATGTCGTGGACGAACGACGACCCCATTCGCCGTCACTACTACGACTCCAGCGCGAACGAGGGAATCGGTTTCTATGCCGAAGAGATGATGTTGCAGGCCGGTCTGTTCGATGACAGCCCGCGCAGCCGGGAAATTATCTACAACTTCATGCGCTTTCGGGCACTGCGAGTGGAAGTCGAGGTGAAGCTTTCCACCGGAGAGTTCACCATCGACCAGGCGGCTGACTATTTCATGAAAACTGTTCCGCTTGACCGGGCTACCGCAATGGAAGACGCCACTTTTTACGCTTCGGTGCCGGGGGTCGGGATCTCTTATCAGACGGGCAAACTGCAGATCATGAAATTCCTCGCCGAAGCCCGGCTGGCGCAGGGTGACAAGTTCAACCTGCGTGAGTTTCATGATTTTGTGTGGAAGAACGGAAATGTTCCAATCGCGTTACTGCGCTACGAATATCTGGGCAAGACAGATGAGATAGAAGCGCTGCAGCACTGAGCAGCCACTCATCAGGAAAGCAGGTCCCTCGACTTCGCGTGATCGCTTGTCAGCGATCACGCTCCGCTCGGGATGACAGAGCAGAGTCGTGGCACAGCGCGCGCAAGGCAATACGGCGTTAGTGCAATGCAGCGCAGTGCAATGCTTTTGTGTTGCATCCCGCTAGAAATTCTCGACCATCCAGACGTTGGAGTTACCGCTGGCTTGCAACAAGGCGATGTGACGTCCATCGGGCGAGGGAATTGCCCAGCCTATGTACATCCTCGTCTGTTCCCAGACTGGCCGTGCCCTGCCTTGCAGGTCGACATTGAGCATCGCGTTGATTCCGGTGTTGGTCGAAGCGCTGACCCACAGGCTCTTGCCGTCAGCCGTCCAGTCCAGGGAATTAATTGAAGACCAGTCGTTCAGCGCGATATTTCTCTCTTTTCCGTCTTTCAGTGTCAGGAGACGGATCACCGGCTGGGTTCGTATGTCCAGCTTGTTAGCCTTAGCGATGGCCAGGGTTAACCCGTCTGGCGAGAGGGTCCAATTAAAGGAATAGGGCAAGTCGTCATCGATGTGCGCAACCTCTGTTCCCTTGCCGTGCAGCGGGTCGAAACTCATGAATACCAGCCGCTTTTCTTCAGAGACGCTATAGAGACAAAGAGTAGAAGGGAGGCGCGCGCATTGCTCGTTGGTCAGGCCTCGCGTTTCCATCACAAGTTGTGGCGGACCGCCGGCGACGGGAATTCGCATCATGCGGACAACATCCGACCAGTCGTAGGCGCGGTGGTATTGCAGATATACGATCTGGGTTCCATCGGGAGTCAGCCGCGGCAGCATCGATTCTTCGCTACCACCGACCAGCAGCTCGGGTGTGGCTTGATCCGGCGCTTGCCTGAAAAGGTGAAATGGTCCATCACGGTCCGAGCCGAACAGCACCTGCTTACTGTCGGGGGTCCAGGACCACGGCAGGTCCTGCCTTTCGTCCAGTGTCAGGCGCCGTGGCCTACTCAGCCTGGTCCCATTGCCTTCGACTTTCGCCACGTAAACATCCGGCTGCCAACCTTCCTTCACATAGGCCAGCCGTTTTCCGTTCGCCGAGCTGCTGAGGTACTGAATTGCGCCCGGGCTGGAAGTAATCCGCGTGGCTCCGTCCAGAGGTTTTCCCGTGCCTGAATCGATTCGCACCGACCAGATATTTGAGTCGTTCTGGTTGGGAGGAGTCTCGTTCAGGATGTAGACCAGGCGATTTCCGATCCACGCCACGGCCGGCCCCAGGCGAGGCTGGGCTAAGACCAATAACCGTTGGTTGCTGGCCACGTCCAGAATTTCAATCTGGGGCTGCACTCCATAGGTTCCTGCGTGATAAACGCCGCGCAGAAACGCGATGCGCTTGCCGTCCGGGGACCAGACGGGAGAACGGAAAAGATCGCCGGTTTCGCCGGCAAGCTTTCGGGGCTGCTCTCCGCCCGCTCCCATCAGCCAGAGTTCCTGACTGTTAGTAGCTCCTCTTAGAAAGGCAATCTGAGACCCATCGGGCGAGACGGCTGCCTCCCGCGCATCATCGACGAGTTTGCGCGGACTCCCGCCCAAACCAGAGAGTTGCCATAGTCCCGGCTCTTGTGCGGGTCCTGCGACCGAAGTTGCCAGAAAGTGCGATCCATCAGGAAACCAGGCGACCGGCTTCGCCTTGAACCCATCCGGCAAAGGCAGAGGATGAGTCTCACCAGTATCGATCTGACGCAGGTAGGACCCGGTGTCGTCGGAAAATGCCAGGTATTTTCCATCCGGAGAAATCGCGGCACTGCTAACGGGATCCTCATCGGGGTTTGCGGTCAAACGCCGCTCTGTGACTCGCGACCCCGGAGATGATGAAGGTGACGCACGTCTTCCGACCAACAATCCCACAACCAGCCCGGACAGCAGCAATACAATTGCCGCTCCTGCGATCAAACCTCGATGAGTAGGGGGTTGTACCGGGTTGTCGGGCGAAACTGCGATTTCAGAAACGACGGCATGCCCGGATCCGTTTACCGGACACAGGAAGCGGTAGCCCCGCCGGGCGACGGTCTCTACAAAACGGGGATTCTCCGCTGTATCCCCGAGTGCATCCCTGAGCCGGCGGACTGCGGCATTCAGGCTGTGGTCGAAGTCGACGAACGTATCTGCGGGCCACAAATGAGTTCGTAGTTCTTCCCGGCTGACCACCTCGCCCGGTCGCTCGAGCAGCATGGCAAGAATCTGGAAGGGCTGCTCCTGCAGTCTTACCTTCGCACCGTTGCGACGAAGTTCGCCGGTGTGCAGATCGGCCTCAAAAATTCCGAACTGGATCAAACGGGTTCTGTTACCGCCCGCCAATGCGGCCTTCCCCTCTTCGAACCCACGAAGTCTAGCAGAACCAGCGTTTTTCAGGCCCGTCACCTCTGCTCCTAACCATTTGACGTACAAGCGCTTAACTGGTCACCCACATATGCTGTGCGGGTTACCCGCAAAGCCTTGAGGCACCACTCGCGCAAATCGAAGATCGGCGCGTTGGAGGTGCCATTCCGTGGGCCGCGTTCGGTGGACATTTCTATTCCTAGGTACGCTGTTACTGGCGTGGGTGTTCCCCGCTTGGGCGCAAACCTATGACAGTCCACAAGTGATTGTTTCTGTCTATGACGACGCTGGCGTTTCAGAGCGGACCTTGGCTCAGGTCGAAGAGAAGGTTGCCAGGGTTTTCAAGAGTGCCGGGCTGGACGTGGTCTGGAAGACGTGCTCCTCGCGCTCCACAAAACACGTAGACCCGGACGTCCTCGTCCGGGCGGCTGGCGAGCAAAGCTCGCCAGGCTCTGTGTTCGAGAAAA
The DNA here is from genome assembly GCA_963748935.1 of Terriglobia bacterium. GTDB lineage: Bacteria > Acidobacteriota > Terriglobia > Terriglobales > Acidobacteriaceae > JAIQFF01. The sequence continues at coordinate 36,892 of CAVVLA010000004.1, forward strand.
CTGACGGGCTTCACCCGGCCGGGCAGGTGGTGGCACCCGCCTCTACGTGGTCCGTACCGGGCTGTGGCCAGTTCGAGTCGCCCACCCATCTTGCGGTACGCATCGTGGCCAAGTCGAAGCAAGGGACTAGCGACGTTTTCGGGGAGGCGTTCTTGTCTGCTGAAGGTACCGGCTGCTACAGCGATGTTTTCTACGACCGGGCAGTCAGCCTTAATTCCGATTGGCATGTCAGCCTCACAGACATTCTGGGAAATGTAATGGCGCACGAGCTCGGACACCTGCTGCTGGGGTCGAACTCGCACACGGCAACGGGAATCATGAGAGCTCGCTGGCAAGCGGAGGAGTTACGTCGAGCGGGTGAAGGCAGCCTGTTGTTCAACGCGGAACAAGCCGAACGCATGCGTGGTAAATTGCGGGCGGCAACTTCCCAGCGGACGGTTGCTGCGCGCTAAGCCACTGAGGGCCTTCAGTATAGAATCAGTTTTACGATTCTTCATGCAATCTCATAAACCACGGACACGAAGTATTACGAAGTCGGTCATCTCAAGGGGTTTTCTTCGTGTACCTTCGTGACCTTGGTGGTTAATGGCTTTTTCAAACTCGCCCCACCAGTGAGGTTTCTTCAGATTCTTGCGGGCGGTTTCACAGGGGCGCCCGATCCCTCTTTCAATTCGTGAATCGCGTCCGCCTTAAGGTTCTCAAAGCGCTCGGTCAGCCCAGTCGGCCAGCGAACCTGCACCCAGTCAATTTTGGCGGCCGCTCCCAGGCCGAAGTGGACCCGCATATCGTTATTCGAGTCGTAACTGGATCCGCTGCGCACTTCATCCACCAAGACTCTCGGGCCGACCTTCAGCGTGACGCGGGCTCCGATTCCGTCGCGGTTGGACTTCGTTCCGATAGTCCGAAACGCAATCCAGTGATTGGCTGACCGGATCTGGTTCACCAGCAGACTGGGGGCGGCGTTCATATTGGTGATCACTGCTGAAATGCGGCCGTCGTTCCACAGATCGCCAACGGCCAGTCCTCGACCGGCGTGAACGGCTGTTATTCCAGGGCCTGCCTGGGCAGAAATGTCGGTGAAGGTCTTGTCACCGTTGTTGTGATAGAGAATGCGCGGCTCCTCATAGCTGCTGCCCAGGTTCTGGTTGTCGACTTCGGGATAAACGTGGCCATTCACCAGCAGCAGGTCGGGCCAACCGTCGTTGTCGAAATCCAGGAACATGGTTCCCCAGCCCAGGTAACGGGTGTAAAGGCCGAGGCCAGCGGCGAAGGTGACGTCATCGAAAGTTCCGTTGCCGTTGTTGCGATATAGCGTCGACGTATCGTCGGAAAAGTTAGTCTTGAAAATATCCAGCTTGCCGTCTCCGTCGTAGTCGCCAATGGTCGAGCCCATTCCGGCTTGCTCGCGCCCATCTTCGTTGTAGGCAGCGCCGGCGGTCACGGCAATGTCTGTGAAAGTTCCGTCGCGATTGTTGTGGTAGAGGATGCTGGGCGTACTATCGCAGGCCACGTAGATGTCGGGCCAGCCATCGTCGTCGAAGTCAAAAGTGGAGACACTGAAGGCATAGTGGCCACTGGTCTGATCGATTTTTGCTTTAGCGGTGACGTCCTCAAATTTACCGTTACCCAGATTGTGGTAAAGAATATTTTTGGCGCCGGGAAGGCCGCGCGGACCACACATCACCGGAACCCCCTTCCAGACACATGACGCTCTCTCCCCTGGCGCGGGCGCGCTGGCCATATCAAAGTCAACGTAGTTGGCGACCATCAAATCGAGCAGGCCGTCGCGGTCGTAGTCGACAAAAGCGCATCCCGTTCCCCAGGGTCTGCCGCTTCCGGCGACGCCGGTTTGTTCCCCAACCTCAGTGAAGACGCCCTGCTGGTTGTGATAAAGGCGATTCCTTCCGTAATAAGTGACATACAGATCTTCCCAGCCGTCGTTATCGTAATCGCCGGCGCAGACGCCCTGGCCCCATCCGGTTGCGGTCAGCCCGGCTTTCGCGGTTACGTCGGTGAAGGTTCCGTCGTGGTTGTTGCGATACAGATGATTGGTCGGAGCGCTGCCGGCGGGAGCACCCTCGAGGGTAGTGCCATTGACCAGAAAAATGTCAGGCCAGCCGTCGTTGTCGTAATCGAAAATTGCCACGCCGGTGCCGGTCGTCTCAATAATGTATTTTTTGGTGTTCTTCCCACCGAAGACCGTGGTCATGGTGAGGCCGGCTTTTTCGGCGTTGTCGGTGAAATAGGCGATGGCTTTTCCGGTCTCGGCCGCGAAAGCGGGGACGGTCAGAATAAGGAGAAGCGCCGCCAGTCTTCCAGCAGCAGAGAGTGCACGGAAACGCGGCGAAAAAACTGGATTCATGACCCAGCCTGAATACTAGGGCGCGGAAATGAGAGGGTCAAGCCGGGACGGTTCGAGACAAACGCAAAATCGTTTAAACACCAAGGACACGACCGTTGACGAAGGAAACCGGGGCAAAAGCCTTCGTGATACTTCGTGTCCGTGGTGGTTTATGGTTTACGTCGTCTCAGGTGCGCTGCTCTTTGGGTATAGCGGCCAGCTCCCGCACTATCTCCTGGAGGCGTGTGCGACGCGCCTTGTTGGCACGGGAGGCTACGGGAGCGGGATCCTCTTGCGCGGCGTAACGGTCATTCATATCGCGAATGCTGGCGATTTCACTTCGCAGGGCGGCAACGTTTTTCAATATCTCAGCGGTATACATACTACCTAGGATACGCTACTGAGGCTTGCAGCGCTTTGATGCCCCAATCGGGCGGAAAAGGCTCTGCGACTCGCAATTTGCTCTGTCAGGCATAGTAGTATTTTTTGGTGGCATTCGAATCAGATCATCGGGCAACGTGTGATCATGCGCACATGGTCAATCGTTCTTCCGTGGTCTTGCGACGGTTCGCCACGATCGCGGCGTGTCTGATCGCGTTCGCAGTCCCGGTTCTTGCCCAGCCGCAAAACGCTCCAACCCGAGCCGCCTCACTCTATCGCCAGGGAATGGCGGCGGTGCAGAGCGGCGATCTCGCCAGCGCACGCTCCGCTTTCGAGCAGGTGGTTAAGCTCGCTCCCGGAAGTCCCGAAGGACACAATTCTTTGGGTTGGGTCTTGTTCTCTCAGGGGCATACGGCAGAGGCCATTTCCAAGTTTCGAACCGCTCTCCGGCTCAAGCCAAATTTTCTACAAGCGCATATCAACCTCGCCAACGCCCTGGCACAGAGCGAAAATCTGCCGGAAGCTGATTCCGAAGCTCGCGAGGCGGTACGTCTGGCTCCGGCGGACGCGGAAGCCCACCGCACTCTGGGACGAGTCGCCAGTTTTCGCGGCGACCTGAACACCGCGAGTGCGGAGTTGAAACGAGCTGTGGATCTGGATCCGAAACGCGCCGACCTGCGCGATGAGTTGGGCTCCGTGCTGGTGCAGAGCTCGCAAGCGGACGAAGCGGCGGCTCAGTTCTCAGAAGCGTTGCGCCTCCAGCCCGGTTACTCACCGGCCACATTGCATCTGGGAGTGGTGCGCTGGCAGCAGAAGCAGTTGGATGAAGCTCGCAGCCTGCTGCAAAAAGCGGTTCAGGGTTCTCCGCAAAATGCCCAGGCCCATTACTATCTGGGCCGTGTCCTGGAAGACATCGCGCAACACGACCCGGACGCGCGTGAGCGAGCGATCGCTGAAATGCAAGCCGCAGTCAAGCTGCAACCGAATTTCGCCGAGGCCCAAACTCAGCTCGGTCTGACCCTGCAACGCGCGGGCGATGCCGAAGCTGCGGTCGCAGCCTTCCGCAAAGTTGTAGAGTTGCAGCCCGGTGACGCGGATGCTCATAACAATCTGGGGCTGGCCTTGATTCAGACGGGAGACGCCAGCGGCTCGATTCCTGAGTTCGAGGCGGCGCTTCGAATACGCCCCGACGAAACCGGCTACCGCACCAACCTGGGCACCGCATATTTGCAGAAGGCTGATTTCGACGCCGCGATTGCACAATTTCAAATCGGGCTGAAGGCTGCTCCGCAGGATGCAACGTTGCACTATGACCTTGGTCTAGCTTTTAAGTTAAAGGATCAATTGCCCGAAGCTGTAGCCGAATTCGACAAAGCTGCCGAACTGGATCCGAATCAGGCCGACATCCACTACACCCTGGGCGTCACCTTGTGGCAACAGGGCGACTTCGACAAGGCGGTCGCCGCTCTGCGTGCGGCGATACAAACCAAACCTGATTACGCCGAGGCGCACTACACCTTGGGCACGGTCCTGAAGCAACAGGGCAAATTGGAGGATGCAGCGGCATCGTTGCGTGAGGCCATTCGTCTGCAGCCTGACTTCGCCGGAGCCCATACTACCCTCTCCACTATTCTGAGGCAATTGGGCGACGCCGTAGGAGCGGCAAGGGAGCGACAACTGGGCGCGGAGGTCAGCAAGGACAAGACCAACCTGCAAGCCGCCACCTTCGACACAAATTCCGGCAAAAGGCTGCTCAAGGTCGGAGACCTTGAAGGCGCCATCTCTCAGTTTCGCGCAGCTATCAATTTGGCCCCCACCTATGCGCCCGCCCATTTTCATCTCGGGGAAGCTTTGAGACGAAAAGGTGAGACGGCGGAATCGAAACAGGAATTTCAGCGCGCGGCAGAACTCGATCCGCAGTTAAAATCACAAACGCCGTAGAAAAATGAGAAGTGGATCCTTGTGTCCTTCGCGAAGCTGTTCGCGACCCTCGCGGTTGAGATATTTGGTCCTTGAGAGTCACCTAAGGCTTTCCGCTGCGGAGCGCCACAATTTTTGTCTCCACTGGAACCCCACGAGTGACTTTGACTCGCAGCACGGCTTCAAAGGGTTTTAGTTCGCCTGTCTCGGAAACCTGGAGCCGCGGTAACAACTCCTCAAGCGAGTTTTGTTGACACGCAAACTCAACCGCTGCCTGAGTGCCGATAGTGGTTGTTCCCGCAAGAATCAGCACTGACCTGGCCGGATTCAAGCCGCGAACCAGGGCGATAACTGAGTAGTCTTCGCTGAGCGCGGTGTGGGAGGGGCTGGCGAACCAATACTCAGACTCGCCGGATTGGGGGTGGACATTAAAAACCGATAGGTCGCCCTTACGAGGGCCGGACTCAGGGCGTTTGAAGACAAACTGCTCGGTGCTGGGAATTTCGCGCAGGGTCAGATTTTCGGCGGGGGAGCCCACAAAAATCATGTCGTTATTCTTCACGTCGTCAAGGGAGAGCAGGCTTCCGCGTTTCACTCGAATTTTGCGGTGCAGCAGTGCGAAGGTGCGATCGAGGGCATGGACCGCTAACACCTCGCCGACGCCCGTATAGTGGTCTAGAATCACGTCGCGCGCGTCACGGGCGGGATCGAAATACCTCATTCCCGTCTCCGGCCGTCCAACGAAAGCACCATTGCTGAAAATTACCCAGGGTTCTTCCGGTCCGGTCAGAAAGCTCCTCCAGAAGGTGGTGGAGGCCTGTGGAACTGGTTCGGCCGCGCGATCGGCTGCACGTGAGTTACGCGTCGCCAGCAGGTAGGCGATTGCGACTACCGCCAAGACCAACAAGGCAAGCAACCCGAACACCGCTTTGCGATCAAGATCTGTTTTCCGCCCGGCCGCGACCTCATCTTGATGCTGGGCGCCAGGCGCGAGCATGTGTGGCCTGGCAACATTGGCTTCCCGGCGGTGGAATGAAAGCACGTAGGTGCCCTTTGGCATTTCCACCTGGATGGGATCGTCCGCTCCCTCCGACGAATAATATTCCGCAATTTTGAGGCGGAGACGCCCGGCCTGCACTCGGATGGTCGAATCGGACTGCGGATCAAAACTAGGCGCCCGCCCGAAGACCTCGGTGGCGATCTGATATTCCTTCAGTGATAAGCCGTGATGGTCGAGCGCGTGTTCAGCGAGATATCGAAGTAATTTGCACAAAGATTCCGATCCGTGCAGCACATGGCTGTTCACGAGCCGGTCGATCTGCGCGAGATACTGCTCTCTTTCAGGAACCTGGACGCGTGTAACGTTCATTTAACCTAGGGTAACAAGTCAGATAATCAACTGCAATCTAGAGACTTACTGCGAGTAACAGTATCAAACGCCATGAAACCGTAGTCCTCATCCGTGTTTTTTGGGAATCTCTGTCGAAAAATTTCTGTGGAATTCGAGCACCAAACCTCGAAACGCACTTTGATGAGCTGCGCCATTGGCAACTTAGTATATTAAAATCAATTACTTACGTGAACCATGATATTTTTCTAGTCGGTAAAAACAGATTTACGACATTCTATTTTTTCATAGGCGCCGGCGCTCCCACTTCCAAATGTCATAGCGAAGTTACCTCCTCGCACGCTCCATTTGCAGCAGTTTCAACAATCTACACCGATTATGGGTTAGGAGGACTACCTGCATGACCTGACTAACAAGTAGTGCTTTTGTACTAACTAGGCGGACGCAGTCTGGAAGGCGAGTGCGCCTGGTTTCCTGGAGAGCTTCTTCGGTTCGATTGAAAAATTTCCCGAACTGGGCGCGTGCTTTCCTTAAACCTCACAGTGAATTCTAAAGAAGAATTATGGGTGCGGAGGCTGCAATGAAGACGAAGTTTTTTGTGCTGCTAGGTACTCTGGCCATGTTGGTCCTTTTCGGCACAGTGTGGACGCCGCAGGCTTCGGGGCAAGCCGTCTACGGCAGTATTTTCGGAACCATTACCGATCCTTCGGGCGCGGCGGTTGCTGGCGCCAAGGTAACGGTCACGTCTGCGGCCAAGGGTACGTCGGTCGAGGCGACGACGAACACCGACGGAAACTACAGCGTCACCCATCTTATCCCCGATGTTTACAACGTCCGGGCAGAAGGCGCCGGGTTTAAGGCCTTTGAACAAAAGAACGTGCCGGTGTCAGCCGACGCCGGCGCGCGGGTTGACGGCCAATTCCAGGTCGGCGGATCGACCGAGACCGTGGAAGTGACTGCCGAGACTCCGCAGCTTAAGACCGATCGCGCCGATGTCGCCACAACCTTCAATGACAAGTATGTCCAGGATGTTCCGATCCTGAATCGCAACTTCACTACTTTGCAGCTGATGGCGCCAGGTTCGCAGAAGATGGTGGGCTGGAGCCACGCGGCCACCGAGAATCCTCAAGGCAGCCTTCAGATCTTCACTCAGGGTCAGCACTTCAGCGGTACCGCATTCGAGCTGGATGGAACCGACAATCAGGACCCGATTCTTGGAATTATCGTAGTAAATCCCAACCTGGACGCAGTGACCGAGGCCAAGGTCGCACTTCAGAATTATGACGCTGAGTTTGGCAAAGCAGTCGCCAGCGTCGTCACCGCGCAAACCAAGTCGGGCAGCAACGACTTGCACGGCAGTGGATTCCTGTTCCGTCGCTCGGACGCACAACAGGCGCGTGACCCCTTTACGCAATACAAACGTGATCCCATCAGTGGTCGCTTTATTCCGCCCGGGCGCTGGGTGCAGTTCGGCGGCACCATCGGCGGCCCTATTATCAAAGACAAGCTCTTCTTTTTCGGGGACTACCAGGGCACGCGCCAGACCAACGGCGTCAGCGGCACCTTCACGGTTCCAACCGCGACGGTTCATAACACGTGCAATCCAGCCACAAACACCACTGGGTTCTGCGATCTCAGCCAGTACCTGACGGCGGGCGTCGCCGGTGGGGGCCAGGTTTTCGATCCCACTTCAGGCAACCTTCTGACCGGAGCCGGGCGTACGCCGTTCGCTGGAAATCTGATTCCGATCGCCGACATTTCGCCGGCGGCGGGGAATATCCTGGCGGCGTTCCCCTCTTCGCAGACTGGGACGGTTCTGAATAACCTCATTGGCTCGGGTTCTGGTCCATTTATCCAGAACAGCTTCGACACTCGCATGGACTTTGCCGAGAGCCCGACGCTGAACGTGTTCGGCCGGTTCAGCCTCGACTACTTCAAGTTGTCGGGCCAGGGTCTGCTGGGCGCGGTAGGTGGTCCGGGCAACGGCTTGCTCGGCCTTGCGGGCAGCTCCATCACTCACAACTACAGCCTGGCAACGGGCTTTACCAAGACCATCAGCACCTCGTTGCTGACCGACTTCCGCTTCGGCTGGTTCAAGTACAACCCGCAGACCCAAAAGCCCGACAGCGGCAGTCCGATGACGACATTCGGAATCCCGTTCGCGAACACGGCCGACCCCAAAACAGCCGGTCTTGGGGCCTTCCTGCTCGGCACAGATCCAATCAGCGGTCAGGGTTGCACCAACAACAACGGCGGCCAGGGTTGCGTGATCTCAAGCTTCGGTGATGGCCTGGGCGTCGCTCGCTGCAACTGCCCGTTGACTGAGAGCGAACAGCAGATTCAGTTCGTCAACAACTGGACCAAGATGAAGGGTAACCACCAGATCAAGTTTGGCGCCGACATCCGGTACGCCATGAACCTGCGAATCCCCAGCGACAACAACCGGACTGGGGAATACAACTTCAGTCCTGAAGCAACCTCGAACGGCGGCACTGGCGGCTTAGATCTGGCGTCATTCCTCCTCGGCCAGGTCACCTCCTTTGCGCGGTACGTTAACAACCCGACGCTGACTTCCGCAAGCGAAGCGGCCGAGCGCCAAAAGCGCTGGTTCTTCTACGGTCAGGACACCTGGCGCGCCACTTCCAAACTCACTGTCAACTATGGTCTGCGTTGGGAAATTTACTTCCCTGAAACCGTGAATGCCACTGGAGCCGGCGGATTCGCCAACCTTCTGGATCTCAACGGGACAGGCGCCATCCGCGTCGCGGGCTTCGGCAACGTCGGCTTGAACGGCAACATTGACAACAAGTTCACCGCTTTCGCTCCGCGCGTCGGGATCGCGTACCAATTGACCCCGAAGACTGTAGTGCGAATGGGGTACGGACGCAGCTATGACATCGGAGTGTTCGGTTCGAACTTCGGACACACCGTAACCCAGAACCTGCCGGTTCTGTTGAAGCAGAACGTGGATGCGACCGCGCTAGGCACGGGCGCTTCCGCAAGTCTCACTCCAGTCTTCAGCTTGGATGCCGGACCGATCGCGCCTCTGTTCCCGGCGGTGCCGAGTAACGGCATCATTCCGTTCTCCGCTCTCGGCGGGCAGGTGGGTGGCACGCACATTCGTCCCACCAAGCAAGTTCTGCCGACGGTGGATTCATGGAATGCAACCGTACAGCGACAGCTCACCAATACGGTCTCCGTGGAAGTCGCCTACGTGGGCAGCAAGGGCACACATGGTTTTGCCGGCGACGGACCGAACTATGACGTGAACCCGGTTTCCATGTTCGGCTACAAACAAATCAATCCGATCACCGGCGTGTTGTTCACCCAGAACGAACGCCGGCCGCTCTGCGGACCCGAGGATGCATTGGGCAATTGCACTAAGCTTCCGTTTGATCTGGGCAACTACTACGGCAATGACGCTGGCAGCACCTACCATGCGTTTGAAGCCAAGTTGGAGAAGCGCTTCGCGTCAGGCCTGCAGTTCCTGACTCACTACACCTTCTCTCACGCTTACGGCTATGACAGTAACTACTACGCGGTTGATCACAAAATCGCCTGGGGACCGGTTGATTTCAACCGCGACCAGGTGTTCGTGTTCAACACCGTGTACGAGTTGCCGTTCGGCAGAGGCAAGAAGTTCATGGGTAACTCCGGCAAGGCTGCGGACTACATCGTGGGCGGATGGCAGATAAGCAATACCACGAACTGGAGCAGCGGCTTACCCTGGACGCCGAGCTTTGCGGAGTGCGGCGCTGAAGAAGACGTAGGCGTTTGCCGTCCTAACAAGGGTTCGGGCTCATTCCACACCGGACTGGGTTCGCTTGACCCCATCGCCCACACCATTACGTACTTCACACCCGTTCCTAACATCGTCACTAGTCCGGGAGCTTTCGCAGATCCGGGATTTGGGAACCTCGGAAACCTCGGCCGAAACACGTATCACGGCCCGGCGGGCTTCTACTCCGATATGTCGGCGGTGAAGAAGTTCCGTTTCACGGAAAGACTCAGCGGGCAGTTCCGCGTGGACGCCTTCAACGTGTTCAATCACCCCGTGTATGCGTTTAGCCAGAACAACGGGGCTAACGGCTGTATCGATTGCCAGGGCGGTAACAACGGCAAGATTACAGGCCTGGAGGGCGGCACGACCATGCGGCAATTGCAGTTCGCGGTTCGCTTCGACTTCTAGAAGCGGAACAAAGCTCGAAACTCAGCAGGAGGGAGTCACAGACTCCCTCCTATTTTTTTGGTCTGATTGGAAACCGGCTGTCGATTGATTCATGAAAACATTTTTACCAGCAGAAGCGCTGAAGCTTTGCATCTAACCGAGGCGGGGCGGCTCTCGGGGTTTTCATAGATGCCGCGGTCAGGATTGATTGCCGCCCTCCTGGCGGTGAGTTCTACTTTTGTCTGGACGCAGTCCGATCCTGCGTCCGGCGGAGCGACTGCCGGCAGGGCGACCGGATCAGTTCAGTCGACCTCGAGCCAATCGTCATCCACCCCCGGGAAGCCAGGTAGCGAAACCTCCGGCTACGTCGGAAATGAAGCCTGCGCCGGCTGTCACTCAGCCATTTATCAGTCGTACAGCCGCACGCCGATGGCCCGGGCCAGCGGTCCCGCAATCGAGAACGTGATTCCATCCGATTTTTTCCACTCCAAATCAGGTGTTCACTATCGCATTTATTCCGAAGGCAACCGCGTCTGGCTTAGCTTCGAGCGTCCGGGCGATCCTGAGGTCAGGGGCAGGCGGGAATTGCTCTACTACATCGGTTCAGGGCGCCGCGGCTTGAGCTATCTGTTCGCCCAGGATGGCTTCCTGTTTGAATCGCCGGTGAACTGGTACAGCCATGAGCAACGCTGGGACATGGCGCCGGCCTACCAGGACGCGCGAGAGATTCCCCTCAACCTTCCTGCCTTCACCAGTTGTTTGCGCTGCCACGTCAGTGGCATGCGAGCGCCGGCCAAAGGAACAGAGAACCTCTATCCGATGCCGGCATTTCTTCATTCGGGCGTCAGCTGCGAACGCTGTCACGGCCCTGGCGCAGCTCACGTTGCGGGCGCGACGGGAGCGATTGTGAACCCTGCCAAATTGTCCCCCGAGCGCCGTGACGCCGTCTGCATGCAATGTCATCTTGAAGGCAAGGTCGCGATCGAGCGCCCGGGCCGCCACGCTTACGAGTTCCGACCGGGAGAATCGCTAACTGACTACATGCGCTATTACGTCATGGCGGGAGGACCGGCAGGGGGTCTAGGCGGAGTGAGCCAGGTCGAGGCCCTGGCGCAAAGTGTCTGCAAACGCAAGTCGGGGGATTCCATGTCCTGCACCAGCTGCCACGATCCTCATTACGAGCCACCCGCTGAGGAACGGGTCTCTTACTACCGCGAAAAATGCGTAGCTTGCCACGGGACGCATTTTGCAAGCAAGCACCATCCCAATCAGCTTGACTGCACGCTTTGTCACATGCCGGCAGCCGCCAGCACTGACGTTGCTCATACCCAGGTGACCGATCACCGCATTCCTCGGCATCGGGAAGGGCCGGCCCAGCTGATGGAAGAAGCGGGCCCGGCACCCTCGACCCCGCGCCTGGTTCCTTTTCCGGACTCCGCGGAAGCAGAGCAAGACGTACGTGATCTGGCCCTGGCATGGCAATCGCTGGCTAACGCCGGAATGGAAGGCGCCGAGACCCACGCCGAGAGCCGGTTGCGCTCCGCCGTCGCGGAGTTTCCCAATGATCCTGATCTGCTCACCGCGCTGGCTTACGTTGAGCAGAGACATGGATTGTCTGCTCAGGCACGCGAGTTGTACCGGCGAGCGCTGGCCGTAAACCCTGAGCTGATTGACGCTGCCGCCGACCTGGGTGTCATCGAAGCTGAAAGCGGCCACCTGCACGAAGCAGCGGAACTTTGGCAAGAGGCGTTCCGGCGCGCTCCGGGCAAGAGCGCTCTAGGCATGAACCTGGTGACCGCATTCTGCGACCAGCGGAAATTCGACCAAGCGCGCTCCACCGCGCTGCGAGTGCTGGAATTCAATCCCGACATGCCCGCCGCAAAAAGAGCCTTGCAGAGCCTGAATCGTATTCCTCCGGCATGTTCGGAATGAGCGTGCACGGACATGAGCATATCGATTCGGCTGCCCTTTCTTCCACGAAAAATGTTCTAATTCCAGGGGTTAACTGTTTCTTCTTTTCCGGAAGTTTCCGATGAGATTACCAATATGGATGGCTGTTTTTCTGTTTGCCGCCGGGCTCTCGCTGCAGGCGCAGACTCAGCCGACTTCCCCTTCCCAAGTCCCTGCGGCGACAGATTTTGGCCAGGCGGAAAAGCTGTTGCAGCAGGGAAAATATGACGATGCGATCGCGCAATTGCAGGCTCTGCCGCCTGGATCAAAGGGCTTGTCCGGCGAGCTGGGTGCGGCCTACTACCAGAAGGGCGATTACATAAAAGCCATCGACTCACTCAAGCAAGCCCAGGTGGAGAATCCCGAAAACAAGGAAGCCATTCAACTCCTGGGACTCTCGTATTACTTATCCGGAAGGCCTGCGGAGGCAATTCCGTCGCTGGAGAAAGTTCAGGGTTGGTATCCGCGCGCTAACGTCGATGCTTCCTATATCTTGGGCCTATGTTATATCCAGACCAAGGACTATGCGCAGGCGCGCAAGGCATTCGCCCGCATGTTCGAGGTCCCGCCTGAATCGGCCGCCAGCTACCTGTTCACCGCGCGTATGCTGTTGCGGCAGGAATTCGATCCCATCGCCGAGGAATACGCACAGAAGGCGATTGCTCTCGACCCCAAGCTGCCGTTGGCCCATTTCTTCCTAGGCGAACTACATCTTTATAAGTCCCGGGTCCCGGAAGCCATCAGCGATTTCCAGGGGGAACTGGCTCTCAACCCCGCCCACGCCCCCACTTACTACAAGCTGGCTGACGCCTATTCCCGAGTGCAAAGATTCGACGATGCCGAGAGACTCCTGCAACGCTCCATCTGGCTCGACGCAACCTCAACCGGACCCTACATCCTGATGGGAAAAGTATTGGCGAAAAAGGGCGAAGCCGAATTGGCCGTAAGAGCGTTGGAGCATGCCTTGAACATGGACCCGAATAATTCCGTCACTCATCACCTGCTGGGACAGGCCTATCGCGATATGGGCCGCAACGACGACGCCGAGCGGGAGTTGAAAATTGCCCAGCAATTGCAGGAAAGCAGCAGCGCCAAACCCTAGGTTTGGCGTAGCTCACGATTCCGATTCTGGTAAGGCCTTAGCTTGACGAGGCGGGTTTATAAAGCGGGAGTCGGGCCTGGACCCAACTCCCGCTTTTCCTGTGATGGCCTTGCCTTCAGATTGCGACTACCTGATCCCGAATGATCGATTCCGCGGCGCGACCTATCTCCAATACGAAGAATCAATCGCGTTGCGGGTCAGGCTCATTGACAAACCGGGGCCGGAGTTTTCGGCACGTTCGGATCGTCCGGGAACCGATAGAGCCCCCCTAACGCGCTTGAGGGCGTCTCGCGCGTGAACCACTGCAATACGTCCTGGGTTTGTGGGTGATAGGTGAAACCGCCGATCGTAACCGGCACGGTATTGCCGACAAGTTGATCTCCGGTCTCCATGATGGTGTCGCAACCCGTCTCCTCACCGTTCGGATAAGGCGGCACTACGTTGTTGATGAATGGATCGTTCAGCCATTCCGCCACTTCATGGCTCAGGGCGTGAATGTCCTGGATGGGCACACTAAAGATGTCGGCGTCGTTCCAGTCGGCGAACAGGAAGGTTTGCACCACCAAATTGTTGCCGTGTGCCCCTGTCACCAGCACGTCGTGGTAGCCCAGCACGCAGCATCCGTTAACCGGATCGCCTCCGTAGAACAGCAAGGCGTTATAGGTGACGAAGATGGGCAGCACGTCGGGCGGCAAGGGGTGAGTCGCCAGGCAGCTCGCGATAATGCCATCGACGTACTCCCCGGCGACAAAGGCGAACAGCGGCGTGCCGTCGCCGAAATCAATGGCAAAAGCGTCGAAAAAGTCTGCCGTATTCACGGTTGGCGAGATGATCGGATTGTCCAGCAGCACATGTCAGCTGTTGGTATTTGGCTTGAGCGAGTTGAAGAAAGTGACCCCTGCATGGCGTCACCCCACTGCGTCTTGCCGGCCTTGGCGTCTACGGCGAAGTTGGCCGGCTTGTAAATGGGCGAATGGACCGTGTTTGCCACCTTGGTAGAGCCATCGAAGGTAACTTCATTGCCCGTAAAATTCTGGTCGGCGTCCAACAAAGGAACGGTGATCGCGATCGGAATGATCACATTCGAGACCGAAGTGCTTCGCCCATTGCTTGTGGGTTGAGCGCCGACAAACATCAGTGGAAACTGCTGCCCTCCGGCGGTGGCGGTAAAGTCAAAATGGGGAATGGAGATAATGCCGTCCGAATTCTTGCCTCCAGCCGCCATGGCCGCTGTGGCTGCCTGGCGCAACGCCGAGGACGGCCCGTGCCCACGCATGAAGCGAGGTTTGGCGCCTAGCTGATCCAATTTCGCATGCTGTTTTACGAGCTGATTGAGTTTTTCTTTCGTCTCAGGGCTAAGTTGTTTGCGACTACTGGCGTGCATCGGAATAGCGAGCACCAATACTAACCCGATGACGGCGCCAAATAAGGCTTGCGGAATACTCTTCATCGAAGCCTCCACGCGCGACAGGGGCGGCGATTCTGTCCGACCTGTGAAGGTGTTGTCAAGACGAAAGTTAGATGGGAGGCTTAAGCCTCGCGCGGGTCGCTGGTCCAGATCCGGCCATCAGCGCGGTCCCACGGCTACCTGCTCTTTGGCTAGACGGTCGACCAGATCCTTGGGCAATTCGTGCAGAAACACCAGAAACGCCGCATTAGTCCAGCCGAAGCCGATCACATTCTGCTGATAGCCGGCATGGACTCCTGACTCCGAGGAGCGCGTCACCACGTTATATTTCTCGCGAATGGTGCCGTCGCGGCGAAAGTTTTCTAAGATGGTTGCCAGAAAATTGTACGAGATGCGATTGGCGTCATCGTTGAACCCGTAGCGCCGCAAGCCTTCGATCGCGATGATCTGGGTCGGCGCCCAGCCGTAGGGATAATCCCATTGGACGTCAGCATCGTTGTCGCTCATGGCGAGGCCGCCGGGCTGCTCGAAAATGCCGAGATTGTGAGCCAGTTCCCGCGCCTGTTCCGGAGTAGCAAGTCCGGCCCAAAGCGGATAATAAGTTGTTATGTATTCGTAAGAGGACCGCTGACCGGTCTCGAAGTCGTAATCGAAGTACAGCCGGCGGCCCGGATCCCAAAGATACTTCTGGATCCGGTCTTTTCTGACCTCCGCCCGCTGCTGCCATTTCTGGGCTTCAGCTTTGTGTCCGAGGATCTCACCCATCAGCTGCAAATCCTTTTCGGTCTTGTAAAGCAGGCTATTCAGGCAGATGGGAGCGTAGTGATGGGTCGCAGATCCATACGGTCCAAAGCGAAAAGAAATGTCGAAGCCTGATTCACGCATCGACCGGTCGCCCTTGTAATAGTCCGGGCTGAGTGAAATCTTGTGGGCCGGCTCGCATTCCGCCTTGGCCATGGTGTTGGGAGCATCGCAAATCTGGGTGGTGTAGTGGAAACCGATTCCGGTATCGGATTCGCTAGCATTCTCGGCGATATAATTTCGCCCTGCCTGGGGATGAAGTAGAAAGTACCCTGCAACCCTGCGATAGCTTCCCGCCTCGTCCTTCAAGCTCTCCGGAGCCGGACCGTTTCCGAAATCGTAGTAGCGCGAAAGACCGGTGAACCCGGCGAGGTGAGGGTCCCGATTCCAATTTTCGTAATCCTTGCTCGCGAATCCGTAACCTCTCTCCAGCCAGCCGCGATCTTCGTGGCCGGCAGCCTTCTCCGCGTCGTACACCGCCAGGATCATGGAGGTAAGAAAAGGAGGTTGAGAGCGAGTCAGGTAGTAGGCGCGATTGGCATTCAGGATGGTGCCGTAGTGCTCGATTTCGAAAAAGAAGTTGTCCACCATCCCCCGCGCCAGGTCAATGCGTCCGTCGCGCAGCAATCCAAGGATGATGAAGTAGCTGTCCCAGCCATACATCTCGTTGAACCTGCCCCCAGGCACCACATACTTATGTTCGAGATACAACAAGCCGGGAGCGAGCTTGGACGGATCAATTTGTCCGGGTGTATTGACGACGGCGGGCAACGGTTCTACATCTACCTTGCATCGCTTCTGCAGTTCTTGCACGGTTGGCGGAGGTGGGTAGTCAGCTGGCAGATACAGGACCGAGGCCTCGGTCAGCTTGGGATCGACGACCGTCTGGCAGTCGGTCATGGAGCGCGTCAACGTGTCCCACCCGGACGATATGTAATTGAGGATGGGAGCCAGGCCAGCTTCAGAGTTGGAATTTTTTTGCTCGGTGGCCGAACGACCTCGTGCTGGCCAACGACAGGTAGATGAAGATAAAGCTGAGGCGAAAAAGACGGCGAGAGCAGGCTAAGTTTCGAGGCTGCAGGACGAGTCATTGTAGCGATGAGGATAGACCATTTTGGGGGCAAATCGAAGTGATATGTAGGAAAGAAGTTACCAGCTGTTAGAGATCTTGCTGAGAACTGACGGAGAGCTGAGAGCTAACCGCCGGGCAATTGCTCAAATACGCTATCCCGCCTTTGGACCTTCAAACCGCCATGCGCCGCTGTTCGGCTTCTTTCATGGAAATGTAGCGCAGCAGAATGTCGCGGGAAGATACCAATCCCTTGAGTTCCTTGCCATCCACGATAGGTAGATGACGGAACCCGAATTCGCGCATCAGGTAGAGGCAGTTTTCGATGGTTTCGTCCACGTTGACCGCCTTGGGATTGGTGGTCATGACCTCGGAGATCTTGGTGCTTCCAGGCAGCCGGCCGACTGCGACCACCCGGTTCATAATGTCGCGCTCGGAGAAAATGCCGACCAGTTCGCCATTGCGCAGCACCGGGACAGCGCCGATGCGGTGCTCCATCATAAGACGCGCGGCTTCCAGCACGGTACGATCGGCTTCCACCGAATAGACCGGGCGATCCTTCACGAGATCGTAAATGGGGGACATAGACGACTCCTTGGAGTCAGCTTCGGCGGCCCTTTGCAGAGCGGTAAAGTGCAACACTCTATCACGTATGCGGCCCTGCTATCTATTCGGGAGCGGGTTTAGAAAAGGAGAAGAGACTGCGAGGTTAGCGGGCGGGCGCGTCAGAACTGCTGGTCCAAAACTGAAGGTCGAAGGGGCCAACTTTATCTAGCTGCCGCTAATAGCCCTTCTTGTAGCGAGTCTGAACCCGGGTCTCTCCGGCCGCCTGGATGACGTTCACTTTGATCTTTGCGCCACTTGCTGTCACGGGCTTGTTGTGGGTCCGGTATCCCAGCACGTACTGGTTGCGCATCTGGCGGCTGACGTCGGCAGCGATCTCGGGAACCTTTTCCAGACCTGCGGCCGCAACCGTCTGGCCACCGGTCACGTCGGTGATTTCGCGCAGCCAGCGCTTTCCCATCATTTCCTCGAACGACCGGAAAAACAGGCTGTCGAATATGCCGATGGCGTAGACGTCCACACTGGCTTCTTCCACCAACCTTCTTACCTCTTTGAGCCCGTATCGGCTGTGATTGTCGGCGCCATCGGTGACTATCAATAACGCCCGGCGCTGGTATCGCGCTGATCGCATCCGCGCGATCGCCAGGTAAATTGCATCGAGCAGCGCCGTGTGCCCGTCGGGAATATCGGAGGCAAGGCTCTCCTGTATGTCATCGAGCGACTCGATCGAGCTGGTGAGCAAGCTTGGGCTGGTCGGCGAAGGTGATGACAAAAAAATCGTCCTGAGGATTTGCGTTTTTAAAGAACGCCTCGGCCGCGGCACGCTCGGTGACAAACTTGTTGGTCATGCTCTTGCTGACGTCCAACAGCACGCCTACCGAAATCGGGGCCTCTTCGGCGGAAAAATACTGGATCTGCTGCTGATCGTTGTTTTCGTAAACCTTGAAATCCTGCTTTCGCAATCCCAGCACCGGACGATTCATCGGATCGGTTACTGTCACCGGCACGAGCACAAGGTCGACGTCCACTCGCAGAGGCTTGACGTGAGGTCACTGCTGGCTTGGGACTCACTGAAAGAATTTGCGATTGGTCGGGCTGACTTCGATCGGGACACCAGGAAGGTGTAGGCACCTGATCTGTCGATTGCGATGCTGCTCTCCGCGCGAAAAGAAGGACGCAACACAAGAAGGCTAATACGCGGGAACTCGCAAAATAATTGGACATTGGCAGAACAAGCAAACCGCCACAAGCCGTGTGCGGCGGATAGTACCACACTCGTGCAAGCTCGCCTGAAAATAGTTTTGAAGAATTTGAAAAGTGGGATCAGGTTTCTGTGTGTCGTCGTCGACGCGCAACGGACCGAGGGATTTCAGGCGCGACGGAAATGAAAAGGCAGCCGATGTTCTGGCTGCCGTGACGTCCCGACGGGTTGTCTGTTAGAAGCGGAAGTGCGGTCCGAGCGTGATTCTCAGGTTGTTCTTAGGACCGCCCGAGAAATAGATTTCATCACCAACCTCAGCGCGCATACCGATGGGCCCCCAAAAGCCCTCGACGCCGACTCCGGGATAAACCGCGAAGCGCGTGGCGCCGGCATCCACGTTTCCGAATGCCTGGGCCAGGGTTTGGTCACTCGTGGCGAAATTCACGAAGCCGACTTTGCCGGTGGCAAACAAGTTGGCTTTTCCGGTGCCGAAGTTGAACTTCGGTCCGAAGAGACCGTGCAGAGGACGGGTCTGCGTGGTTGCGAAACTCGTGGTCGCGCCATTGTTGAAGAAGTTAGTCTGGTTACGGGCGAAATCATAGCCGATCTCGGCTTCGATGCTGGCCCACGGATTTACGTAGAAGCCCGCCCGGCCCCCTACGCCAACGAAGTTGATCATGCTGCTGCCACTATTGCCCGGATCAAAACGGTAATACTCCGCGAATGCACCGACTTCAACGTGGTTTTCGTTCTGCGCGAGCAGCGCGCCTGGCGCAGCAACGAATGCGGCAAGCAACGCAAATAGAGCAATACGTCTCATGGCAAAAATCTCCCTAGATTGTTGTTCGGCACCCCTCTCACGGTGGACTGAAATAGCTCCAGTGCTAACGCCGATATCTTCAGACTTTAAGATGCGCCCGCTCTGACGTGGGTTGGGCTACGGCGCGGCCGAAAATTCCTACGTAAGTGTTGTATGCACGCGGGACGACCGCAGAAGGCGGCCAAGACTGGTTGGCGCGGCGGGCCCACACCGCGCTCACCGCGCCGAAGTCACTCAGGTTGAGTCTAAGTTTGCTGGAGTTCTATTTGGCAGACGCCGAGCTGGTCGATTTCTCGGCCCGCGGTGTCATGGAAACTACGTTGTATTCACGCTCCTTGGTATCGCCATCTTCAACCTGGAGCAGCATCTTGTCTTTCTGGATGCGGAACTGGGCTTTCTGGCCTACCGGTAGCAACACCGGATGCTTTTCGTCCCGCGGGCGAATTCGGTAGATCATGCTGTCGCTTTGCAGCAGGTATTCCTGACACAGCAACGCGTGCGTCTTCTTATGAGCCGAGTCCGTGCCCACCAGTTCTCCGACCACGCTTTTGCCGCTATTTTCGTCCACCCCGCACTCGGCCGAGTCCATTTGCAACAAAGTGCCGCTCTGATGTGCCTTTGGCTCTTTAGCCTGGGCGAAGGACGCACACAGGATTGCAATCAGGAAAATCTTTGATTTCATTTATTTCCTCCCGCGCCAGACCTGCAGCCTACGCCAGATCCGCACGCACCAGATTCTTGCGTAAGTGGCCCGGTCGTGAAACGTCACTCCGGTGAACGGCCTCCGGTAATCGGGGAATCCCTCATTTCTCAGGCTGGGCGGCTTAGGCAGGACGAGGAGAACGCAACTTTGGGCAGGTATCCATTCTGCTGGGGGAAGTCTAATTGTTCGGGGGAATGGGCAGTTTGGTGTTCCGGGTCGGTGGGCAGGCTACAAAGAACCATAGCTCCCAGGGCAGGGGCTACCAAGAACCATAGTTGACGGGGTTCGCCCGACCTCGATAGGCTGCTAGCAGTTACCTAGGGAGGGCATGGCGCCGCAAGTTTCGCCATGGCAGCGGACTCGGTTCCGGTTGGCCAGCCCAAACCTTGCAAGCAGTACAACGAAAAGATAGTTACGCCGCATCTGATTTAGTGCGGCCGGAAAAGGCGACTTGACGGACGCGAGAAAACTACAGGGCGACAAGCTTTCCGAAGCAGAAGCAATCGAGCGCGCCAAGCAAGGTGATGCAGAAGCTTTTGAACTTTTGTACGGTCTGCATAAGCGGCGTGTTTATTCGCTATGCCTCCGCATGACGGCCAACACAGCCGAGGCCGAGGATCTGACCCAGGAAGCTTTTCTGCAGTTGTTTCGCAAGATCGGAACATTTCGCGGCGAGTCAGCATTTTCCACCTGGTTGCATCGGATGGCGGTAAACGTTGTCCTGATGCAATTGCGCAAGAAGAGTCTTCCCGTGGTTCCGCTGGAGGAGACGCCGGAAAACGAGGAAGAGACTCCGAAGAAGGAACTGGGCGCACAAGACCCACTCTTGTCGGGGTCGATCGACAGGCTACGACTGCAGCGCGCGGTAGATGCGTTGCCGCCGGGATATCGCAGAATCTTTGTCCTGCATGACGTAGAAGGATACGAACACAACGAGATTGCCACTATGGTGGGATGTTCCATCGGCAATAGCAAGTCTCAGTTACACAAAGCGCGCATGAAGCTGCGCGAAGCGCTCAAAACGAGCAGAGCCGAAAAGGCCGTAAAGCCGTGAGGAGCGAGAACAAGGGAGATTGGGGAGAAATGAAGTATGAACTGCGCAGAGTTTCAGGAATTCTTGCCGGATGTAATTGATGGTGGCCGGACAGCTGAGCAGGAAGCGCACTTGAGGTCCTGTCTGCTGTGTGCCGAACTGATCGCGGAGTTGAACCTGATTTCCAGTGAAGCCCCGCAATTGGCCGAGTTTGCCGAGCCCAACCTGCGAGTATGGAACTCCATTGAAATTGCGTTGCGGCGCGAAGGTCTCATTCGCGAGCCGCAGCGGGGACTTGAACTGGTTCCCCCAGTCAAACGCAGCTGGACGCTGGCGTGGCTGGCTCCGGTAGCCGCACTCGCGGTTCTCGCCGTCGGTGTCTTCGTCTACCAAAGAGGAGCGCATGAGCATCAGCCGGTAGCGCAAGTACCAATCTCTGTTCCTGCGGCGGTGACCAATCTTCAGGCTGGCAGGAATCTGAAAAATGTAAATAATATGAACGACGACCGGCAGCTGCTGGAAGCGGTTGGATCGCGATCGCCTGCCATGCAGGCGCAGTATGCTTCCAACCTGCAGAATGTAAATGCCTACATCCGGGACGCTGAGGAATCCGCCCAGGCCGACCCGAATGATGAGGAAGCGCAGCAGATCGTGATGGACGCGTACGAACAGCGCGCGGCGGTGTACGAGATGGCTTTGGACCGTTCTCTTCCGTAATTGCGATGGGTATTGCGGCACCTTGGAAGACTTGTGTGCCCGGTAAGGGTTCGAAGTTTTTCGTCAGGCTGAAGAAGGGGAGACTCATGGAAAGCGCACAGCGGGCGGCACAGCTGGTTTCGGTCGCAATTTTAGCGACGGCGATTTGCGCTTCAGCGGAAATTCGGAAGGAATTCCGTTTCACGGTCGGTCCCGGGGCGACCGTCTCGATCACGAACCAATATGGACCGATTTCGGTAAAGCCGGGCGCCGGCAACCAGGTGGTGGTCAACGCGGTTCTCCGTTCCGATCGGGCAGAGATCGATCAGAGCCAGAGCGGCAACCGGGTGGACATCATCTCTCACCTGTTTTTCGAAGCAACTCCCGACACCGGCCGGGTGGAATATGAAGTCCAGGTGCCGCCTGACGCCAGTGTGAGCCTGCGCTCAACCACCGGTCCCTTGCGCGCCGAAGGCTTGCGCGGGGATGTGACTTTGGAGGGCAGCCAGTCCAACATGGACGTGCTCAACGTTAGCGATGCCCACGTTCATATCAAAACCCTGAACGGCTTGGTGACTCTGAGCAACATTCACAACGGTCATGTCGAAGTAACCTCGGTCAGCGGCGACGTGGTGCTGCATTCCGTAAGCGGCCCCCTGGTACAAGTCAACTCGACCAGCGGCAAGATTCACTATGATGGAGACTTCGGCAACGGCGGCGAATATTACCTTGCCAGCCATACCGGAGATATCGAAGCCAGCGCCCCCAACGACGCTTCCATCGATGTGACCGCCCGTTCGGTGCGAGGCCAGGTGGAAAACGACTTTCTGCTCGAGCCCAAACACACTCCCTTCGTGGTCAAGGCGGGGAGTGCCTTCGCAGGTACGATGAACAAGGCAGCATCTTCCGTCCGATTGTTTTCCTTCAGTGGTAAAATTCACCTCAAGAAGCGCTCAAACTAAACCAGACGCGCGAAATTAAGCACGCGCCTAGACGCAGCAATTTGAGAGGCTGGCGGAGCGTTGGAATGGCTCCGCAGATGGCCGCCATACATGAGCACCAGATCCGGTGGGCAGCCCGAGACCACAACCTCTGCGCCCGTCTCCGGAAGGCGCAGCATATTTCTTGTGGGCTTCATGGGTGCCGGCAAGAGCAGCGTCGGCTTGGCTCTAAGCCGCAAGTTGGGCTGGTCTTTTGAGGATCTGGATGATCGCATTCAGGCTCAGGAACGCAGGTCAGTTGAGCAGATTTTCGCCCAGTCGGGAGAAGCCGCATTTCGCGAGGTTGAACATCAAGCCTTG
Source organism: Terriglobia bacterium (assembly GCA_963748935.1). Taxonomy (GTDB): domain Bacteria; phylum Acidobacteriota; class Terriglobia; order Terriglobales; family Acidobacteriaceae; genus JAIQFF01. Next base: position 59,698 of record CAVVLA010000004.1, read on the forward strand.
CGCTCGCTAATCCGGGACCTGGGCGACTCTCCGAAAGTAGTCGCGGTTGGGGGTGGCGCCTTCGCGCAGGCTAACAATGCCGCGCTGCTTGAGGAGGGTGGATTCTTAGCTGTCTTCCTGGACGCGCCGGCGGAAGAATTGTTCCAGCGCTGCCAGCAACAGAAACAACTGCAGCGTCCGCTGCGAGGCGACCTGGAAGGATTCCGGCGTTTGTATGAATCCCGCCGGCCTCGCTACCTGAAGGCCGCTGTACGCATCGAGACTAGCGGCAAAGATATCGAAGAAGTGGCCGCGGAAGCGATCCGAAGTCTCGGGCTGCAAGAGGCGGGTTGACTCGGGACCTCGAACACTGGGCCGGAAAAAGCAGTTCAAGGGGTGTGACAGTGAGAAGTGCGTTGGTGGCGGGAATCTCGTGGCTTTTGCTGATCTCGGCTTCCGTGGCGGCACCGGCCAATGACAAAGAAAAAGACAAGGGGCCCGCTGGACAGATCGTGGACGCTGGTTCCTTTGGTGTTTTCATGAACGGGCGGCGAGTCGCCACCGAGAAGTTTTCCATCCAGCAGGATTCCACCGGAAGTGTAGCCACTTCTGAGTTTAGGACTGAAGAGGGCATGGACAAGGCGGCCCAGTCCTCTGAACTGCAACTCACGACCACCGGGGATCTGAAGAAATACGAGTGGAAAGAAATCAGTCCGGGAAAAGCGCAGGCGGTGATTGTTCCCAACGATAACCTGTTGATCGAGCACTCTACTAGCAGCCCACAGGACAAACAGGAAGAGCATCCTTTCCTGCTTCCCACTTCGACCAGCGTTCTGGATGATTACTTCTTCGTTCACCGGGAAATTTTGACGTGGAAGTATCTGGCGACCGGCTGCCGCCAGGAAAAGGGACAAGTCAGTTGCCCACCAAATCAACAAGTGAAGTTCGGAGCCATCAATCCCCACCAGCGTTCTTCGCTGCTGGTCAGTATGGCATTTACCGGGAAAGAGAAAATTCAGGTGCATGGGGCGGAGCGCGAGCTCAATCATTTTCTGCTGAAGAGCGATGCAGGCGACTGGTCCCTATGGCTCGACGATCAGTTCAAGGTAGTGCGGATTCTGGTGACGAGCGATAACACGGAAGTGGTACGGGACTAAGCCAGGGTAGCGCTGCCACCAGGCCGATGCTACCGGGTCCGGGGTTACTCAATGTCCATGATTGACTCACGCACGGCGCGGGTCCTGTTCACCTTGATGCTGTTTGCCTTAGTGCTGGGCTTTCTCTATGTCGCCCGCCGCACGCTGATCGCTTTCTTGTTTGCAGTTTTCTTCGCCTACCTGGTGGACCCCGCTGTTTCCCGTGTCGAAAAATGGATGAAGGGAAGAGGACGGGCAATCGCTCTGATTTATCTGCTGCTGGTGGCCCTGCTGATTACCTTTTTCTTTTTTGTGGGACCACAGATTGGCCGCCAGGCGCAGCGTTTGAGTGAATCCTTTCCCAAGCTGCTGGAGACGGTCAGCTCCGGGCAGATCGCCGAGCAGATTGGAAAGGAACAGGGCTGGAGCCTGCATACCCGGGCTCAGCTGTCGAAGCTTCTCGCCGACCACCGGAATGATCTGCTCGGTCTCGCTCAACGCATCGGCCTCAGGGTTGCCGATGTTGCCAAGCAGGCTTGGCTCCTTATCGTAGTTCCCATTCTGGCGGCGTTCTTTCTCAAAGATGGACGGGCGTTTGGCGAGGTCCTGCTGTCGTTTGTGCACTCGCGTCCGCAACGCGAATTTCTGGAAGGGGTGCTGGGTGATTTGAACCAGATGCTGGCGCAGTTCATACGCGCCCAACTGACGCTGGCGGCGTTTTCGTCCGTGGCGTATATCGCGTTCCTTGAATCGGCCCGGGTTCCCTATGCGTTAGTGCTCGGCACTGCGGGCGGAATCATGGAGTTCATTCCGGTCGTAGGCCCGCTGGTTGCTGCTGCCGTGATCTTCGGTGTGTCCTTGCTGATGAGCTATCCCCACTGGGTGCTTCTGCTGATTTTTCTCGGCGCCTGGCGCCTGGTGCAGGACTATGTGATTTCACCTCGGATCATGGGCAAAAGCATGGAACTGCATCCGCTGGCGGCGATCTTTGGCGTGCTGGCGGGCGGCGAAATCGCGGGCGTTCTGGGCATCTATCTCTCCATCCCGGTCATGGCCAGCCTGCGCATCGTTTGGCGGCGGTGGCGGCTTTATGCCGAGAAAAGGCGCTTCGGACCGTTAAATGAGTATTCATTCGGCTCGGAGATTGTTCCCCGAAAATAGAAGCCGAGGCTCGTTGGGCCTTCACGATACACACCGCAAAATCGACGAACCAGGAAGGGCACGAAGTACACAAAGGAAGGGCTTGAGACATCCTTCGTGATACTTCGTGCCCTTGGTGGTTTCAGATACTGACCTACTACCGGGCGAAGCATGACATTGACATCTCTTCACACCCGCTGATGCGGCTCTACTGCATCCTTTGCGTTGGTGTTGCTACCTCCAGGGTTTGAAGGTTTGGGTAGGGTCCGCAAGCGAGCCGTGTTGTAAAATCCCAAGAAACCCTTATGACTGCGAAAATCCCTGTCGGAATTCTGGGCGCCACCGGTATTGTCGGACAACGCTTCGTGCAAATGCTGGAGCATCATCCCTGGTTCGAAGTTGCCTGGCTGGCGGCGTCGGACCGCTCCGAGGGCCGTCCTTACGCGGAAGCCGCGCGCTGGAAATTGAAGACGCCGATTCCGGCGCGTGTGGCCGAGATGAAAGTGGCGCCCGCGACAACCGAGGGCGCGCCCAAGGTCATCTTCGCCGCGCTCGATGCCTCGATTGCCGCCGAGATGGAGCCTCGCTTCGCCGCAGCCGGATGCGCTGTAGTGACCAACTCCAGCGCCTTGCGTATGCAAAGCGACGTGCCGTTGGTGATTCCGGAAGTCAATCACGATCACATCAAGCTGCTCGAATGTCAGGGATGGCGCAAGAAATCCGGCGGCTTCGTTGTAACCAATCCGAATTGCTCCGCCATTGGATTGGTGCTGGCGTTGGCTCCCCTGAAAAGAGCATTCGGACTGGACACCGTAATGGCCGTTACCATGCAAGCTGTGAGTGGTGCGGGATATCCCGGAGTGGCTTCTCTAGATATTCTCGGCAACGTGATTCCCTATATCGCGAAAGAAGAAGAGAAGATGGAAGAAGAGACCCGCAAGCTCCTGGGACGGCTCAACGGTTCAGGCATTGTGATGGGCGGGTTCGGTATGAGCGCGCAATGCAACCGCGTCGCCGTGGAGGATGGCCACACCGAATCGGTTTCGGTGAAGCTGAAGAAAAAAGTGAAGCCTGAGGAAATTGTCGCGGCGTGGAATGACTTTCGCAGTCTGCCGCAGGAGATGCACCTGCCCAGCGCGCCCGAGCAGCCGGTGGTATATGTCACGCTCAGCGATCGTCCCCAGCCCCGTTTCGATTCGGATCGCGGAAACGGCATGACAACTACGGTTGGCCGTCTGCGTCCTTGTGGAGTGCTGGACTGGAAGTTCACCGTGCTCTCACACAATACGATCCGTGGAGCGGCCGGAGCGGCGCTGCTGAACGCCGAGTTGCTGAAGGCCCAGGGCTATCTGGATTGAGCGCCACCGGCCGCAGCAAGGCATCGAACGCGGCGCTGGCGCGCTGCGTCATTCTCAGCCTCAGCCGCCGTGTCGGCCTGAAGCAATGACTCACTGGCAAGCAGTTCCCGCATCCAGCCCGGCTAGGACGCTACTCCAATGATCGTGATGAAGTTCGGCGGCACCTCGGTGCAGGACGCCAAAGCGATCGAGCGAGCCGCTGCCATCGTCAAAGGGCGGCTCGAGCAGAAGCCGGTGGTAGTCGTCAGTGCCATGGCCAAGGTGACCGACCAGCTTCTCGCCATGGCTCGCGCCGCTGGAGCCGGCGACCGCAAGACCGCTCTAAAACTTTGCCGGGCATCGCAGGAGCGTCACTACAATACTGCCGGAGAACTGCTGGGGACGGCGCTCTTTACACAGTTCCACGGCGATCTGGGCGCGGACTTTGAAACTCTGGAAGAACTTTTGCGCGGCATCGCCGCAGTGGGCGAACTGACGCCGCGCACCGCCGACTACGTTTCCGCATTCGGCGAAATGCTTTCCAGCAAGATTGTGGCTGCAGCGTTTTCTGCGTCAGGGATTGATTCCGCGCTGGTCGACTCCCGCGACTGGATGGTGACGGATAGCGCCCATACCCGCGCCACGCCTCTGTTTGAGGAAACCAACCAGCGATTGCAATCCAAAGTAGCGCCTCTGATCGCGGCCGGCAAGGTGCCGGTGATGGGCGGCTTCATCGGCGCCACCAAGGCTGGCATCACCACCACCATTGGACGCGGCGGATCCGACTATTCTGCCGCTATCGCTGGCGCTGGATTGGGCGCGGAGCGAATCGAGATATGGACCGATGTGGATGGCATGATGACCACCGACCCGCGCGTGTGCCCGGATGCGCGGCGAATCAAAGTTATCAGCTTCGATGAGGCTGCTGAGTTAGCCTACTTCGGCGCCAAGGTCCTGCACCCGGCCACCGTGCTTCCCGCGGTACAAAAAAACATTCCAGTCTACGTTCTGAACTCGAGCAATCCCACCTGTGAAGGCACTCGAATTACCGCTCGCGCACCGCGTTGCCGCAATTCCTTCAAGGCGATCGCGGTAAAGAAACGGATTACCATCGTGGATGTAGCCGCGCCGCGTATGCAGCTGGCGCACGGTTTTCTCAGCTCGATTTTTGCCGCGTTTGACCGCCATCGCGTGGCTATCGACGTAGTATCGACTTCGGAAGTGAGTGTCTCGCTCACCGTGGATTCGAACGAATCCATTCCACCCCTGGCCGCCGACCTGGCCAAGCTGGCGGACGTAAAATATGAAGGACGCAAGGCCATTGTGTGCCTGGTGGGAGAGAATTTGCGTGATACTCCGGGCATCGCGGCCAGAGTGTTTGGCGAACTCGCAGACGTCAAGATACGTATGATTTCCCAGGGCGCGTCGGAGATCAATCTAACTTTTGTTGTCGAAGAGGATACAGTCACCGAGATCGTACAGCGGTTGCACAAGACGTTCTTCTCGGATCTGGATCCCGAAGTATTTGCGTGAGAGTTGGCGGGCGACCGAACGTTGAGAATCTGACCTCGAGGGATTTTTGTGAACCTGCTTATCTTAGGACGCGGTAAGACCGGCTCCCTGGTAGCGCAAGTTGCCCGCGAACGCGGTCACGAAATAGCGCTGCTATGCGCCGCGGATAATCCCGGCGCATCGGCCCTCACGGCGGACAAACTCTCCAAGGTAGATACAGTGATTGATTTCACCATTCCCCAGGCTGTCCTGGCAAATATCGAGGCGTGTGTCGCTGCCAAAAAGAACATGGTAGTGGGAACCACCGGCTGGTACAGCGAGCTGGAAACGGTGTGGAAGATGGTCGAAAAGAGCGGAACCGGTTTCCTCTACGCCGCGAATTTTTCCATCGGCATAAACCTGCTCTTTGAGGCCGCCCAGACGGCGGCGGGCATATTACAACATCAGTATCTGGGACACATCTTCGAACGCCACCATGCGCAGAAAAAGGACGCCCCCTCGGGAACCGCGGTAACCCTGCAGAAGATCGTTCGTGACACGTCGGGGGTGGAAGTAGAAATCACTTCTTTCCGGGAGGGCGATGTAGTGGGCATGCATGAGGTCGTGCTCGACTCGCCCAATGACACAATTTATTTGTGTCACGATTCCAAATCGCGCATGGGATTTGCCGAGGGCGCGGTGCGAGCTGTCGAGTGGCTGGAAGGGAAGAAGGGATTCTTCGACTTCAAGGATGTCTGGAGAGAGATGTAGCCGCCCCACCCTGTTCAATACCTTTGTCATTCCGAACCGCTTTAGCGGTGAGGAATCTGCTTTCTTGTCCCATTCCAAAGCAGATTCCTCACCCCTCGCCGCGCTAGCGCGGCTGCGCAGGGTTCGGAATGACAATATCTTCCTGGTATGGAGCCTGTGAGTTTCCTCGGCAGCCTGATTAGCGTTATCTTTATCTCATGCAATTCCGTGGCTGCGGTACGGCTTTAGTCACTCCGTTTCGACAGGATGGTTCCATCGACGATACTGCGCTGCGCAACCTGGTCGCGTGGCAAGTGGAGTCGGGAATTGATTTTCTGGTTCCCTGCGGCACCACTGGCGAAACTCCGACTCTTTCTCACGAGGAATGGCTGCAGGTCATCGATATCACCATCGAGGTTGTGGCCAGGCGAGTGCCGATCGTGGCTGGAGCGACCTCGAATTCGACACAAGATGCCGTGGCGAAAGCGAAGGAGTTGACCGCGCGGGCGGGAGTCAATGGGATACTCACAGCCTCCCCGTATTACAACAAGCCCACACAGGAAGGCCAGTACCGCCACTTCCGCGCTATCGCCGAGGCGGTAGACAAGCCCATTATTCTTTACAATGTGCCGGGACGCACGGGCGCGAACATCGAGCCCGGCACGCTGGCGCGCCTCGCCGAGGTCCCGAACATTGCGGGAGTGAAGGAAGCCAGCGGCAATATCAGCCAGATGGCGGAAGTCTGCAACCTGGTGCCGGAAACGTTCGCCGTGTTGTCAGGCGACGATGCGGTGACTCTTCCACTGATCGCAATCGGCGGCGTCGGTATCATTTCGGTAGCCTCTAACGAAATTCCGCGCGAAATGTCGGAAATGACCCGGGCAGCGCTCGGCAATGACTGGGAAACCGCGCGTCGCCTCCATCGCAAATATTTGCCGCTGATGCAGGCCAACTTCATCGAGTCGAATCCTCTGCCGGTGAAAGCGGTGCTGGCCATGATGGGCAAAATCGAGGAAGTGTACCGCCTGCCCATGCTGCCCATGCGCCGCGATACTCGTTCCAAGCTGCAAAAGATCGCTGCCGAAGCCGGGCTGATCGCCAAGCCGGCTGTGGGCGAAGCCGCGGAATTTTTTGTCTACGAAAACTGGTTGGCGGGCCCACACAAGATTGTGCTGCACCGTTCCGGCTGCGGCCAGTGCAATCACGGCAAAGGACGTCCCGCCGGCCACGACGCCAACCACGCCCGCTGGCACGGTCCGTACGCAACTGTCGCCGAAGCCCGCGAAGCGTCACACCATCTGCCTGGAGTGTTGATCCGGAGCGAGTGCAAATGCATTTAGAGGTCGCGCCGGCATCCCTTCGACTGCGCTCAGGGGAAGCTCTGACGCTCTCGGGAGGGCATCTTGCCTTCCCACGGTGGGCGAGACGCCCACCGGACAGCCGCCGAGACGGCGGCCCTACTTTGCGAGCGCAGATTGCTAAAAGAATTGCAGCTTCACAACCCCACACCTACCGGAAGGGGTCTAGCGGAATCTGCGAATTAAAAGGTTGTGCCGGTCCGAACGATAGACTCCCCGGACATAGACTGTGGCTCGACCTTTCGTCGAATAAATAACCTGGCGAATGCGGAGTAAAGGTTCGCCCTTTCCAATCGACAGCAGCTGCGCGGTGCGAGCGTCAGCGTTAGTAGCGTCGATCTCTTCATCAGATTGCGCGAGTTCCAGTTTGTACTCGCCTTCGAGAATGGAAAATAACGAGCTGCGCTCGAGAGCCGCTTGCTTGAGCCTGGGAAATTCTTCTTCCGACAAGTAGCAGATCTCCAGCGCGAATGGCTCCCCCGCGCCTTCGCGCAGGCGCTCCAGTCTGATCAGTGGACTTCCGGGAGGCAGTGATAAACGCGCAGCTACTTCGGGCTCGTCTGAGGTCACGATGCAGGACAAAATTTTCGAGCGCGCCAGTAAATTGCGCGAAGCCATCTGCTCAGTGAAACTCATCAGCTTGTTGAAATGAATTTTCGGCGGCGCGACAAACGTTCCTGCCCCGCGTCGCCTCACCACGACTCCCTCTCGCTCCAAATCAGCCAGAGCGTGACGCGCAGTCATCAGGCTGACCTGATGAGCCTTGGCCAATTGCCTTTCAGAATCGATGGCGTCGCCGGCTTTCAGCGCGCCGCTCTCCATGCGTTTCAGAATGACGTTCTGAATTCTTTTGTACGCCGGTATCTCGTGATCGCGGTGCTGCTGCATGAATACCCCTGAGTGCCCATGAGCCATGGGTTCCGAGTTGTGCGAATTGCTATCGAGCGGAAGTTAATATACTGCGAGAGGCGGTCAGTTCGCCAATAAGTTTATTGACAGGAAAGATGGGTGGAGGCAAACCCCGCAAACCCTCGGAATCTGCTGAGCAACGGTGAGGCATGTCATTTCCTACGATGTCGGCTGGGCTAGTAAGCACTTGGTAAAGTGCGTGCAACATGCATCATATGAATGAGTTAACTAGATCACTCCAGGCAATACTAACACCGCCGAGAACGTATACCCATACACCTCTGTTCGCTCGCGGGGATCGCGTACTTGAGTCTCAGATCGAAATGATCCAAATAAATTTTTCCCGACGACCACTTTTTTCTTGACGACGCTCATCGCTCTGCTATATAGCAAGTACCCAATGAGGCTTGTCATTAGCGCCAGCGTTCTAAACAGGCTTCTCTCAGGAGGTTTGTGATGCGACAGTCGATGAAGGTTGGGTTTGTCCTTCTATTGCTGGTCGGAGTCCTCGGCGTTTTACAGCCTGTATGGGGTCAGGAAGTAACCGCCGGAATTGTGGGAACGGTCACGGATCCCAGTGGCGCGCCCATTAAGGACGCCAATGTCACGGTGACTGACAGCGAGCGGGGAACCATCAGTACCGCGAAGACCAATGATGCGGGCGCATACACGGTTTTGCGGCTTCCGGTGGGAACCTATTCACTGAAAATTTCAGCGCCCGGATTCCAAACCACGTCCTACCCGCCCTTTACTCTTCAGCTCAACCAGACGGCTCGCATCAATGTTCAGATGAAGGTCGGACAAGTCTCGGAAACGGTCGAAGTGACGGGTTCGGCGCCGGTACTGCAGACCCAGACGACTGAAGTGGGCAACGTGATCGACGCCCGAACTTCGGACAATCTGCCGTTGGCGACGCGTAATTATGTGCAGCTGACTTTGCTCACCCCCGGCGTCATCTCAGTCGATCCGCACAGCATGAATCTCGGATCCAACACGGCTGAGGAAGGTGGCCGTCCCTACATCAACGGGAATCGCGAGCAGTCGAACAACTTCCTGCTGGACGGCGTTGACAACAACCAGGCGTCCGACAACCTGCTGGCTTTCACGCCCTCCCCCGATGCCATCGCTGAATTCAATCTCATCACCCAGAACGCCTCGGCGGAGTTTGGCAACTACAACGGCGGAATCGTCAACGTCACCATAAAGTCCGGCACCAACAAGTTCCACGGCGACGTATTTGAGTTCTTCCGCAACGACATGTTCAACGCCAACAAATGGGAAAACGGCCTGAAGGCTGGTACTGCGACCGGCGTTCTGCCCACGCCGAAGTTGCGCTGGAACATGTTTGGAGGCACGATCGGCGGTCCCATCATCAAGAACAAGCTGTTCTTCTTCGCCGATTACCAGGGTGGGCGGCTGGACTTTCCATCGTCCGCCAATTTCATCACTGTCCTCACTAAGGATGAAATCGGAGGCAATTTCAGCGCCCTGAGCGCGCCACTGTACAACCCGTGCGCTGCAGGAACGGGCGGAACCTCAGGCACAGCCTGTTCGATCGTGGCCCCTGCTTTGAGGACGCCATTTGCCGGCAACATCATTCCCGCGAATATGTTGAATCCGGCGTTTACCTCTCTGGTCACGAACTCCCTGTATCCACAGTCCGTACTCACTCTCGCCAATGGTTTCGGGCAAGCGGTGAATACCACCGCCCAACAATTCAATTCCGACCAGGGCGACATCAAGATCGACTACAACGCCTCCGACCGCGACCATATTTTTGCCCGCTATTCCAAGGGCAATCAACATGATCCCAAGAGCAACTCGGTGGCCTTGTTGGGCAACACCGTGAATGAGGCGTTTTTACAGAATGGAGCCCTCAACTGGACTCACTCGTTCACACCCAACATCACCAATGAAGCCCGTTTCGGCAAAAACTACGTCAAGCTACCCACCGGGATCACGACGTTCGATAGTTCGGTTGGCGCGTTAGGAAACGCGATTGGCATTACCAATGGCAATCCTACCGGGCTTGATGGCCTGCCCCTCCTGGGATTTGCCGGCGGCACCATCACCAGTATTCCGACCGGTACATTAACCAATCTTGGTTCGTCGGTCGTCGTGCAGAAATTTTCTTCTACCGTAACCCAGTTCGACGATGTGCTGATCTACACTCACGGACGGCACGTCATCAAGGCTGGATTCCAGATGAATCGCTACAACATCAATGTGTTTTACAGCGGCAACGCGGGTGAGTTGGGCTCGATGCTGTTCGGAAACGGCCCGGGCGGAAACTATTCAGGAAACGGCACGAAGACCGGCGATCCGGCGGCCGATTGGGCGCTTGGACTTCCGGAGGACGTAGGCCGGGGCACAAGCTCGGGAGGATGGCACCAGCGCGACTGGCTCTACGCCGGCTTTGCTCAAGACGATTGGCGTATCACGGACACTCTGACGTTGAATCTGGGTCTCCGTTATGAAGCGCGCACTCCCTGGACGGAAATCAACAATCGCCAGGTTGGTGTGAACATCCTGACCGGAGCCCTGGAGTTTCCGGGGAACACGCCGGTGCCTGCCGGAGTTGTAGGGACCAATGGATTCAGCGACGGTCTGTACAAGACCACGTACGGACTGCCGAACTTCCAGCCTCGCATCGGTTTTGCCTGGAACCCGCAGGCGCTCGGTGGCAAGACGGTAATTCGCGGCGCCTACACCATCTCCTCTTATCTGGAAGGCACGGGAACCAACCTGCGGCTTACCCAGAATCCACCTTTTACCCCCCCGCAGGTTGAAGCCAACAACGTGGCGACGGGTACCGGTTATGGCACCGAGTCAGGATTTGCTTCGGCGGCGCCGCCGGCGGGCAATCCCTTCATCGGAGCTACGATGCTGGCCTGGGCCGGAACGGTTCAGCCCGCAATCGCGAATCAATGGAACCTTTCGGTGCAGAAGGAGCTTGCCAACAACACCACTCTGCAAGTCGGCTACCTTGGCCAACGTACAACTCACCTGATGGTGCCTGAGTGGCTTTCGCAAGGTGACCTGCAAGGCAACGGCACGATCACCTATCCGTTCATCGGCGGAAAAAATCCGGTGGGAGTCAACGGCGCTACCACGACTCTTAGCACTTTTGGTCCCAATGGATTCGGCAACGTGAAAAATACCGCCTCCGTCGGCAACATGAACTACAACGCCATGCAGGTGGTCTTGCAAAAGCGGTATGGCAACGGCCTGCAGGGGCAGGTGTCGTACACCTTCCAGAAGTGCATGACCAACGATGACGGTTATTACGGAACCTGGGGCGCTACCACGCAAGCCGCGCCGTCCGGGAACTACTGGCAAAACCTGTACAACCCCAACGGCGACTACGCGCGATGCTATTGGGACAGCACCCACGTCCTGAGCGCATACGCGGTGTACGAGCTGCCCTTCGGCCGTGGCAAGCAATTCGGCAACAACCTGCCGAAGGCCGTGGATGTGGCCGTCGGCAACTGGTCGATTAACCCGATCGTTTCGTGGCACACCGGCTTTCCGCTCTCTATCTCCGGAGCCAGCAACTCGGGAACCGGCAGCCCGGAAAATCGTCCGGACTGCATCGGAGCGATCACTTACCCCAAAACCGTGAGCGCACAGGGCATTCAGTGGTTTGGCCAGGGTTCGTTCGCCAACGCTGCACCGGGCACATTCGGGAATTGTCCGGCTCAAGGTCCGGTCATCGGGCCTGGATATGTCGCGGCCGACATCAGCTTGCAGAAGAACTTCCCGATCACCGAAACCATGCGATTCCAGTTCCGGGCCGATTTCCTCAACGCGTTCAACCACCCCAACTTTGCGGTGCCGAACTTTACTTGCTGCACTGGAACTTTCGGGGTCAGCAGCGGAACCCAGGACGCCAGACAACTGCAGTTCGATTTAAAGTTCTACTTTTGACGGGGCCCAATGAGGAAAACGGCAGGCGGCATTGTCCGCCTGCCGTTTTTACTTGTCGGCCTTGGTTTATCATCACACCACACATGCTCCGGCCTGGTCTCATAGTTTGCGGGTTTCAGTTTTTGGCGATGGCTTCGATCTGCGCTGCGCAGACGGGAGCGCGCGCCGCCTCGAGCACTCCTGCAGGTGTACAACACGCTATCAAGCTGGCGGAAACAGGCCATTGCGCCGAAGCGCTCCCGGTCTTGAAGAAAAGCCTTGCCCAGGTGACGGACAAAGACTTAAAGCGGAATGCGGGCCTGGATGGCGTGCGCTGTGCCATGAGCCTGAACCAGCAGGAGGCGGCTCTGGCTTTCCTGCAGGCGCTCACTCGAGACTTTCCCCGCGACCCGGATGTGCTGTATCTGGCCGTCCACGCCTATTCCGACCTTTCCACGCGTGCTTCGCAAGAGCTGGCCCAGTATGCTCGGTCGTCGTACCAGGCGCATGAACTCAACGCCGAAGCTCTGGAGGTGCAGGGCAAGTGGGATGATGCGGCCAAGGAGTACCACACGGTATTGGAGCAGAACCCAAATTTGCCGGGTATCCATTTCCGTTTGGGGCGATTGCTGCTCTCGAAACCCAATCCGGGGCCTGGGGTGGCCGAGGAAGCGAAGAAAGAGATGGAACAGGAAGTTGCTATCGATCCCTCGAACGCGGGCGCAGAGTACGTGCTGGGCGAATTGGCGCGCCAGGCGGGGCAGTGGTCTGAGGCGGTCGAGCATTTTTCCCGGGCATCCAAGCTGGATGCGGGATTTGGAGATGCGTTTCTCGGCCTGGGCAGCTCGCTGATGTCGCAAAAGAAATTTTCCGACGCGATTGCGCCGCTCGAAGCCGCGGTCAGGCTGGAACCGGCGAATCCGACGGCGCACTACAGCCTGGCGGTTGCCTACACCCGCTCCGGACGCAAGCAGGACGGGGAGAAGGAATTCGCTATCCACCGCCAGATGGTGCAAAATACCCAGCCCGCGGGAGCCGCTACCGAACCGCAGCCACAGGAATCTCCGCAATAACCGAATACGGGAACAGACGCGGTGCTGACGGCGGACTTGTGATCAATTCCTTTCGGAAGACTCCAACCTGGGCGGCTATGCCCTCCCGCCGGGACTTTCTACGCACCCTTGCCGGAAGCTTGTGCTACGCGAGTGCATCCGGTCTGGCTCGCGCGCTGCCGTTGCCGTCTGACGAGTATCCTTTTGTGGTGATCCCGCCCTCCGCGAGCGGGATTACGTGGGTCCATACTGCGGGAAAATCAGCCGAGCATTACCTGCCGGAAACCACCGGGGCCGGCTGCGCCTTTCTCGACTACGATAACGACGGGTGGCTCGATATTTACCTGGTCAACAGCGGGAAATGTGATTTCTTCGATCCCAACCCTCCCTTGCGCAATGCGCTCTACCGCAATAACCGCGACGGAACATTTACCGACGTGACCGCCAAAGCGGGAGTTGGTGGAGGTGGATATGGTCAGGGCGTGGCGGTGGGAGATTACGACGGCGACGGGTTTCCTGACATCTACCTCACCCAATATGGGCGAAGCATCCTCTACCACAACAACGGCGATGGCACTTTTACTGATGTCACCGAGAAAGGGGGCGTAGCCGCGCCGGGATGGTCATCCAGCGCGGTTTGGTTTGACTACGATAACGACGGTCGCCTGGATCTTTTTGTTTGCCAGTTCGTGGAGTTTTCCAAGGCGCAGAGCAAAGACTGCCGCGCCGGCGAGGACGCCAAGCGCGGATACTGCATTCCTCATCTTTACAGGCCGACGTCCAGCTGGCTGTTTCACAACAACGGGGATGGGACTTTTACCGACGTCAGCAAGGCGTCGGGAATTGCCGCCCACCCCGGGAAGGCCTGGGGAGCGGTGGCTACCGATATCAATAATGATGGCAATCTGGATCTGTTCGTCGCCAATGACACAGTGGCCAACTTTCTTTTCTTGAATAAGGGCGGGAAGTTTGAAGAGATCGGCGAACAAGCGGGCGTGGCTTACAGCTCCGAAGGCCGGCCCCGCTCCGGGATGGGCGTGGATTCCGCGGACTTTAACCAGGATGGCTGGATGGATCTGTTCGTGGCCAACATCGACCATGAGATCTTCTCCCTCTACCGGAACAATAAGGATGAGGCTTTCGACGACGAGGCGATGCCGGCAGGGATCGGCGCCGCCACCCGCATGATGAGCGGCTGGGGATTGAAATTCTTCGACTACGACAATGACGGAAACCTCGATCTGTTTCTGGCAAACGGCAATCCCGATGATCTGATTGAAGGACTTCATCCCGGGGTTACATATCGCGAGCCGCCCATTCTTTTGCACAACTCCGGCCGGGGATTCCAGAACGTCAGCTCACAAAGTGGCCCGATATTCGCGACTCCGCTTTCGGCGCGGGGCATGGCCATTGGAGATTTCGACAATGATGGCGCGGTGGATGTGCTGATCGCCGTCAACGATGCGGCGCCGTTACTGCTGCGCAACCAGGCCGGGAAGCAGAACCACTGGCTGGGATTGAAGCTCGTGGGGAAGAAGTCGAATCCCGATGCGATTGGCGCGCGGATCAGCTATCAATCCGGCGACCTCAAACGCAGCCCCATGAAGGTAGGAGGGGGCAGCTATCTGTCCGCACACGATCCCCGTATGGTCTTAGGGCTGGGACAGCGCACGAAGATTGACTGGCTGGATGTGAAATGGCCGCGCCCTAGCGGAGCGGTACAGCGGTTTATCGATCTGCCGATTGATCGCTACATTACGATTGTGGAAGGGCAGACGAAGTGGACGTGAGGCGTGCCTCACCCCGCTGACAGCAGATTCCTCGCGGGCTGGAGCCCGCTTCGGAATGACAAGATCAAAACACTGCATGCGCCCGATTCTACTTAATCGCGACAAATCTCAGAGAAACTGGCGATGGAGCTTCGAGCACCTGGCCGGTCGGCGTGAGATGGCCAGTTTTCTTGTCGACTCTGAAGACCACGATGTTGTTGGAATCCTGGTTGGCGGCAAAAAGATAATCTCCGCCCGGGGCGAGTTCGAAGTTGCGTGGGGTCTTGCCGCCAGTGGGCACGGCCTCCACAAACTTGGGTGCGCCGGTTGCCTGGTCGAGAGCGAAGATGGCAATGCTGTTGTGGCCCCGATTCGAGCCGTAGAGAAATTTGCCGTCGACGCTGACATGAATTTCCGCAGTGTCATTTTCTCCCTTGAAGCCTTCGGGCAAAGTTGAAACTGCACTTAGCTGGTCCAAAGTCCCCTTGACCGCGTTGTAGGAAAATGCGGTGACCGTGGAAGCGATTTCGTCGATTACGTAGACGAACTTCGTGCTGGGATGAAAAACGAAATGCCTCGGCCCCGCGCCCGGTGCCACTTTCGCGAACGGCGGATCGTTTGCACTGAGCGTGCCTTTCGCCGGATCGAAGTGGTACACCAGCACCTCATCCAAGCCCAGGTCGGCCGCGAGTGCAAACCGATTGTCGGGAGAGGCCTCGATCTCGTGGGCGTGCGGGCCTTCCTGGCGCTTGGCGTCGGGTCCGTGGCCGGTGTGCTGAATCACCGCCGACGCTTCGCCAAGTGTCCCGCCCGGGAGCATCGGAAAGACGGCCACGCTGCCGGTATCGTAGTTCGCGACCATGACGTATTTCCCGGTCTTGTCCAGCGACACGTAGCACGGACCTGCGCCGTGGGAAGAGACTTCGTTGAGGAACGTCAGCTTGCCTGATTCTTGATCGATGGCAAAGGCGCTGACCCCGCCACTTTTTTCGCCTTGATAGTTTGAGATTTCGTTTGCCGCGTATAGAAACCGGCGACTGGGGTCGACTGCCAGAAAAGACGGGTTTACAGTTTCCGCCACCAGTCCGAGTGAGGTGGCCTGACCTGTGCCTGCGTCAAAACGGTAGGCGTAGATTCCCTTGCTGGCCGGGCCAGTGTAAGTGCCGACATACATCAGGTATGAGTTCTTTGAATTGGGCTTTTGCGCGAGAGCATGGTCAGGCACAAGTAGTGAAATAAATGCTCCAATGATGCCGAATGTGATTGACTGCAAGAAACGATGGTGCATAAGTTATTTTCCTTCCATTTGATGTGGCGATGTTCCTTGTGCCAGACGCACGCGCCCCGCGATGTGCAACGAAGGCACGACAAACTCGGTAAATCCGACCCGCTGTACCGGCGTAAGAGACTCGCAGCAACCTCGTTCCGGAGTCACGTAAAGAATTGAAGAAAACGATCCCCTGATCCGGACCTGGACTCGAAGCGGCTCCTGAGCGTAGTTGACCAGCTCCACAACCTCCTCGGAGCTGCCGGGCGATCGATAGGGAACAGCTACGGTGGTCAGGGCGTTCCATAGGCTGATCAGTACCTTGTCTCTGTCATCCCTGCTCTTATCCCTGTCGAGCAGGCGGCGTATATCCTGAGCGAAAGTTTCCGGGTCCGTAATCGGATCCGAGAGTTCGATGATACGGCCTTTTCCCAAGGCGTAGGAAGCAGCGTGCTCACCAGCAGGGACGGGCGGCGCGGATTGCCAGGGATAGGGCCCTCGCGCCCCGACCAGAACTGCAATTCCGCCTCGGGCCGCGAAGTCCGCGACCGCAGTGGCGTTTGGCGCGTCCAGGGCGGCGAAAATCACGAGCAAGTCGAACGCATCAAGGCTGTGCGGTTTGAAGCCGGAAGTGGTCAGGACTTGAAACGGAATGTTGTGACGCGCGAGCAGATTGATGGGCTCGTAGGAATTCAGGTGAGTGTCCGCAATCACGCCGACGTTAGCTTCAGGTTCACGAGCGTCTTTGCCCGCTTCGGAAGAAAATGTCATGTAGCGCTTGATCTCGTTCAAAACGGCCCAGGCAGCCGGATCCTTCCGCAATAAGTCAGTCTGTAGCTTGGGATGAAGGTCGAGGACAAGATCGGCGTGGAACGCTGCTGCTTCCGCGACTGCCAGCAAGTAGTCGGCAGTGTCCGGTCCTTGCTCCTGCTGCAAAGGATCGGAGAGCTCCCAGCGAAACTCATAAAGCGGAGTCTGCGCCGGACGAAATGCCCGATCGAGCTTGACCAGCGCGAGGTTGGTATCAATCCACGGCTGGGCAGTGGGACTGGTCACCTGAAGAATGCCATCTCTTTTAATGACCAGTTGGCCCTTCATCTGAGGCTGTTTCGCCCTGGTGTCGAGAACCAAAACTGGAATTTCGGGGTAGGCGGACCTCAGCGTCGCAAGCGCGTCGTCAATCTGGCTCGGCTGCGCGTCATCCGGATTAAGGACAATGCCCGCCAGATCGTTCTTCGATACTATCGCCGCCGAAGTCGACGCCTTGGTGATGGGAACCTCGGCGTAAACCCGGTAGCCTTGGCTGCGCGCAGTCACGATCATGGTCTCGGCGTCGTAGGAAACCAGCAGGTCGCCAATGCCCATGTTCGCCGCGGGAGGAATTGAAGGCTGTGTCCAGCGCAAGAGGACTCTCGCCGAGCCGGGCGTGGCCAGCAGAAGAAAAACTAATGCAAGAATCTGGCGGTGCCGGAATGTGGAGCGGAGCAACATGAGAAATTTTCCTGCCATCAGCGTGGACCGCCGGGCTCTGTCTTAAGACTCGTCGCTCGCTGATCGAGTCCAGGCAGCAAAACCTGAGGCCCGCTCGACGCCAACTTCGATTGCCCGTCCGCTGAAATCCAGATCGCGGCGACATTGGGCACACTCTTGACCAGGCGGCCACCTTTGTCAGGACCGATGAGCAACAACGTGGTCGAGAGCGCGTCGGAGGCAGTCGCAGTTTTCGCAACCGCGCTGACCGCAAATTGCGTTCTCAGGGGCGCACCGGTCTCAGGATCGATGACGTGCCCCGCCGATTCCTTCGACAGAAGGCTGTGTGGCGTTTGCTCGGAGGTGGAAATACTGTTGTCCGATAACGTCACTTGAGGATCGATCCGGTTCGAGGGATCTCTGAGATGAACCAGCCAGCCCGCCTGCCCTGGAGGTGCGCCCAGGGCGTAGATCGAGCTGCCTCCGGCATTCAGCAGGGCGCGAGAGATGCCGTGGGAGCGCAATACATCAGCGGCGCGGTCCAGAGCATAGCCTTTACCGATCGAGCCCAAATCAATCCGCAGACACGGCGAACGAAACTGGATGCGGTCTGGCGGCCGCAATTCCACCTTCTGATAACCCACGCAGGACCGCAGCCGGGCTTCTTCCGCACCCGAAGGCGCAGGCTCTCCCCGAAGCGCGGCCTTCCATACGTCGACCAGGGGCCCAACAGTGACATCAAACTTGCCGCCAGACAAGCGGGAATAGGCTAAGGCCTCCTCGATCACGCGGTACAAATCAGGCGGCACGGATTGTGGGCCAAGAGCTCCAGAACGGTTCAAACGGCTCAGGGCGCTATCGGTTTTGTAATTGCTCATCACCTCGTCGATGCGAACGATCTCCTGAAACGCGTCATCTACCGCGCCCGCAGCCTGTTCCATCGATTCGCTGTAAGCGACGATTTCAAAGACCGTGCCCATCACGTACTTCTTCTTATGAAGAAAGGAAGGTTGCGGCGGCGGCGCCGCTACGGAAATCGCGGCGACGAAGGTCAGCCCGAAGATGAACCTTTTATTCCAGCGCATAGACCTCACCGTCACTGGTGGCCACATAGATTGCGTCTCCGGACAGCACCGGAGCTGCCTGCACTGCTCCGCCCATACCGGCTCGCCAGACTATGCCGCCGGTCGCAATGTCGACCGCGTGGATTCCGCCCGCCTGCACGCAAGCGATCCCGTTGCCGATGACCGGAGGCGCCGTGACCACGTCACTGACCTGAACCTTCCAACGCAGCTGGCCGCTTTGGATTTCGAGCGCATAGAGAAATCCGTCCTTGCTGCCGATGAAAGCGAAGTCTCCAGAGACTGCGGGAGAGGAAGAGATGCCCAGGCCGGTTTCGTACTTCCAGGTCACCGACCCGGTATTAGCATTGAGCGCGTAAAAGAAAAAGTCCTCGGATCCGACCAGCACTGTGTCTCCGGCCACCGCGGGTGAGGAATCGATGCCATTCCCAGTCTGCGTGCTCCACACGATTTTGCCGGAAGCCGCGTCGATGCAGTAAACCTTGCCGTCGCCACAGCCGACATAAAGATGCTGCCCGCTGACCGAAGGCGTCGAGTAAATCTTGCCGCCCAGTGGCTGCATCCAGCGCTTGTTGCCTGAATCCAGATCGACGGCGTAGACATGGGAATCGGCGCTGCCAAAAAAAACCGCCCCGTTGCTGGCCACAGGCGATGCCCAGACTTCTGCCGCCGCGCCAGCCTCCCAAACCTGCTTTCCAGATTCGCCATCTACGGCATAAATCTTGCCGGAGTCGCAGCCGAAAAGAACCTTATTCCCGGAGAGCGAGGGAGTCGAATGGATGCGGTCCGCCGCGGTGAATTGCCAGATCTGGCGGCCTTTGCCCGCATCGATGGCTAGCAGATTCCCAGCCATCGACGTTACGTACAAAATTCCGCTACGCAGCACTGGGGCTGACCGGATTGACCCTGCAGCGAAACTGCCAGCGCACTCGTTCCGGCGTTTTGGCGGCGCGGACTCCCAGGCCCCCGGTCCTTGAACTGTCATGGAGCAGAGTGGGCCAGTCGTTATCGGCGTTGGAGGCGGAGGTCGGGGGCGGTCCTGGCATTTCTTCGCGGTATCTCTTTAGGAGTCAGGGCGAATTAGTCGAGGTCAATCACATGGGGTCATCCGAGATTGATTCGGCCGTGATCGATACGCTTCAGATCGGCGACGCCCAACCCCAGCTTTCCAGCCGACGCAATATGTCCCGGCCGGCGATAGAAGAGATTCTTGCGAGGGTTGCGGTAGAACTCCTGGTTGTTGCTGGTAATGCTGTCCGCGTCATGAGTCCAGACGGAGGGTACGCCTTCCTCGCGCCTCTTGTTCTCGATTGCCTCGAGTTCGACGGTGTCGATCGCGACCGGGTCGGTGCCAAAGTAGAGAGTCCCCGCCTGGTAGATGAAATCCTGAACCTGAGTCAAAGGGCCTCCGTGCCAGACCTGGCGCATGCCGTCCATGACGTGCAGTACCGCTTTCGAACGCAACGGCTCGACCGAGCACATGACGCCAATCAGCGGGTCGGTAAACGAGTACGGGGAACGATGCGAACGGGCGACATTATTAAAGGTGCCGTAGCCCAGATTCTTCAAGCAGCCTGTCACTCCGGAAGCAGAGTGGTCTTTCATGGTGGGGACATTGATGATTTTTGTAAGTCCGTGGGCGACGATCCTCGCCATATATGAACGATTTTCCCACTCACCGAAGAACGTAGCCTGGCAATAAATGTTCGGATCGTAGGCCGCCTCGACCAGTCCACTCTGTATACCCACTACACGAACGCCGGGAGGGAGCAGAGCCTGATAACTGCCAATGTCGATTTCGTCTTCGTAGCGGTCATACACCACGATGTTGGCGGCGGGAACGCCGGCAGACTGAACGCCGTTGATGATCTCTCGTACGATCTCCGGAGATGAGCAGCAGGCCGGAGCGCCAGAGGGATTTATCTTGATGCCCACAATGTCCGCGGGCTCAACGAATTTCGCCCAGGCGGTTGCAACCGAGCGCTCGCCAGTAAGTTCCTTCATGCCGCGCTCGATCATGCTGCGAACAACAGGCTGAGAAACCCGGTTACGCACGATGGAGGTTGAGTCGTGGACTTCCACCACCTTGCCGGGAAAGAGTCCCGGCATTCCAACCGCCGACTTCGTTGGCTTCGGTCCGTGGACAACTTCGATGGGTGGTGCTTGGGGCGCAGTGACGTCGCCCAGGGCCTTTGGATCGAGTCCGTCGAGAAACAAGCTGGCGCTTCCCAAGCAACTGGCCTTGACGAAGGTACGCCGATCCATGAGTGGGCTCCGGGTAAGAGGAAAGTATCGCACAGGCTACGCTACGGTTTCTGCGTTTTCAAGCGCACAATCAATTCTCTTCGACCCTGATGACAACTTCGCTTTGACTGGGTAGACTTGCCAAGATTTCCGTGCTTGCTCTGTGTCCTCCAGAGCTTGATTCTCGCCATCGTGATTAACCACAGAGGACACGGAGGACGCAGAGGAAAAATGGAAAGGTCCAAAATGCAGGGATGGGTTAAGGGGTCACTCGGAGCTACTGTTTTGTTGACCATCATGCTGGGCACGCCGATCGCCCGGGCTCAGGCGCCGCACTATGACTTGCTGCTGAAGGGCGGGCATGTAATTGATCCCGCGAACCACGTCGACGCAGTGATGGATGTAGCGGTTTCGAAAGACAAGATTGCTGCGGTAGAAAGGGACATTCCCGCCGATCAGGCTGGCAAAGTGGTGGACGCTTCCGGGCTTTACGTGACCCCTGGTCTCATCGATATTCATGTCCACATCGGTCATGGAGGCGCGCCGCTCGACTGGTTCACTCCCGAAGGCCGCGCCCATGCCAGGCCCTACGGAATTCCAACAGACATATTTCTACAAGCGGGAGTAACCACGGTGGTTGACGCGGGCAGCTCAGGAGCAGATACGTTTCTCCTGGAGAAAGAAGAGGTCATCGATCGCTCCAAAGTGCGTGCCCTGGCCTTCCTGAATATCGTAGCCAACGGAATGCAGGGAGACCTGGAGCAGACCGTCGATCAGATGGACGTCAAGAAATGCGCCGAGACCATCAGGAAATATCCAGACATCATTGTCGGCGTGAAAACGGCGCATTACTGGACCGAGCAGCCGTGGGACAGCGAACACACGCCCTGGGCTGCGGTTGACCGGGCAGAAGAGTGCGGACAGGCCGCCAACGTCCCGGTAATGTTTGACTTCTGGCCGCGGCCCGATCGCACCTATGCCGATCTCATATTAAAGAAGATGAGGCCGGGAGACATTCACACTCACGTCTTCGCGCAGCAATTTCCCATCATCCTTGCCGATGGCAAGATCAACCCGATTTTGGCCGAGGCGCGCGCCCGGGGAGTGATTTTCGACGTTGGCCACGGGGCTGGAAGTTTCTGGTTCCGCAACGCGGTGCCCGCCGTGAAGCAGGGATTCGTTCCAGACTCCATGTCCACGGATCTGCACTCGGAAAACTTCACGATCCTCAGTCTGACCCAGGTCATGTCCAAATTTCTGTCCATGGGCGTGCCCCTCAATGACCTGATCGTGAGAGCCACGGTAAATCCGGCGCGTGAGATTCACCGGCCCGAGCTGGGGACTTTGACGGTTGGGAAGGAAGCGGATATTGCAGTGCTGGAGCAGCTCAACGGCTCCTTCAGCTTCATCGATTGCGGCTTTGCGCGGATGGATGGCAAGGTTAAGCTGGTGGCGCGCATGACGGTGCGAGCGGGACGAATCGTTTATGATCCGTCGGGCCTCAGCATGGTCGAGTGGGAGAAGGCGCGTCCGCAGTATTTCAATACGCCGGGGTTGGGGAATTCAACGCCGGCCAGGGCGGACGACTACCCGCGGTAAAAGCTTCGCGGATTTAGGTCGCACCCAAGCTGAAGGAGACCATATGCCAGGAATCATCAGCCGTCGAAAGCTGCTGCGCGCAGGAGGACAGGCGATTGTCGCCGGCTCCTCCGCAGTCTGCGCCGCCTCAGCCCTACCCGCAGATGCAGCATCTCCTCCAGTGAAAGGCGTGGATTACTACGAAAAGCTGGGTGTCAGACCTTTCATCAACGCTGCCGGCACCTACACGGTTCTTTCAGCATCAATCATGCCGGATGAAGTGCAGGCGGCGGTGGCGCTGGCTTCGCGGTCGCCCGTAAATTTGAATGAACTGCTCGAGGCCTCGGGCGAATATCTCGCCAAGCGGTTGCGTTGCGAAGCGGCTCTGATCACTTCCGGAGCGGCGGCGGCACTTACAGTGGGGACCGCAGCCTGCGTTTCGGTGGGCAATATCGCAGCCGTTCTGAGTATGCCCACCGACATGGGCGCGCTGAAGAATGAAGTGATCGTTCAGAAAACACATCGCTATGACTATGACCATGCGGTTCGCAATTGCGGAGTTCACTTTGTGGAGGTGGAAACACTCGAGCAATATGAGCAGGCTTTCACCGAGCACACAGTGATGGCTCACTTCTTTAACGCCGGCGAGGAGCACATCAGCCGCGAAGATTGGGTGCGTGTGGCGCACAAGCACGGTGTGCCATGTTTCAACGACGCTGCCGCTGACGTTCCTCCCATTTCGAATCTATGGAACTACACCCAGATGGGATTTGATCTGGTTACATTCTCCGGAGGCAAAGGCCTGCGCGGGCCGCAGTGTACCGGATTGCTCCTGGGAAGGAAGGACCTGATCGAAGCCGCAAAAAAGAATAACTCACCGAATTCCAACACCATCGGTCGTGGGTTGAAAGTGGCGAAAGAAGAAATCGTCGGCCTGGTCGCCGCGGTTGACTGGTTTTTGGCTCAGGACGACGCGGCCATGGAAGCCGAGTTTCGCCAGAGAGCGGACCGGATCGCCAGACAGCTGAAGGGCCTGCCGACCGTGGAAACGAAGATATTTATTCCTGCCGTCGCCAATCATGTTCCCCACCTGCTCATCACTTATGACCAGAGCCGGATCAAGATCACCGGAGCTGAGGTGATGAAAAAGATGCGCGAGGGCACGCCGCGAATCGAATTGAATCCTTCGACCGGAGGCCCTCCCGCCAGCGCGGGCTTGCCCGGAGGCAGCAACACCATCGTGGTCGGAGTTTGGATGCTGCAATCCGGCGAGGATTTGATAGTCGCGAAGCGGATGCGGGAGGTGTTAGAGGCTGCCGTGAGCTCCTGATGAGTTGCGGTTTTGACATCTTCAGGATTTAACCAAGGAGGACAGTGAGGACACTAAGGTGGGTCATCGGTGTGTATCGGATGCGGGCGGCTTGGCAGGCATCGGGTTGAATTTCTGAACTCCTATCCGGTCGCTGCCTTCCTCGATGAGATAGAATTTGTCGGCTTCGACGTTGTGAAACACCTGCTGCGGGCCGCTGGGCCACTTGATCTCAACAGTTTCAGCTTGAGCCGACTTGCCCAAACCGAAATTGGCCCGCAAATCGCTCTGCGAAAGATAACTGCCTCCACCTTCGATCTCCCGAATTTGTGAAATGCCGCCCGCCACGACCCGAATTCGCGCTCCCATCGCATCACGATTGCTCTTGGTCCCCACCAACTTGAAATTCAGGAAGTGATTTCCATTTCTGCCGCTGTTGTGCAAGAGGGAAGGGACGTCTCCATTGTTGGCAACCACCACATCCACGAAGCCGTCATTGTCGAAGTCGGCGAACGCGACACCGCGTCCTACGTAAGGCGTTTGAAAGGCGTCACCCGACGACTTGCTCACATCCACAAACTTGCCGTCACGTTCATTGTGAAACAGGGAATTCAGCTGCTTGTACCGAGTCCCAGGGGTAGCTTGCTCCACTTCCGGATACACATGCCCGTTGGCGATAAAAATATCCAGAAATCCGTCGTTGTCGTAATCGAAAAAGCCGCCTCCAAAGCTGAGCACTTCGTGCGTAGCCCGAGTGATGCCTGCCTGGTCGCTGACTTCATCAAAGAAACCATTGCCGTCGTTCTGCCAGATGTGATCGGAAGATCTCTGAAAATCGGAGATGTATAGATCGAGCCAGCCGTCGTTATTGAAGTCCCCGAGCGAGATGCACATTGCAGCCATTGTCCGGCCCTGTCCGGTAAGGGCCATGCCGCTGGCCAGTCCGATTTCCTTGAACGTGCCATCGTGCTGGTTCTGATAGAGGTAAGCGTTTAGGCCGTCATTGGCAACGAACAGATCGGGCCAGCCGTCGTTGTCGTAGTCGGCGGCGCCGACGGAAAGATTCTTGCCCTCGGGCTGGTAGATTTTCGCTTTCACGGTCATGTTAGTGAAAGTCCCGTCGCCATTATTGTGGTAGAGGGCGTCAGGGCTGCCCCGGTAAACGCTGGGAGGACAACTGCTCTGCACTCCTCCCAAATCGCAGTAGCGCTTGTCGCCCATGTCCACGTAGCTGCCGACATAGAGATCGAGCCGTCCATCGCGGTCATAATCAAAGAAGGTCGCACCGGAGTGGAAAGTTCCGGATTCGGTTCCCGCCACTCCGGCTTTATCGGTCACATCCGTGAAGGTGCCATTGCCGTTGTTGTGATAAAGAACGTTGCGGCCGTACTGGGTAACGAACAGGTCTGGAAAGCGGTCGTTGTCATAGTCGCCCCAAACACAGCCCAGCCCGTAGCCAGTGCCGGGGACGCCGGCCTTTTCGGTGATATCGGTGAAAGTGCCATCGCCATTGTTGCGATAAAGCGCATTGCGGACAGAAATGCCGCGGTCGTACAGGTCGCGGCCGTTCACGAAGTAGATGTCCTGCCAGCCGTCGTTGTCAAAATCAGCCACACAGATTCCCGGCCCAAATTCTTCACGGTTGATGGAAATGCCCTTATTGCCTTTGAAATGCGTAAACTTTATGCCAGTCGACGCTATAACATTCGTGAACTCAATTGCAGGCGGGGAGGATGTCTGCGCATGCAAGCTGGGAAAGAGTTGAAGCGCCCACAGAAAGATAATTGCTGGAAACATAAGGCCAAGCGCACATGATGGATAATTTTTAGCCACGACCCGGAGGATAGCATCTCCCAGAAATGATGGACTTACGCAATCAGGAACCCGTGGGAAGGCGCGGGATAAATTGCTATAATCTCGCCTGTCTAAGCGGCTCCGAAGGCGGTTCGCACTTGATTCTGGGCGGAGATATAGGCGGCACAAAATGTAACCTGGTGCTCTTCCAGGAGGCGGAAGGCGCCACACTTCAGCCGGTTTTCCAACGCCGGTACGCGACCCGCGACTTCTCCCGGTTTGAGGACCTGGTGGCACATTTCCTGAAGCAGAGTGCGGAGCAGGGCGCCACAAGTGTGGGTGCGCGGATCAGCGCAGCGGGTTTTGGAGTCGCAGGGGCGGTGGTTGAGGGCCGCCTTCACGCCAACAATTTGCCCTGGATCCTGAATTTACCGAAGCTGGCGAGTCGGCTTGATGTCACCGTGGAAAACATCGTCTTTCTCAACGATGTGGTTGCCACCGCGTGGAGCCTCGATCAATTGCCTGCGAAGGACCTGGCTATTTTGAACCGGGGAGTCCTGCAGCCGAAAGCCACCCGAGCCTTGATGGCGGTCGGCACCGGCCTGGGTGAGGCCCTGCTCGTTTCGGAGGGCCGGCAGGAACGTGTGTTTCCCTCCGAGGGAGGTTTGGCAAGCTTTGCTCCTCGAACCGATCGTGAGATTCAGCTCCTGGTCTTCTTGAAAAAACGCCTTCCCCAGGTCTGCTGCGAGGATGTTCTTTCCGGAAGGGGCATTCGTGCGATCCATGAGTTTCTGGACCCGGGCGTGCGCCATCCATCATTTGACGACTCCGGCGGCGACCCTGCCCGGGATATTACAGAGCGAGCCTCATCCCACTCTTGTCCGATTTGTGTTGCGACCCTCGATCTCTGGACAGAAGCTTATGGCTCTGAAGCCGGAAACCTGGCGCTGCGAGCCCTGGCGTTTGGCGGCATCTACGTGGCGGGCGGAATTGCTCCAAAAATTCTTTCCAAGATGCAGGATGGCGCGTTTTTCAGCGCGTTCTGTGACAAGACGAAGCTCGGACCGGTTCTTTCGCGTATTCCGATCTATGTCGTTCTGAACGAGGATGCCCCTGTGTGGGGAGCCGCCTACCAGGCGCTGTCGGCAGCCCGCGCGCGTGAATTGCCGCACCCGCAACGCAAGGCTGGTTAAGGCGGGACCGACTCGGGCGTTATATACTGACTCGCGCTTGGGGAGTTTTCATGGCACAAACCGGTCGAAATGGAACACCGGCATACAAGAGAATACAAAGCATCATCTCGAAGCGGATCGAGGCCGGGCAGCTGAAGCCGGGCGATGCGGTCGATTCCGAGCGGGAATTGGCTCGAATCCATCAGGTGAGTCTAATGACCGCGCGGCACGCACTGACCTCCCTGGAGCGCGAGGGGGTGGTGGAACGCCGCCGCGGTGCCGGCACTTTCGTAGCGCCGCCCAAGATCCACTTCAACAAGCTGATGAGTTATTCCGAGCAGATGGCCAGCCGCGGGTTGCTGGCAGCCTCCCAGCTTCTATATTGCAAAGTCATCGACTATGAGCCCGAGATTGCGGCGCGCCTTTCGGCGTCGCCCAACAGCCGCCTGATCAAGATTGAACGCCTTCGCCACGCTGCCAACGAACCCTTCGCGCTGGAAGCCTGCTACCTCTCGGCCGACGAGTTTGGCGGACTGACTTCCGCACCATTGGCTCGAAGCTCACTGTTTGCCACCCTGGAGCACGATTACGGCGTCGAACTGGCCCATGCGGATGAAGAGGTGGATGCAACCGCCGCCGATCCCCGAACCGCGGAACTGCTCTGCGTCCCCAAAGGCGCTCCGTTATTGCGGATTCGGCAGGTAATTTATTCGACCAAGGGCAAAGCTACGATCTACGTTCTTGGTTTTTACCGCTCCGATCGACACACCCTGCTGATCCGAAGATTTCGCTGAGAAGTCCCGAAGAATGGTCGTGGAGAGAAACGGACGGGCTAGACTGTCTTCAGCGATTTCCCACACTCCAGACAGGATGTTTTGTATTTTGATGTGATAAGCCCGCAAGACGGGCACATGGTCAACGATCCGAAATCCTTGATGTGCGGGTGTAGCGTAGCGAAGAGGTCGTGGAACGAACGAAGACTCTCCGCCAATCTCATCCGGAGACGAGTGAAGAATCGGTGAAGCTCGGGTGCCATGAATCAGCCCTCGCATTCTTTCTCGGTGGGGCTCGGGATCGCGGGGAAACACAACTGAGTATGGCAGGTTACGGGGTTCGACTCTGTTCAATCTTGCTCACTTCGGCATCAGGAGCCGGGTGTTGCTGCGTAGATTCTCATGGGCGGCGTCATCCTGAGGGACTTCAGTCCCGAGAGTCTGGCGTGGACCAGCGCCACCGCCGACAACAGCGAATCCGTCCCGCGTCTGATCCCTCACTCTTCGAGGGCGAGACGCCCTCGCGGCAGCCGGCAGGATGCCGACGCTACCTGGGATAACCGTCCAGTCGCTGCACGCCAGATCCTTCGCTTTGGTCAGGGTGACGCCACAGGATGACGCATCAAAACGAAATTGTCATCCCGACCGGAGTGAGGCCGAGTGGAGGGACCTGTTTTTGCCGTAGGGCCGGTTGTGCCGTTGTGGATAGCGCGCCGCGAAAACAAATCCCTCCGCTTTCGCCCGCTGCACTCGCTTCGGTCGGGATGACAATTTACCAAATTGGATCGGTTTACCAAATTCGATCGGTTTGCCGATAGAATTCGTCCTCATCTATTATTCGTCTGTTCGCTCGAACTTCCAGGGAGCTTGTAGACCATGAAAACCATCCAGGGGCCAGCAATATTCCTGGCTCAGTTCGCGGGGGATGCCGCCCCATTCAACAATCTGGAAAATATCGCGGGATGGGCTGCCGGTCTGGGCTACAAGGGCGTGCAAATCCCATCCTGGGATGGACGATTGTTTGACTTGAAGCGCGCCTCGGAGAGCGGAACATATTGTGATGAGGTGCTCGGCACACTTGCCAAGCATGGATTACGGGTCACCGAGCTGTCCACCCATCTTCAAGGGCAGCTGATCGCTGTCCATCCGGCTTATGATTTGGTCTTCGACGGATTCGCCCCGAAGCAGGTCCACGGAAACCGGCGAGCCCGGCAAGCCTGGGCGGTTGAGCAATTGCGGCACGCGGCCAAGGCCTCCGCCAACCTGGGACTAAAGGCGCACGCCACTTTTTCAGGAGCGCTGGCTTGGCCCTATGTCTATCCCTGGCCGCAACGGCCCGCCGGACTGATCGAGACCGCCTTCGAGGAGCTGTCTGCCCGCTGGCTGCCCATATTGAATGCCTTCGACGAGGTAGGAGTGGACCTGTGTTTCGAGATTCATCCCGGAGAAGATTTGCACGACGGCGCTACCGTCGAGATGTTTCTGGACCGGGTAAAAAATCACTGCCGCTGTAACCTGCTGTTTGATCCCAGCCATTTTGTATTGCAGCAGCTCGATTATCTGCAGTTCATCGATCTTTATCATTCCCGGATAAAGATGTTCCACGTAAAGGACGCGGAGTTCCATCCCTCAGGACGGCAAGGCGTATATGGAGGCTATCAATCGTGGATCAACCGGGCGGGACGGTTTCGCTCGCTGGGCGATGGACAGGTTGATTTCTCCAGCATTTTCTCCAAGCTCACGCAATACGGATTTGAAGGCTGGGCGGTACTCGAATGGGAGTGCTGCATCAAGAGCAGCGATCAGGGTGCTGCCGAAGGTGCCCCGTTCATTGCACGTCATATCATCCAGGCGGCGCCGCATGCGTTCGACGACTTTGCCAGCTCCGGCGCGGATCAGTCCGCCAATCGCCGGATGTTGGGACTAGAGTGACCTGTCGGCTTTTGGTGGCTTCTTCTTCTAACGTAAGGCGTCATCCCGAGCGTGCGGGGGATCTGACGTGGAGTAAAGGTGCGGTGTGAGGCTGAGCGCGGCGGCTGTGAGATCCTTCGGGACTAAGAGTCCCACAGGATGAGATCGGATTGGGTGTGAAGCGAGCACGGGCGGCTGAAACGTGATCGCTGAGAGCTGAAAGCTGATAGCTAAAGAGGACAAATGAGTCCAGACACGACGCGGGACCACAAAGACAATCGACGGCTGCGGCTGGGCATGGTGGGTGGCGGCCCCGGCGGATTCATCGGAGCGGTGCATCGCATCGCGGCCCGGCTCGACGATCGCTTTGAGTTGGTAGCAGCGGCGTTGTCTTCCGATCCGGGGCGCGCCCGCGCCGCGGCTCTCGATCTGCACATCGCGTCGGATCGCGCTTACGGCAGTTTTGCGGAAATGGCTAAGGCTGAGGCGACCCGAAAAGACCGGATTGACGCCGTTTCTATCGTGACCCCAAATCATCTTCACTATGCCCCGGCCAAAGCGTTTTTGGAGGCGGGCATCCACGTAATTTGCGACAAGCCGCTCACCACCACTCTCGAAGACGCCCTCGATCTGCGGCAGATCGTTCGCCGTACGGGCCTTCTGTTTGCGGTCACGCACAACTACACCGGCCACCCCATGGTGCGGCAGGCCCGGCAGATGGTGGCGGATGGCGAGCTGGGCCCCATCCGTGTGGTGCAGGTGGAGTATGCCCAGGACTGGCTATCCACTCCACTGGAGAAGACCGGTCAGAAGCAGGCTGCATGGCGTACTGATCCGGCGCAAAGTGGTCCGGCCGGATCTCTCGGGGATATCGGTACTCATGCCTTCAATCTCGCATCGTTTGTGACTGGTCTGAAAACGCGAGAGCTCGCCGCCGAACTGTCAACCTTTGTGCCCGGCCGCCGCCTGGACGACAATGTGCAGATCATGTTGCGCTTCGCGGAGGGAGCCCGTGGCATGCTCTGGGCCAGCCAGGTAGCGCCCGGCAATCAGAACAACCTTCGCCTGCGTGTCTTTGGAGAAAAAGCCGGCCTGGAATGGAAGCAGGAAGACCCGAACTACCTTTGGTTCGCCGAACTGGGCAAGACTCCTCGCCTGATCTACCGCGCTGGACCCGGAGCGAGTTCGGTTGCCGCACACGCCAGCCGCGTTCCTTCGGGTCATCCCGAGGGATATCTCGAAGCTTTCGCTCAGCTCTATGCCGACATGGCCGAGCAGATCAGAGCCCGCATCGATGGACGGCCTGCAGACCGCGCCTCTTTACTGGTGCCTACGATTGAGGATGGTGTTGAGGGCATGCGCTTCATCTCTGCAGTGATCGAATCGTCCCGCCATAACGCGGCCTGGAGCGCTCTGCCCGGCGGGGGCTAAAGCGGGGGCTAAAGAAGATGGTCGGTGGTCACTGAGCAGCGGCCGGATACCTCTCTCAGGTGCCTCTGATGAAAGGCGTCATCCCGAACCTGCGAGCGATCTGGCGTGGAGCAGAAATGCGCTCTGAGGCTGAGCGCCGCGGCCGGGAGATCCTTCGGGACTAAAGGTCCCTCAGGATGACATTGCGTTGGGGGGCTGTCGGCTGACTGAGAGCTTTCTTCCAAGGCGACCCCCACTGGCCCTGCCTCACCACCCCGCTATTCGCTGGTAAAAGCCACACTCAGCGAGTAAGCTCAAGTCATATCTTCTGCATCTTCCCGCCGTACCCTTCCTTGGAGACGGTTCCTTGCGAAGACATCAGCGATTACGCTGCGCAAGGAGTCGTCAATGGCAGACAAAATTTCGCGTGTGCGAACGAAGTCTGATGGACAGGGTCCCCCGCTTGTCGATGGGCAGCCAGTTGGCAATGAGATTCTGCTGAGCTTGTCCGCGCGGGAGCGCGACTTGATTTTTCCTCACCTGACCTACATGGAGCTGAAAACCCACTCGGTGCTGCACGAACCTGGAGAACCGATCAAGTTTGGCTACTTTCTGAATTGCGGGCTAGCCTCAGTGCTGACCGTTCTGACCGAAGGCAAAAGCGTGGAAGTTGGGCTGACGGGCAGGGAAGGCTTTGTCGGCCTGCCACTGATCGTCGAGTTTAGCACCAGTCCAACCCGAACGGTGATTCAGATTGAAGCGACTGGATTCAGGATCAACGCCAAGAATCTGGTGCAAGTCATGCGGCAGTCTCCAGGCCTGGAGAATCGGCTGCAACGCTATGTGCAAATTTTGGGGATGCAGGGAACCCAGGTCGCCGCCTGCAACCGGCTTCACGAAGTGGATGAACGGTTGGCGCGATGGTTGCTGATGTGCCAGGACCGGATTGGCTCCAACTTCGTGCCTTTGACCCAGGAATTTCTGGCGCATATGCTGGGCACCCGCCGCGCCAGCGTCACAGTCGCCGCGGGCATCCTGCAGAAGGCTGGCCTGATTACATACCAGCGCGGGCACGTCAACATCGTCGACCGGGTCCAGCTAGAAACCGCCTCCTGCGAATGCTATGAAATGATGCAGCAGCAGAGCAAGAAATGGCGCAGTGAATCGGTCTGACGAGAAAGCAACGGCGAGAAAATGCCAGCGCCTTCCTGAACTGTCCTGTTACCCAAGTACCCTATTCCCAACGCAAAAATGAGCAAAAAGCTGCGCCCACGCAGCGGGGCGCTCGCTTACAATAGCCGTGATGCAAACCAGCGGAAATACCGGTACCAGGATGAGCCGCGATTGGAAACAGTGGGAGGGCCGGATCGTCAATGGCAGCCTGCCCCTGCGGCAATACCTGGGGGGCTCGGACCGCAGCGCCGTGTTCCTCACCGAACGCCGCGGACGCGACCCGCAGAGAGCCGCCATCAAACTCATAACCGTCGATCCCGCGAATACTGCGAAGCAGCTCGCGCAGTGGGAGTTCGCGGCAAAGTTGTCTCACCCTCACTTGCTGCGTCTGTTCGAAATCGGAAGCTGCCAGCTCGATAATGTGGTCTTGCTCTACGTAGTGATGGAATATGCGGAAGAGAATCTGGCGCAGATTCTTCCCCAGCGAGCTTTGACGCCCGCGGAAGTTCGCGACCTGCTGGAGCCGGCTTTAGACGCCCTGGCTTTCATCCATGGCAAGGGGCTGGTGCATGGCCGTGTGAAGCCTTCGAATGTCATGGCGGCGCAGGATCAACTAAAACTCTCGAGCGACAGCCTGGTTCGGGCGGGCGATCCCATCGCCGTTGCCAGGCCCACCGCCTACGACGCGCCCGAGCTGACGAGCGGGAAGATCTCACCAGCTTCCGATTCATGGTCGCTAGGCATGACTGTGATGGAAGCGCTGACTCAACGCCTACCCACCCGGGATGGCATGACGGAGCCGATGCCGGAGACCGTGCCGGCGCCGTTCATGGGAATTGCGCATTGCTGTCTCCGCCGGGATCCTGAGCGCCGCTGTGCGGCTGCGGATATCGCGGCCCGGCTGCGCTCAACTTCATCTTCACCACTCTCGAGCAACAACAGGCCATCGACCCTCAGGATACCGGCGGCCGCAGCCAAGTGGCGCTACATTCTTCCCCTCGCCGTGGTGGTGTTGCTGGCGGGAGCTTTGCTGCTGGGCCCGAAGCTGGTCAATTCACATCCTGAGAATGAGCCGGCTACTGTTTCGTCAGAAAATCCTTCAGGACATTCTGCCGAACCTTCTTCAGCACAACAGAGTGCTCCGGCCAGGCTGCAATCAACGCCTTCGACCCCGACCAAACCCTCGGCGCGAAGGTCCGGCAACAGTGATCAGGCTTCTATCAAGAGTCCGGCTCCTGCAGCTCGATCGGTGGAACGACCTTCGGTCGAGTCGGCTTCCGCTGAACCAGCTCCGCCAACGGCCGACGTGCCCGCTTCGATTTCTGATCAGGCCCACGTTTTGCAGCAAACCATGCCAAATGTCTCCAAGTCTGCGCGGGATACCATTCATGGCACGATCAAGGTTCGGGTAAAAGTCTCGGTAGATCCCTCCGGCAACGTGCAAAATGCGACCTTTGTATCGCCGGGGCCGAGCAAATATTTTGCCCGCCAGGCCATGGAAGCTGCGCAGCAGTGGAAGTTTGTCCCGGCTCAAGGGCAGGACCCGCGCGCCTGGATTGTGCGCTTCGGATTCAAGCGGTCAGGCACCGAAGCCGCTCTGGAGCCGGCGAGGCCCTAGGCGCTTTAGCTTCGCGCCTTTAATCCCGAGCCCGAGAGGCGCTTCGGTGCTTTCCTGAGCCATGCGGTTCGCAGGGCGCCTTCCAGGATGTCCGGCAGCACCTTCGCCAGCCGTACCCGAGTGGCGCCTTTTTGCCCCCATCCACCGGGAACGGGAGAAAAGATCTTCGGCTCATCTTCGACCATTCCTGCTTGCTGCTCCGCGGTAAGTAGCAGCACCCCGTAGCCTTCGGCCTCGAGCGCAAGCGTTGCGAAGATTTTTCCAGCCACCCTGAAGTCGGCGACTCCAAAATGCGAGCCTTCCACGGCCTCCGGCAGGCTAAGAGCGAGACGTCGAAAATCCGCTGCGGTCACGGGTCCGGTCCTCTTCTAGAACTTTTGGTCTGGTCGTCCAGCCCAATCTATCAGCATGGCGTTGCGGCCTCAATCAGGGGATGACGCCGGTATCATGCCCGCTAATTATGCTAAACAAGGGCATGCCGCCTGCAACTTTTTTGATGCGTCCCATTCAAAACTTTCATCCAATGTACCGAGAAGTCGATTGACAGGCTTCGCCATGCTATCTACCATACCTAGGTTAATGTCATCTTCCTGCCTCACGCGCTGCCAGTGTTGTACTTGTTGTTGTATGGGTGTATCCACTGGCGCCCGGGGGCAGCTGACCTAAGAATCATTTAGAAATCGGCAATTCTACCCACCGCCAGTGCAGCCCACTGGCGGTGGGTTTTTTTGTGGCCAAACATCCTTATGGCAAATGCAGCGAAAGAAACCGCGGTGAAAGAAACCAAAGCCCAGCGGGTTGAGCGCCTGAAGCGCGAGAAGAATCCGTGGGAGGGCCTCGACGATATCCGCCGGTTCGCCCGCGAGGGATTCGATTCCATCCCGCCCGAGTGGATAGGAACGTATTTCCGCTGGTGGGGCGTCTACACCCAGGGTGACGGCGCCGGCGTGATCGGCGGCACGAATGGCGAAGGCAAAGCTTTGCCGTTCTTCATGGTGCGAATCCGGATTCCAAACGGCCTGCTTCAGTCCCACCAACTTCGAACCATCGCCAATGTGACCGAGAAATACGCGCGCGGAAGCGCCGACTTGACCGTGAGGCAAAACATCCAGCTTCACTGGGTGACGATTCAGGATCTGCCTGAGCTGCTCGACGGATTGTGGCGCGCAGGTCTTACCACCATGGGCTCTTGTGGCGACGATACGCGCAACATCACCGGCTGCCCCCTCGCCGGCGTAGATGCCGACGAGATCTTCGATGCTTCGCCCCTGGCGCTTCAAGCCAACCGGTTTTTCGTAGGCAACGGCGATTTCTACAATCTTCCGCGCAAGTTCAAAGTCTGCATTACCGGTTGCCATGTGTGGTGTGCCTATCCAGAGATAAACGACGTCGGCTTCACTGCGATCCGGCGCGGCGGGCGCGATTCCGAAATTGGTTTTTCCCTGCGCGTGGGTGGCGGGCTTTCTACCGATCCTCACCTGGCACTTCGCTTGAACGCTTTTGTGCACCAGCACCAGGTGGTTCCGGTATTGAAGGGAGTCGCCGAAATTTTTCGCGAAAGCGAAAAGCTGCGTGAGAACCGGGAACGCGCACGACTCAAGTTTCTGTTCCTCAAGCATGGCTGGACCGCCGAAAGTTTTCAGGAAGAACTCGAAGATCGCATTGGCTTCCGCCTTGATCCGGCTGTCGACGAACGGCCTCCGGTGGATGTTTACCGCGATCACGTGGGAATCCATCCCCAGAAACAAGCTGGGTATTCCTACGTTGGGGCGGCGGTTTTGCGGGGGCGGATTTCTGCCCAGCAAATGCGCGCAGCGGCAGATGCCGCAGATCGGTTTGCCGGCGGAGAGCTGCGCACCACCAACATGCAGAATTTGCTGATCGTGAATGTGCCCAATCACAACGTGTCGGCGCTGGCTGGCGAGTTTGAAAAGATCGGCTTGCCCATCGGCGGCTCGCCCTTCTGGCGCGGCGTGGTGGCCTGCAGCGGATCGGAGTTCTGCAAGATTGCCATCACCGAGACCAAAAGTTTTTCTCGTTGGTTGGTGGAGGAGTTGGAAGAAAGGCTGCCAGGTTTTGAGCAGCACCTGAAGCTTCACGTCACTGGATGCCCCAACAGTTGCGGACAGCATTGGATCGCCGACATCGGAATCGAGGGCAAGAAGATCAAAGTGGGTGACCGCCAGCAGGATGCGTACTACTTCTGTGTTGGGGGTGCGGTGGGATTGCACCAGTCGATTGCGCGCCCCATCGGATATCGCTGCCTGGCGAGCGAAGTGCCGGATGCCATTGAGCGTCTGTTGCTCCGCTATCTGGACCAACGATTGCCCGAGGAAAATCTGCGCCGCTTCTTTGCGCGGCGCAGCGATGAAGAATTGCGCGAGTGCCTGGCAGGGAAGTTTTTGGCCGCAGTCGCGCGGGATCCTTCGCCAGGAAAGGTGCCGCATGCGGTCGAAGGCTAGAGGACATGCGGTTGTCATCCTGAGCGGAGCCAGCCCATTCGCTCGCGAATGGGCCGGTGGAGTCGAAGGACCCCTAATGTCAAAAATCCCCGCCCAAGCAAAGCTTGGACGGGGCGCCCTTCAGGATAACGGGCGATTGCAATGACACTCTTTCCGATGTTTCTGAAACTCGAAGGCCGGTCCTGCCTGGTGGTCGGTGCTGGCGCCATCGGCGAACCGAAGATCGGCAGCCTTCTGACCTCAGGCGCCTCCATCCGCGTAGTTGCGCCCCGTGCAACCGCGCTGGTTACTGAGTGGGCTCGGGTGGGAGCGATTCGCTGGGAATCGCGAGAGTTCAGCGTCGCTGATCTTGATGCCGTCTTTCTCGTGATCGCGGCCACGTCTTCGCGCGAGGTCAATGGAACGATTTTCCGCGAGGCTCAACAGCGCAACATTCTGTGCAACGTGGTCGACGATCCGGAGTATTGCGATTTTTTCTATCCCGCGGTGGTTCGGCGTGGAGACCTTCAGCTGGCGATTTCGACGAACGGCCACAGCCCGGCTCTGGCGCAAAGAATCAGGCGCGAATTCGAAGCCCAGTTCGGCCCGGAGTATGGCGAATGGCTCGAGGAACTGGGAAAGATCAGGCAGGAATTGTTTGCCAGTGCGATTGATCCTGACGTTCGGCGGCGTCTGCTGCACCAACTGGCGAGCCGTGAGGCCTTCGAGGCGAGATGCGCTGGAATCGATGTCGAACCGATGAGTCTGGGAGCAAAGTCATGACCGGTAAGGTGTATCTGGTGGGAGCGGGTCCGGGTGATCCGGAACTTCTGACCCTGAAAGCGCTAAAACTTCTAAAGTCGGCCGACGTCGTACTACATGACGACCTGATCGGGCCGGAAATTCTCGGCTTCATTCCGTCTTCCACGCAACTCCACAGCGTAGGCAAGCGCTGCGGGCGCAAGAGCATCAGCCAGCAGGAGATCAACGCCCTGATGGTTCAGAATGCGCTGCTCGGTCTACAAGTGGTTCGGCTCAAGGGCGGCGATCCGCTGATCTTCGGGCGGGCCGGCGAAGAGATCGAAGCGTTGCGCAAGGCTAACATCGAATTCGAGATTGTCCCGGGTATCACCGCGGCACTGGGCGCCGCCGCACACACGCAAATCCCACTTACACAACGCCAGGTCTCGTCCGCATTAGTGCTGGTAACAGGTCATCACGCGGGCAGCGATGAATTTGCAGACTGGCCGGCGAAGATTCCAAACGACGCGACCGTGGTGGTTTACATGCCCGGCTACGACTACCGCCGCACGGCGCAGCAGCTTCTGCGCGCGGGACTGCAGGGCCACACGGCTTGCGCCATCATTTCGCAGGCGACTTCGCGCGGACGAACAGATTCATGTCACGACGGTAGAGCACCTGCCCAAATCGCCGCGGCTTCCTGCTCCTACCTTGCTTGTAGTCGGAGAAGTGGTGCGACTGGCGAAGCCTGCCGGCCTGCGAGATCAGTTTGGATGGCAGACAAATGCGCCAACTGCGTTTCCTGCCAATGGCGACTATGTCTCAGATAGTTCGGTTTCATCAGCGGCCCAGGAGCGTGCGGAGTGAGAGAACATCTGGAGCAGGTTCAGGCACAGGCAGAAAACTGGAAACCCGAAGAAATATTGAGCTGGGCATTCGCTACCTACGGAAAAGATGTAGCCATCGCATCGGGCTTTGGAGTGGAAGGCATGGTGCTGCTCGACCTGGCATCGCGAGTGCGGAGAGATTTTCGAGTGTTCACCCTCGATACCGAGTTTCTGTTTTCCGAAACCTACGATCTGATGGACCGGGTGGAGAAGCGTTACGGCATCAAAGTGGAAAGAGTCTACAGCACGCTGACCCCGGAGGAGCAGGAGCGCGAGCACGGTGCGGCGCTCTGGCAGCGCGATCCTGATCGATGCTGCGGCCTGCGCAAGGTCGAACCTCTGCGAACGAAACTCACGGAATTGGCCGCGTGGATCACCGCGATTCGGCGGGACCAGACTTCATCGCGTGCCACCGCCCGCAAGGTGGAGTGGGACGCGAAATTCAAGCTGGTCAAAGTGAATCCTATCGCCGACTGGACTTCCGCCATGGTATGGAGCTATGCGCTCCGGCACAACGTTCCCTACAATCCACTGCACGATCAGAATTACCCCAGCATCGGATGCACCCACTGCACCCGTGCCATCCGTCCCGGAGAGAGTGCGCGTGCCGGACGTTGGGCGGGGTCCGAAAAGACGGAATGCGGGCTCCACGTCGCCGCGCCGGCAGCGATCGCGCCACTGGTGGAAATCGCGAACTCACAGGTCAAGATTTCGGGCTGTGAGGAAAACTAAAGTACCCGCCCGCCGTCGCTCGGACCACTCTCACAATTTTCTTCCTAAACTACGGCTT
The DNA here is from genome assembly GCA_963748935.1 of Terriglobia bacterium. Lineage (GTDB taxonomy): Bacteria > Acidobacteriota > Terriglobia > Terriglobales > Acidobacteriaceae > JAIQFF01. The sequence goes on from CAVVLA010000004.1 coordinate 98,185, forward strand.
GGGGATTCAGTCTCTTTCACTCATAAAACCCAGCATTTCGGGGGATATAAAGCGCTCTAGCCTCTTCCCGTGTCGGCTGCTTCGATGAAAACCCAGCGCCCAAAAAATCCATCAGCGTCATCGAAATTCTCGATTGTACTTACTGGGTTCATTGGAGATACACAAGATAAAGATGAATCCGCTTCAAATAACCACAGACCACGACGCCTGCGGTGTCGGCCTGGTCGCCCAAATCGGAGGAGCTGCTTCGCGCGAGATCGTCGAGCGCGCGCTTGAGGCACTGATCCGGCTGGCGCACCGCGGTGGTGTGGATGCGGACGGAAGAAGCGGCGACGGCGCAGGCCTGCTCACCGGAATACCGGACGGGTTCATGCGGAAATGCGCGCAGCAGGCGGGCTTCGATCTGCCCTCTGTGTTCGGCCTGGGAATGGTTTTCCTGCCGCCCGGTCAGGAAGAAGCGGCGCGTAGATTCGATCGCATCGCAGGCCCAAAAATATGGCTTGAATTGTCTGGGTTGGCGACTGGTACCGATCGATACGGAGGTTGTGGGGCCGCGCGCTTACGAAGCTCTTCCTGCAATCGAGCAATGCTTTTTCTCTCCACAATCAGAAATCCAGGATTTTGAAGGTCTGCTGTTTCATTTCCGCAAGGAAACGGAAGCCGTCGCACCTGCTGGAACCTATTTCTGTTCACTCTCTGTCACGGACGGTTGTCTATAAGGGACTACTCACACCCAGCCAACTGCCGGCGTTTTACTCCGACTTGCGTAACCCGGATTTTGCCAGCTCGTTCGCGATCTTCCACCAGCGCTACTCCACCAATACACAGCCCAGTTGGTCGCTGGCTCAGCCCTTCCGTTTCGTAGCGCACAATGGTGAAATCAACACCATCAGCGGCAACCGGCGCTGGCTGCGGGCGAAGTCGCCCAGCCTGCTCGCGGAGCTTGGATTTTCGGATGGAGTTCGACTGCTGGAAGATCGGGTCAGCGATTCGGCCAGCTTCGATAACGGATTCGAACTGCTTCTGCGTCAGGCTTACAGCCCGGCTGAAGCCATGCTCGGCATGGTTCCTCCCGCGTGGGAGCGGTCTCCCGAAGCCTCGCTTGAACTGAGAAACTTTCTTGAGGAGCGCTCCCGCCTGCTGGAGCCCTGGGACGGCCCCGCCGCATTGATCTTCACCGACGGTTGCACGGTTGGCGCCAAGCTTGACCGCAATGGCCTGCGGCCACTGCGCTACACCTTGACCTCTGATGGATTGCTGGTAGTTGGATCGGAAGTGGGAATCGCCGACCTGAGCGGCAAAGAGATCGTGGAGAGGCAGCGACTGGGCCCGGGAGAAATTCTGCTGGTGAATCCCGTGAGCGGGGAATTTGTTCGCCCCAAAGATTCTTTGCGTCTCCGCGCAGGGATTCGCGCGGTTTCGTCCAGACCGTCAGTTCTCGTGCCTGCAACCGACAAGGCGATTCTTGAGCCAACCGTGGAGCCGAAGCAGGTGATGGCGGCTCTGGGCTGGAGCGAAGATCAATTCCGCTTGCTGTTCCTTCCGCTGGTAGAACAAGGTCAGGAAGCGGTCTGGAGCATGGGCGACGATGCGCCGCCGGCTTCACTGTCCAGTTTCCGCCGTCCGTTGTGGGATTACTGCAAGCAGAGATTCGCGCAGGTCACGAATCCTCCCATTGACTCGTTACGTGAAAGCCACGTGATGTCGCTGAAGATGTTCCTTGGCCGTGCGACGCTCAACTCGCCACTGCTCGATGGCGGCCAGCTGGAGCTGCTGGAAAAAGAGTTGGGCACGAACGAAAAAATCGAATTCACCTTTCCCGCACTTGAGGGCGCGGAAGGAGCGCAGGCCGGCTTGGCACGGCTGCAACGCGATGTACGAGAAGCATGCGCGGGAAAACCCGGCTTCATTCGCTTGACGGACCGTGGGGTAGATGCTCAACATGCAGCTCTGCCGGCGTTGCTGGCTCTGGCGGCGGCCTGGAAGGCGATGGTCGAAGCTCGGGGCGCACGATATCCCGTTGGTAATCGAGACCGGACAGGTGATTGACACTCATCATGTCGCGCTGCTGGTCGCGGCGGGCGCGAGCGCGGTATTTCCTTACATGGCGCTGGAGCAGGCGGCCGGTCACGGGCCGGGCGGAGCCGGCAGCTATCGCAGCTCGCTGGAAAAAGGTTTGCGTAAAGTAATCGCGCGCATGGGCATTTCGACGATGGCGAGCTATCGCAACAGTCATCTGTTCGAGATTATCGGCCTTGATCCCGAGGTTTGCAGCCAGTTTTTCGAAGATGCAAGCTGTTCGCTGGCGGGCAAAAGTCTGACCGGACTCTTGCAGGATTGCCTCGACCGCCACGCGGCCGCCTTTGCGGCCACCACCGGACATTTGCAGGACAACGGGCTCTATCGCTTCCGTCATCATGGCGAGCAGCATGCCACTTCGCCGGAGCTGGTGCGGCGAATGCATCGCTACATCAAGTCTCCGACCGAAGAGAATCACCGTGCCTTTGTGGAGCTCGGCCATCAGAGGGAACCGGTTGCGGTTCGCGACCTTCTGGAAATTGTGCCGGGCAAGCCGCAGCCGATGGATCAGTTGGAGTCGGAGGCATCGATCCTGAGCCGCTTCAGCACCCAGGCAATGTCGCTGGGGGCGATTTCGCCAGAGACCCATCGAACTCTGGCTATCGCCATGAACCGCCTCGGCGGGCGCAGCAATACTGGCGAGGGCGGAGAAGATCCGGAGATCTACCGCGATGGCGGCGAGGCCAACAATCGGGTCAAGCAAGTGGCGTCGGCGCGATTCGGAGTGACCGCGGAATATCTGGTTCATGCCGACGAGCTGGAGATCAAGATCGCGCAAGGCGCGAAACCCGGAGAAGGCGGCCAGCTTCCGGCAACCAAGGTTTCGGTTTACATTGCGCGCTTGCGGCACGCTGTGCCCAAGATGATGCTGATTTCTCCGCCGCCGCATCATGACATTTACAGCATTGAGGACCTGGCGCAGTTGATTTACGACCTGCGCGCGGTGAATCCGCAGGCGCGGATCGGGGTGAAACTTGTGGCCAGCGCGCGGAGTTGGCATCATCGCCACCGGAGTGGCCAAGGCTGGAGCCGATGTCATCACCATCAGCGGTCACGACGGCGGCACCGGCGCATCGCCGATTACTTCGATCAAGAACACCGGCATTCCGTGGGAAGTAGGTCTGCGCGATGCGCATTCCGCCCTGGTCAAGGCCGGATTGCGCGGCCGGGTTCGTCTGCGCGTCGATGGCGGATTCAAGTTTGCGCGCGACGTCATCATCGGCGCGCTTCTGGGTGCGGAGGAATTTGGCTTTGGTACCGCCTCACTGCTCGCACTGGGATGCGTGATGGCGCGGCAATGTCATCTCAACACTTGTCCGGTTGGAATCGCCACCCAGGATGAAAAACTGCGCACCCGCTTTACCGGCAAGCCTGAGATGGTCGAAACCTATTTCCGGGGGCTGGCTGCGGATGTCCGCGAACTGCTTCGCAGTGTGGGAGCGGCTTCGATCGATGACATCGTGGGCCAAGTTGAACGGTTACAGCCGAAGACGCCGCAGGCAGCAAAAATGCTGGCTGGATTGCTCGATCCAATCGCCGGATCCGCGCCAGGTGGCGGGCCCCAGCGAAGACGATGGCAGTCTCTATCGCGACTTGAATCACACGCTGTTTGCCCGGCCTACGCGCCGTTATCGATTTCCCATCACCAATGCTGATCGCGCCATCGGAGCTCATTTGAGTGGCGAGATGTTGCGACAGGGCCTGACCCCGGGTATCGACGCCCCGGCCAAGTACGAATTCGCTGGCAGCGCGGGACAGACCTTTGGCGGGTTCCTGGTGAACGGGTTGCATTTCCGGCTCCAGGGCGAAGCCAACGACTATGTGGGCAAGAGTCTTTCCGGAGGAACGATCGCCATCGGTGCCGGAGAAGAAGCGTCGGCCCGCGGCGATGTGCTCGCCGGCAACACGTTGCTCTACGGCGCTACCAGCGGCGAGCTCTACGTCGCGGGACGCGTCGGCGAACGCTTTGCTGTGCGCAACAGCGGCGCGCTGGCCGTGGTCGAAGGCGTTGGCCAGCACGGATGCGAATACATGACCGCGGGCGTGGCTGTGATTCTGGGGCCGGCGGGAATGAATCTGGGCGCAGGCATGACTGGCGGCCTGGCCTATCTTTTGCGCGACTCGATCGGAGGCTTCGGTTACAACCAGCACTCGGTTCGGCTCGCCCCCATCGAAGTCCGCGAAGAGGTCTGGCTGCGGCGGGTGCTGCGCAAGCATTTGCGTCTCACCGGTAGCCCACGCGCCGCGGACCTCCTGAATGCGTCCGCGCCACTGCCATTCTTGCGCGTCGAGCCTCTGGCCCTGCCATGTACCATCGCCGAGACCTGGGCCCCGATCCTCACCAGGTTCAGGCGTCCGTTCGCGCTGCCGGTTTACGCCCAGACGTTACTTCCCACAGGTTCCTTGGGAGCAATGTTTAAGACCGTGGCCCTGAAGGACGGAGACAGGCCGTCGTCTTTGCAGCCTGGGCTGGCCTGAGGTGTTTCAGATATCAGTTCTCCGATCTCAGTTTGTGCGCGCCCTCGTAAGCCTTGCCAGCCATGGTTTGCGGTCGTGCTTGTACGGCTCCGTTATAATCTTTCACTACTCATGGACTTTGACCAGTTAGTGACGTTTCTGGAAGTAGCCAAGCTCGGTAGTTTTTCGCGTGCCGGCCAAAAAGTCTTCCGTTCGCAGTCCGCGGTCAGCGCCCAGATCCGCCAATTGGAACAGGAGTACGGCGACCGGTTGCTTGATCGCTCGGGTAAGGACGTGACCCTCACACCTGCCGGCAGAGTCCTGTTTGCTTACGCGGAGCGCCTGCTGCAAATGCGGGATGAGTCGTTGCTTGCCGTAGCGGATCAGGGTGCCAGTCCTCGCGGAACGCTGGTGATTGGCGCCAATGAAGCCACTTGCCTCTATGTCCTGCCGGACGTTTTTGCCAAGTACTGCCATCTGTATCCCAGCGTCCAGATCAGCATTTATCGCAACTTCAGTTACAAAATTGTCGAGAAACTGGAAAATGGCACGATCGATGTGGGCATCGTCACGTTGCCGGTAAAGTCTGCAAGTTTGAAGACCCATTCCATCTTTCGTGACCAGCTCATGCTGATGGTGAGTCCGCAGAACACGTTGGCTAAGCTTGAAGTTGTGCCCATCAGCGAGATTGCGAAACAACCGCTGCTGCTGCCCAAGACCGGCTACAGCCGGCGGGTCATGGACAAACTCTTCCGTCCTTACTCTGCCCAGGTACAAATACGAATGGAATTGCCCAGCGTGGGTATGATCAAGAGCTTCGTGGCCGCCGGGCTGGGAGTTTCGTTGATCAGCTCCAGCTTTGCCCGCGACCAGGTCCTGGCCGGGAGGGTGAAGCTGATTCCAATCAAGGACGAAGAGCTCTGGCGGGAACTGGGGATTGCCTACCGGCGCGACCGCACCCACACCCGTGCCACTTCAACCTTCATCAGCACGGTTCGGCAACTGGCGTCGGCGTCGAAGTAGCTAGAATTTGGCCGGCCGGGACCTATCGAATTTGTCGATACACTCCATCAGAATTTCAGGTTTTTGTTTGTTGCCGGGAATTGCTACTCTAGGCCACGGATAGTAGAAGCCTCAGAAGCTTTGATGGTAACGCAGTTATCAACATAACTTGAACCCAGCTGAGGGGGTGCGGTATGAATCAATTGGAAAGCAGCTTGAACAAGATACTGGAAGAGCATCAACACGAGAGCGGCCTTCACGTCATCGGAGGCAGGCGCAGATTGGTTGATCGGCTGATGCAATTCTTCGAGGAATTCAAACCGGAAGCTCCAGAGCCGAGAATGGGCCGGGAGCAGCACAACTAGATTCGCCAGACGGCGATAACTAAATGACCTCAATTTCCCAGAAGGCTAAGGCTAAGCGAATCCCATCGATGAGCACAGGCACATCGACACGAATTAGCGTGTCTTCTGGGGGAGGGCGCCCGGTGAGCTGAGCAAGATAAAGTTCTAACAGCTGACAAAACCCACCGCCAGAAGCACCTGGCCGGTGGGTTTTTTATTTGTCCCGGAATCAGAACCAACTAACGAAGCGCACAAGGGGAACGACAATGAACGAACTATCCGTAGAGGGCAGGGAAGCAGTCGGAGAGTGCGTGGTCATGAAGTTCGGCGGGACTTCGGTGGCGGACGCCGCCGCCATCCGCCGAGCGTGCCAACTGGTCCAGAAGGCATCGCCCCAGCTCCCGGTCGTGGTGGTGAGTGCGCTGGCCAAAGTTACCGACCAGCTCATGAATGTGGGCTGGTCCGCGGCCGAGCGCCGACTGGACTTCGCTCGGGAGACCCTTCAACTGCTTCGCCAGCGGCATGAAACGGTCGCGCGCGGGCTGGTTGCCGGCTTGGTTACCGGCGATGATTGCACCCGTCTGTGCGATGAGCTGGCGAGGGAATTCGAGAGTCTGGGGAATCTGGCGAGCGCCATCGCCGCCGAGAAAGCTTTCACGCCCGCATCGCAGGACCGGCTTCTCGGCGTGGGCGAGGCCCTGTCGTCGAGGCTCGTCCATGCCGCCCTGCGATCGACCGGAACGGATGCCGTGCTGGTCGATGCAAAGATCGTGCATCATTACCGACGCCGCGCACACCCGGGCAACGCCGCTTTGGGAAGAGACCAACCAGTGCCTCCAAGCGGTACTGATCCCGCTCCTGAAGGCAGGGCAGATTCCCGTCATGGGCGGATTTGTCGGCGCTACGCGAGACGGCATTCCCACCACGCTGGGTCGCGGCGGCTCCGATTTCAGCGCCTCCATCATCGGCTCCGGCTTGCGCGCCAACCGGATCGAAATCTGGACCGACGTGGACGGCATTATGACCACCGATCCAGCTCTCTGCCCGGATGCTCGCCGCGTGGCTCGCATGAGCTTCGATGAAGCGGCGGAGCTGGCTTATTTCGGAGCAAAAGTATTGCACCCGGCGACGCTCGCGCCAGCCATGCGCAGCAATGTCCCCGTCCGCGTGCTCAATTCGCGCAATCCGGACTGCGCCGGAACCGAAATTGTCGCGCATTGCGAAGCCAGCGGCGAGGTCAAAGCCATCACTGCAAAGCGCGGTGTAGCGATCGTGGATGTGGAGCCGGTTCGCTGGTTCGCGCCCGAACTGCTGCGCGAAGTGTTCGACGTGTTCGAGCGGCATGAGCATAGTCTGGACCTGCTCTCGGCTTCACGCGGTAGTCTTGCCCTGCTGGTAAGTTCGGTGACTGCGTTGCCGGCGATCGCCGAGGAGCTGAAAGGTCTGGCCAACGTGCGTTGGGAGAACCACAAAGCGCTGGTCTGCCTGGTGGGAGAACATATCCGGCGGCGCCCGGAGTTTGCCAGCCAGGCGTTTCGCGCCATCGCCGACATCGATGTACGCATGATCTGTCAGGGAGCCTCGGAGCGGAATGTCAGCTTCCTGGTGGACGAATCCCGGGCGGTCGAGGCGGTACAGCGTTTGCACCGGTCCTTCTTTTCGGCGCGTTTGCCGGAAACGGCAATCGACGCCAGCTCGTCCCAGGCCATGTGTCAGGCCGAAGGAGCATGGCAGTGATGTAGGCGCGAGCGTCCCGCTCGTGCGGGAGTGGTAGCAGTCAGCAGCCACGTGGGGACAACCACCCTCGGCTGTCCAGCGGGGCAACGCTCCACTATTTTTTCACCAGCAAAACCTGTCGAGCTGCGCTCGACCCGACAGCCGGGGGCGGCTGTCTCCACGTAGTCCACGCAGTCTTCGAAGAAGCACGAGCGGGACGCTCGCGCCCACTATTTCTCTTGACAGCCCCTGCACATCCACTATCATAAATGAATAATTATTCATTACGATGAATAGTCATTCATATGAGCAAGGCGCTGCGACAAAAGGTCATCCTGGAGCTGCTGGAGGAAAGCCCGGTTGGCAGTCAGGAGGGTCTGCAGCGCGCGCTAAGCCGGCGCGGTTTGAAAGTGGGCCAGGCAACACTTTCACGTGACATTCACGAGCTCGGCCTGGTCAAGACGGGGGCAGGGTACGTGCCTCCGGGTGACGCGTTATCGGAGGCGGCATTGCCGCCGGTCTCGCGCCTGGTACGTGAGTTCGTGCTGGAAGTTCGCGCAGCCCAGAACCAGTTGGTCATCAAGACCACGGTCGGCAGCGCGCAACCGGTCGCGGCCGCGCTCGACGGACAGGATTGGGAGGAAGCCATCGGAACTATCGCGGGGGACGACACCATATTGATGGTCTGCGGCGACCAGAGGGGCGCCAGGCGGCTGGCATCGCGGATTCAGGAGATGCTCGCCTAGGCGGGCAAGGTCATGTCTGGAAAACTCAAAACCGCGATTCTAGGTGCAACCGGATACTCCGGCTTCGAACTGGCGCGTATTCTCCTGCGACACCCGCAGCTGGAAACTCCGGTGATGCTTCAGCGTTCCGGTGAAGGCAGTCCGGCGAACCTGGCTGACATCTATCCCGCCATTTCCGGTAATGGAGGCTATCCGCTCCAGCCTTTCGCCTGGGAGGAATTGCAGCGCCAGAAAATTGAGTTGCTGTTTCTGGCCACGCCTCATGAAGTGTCGCGGGCAATGGTTCCAGAGGCTATCGCTCGCGGGCTGCGCGTGGTCGACCTGAGTGGCGCGTGGCGGCTGCGAGAGGCGCAGCATCGCGCGGTGTACGGTTTCCATGATGCGAACGCCGTCACCGCGGCTGAACTCACGGAAAAAGCCGTGTACGGACTTCCCGAACTGAATGGTGACCGCCTCCCGGACGCGGCGCTGGTGGCCAATCCCGGCTGCTACGCCACTTCCATCATTCTCGCGCTGGCTCCGCTGCTGGCGGCGGACGTCGTGGATCGGGAGAAGGGAATTATTTCTGATTCCAAGTCGGGGGTTTCTGGTGCAGGGAAGGAAGCCACCGCGCGTACCCACTTCGTTTCGGTGGCCGACAATCTGGCCGCCTACTCGGTTTTCGGGCACCGGCATCTGGGCGAGATTCTCGAGCAGCTGAGGCTGAACGACGCGGAGTTGATCTTCACTCCGCATCTGCTGCCCATTCCGCGAGGAATTCTTTCCACCATCTATGTGTATCTGAAGCGCGAGACCAAGCCCGCGGAAGTGGAGTCGTGCTTTCACGATTTCTACGCCGGCAAGCCCTGGGTCCGGGTCTTTGCGACGCCAAAGCTGCCGCAAATCCAGTTTTCGCTTCATACCAACTACTGCGACCTCGGTTTTTGCCTGGCGAAAGACGGACACCGCCTGGTGCTGGTGTCGTGCGTGGACAACTTGCTTAAAGGCGCGGCCGGTCAAGCAGTTCAGAACATGAACCTGATGTATGGGTTTAAGGAACAGGAGGGTTTGCAGTGAAGATTGTAATCAAGCTGGGCGGTGCGGCACTCGAGGACAAAACTACGCTGCAGAAGTGCGCTCACGCGATTGTTGAACTGGCGAATGACGGCCACCGCGTGACCGTGGTGCACGGCGGAGGAGCCGCGCTTACCCGAACCCTGAAACTCCTGGGTAAGGAAAGCGATTTCGCAAATGGTTTGCGAATCACCGATGCTGAAACCCGTGATGTAGCGCTTATGGTGCTGGCCGGGATGGTGAACAAAAGTCTGGTCGCCGCCATTGTCGCCGCCGGGCGTCCCGCAATCGGCCTCTGCGGCGGCGATGGCATGTCATTCCGCGCTCGCAAGAAGCAGACGCCGGGCTACGACCTCGGATATGTGGGAGAAATCTGTTCGGTCGAACCTCGCTGGCTGGACGCCATATGGGGCCAGGGTGGAATTCCCGTCCTGTCATCTGTAGCGCTGGGTTCCGATGGCGAATATTACAACGTGAACGCGGACCAGATGGCGTCGGCCTGCGCGGTGGCCTGCCATGCCGACACGCTTATTTTCCTCACGGACGTTGCCGGGGTGAAGAACGCCCAAGGCGCGGTAATGCCGTGGCTGAATACCAAACAGATTTCCGCGATGGTGGAGAGCGCGGAAATTGCCGGCGGCATGTTGCCCAAGCTGGAAGCCTGCGGGCAGGCGCTTAAAAGAGGTGTTGGGCGGGTACGCATTCTGCCGGCAGCGCAGGCGGACACCTTGCCGCAGTTCTATCTCACCAAGCTCTACGGCGGTACGGAGGTCACAGTCGCATGAGCCTGGCTGCCGTAGTGCGTTCAGAATCTAAACTACTGCTGCCGACCTATGATCGCCAGCGTGTGCTCTTTGAGCGCGGTCGCGGCCTGTATCTCTGGGACTCAAAGGGCAAGCGCTACCTCGACTTTCTGAGCGGCATTGGAGTCAACGCGCTGGGTCACGGTCATCCCGTGATTCAGGCGACGCTGAAGCGCCAGGCTGCCCGCCTGATTCATGTGTCGAATCTCTTTTTTCATGAGTTCCAGGCGGAGCTGGCGAAACGGCTGACGAAGATCTCCGGTTTAGACAAAGCATTTTTTTGTAACAGCGGGACCGAGGCCTGGGAGGGCGCGCTCAAGATGGCGCGGGCCTACGCGCGCACCCAGAACAATAACGGACACAAGGCCAAGTGGCGCCTGCTGGCTCTAGAGAACTCTTTTCACGGACGCACCTTTGGTTCTCTGGCCACCACTGGACAGGAAAAGTACCGTCACCCATTTGCCCCGCTCGTGCCTGGAGTCGGTTTTGTCTCATTCAACGACGTGGATGATCTCAAGCATCAGTTTGATGGCAGCGTCTGTGCCATTTGCCTGGAGACGATTCAGGGCGAGGGCGGAATCCGTCCGCTCAGCCCAGAGTTTTTGCAGACCGCGCGTCAGTTGTGCGACCGCACCGGGGCGCTCCTGATTTTGGACGAAATCCAGTGCGGGTTGGGCCGCACCGGAAAGTACTTCGCCTATCAACATTACGGAATTCAGCCCGACATTGTCACCGTCGCCAAGCCTCTCGCCGCCGGCCTTCCGCTGGGCGCGCTGCTGACCAGCGATCGCGTCGCCAGCGGGATGCATCCCGGAATGCACGGAACCACCTTCGGCGGTGGACCTCTGGCCTGTGCGGTCGCCATCGAGTTTCTACGAGTGCTGGACGGGATGCTAGGACATATTCGCCAGACCGGAGACTACTTTCACCGCAAGCTCGAAGGCCTCAAAGCCAAACACGGTGGCGTGCAGGAAATTCGCGGCATGGGCCTGATGCTCGGAATGAATCTGGATTCTGCGGACCGGGCGAAGGCAGTCGTGACCCAGTTGCTGGCGGGCGGCATCCTTATCAACCGCACTCAGGACACGGTCCTGCGCTTCCTGCCGCCCTACATCATTCAACGCAGTCATGTGGACCAGGTAGTCCGAGCTTTGGATTCGGCCCTGACTTCCACCCAACCTAAGAAGCAGGTCAGCAGCACCAAGTTAACCAAAAGGAGCCCATCACGGTGAGCAGCCAGCCACAAACCACCCAGGTCGTAGCCCCGCCGGCTACGACGACATTTCCCGGGCGCGACCTCATCTCGATTCGCGACCTCAGCCCGATTGAGGTTGAGACTATCTTCCATCTTGCAGGCCTGCTGAAGGCGCGTCCGGCTAATTTCCGGACGGCACTGGCCGGCAAGCAGATGGTGATGTTCTTTGAAAAGCAATCGCTGCGCACTCGTCTCACCTTTGAAGCGGGGATGGCCAGCATGGGCGGCAACGCCTTTTTCATGGATCAGACCGCTGGCCGGCTTGATGCGCGCGAGAAGTTGAGCGACATCGCGCACAACGTGGAGCGCTGGATCGATGCTGTCGTCTTGCGAACTTACGCGCATAGCACAGTCGAGGGAATGGCCGAGCACGCCTGCGTGCCCGTAATCAACGCGCTGAGCGATCTGGAACATCCCTGCCAGGCGCTGGCCGACTATTTCACTTTGATGGAGCGATTCGGAGATCTGAAGAAAATCTGCCTGGCCTACGTTGGTGACGGAAATAACGTCGCCCACTCGTTGCTACTCCTGGCGGCCACCCTCGGCTCCAGGATTCGCGTCGCTACGCCTGAAGGTTACGGTCCGGACGCGCAGGTCGTCGCCGATGCGCAAGATATTGCGCAGCAAACCGGCGCTGTGATTGAGATCCTCAACGACCCGAAACAGGCTGTGGACGGGGCAGACGCGGTCTATACTGATGCCTGGACCAGCATGGGTCACGAGCACGAGGAGCAGGAACGAAATCAGATATTCCCGCCCTACCAGGTAAACCAGAAGCTCGTGGCCGGCGCGGCGCCTCACGCCGTCTTCATGCACTGTTTGCCCGCGCACCGCGGAATGGAGATCACCGACGAAGTCATGGACTCCGATCGTTCCGTAGTGTTCGATCAGGCGGAGAGCCGCCTGCACGTGCAGAAGGCCATCCTGTTACTGCTTCTGGGCGGCAAGGTGGGCCGCACGAATTCGAGGAATGCAAATGCCTGAAAAAGTTGTTCTTGCTTATTCCGGAGGCCTCGATACCTCCATCATCATTCCGTGGCTGAAAGAAAATTACGCCTACGACGTGATCGCCATGGTCGGAGATGTGGGGCAGGGGGACGACATTGAAGCCGTAGTCGAGAAGGCCTACAAGACCGGCGCCAGCAAAGTGATCGTCGAAGATATGCGCGAGGAATTTCTCACCGGATATGTATTTCCTGCGCTGAAGGCCGGAGCAGTTTACGAGCATAAATATCTGCTCGGCACCTCCCTGGCTCGGCCGGTCATTGCCAAGCATCAGGTGGAAGTGGCTCTGCGCGAGGGCGCTACCGCAGTCGCACACGGCTGCACCGGCAAAGGCAACGATCAGGTGCGCTTTGAACTTACCTACCAGGCGTTGGCTCCGGAGCTGAAAGTGATTGCGCCATGGCGGGAGTGGAAGCTGAAATCGCGCGAGGACTGCCTTGACTACGCGGAGAAGCGCGGAATTTCCGTCACCGCCAGCCGGGAAAAGATTCACAGCCGCGATCGCAATCTGTGGCACATCAGCCACGAGGGTGGGGAACTGGAAGATGCGGGCAACGCGCCGTTGTCCACTACCTGGCAGTTGACGCGTTCGCCCCAGGACGCTCCTGACCGCGAGGAGCAGGTCGTTCTCGGCTTCGAAAAAGGTGTCCCAGTTTCGGTGAACGGGATGACGCTCGATCCGGTTTCGCTGGTCGAGTTGCTGAACGAGATTGGCGGACGAAATGCGGTCGGCCGCATCGATCTGGTAGAGAACCGTTTTGTAGGGATCAAGTCCCGCGGTTGTTACGAGACGCCCGGCGGCACATTGCTGATTGCCGCGCATCGCGAGCTCGAAGCTCTTTGCCTGGAGCGTGACGTGACCCACTTCAAGCAGCACGTCGGGCTGAAATATGCCGAACTGGTGTACTACGGCCTCTGGTTCACTCCTTTGCGCGAGGCCCTCGACGCCTTTGTCGAGAGCACGCAGCGAGACGTGACCGGAACGGTGACCCTGGCCTTGTACAAAGGCAACGTGTCAGTGGTCAGCCGCCAGTCGGATAACTCGCTCTACCGCACCGATCTCTCGTCGTTCACCATGGGCGATAGCTACGACCAGAAAGATGCGGAAGGCTTCATCCGTATTCTGGGCTTGCCGTCGCGCTCGCGCGCCCACATTCGGGCAGCTGCCAAGTCCGAGGCGGCGAAGTCTGAGGTCTCACGATCTGAGGTGGCGAAGTGAAGATGTGGTCGGGACGCTTCCGCCAGCCGCTCGATCCTGACTTCGAGCGCTGGCAGAGGTCTTTCGAATTCGACCGGCGACTGCTGAAGGAAGAAATCGCGGCCAGCCGCGCTCACGCGGGCGCGTTGAAGAATGCGGGAGTGTTGTCCTCGAGCGAGCTGATTGCGATTCTCCAAGGTCTGGGACAGATTGCCGACAAAGCCGCATCCTCGCCGGCTTTTCTGGACGACCACGAAGCGGAAGATGTTCACCACTTCGTCGAGAAGCAGCTGGTCACCCTGATCGGAGAGACCGGATACAAGCTGCACAGCGGGCGCAGCCGTAACGAGCAGATTGCGACCGACCTGCGGCTTTACGTTCGGGCCGCGATCGATCAGATGCGGGCTGACCTGGCGGATTGCCTCAGCGTCTTTCTTGACCGCGCCGAACGGGCGGGAAATTCGGCGATGCCTGCCTACACTCATCTGCAACGGGCGGAGCCGGTGCTGATCGGGCACTGGCTGCTGGCTTATGTCGAAATGTTTCAGCGTGACGCGGAGCGCCTGGCTGATTGTCGCAAGCGCGTGAATCTGTCTCCCCTGGGCTCGGGCGCGATCGCGGGCGCAACCTTGCCGCTTGACCGCCGCGCCATGGCTGAGGAACTCGGTTTCGATGCTCCCACCGCCAACAGCATCGACGCCACCAGCGATCGCGACTTCGTCCTGGAGTTCGTGAACGCGCTTTCCCTCCTGGCGATGCACCTGAGTCGTTGGGCGGAGGAGATGATTTTATTTTCGTCGCAGGAATATGGATTCATCCGGCTGCCCGAGGCGTTTTCGACCGGCAGCAGCGCGATGCCGCAAAAGATGAATCCCGATCTGCTGGAGCTTACGCGGGGCAAAGCGGCCCGCATCATCGGCGACGCCACCGCCTTGCTGGTCACGATGAAGGGTTTGCCGCTGGCCTACAACAAAGACTTGCAGGAGACGCAGCAACCGCTGTTCGATGCGGCGGGAACCGTTCTGTCACTTCTGCCGCTGGTCTCCGGTTGGATGAAAGCAGTGGAATTTAATCGCGAGCGCATGCAGGAAGCTGCCCAGTCGGGCTTCATGAATGCCTGGGCCGGGGCGACTTACCTGGTACGGCGCGGAGTCCCTTTCCGCCTGGCGCACGAACAAATTGGCAAGGCGGTACAAACCTGCATCGAAAGAAACTGTGAGCTTGCGGATCTACCGCTGGAGGAGTTGCGTCAGTTGAATACTGTTTTCGATCAGGATTTTTATTCGTGCCTGAATCTGCAGTCCGTGCTTAATATTCACGACGTGCCGGGAGGAACCGCGCCGGCGCGAGTTCGACAGGCTATCGCCGAGGCCAGGAAGAAAGTGGAATCCATGCGGGAGGAAGTCCATGCGCACGCGTGAAGCTCTTCTTCCTGATGCCGAGCAGATCCACAGCCTGATCGCGGCCTATTCCGGCGACGGAACGCTGCTGCCGCGGACTTTTGCCGAGGTTTGCGAGAATGTCCGTGATTTCGTGGTGCTGGAAGATCACGGCGAGATCATCGGCTGCGGCGCGCTTCATCTTTACGGTCCTCACCTGGCCGAAATTCGCTCCATCACCGTGGATCCCGCGCGCCAGGGCTCGGGCGGCGGCGAGCGGCTGGTCAAGGCATTGCTGGCGCAGGCGCACAAGCACAACGTCAGTTCGATCTGTCTGTTCACCCGCATTCCGGAGTTCTTTGCCCGGCTGGGATTTGCCATGGCGCAGCGCGAAGACTTGCCTGACAAAATCCATAAAGATTGCTGCGTCTGTCCCCGCTTTCACAGTGCGATGAAGTCGCCATGGTGCGCGGCGAATTGCCCAAGTTCGCGATTCTTCCTCAGCCCACAAACTGGCTGGTGAAGATCGAGGTATGAAAGCTCGCGTCCGTCCCACAAATAAAATCCACTTACCTGCAGGGTTCAGTTTCTCGGCCGCGTGCGCCGGTATCAAGGCCAGTGGCCGGTCTGATCTGGCGCTGGTCGAAGCCTGCGCCGGCACGACCGCGGCGGCGGTCTTCACGAAAAATCGGGTTGTAGCAGCGCCTCTCGAGGTGGGACGCGCATCTTTGGCGGCCAGCCGCGGCCAGGTTCGCGCGGTGATTGTGAATTCGGGCAATGCCAATTGTGCCACCGGCAAAGCCGGGGTCAAGGCTTGCCACCGAGTTTGCCGGGAGCTGGGCCGGTTCTTGGGAGTAGCTCCCAATACCGTGTTTCCTTCGTCCACTGGCATTATCGGAGTTCCATTGCCGGTCGAAAAAATCACCTCTACCCTGGCCGAACTTGCAGCCGGGCGGGAAGCGACCAAGGCGGCGGCTGAACGTTTTGCGCGCGCCATCATGACTACAGACACGCGGCCAAAATTGGCGAGCACGCAGTTCTCTTCGGGAAAAGCCTTGGTAAGTGTGCTGGGGGTCGCCAAGGGCGCAGGCATGATTCACCCCCAGATGGCGACCATGCTGGTCTATATCCTTACCGATGTGGCTGCGACTCCGGCGGAGTTGCAGCGAGTCTTGCGCGAAACCTGCGACCAGACGTTTAACTGCATTTCGATCGACGGAGACACGTCGACCAACGATACCGTGCTCCTGCTGGCGAGCGGACGGAGCGGGGTGCGCATGAAGAGCCCAGCTACCCGAGAACGCTTTTCGTCGGCATTGCTACAGGTCTGCCAATCGTTAGCCGAGCAGATCGTCAGCGATGGCGAGGGAGTCAGCCACGTGATTCGACTGTCGGTCGAGCAGGCCAGGAATGTGGAAGAGGCTCGCCAGGTGGCCCGGACGGTGGCGCACTCGTTGTTGGTGAAGACTGCCTGGGCGGGCGCTGACCCGAACTGGGGGCGGATCCTGGCCGCTGTGGGAAGATCAGGAGTCGCCGTAAATTCCGGACGGGTTAGTATCGTGATCGGCGATCAGACGGTGTGCCGCAACGGCGTCGGCTGTGATTTTGACCAGAGGCGGGCGCACGAGTCTCTTGCCAAGCCTGTCAGTGAGATTCGCATCCGCATGGGGCGCGGAAGAAATCACGCTAAGTTCCTCACCACCGATTTGACCGCGGAGTATGTCCGCATCAATGCGGACTATTCCACGTAAAGATCATGTAAACACGACGTCGCGCTTTCCACAGCCTAAGGCGTGTATAGGCGAATTTCACCGCCGGACTACAGTATTTCCCGGATAGCATGACCGACACATTGTAAGTATCACTAAAGTACCCCAACGCGAAGGAGCGAACGGCAGGCGCTGGTTACCTCCCCATAACCGGCCAGCGTCTGCCCCTCCTACAGATTGATCCCCAAAATAATTCTAGCTTGAACCGGTTTTCCGGTCCGGGAAAAAAGTCCCTCCTCGCAACACTACCTCCACCGCTTGAGTCAGATCTCGTGCTGCATCAGCCTTAGACACGGCGCCCCGAATTCCATCCGACTTGAGGTGACGATACAGATCGTCGGATACGTGCAGGGAAAACAGGATTACGGGGATGCGCGGCTCGATTTTTGTGATCTGCTGGGCCGCCTGAAGGCCGTTCATGACGGGCATGGTGACGTCCATAATGATTATGTCGGGACGAAACTGAAACGCTTTATCCACCGCCTCCTGCCCATTGCTGGCCTCCGCGCATACACTCCAACCCGACTGGAGCTGAAGCAGATTGCGAATTCCCATGCGCATGACTTCGTGATCGTCGGCGACCAGGACTCGAACCCGGGGATGCGGCGAACCGTAGACCGTCGTGGTGGTGGTTATGCTCATGCTGTTGAGTCTGCCAGCCTCAGCGCCCAACGGAGACCAGAGCGCTGCTTTTCTGGTTCGCGCTCTGAGCCGTTCCTCAAGCTGGCCAGAGAAATGTTTCCGAATATGTGAAGCGTACCCGCAGAGTTTTCTCAGCGCAATGGCCCCGCAGTGCAGGTGGCTGGCACCAAAGTGTTAAGGTAAACGGCTCGACGAGAATACAAGGATTCCTGTATTGTGACCACGAACGAAATGAAAACTAGCTCCCCTCTTCCTCGCCTACTTGCTATTGTTCTATTTGCGTTGCCAACATGGCTTTGGGCACAGTCTCAACCTGCTGCCGATCTCATTATTCGTAATGCCAAAATCTGGACGGTGGACAAGAGCCATCCCAACGCGCAGGCGGTTGCGGTACTCGGCGACCGGATTGTGGCGGTCGGCTCTAACGACGACGTCAAACTCTGGCAAGGCGCTCATACCCGGGTGATCGACGCCGCCGGCAAATTATTGCTGCCGGGTTTCAACGACTCGCACGTGCATTTTGTCGATGGCGGCCTCGCCTTGGACAGTGTGCAGCTCAATGACGCAACCAGCGCGCAGGAGTTTGCCCGCCGCATCACGGAGCGCGCCAAATTGACGCCCAAGGGCGAATGGATTACCGGCGGCGACTGGGATGAGACCAAATGGAATCCAGCCCGCATGCCCACCAGGGAATTGATCGACCCGGCTACTCCAGACACTCCTGTGTTCGTCAGCCGGTATGACGGCCATATGGCCTTGGCCAATTCAGTCACGCTGCGCCTGGCCGGTATCACGGCCCAGACTCCAGATCCTCCAGGTGGGATCATCGTTCACGACGCTCAGGGCAATCCCACGGGTGCGCTTAAAGACGCAGCCATGGATTACGTCTACAAGATCGCGCCGCCGCTCTCCCACGATGGCCGAGTGAAGGCGGTGAAACGTGCCCTGGCTCATGCCGCCTCGCTGGGTGTCACCAGCGTGCAGCACATGAATCCGGAATACGCGGATATCGCCGTCTACGACGAGTTGCTGCAGCGCGGCGAATTGACGGCGCGCATTTATGCCGCGCCCCTGATCACCGGTGTTGATGATCAGGTGAAAATCGGCATCCGCCATGCGTTTGGTGGGTCGTTCCTCCGGATCGGCGCGCTCAAAGCCTACGCGGACGGTTCCCTGGGCTCGAGCACAGCGTATTTCTTTGAGCCTTTTTCCAACCAGCCTGACAATCACGGACTTTTATCCGACGAAATGCACCCGGTGTCGCTGATGCAGGACCGCATGATGAGAGCAGATGCCGCGGGCCTGCAGATTTGTACTCACGCTATCGGAGACCAGGGCATTTCGATCATCCTCGATCTCTACAGCGCCATCGTGAAAGCCCACGGGGAAACTGATCGCCGCTTCCGTATCGAGCATGCTCAGCACATGGCGGCCAAGGATTTCGACCGCTTCGCGCAATTGCACGTGATCGCTTCGATGCAGCCCTATCACGCCATCGACGATGGCCGCTGGGCAGAGGAACCCGA
>CAVVLA010000005.1:0-184186 GCA_963748935.1 Terriglobia bacterium
AGGGTGATCGCCCAGGCCTTCCGCCACGGCCTGTCGGTCGACGAGATCGCGGCGGCCTGCACCTACGAGCCCTGGTTCCTGCGCCAGATCGAGGAGCTGGTCGCGCGAGGAAGACCGGCTGCGCGCCGACGGCCTGCCGGCCGACGCCGCGCGAGCTTGCGCCGGCTGAAGGCGCATGGGCTTCTCCGACGCCCGGCTGGCCAAGCTGACCGGCCAGACCGAGGCACGAGGTGCGCGCGCCGCGCCGGCGCGGCTGGGCGTGCGGCCGGTGTTCAAGCGCATCGACACCTGCGCCGGCGAGTTCCGCGCCGCGACGCCCTACATGTACTCGACCTACGAGACCGGCGCGCTCGGCCAGGCGCCCGAATGCGAGAGCGAGCCCTCCGACGCGCAAGAAGGCGATCATCCTCGGCGGCGGCCCCAACCGCATCGGCCAGGGCATCGAGTTCGACTACTGCTGCTGCCACGCGGCCTTCGCGCTGGACGAGATCGGCGTCGAGTCGATCATGGTCAACTGCAACCCCGAGACCGTCTCCACCGACTACGACACCTCCGACCGGCTCTATTTCGAGCCGCTGACCGCCGAGGACGTGCTGGAGCTGATCGACGTCGAGGCGTCGCAGCGGCGAGCTGCTCGGCGTCATCGTCCAGTTCGGCGGCCAGACGCCGCTGAAGCTGGCCCAGCCGCTGGAGGAGGCCGGGCGTGCCGATCCTCGGCACCACGCCCGACGCCATCGACCTGGCCGAGGACCGCGAGCGGTTCCAGCAGCTGCTGCACCGGCTGGAGCATCGCCCAGCCGGTCAACGCCATCGCCCGCACGCGCCGAGGAGGCGTTCGAGGGCGCGCGCCGGGTCGGCTATCCCGGTGGTGATCCGGCCCTCCTACGTGCTGGGCGGGCGGGCGATGGAGATCGTCCGCGACGACGAGCAGCTCGACCGCTACATCCGCAACGCCGTGCAGGTCTCCGGCGACAGCCCGGTGCTGATCGACCAGTACCTGATCGCGCGCCACCGAGGTGGACGTCGACGCGCTCTGCGACGGCGAGACGCGTGTTCGTCGCCGGCGTGATGGAGCACATCGAGGAGGCCGGCGTGCACTCCGGCGACCGCGCCTGCTCGCTGCCGCCCTTCTCGCTGCAGCCCGAGACGATCGCCGAGCTGAAGCGCGCAGACCGAGGCGATGGCCTGCGCGCTGAACGTCCGTGGCCTGATGAACGTGCAGTTCGCCATCGAGGAGCCGCACTCGGACGACGCCGCGCATCTTCGTGCTGGAGGTCAATCCGCGCGCCAGCCGCACGGTGCCGTTCGTCGCCAAGACCATCGGCGCGCCGGTGGCGGCGATCGCCGCCAAGGTGATGGCCGGCGAGAAGCTCGCCGAGCTTCGACCTGGCCGACGACGCCCTACGACCACATCGCGGTGAAGGAGGCGGTGTTCCCGTTCGCCCGCTTCCCCGGCGTCGACACGGTGCTGGGTCCGGAGATGCGCTCCACCGGCGAGGTGATGGGCCTGGACTGGCGCGCGCGCCGGGCGAGAGCCATGGCGCCGGCCTTCGCCCGCGCCTTCGCCAAGAGCCAGCTCGGCGGCGGCACCGTGCTGCCGCAGGCGGGCTGCGTGTTCGTCTCGGTGCAAGGACGCCGACAAGCCCTGGATCGTCGAGCCGGTGCGCCTGCTGGCCGGGCGCGGCTTCCGCATCATCGCCACCGGCGGCACCTGCGAGCTACCTGCGCGAGCAGGGCCTCGAGGTCGAGCTGGTCAAGAAGGTGCTGGAGGGCCGCCCGCACATCGTCGACGCGATGAAGAACGGCGAGGTGCAGCTGGTCTTCAACACCACCGAGGGCAAGCAGTCGCTGGAGGACTCGCTTCTCGCTGCGCCGCACGCGCGCTGATGATGAAGATCCCCTACTACACCACCACCGCCGGCGCGCTGGCCGCCGCCCAGGCCATCACCGCCGAGGGCGAGCTGGAGGTGCGGCCGCTGCAGAGCTACGGCTGACGCTTCCACCTGCCCGCTCGCGCGCGTCGCACGCGCGGTGTAGAACCTCCCGCAAGAGCAGGACAGATGGAAAGCGGCATGGGACGGGTTGAGGGCAAGGTGGCGCTGGTCACCGGCGGGGCCAGCGGCATCGGAGCGGGCTGCGCCGAGACCCTGGCCCGCGAGGGCGCGCAGCGTGGTGATCACCGACCTGCAGGACGCCAAGGGCGCAGGCGCTGGCCGCCGAGCGCTCGGCGGCAAGGCGCGCTATCCTGCATCACGACGTCACCAGCGAGGAGGCCTGGATCGGCGTCGTCGGCCGAGGTCGAGCGCTCGTTCGGCCGGCTCGACATCCTGGTCAACAACGCCGGGATCGGCATCGGCCGCCCGTCGATCACGACCTGATGAGCCTGGCGGACTTCCGCCGCCAGCAGGCGGTCAACGTCGAGGGCGTGTTCCTCGGGATCAAGCATTGCCTGCCGCTGATGCGCAAGGCCGGCAACGGCGGCTCGATCGTCAACATGTCGTCGGTGGCGGGGCTGAAGGGCTCGCCCGTGCTGGCCGCCTATTGCGCGACCAAGGGGGCGGTGCGCCTGCTCACCAAGGCGATCGCCATGGAGTGCGCCAACTTCAAGGACGGCGTGCGGGTCAACTCGGTGCACCCGGGCATCATCGAGACGCCGATCTGGGAATCGATCGCGGGCTTGGCCGATGCGGGATCCAACGCGCCGCCCGACCTCGACGCCCTGTCCGCCACCGCCGTGCCGCTGGGGGTCAAGGGCCTGCCGTTGGACATCGCCAACGGCGTCCTGTGGCTGGCGTCGAGGAGTTTCGCGCTATGTCACCGGCGCCGAGCTGGTGATCGATCGGCGGCCTGTCGGTCCGCTGAGGGAGCCGGTAGTAACCGCGAGTCAAACGAGGGCATCTATGCGGGTGAAGCTCGGCGGCATGGTTCTCCTGGCGGCAGTCATCATCGCCGCTATCGTCGCCATGAACCTTCGAATATCCGTGGATTTGTCGCTGGGTACAACCACGGTACCGATGCCGGCGACCACCGCGCTACTTGTTCATGGCGTGAAAACGCTTTGGGTTGGCGTGGTCCGCGGGATCACCATCTGGATCGCCCTCCGAATTGTTCGGGATCTCCGAAATGCGGCCTGACCGGCGCGCCCCTTCACAAGCTCTTGAAGTTCTACGACGACCCATCTTCAGCCCCCGGACGTCAGCGCCCGCGGCCGGACCATCACCTCCCCAAGGGCCAACCGAGCTAAACTCCGCAATGGAAAAAGTGCCGATGACCGGCGAGGGCTATCACGCCCTCGACGAAGAACTGAAGCGTTTGAAGACGCAGGAGCGGCCGAGCGTGATCGCCGCCGATCGCCGAGGCGCGCCAGCACGGCGACCTGTCGGAGAACGCCGAGTACCACGCCGCCAAGGACCGCCAGGGCTGGATCGAAGGCCGCATCGCCGAGATCGAGGACAAGATGGCGCGCGCCCAGGTCATCGACGTCTCCAAGCTCTCGGGCAACCAGGTGAAGTTCGGCGCCACGGTCAGCGTGGTCGACGAGGACACCGAGGAGGAGGCCCGCTACCAGATCGTCGGCGAGCACGAGGCCGACGTGAAGCTCGGGCAAGATCTCGATCGCCTCGCCGATCGCCCGGGCGATGATCGGCAAGGAGATCGGCGACGTGGTCGAGGTCAACACCCCCGGCGGCGTCAAGGCCTACGAGATCCTGCAAGGTCGAGTGGGTGTGAGCGAGGCACGGCCCGTCCGCTGCCTGATCATCGGCTCCGGCCCGGCCGGCTACACCGCCGCCATCTACGCCGCCCGCGCCCTGCTCGAGCCGGTGCTGATCGCCGGCCTGACAGCCGGGCGGCCAGCTGACCATCACCACCGACGTCGAGAACTATCCCGGCTTCGCCGACGTCGATCCAGGGCCCCTGGCTGATGGACCAGATGCGCGCCCAGGCCGAGCATGTCGGCGCCGAGTTCGTCGAGCGACATCGTCGTCTCGGCCGACCTGTCGCAGCGCCCGTTCCGCCTGACCTGCGATTCCGGCGCGGTCTGCCTGGCCGAGACCCTGATCATCGCCACCGGCGCCCAGGCCAAGTGGCTCGGCCTGCCGTCAGCGAGCAGAAGTTCCAGGGCTTCGGCGTCTCGGCCTGCGCCACCTGCGACGGCTTCTTCTATCGCGGCAAGGAGGTGGTGGTCGTCGGCGGCGGCAACACCGCGGTCGAGGAGGCGCTGTTCCTGACCAACTTCGCCTCCAAGGTCACCCTGGTCCACCGCCGCGACGAGCTGCGCGCCGAGACGCATCCTGCAGGAGCGCCTGTTCGCCAATCCCAAGATCGAGGTGATCTGGGACACACGCCATCGACGAGGTGCTGGGGACCGACGATCCCCTGGGCGTCACCGGCGTGCGGCTGAAGAACGTCAAGACCGGCGAGACGCAGCGAGATCGCCTGCGACGGCGTCTTCGTCGCCATCGGCCACGCGCCGGCGTCCGAGCTGTTCAAGGGCCAGCTGGAGATGGACGCGGCCGGCTATCTGCAAGGTGCAAGCCCGGCACGGCCGCCACCGCCATCGAGGGCGTCTTCGCCGCCGGCGACGTCACCGACGACGTCTACCGCCAGGCCGTCACCGCCGCCGGCATGGGCTGCATGGCCGCGCTGGAGGCGGTGCGCTTCCTGGCCGAAGAAGACCACACGGCGGCCCACCACCCGATCAGCCACGCCGAGGCCGAGAAGATCGGCGCCTGGTGAGGGCGTCCACTGACCGTCGGCAGCGACCTGGTGAAATTAAGGCCGCGGACGATTTTGGCTACCGACCGCGCATCTGCGATTCGTGATCCGCCCCTGCCCCTTTCCTTTGTCTCCACCGGTCTATATGGATCTGCGACTTATGCTCAAATATAGCATAAGGGGGGACGCCGGCGTCCATGGGGTGCGGCGTTTTTCAGGCCAAAGAAATGCTCAGTTTGAGCATAAGGAGGACGGGCATGGCGGACGGTTCTGCGCCGCTTGGCCTTCACGCCCGAGATCGAGGCCGCGACGCGGCCGATCTGGGAGAAGGTCAAGCGCCCGCGTCACGCCGATCGAATGGCGCCTGCACGCGCCGCTGATCGCCGAGATCAACCGGCTGAAGCGCGAGAAGAACGCGGTCATCCTGGCGCACAACTACATGACGCCGGAGATCTTCCACGGCGTCGGCGACTATCGTCGGCGACAGCCTGGGCCTGGCCCGCGAGGCGGCCCGCACCGACGCGGCGATCATCGTCCAGGCCGGCGTGCACTTCATGGCCGAGACCTCCAAGGTGCTCTGCCCGGACAAGACCGTGCTGATCCCCGACCTGCGCGCCGGCTGCTCGCTGGCCGCCTCGATCACCGCCGCCGACGTGCGGCTGATCAAGCAGCGCTATCCGGGCGTGCCGGTGGTCACCTACGTCAACACCACCGCCGAGGTGAAGGCCGAGACCGACATCTGCTGCACCAGCGCCAACGCCGTGCAGGTGGTCGAGGAGGCCGCCGCGCGCAGTGGGGCGTCGACCGGGTGATCCTGCTGCCCGACGAGTTCCTGGCCCGCAACGTCGCGCGCCAGACCGACATCGGCATCATCGCCTGGCAGGGCCGCTGCGAGGTGCACGAGCGCTTCGACGCCGAGGACATCCGCCGAGGTGCGCGAGGCCTGGCCGGACGCCGAGATCCTGGCCCACCCGGAATGCCCGACCGAGGTGCTGGAGCTGGCCGACTTCGCCGGCTCGACCGCGGCGATGACCGACTATGTGGTGCAGCGCCAGCCGCGCCAGGTGGTGCTGATCACCGAGTGCTCGATGGCCGACAACGTCGCCTGCGACGCGCCGGACACCGAGTTCGTGCGGCCCTGCAACCTCTGCCCGCACATGAAGCGGATCAGCCTGGAGAACATCTACGAGGCGCTGCTGAACGAGCGGTTCGAGGTCGACCGTCGATCCGGCGATCGCCGAGCGCGCCCGCGCTGGCGGTGCAGCGGATGATCGACCTGCCGCCGCCGGCCGCCCGGCCCGCTACGACCTGGTCAAGGCGCGCCACCACGTCGACGTGGAGCTGATCTGAAGTCGCCATGCCCGAGGTCGACCCGCAGTCCCGCCGCGGCAGCGACGCGCCGAAGACGCCACCTGCAGCCGCCCCGCGCGTCGCCCGGCCGCAGCGCAGACTCGGCTGTGGGCACGTCGATCGTCCACCGCTGGCGCTGCTCGGCGGTGCTGGATCGCGCTGGCAACTGGGCTGGGTCTGGGCGCTGGCCGCGGTGGTCGGCGTGTTCGTGCACGAGTTCGGCCACGTGCTGGCGATCAACGCGCTCGGCTGCGGCCCTGGCCGGATCCGCATCATCCCCTTCTTCGGCGGCGCGGCGACGCATGGCGCGGCCGCCGGACACCGAGTTCAAGGGCGTGCTGATCGCGCTGGCCGGCCCGGTGTTCGGCCTGCTGGCCGCCGCTGCCCTTCTTCGCTGCCGCCGGCCTGACCGGCGATCCGGCCTGGCTGGGCGGCGCCTTCGTCATCGCCGTCATCAACCTGCTGAACCTGGCGCCGGCGCCGCCGCTCGACGGCTCCAAGGCGCTCGGCCCGGTGCTGGCGCGGATCCATCCGCTGGCTGGAGCGCGCCGCGCTGGTGGTGCGTCGGGGCGGCCGCGGCGCTGCTGGACCTTCAGCCGCGGCATCATGCTGTTCGGCGCTGTTCATCGGCCTCAGCGCTCTGCGCCTCGCTGGCGCGGCCGCTGCGCCCGGCGGCCCGGCCGCTGAGCTGGCGGCGAATGGCGCGCTCAGCCTCGGCGCTCTACGCTGCCTCGCCGCTGCGTGCTTTGCGGCGGCGGTGCTGGCGTCGCGGCCGCGCGCGCTCCAGCCGGCACGTCCATTGTCTCGGAGGCCGCACGATGACCGATCGCGAACGACTTCGACGGCGTCCTGATCATCGGCGCGGGCCTGGCCGGCCTCTCGGCCGCGCTCGCCGCCGCGCCGCGCAAGGCGCTGGTGCTCACCGCCGCGCCGCTGCGGCAGGGCTGCTCCTCGGCCTGGGCGCAGGGCGGCATGGCCGCGGCGCTGCGGCCGACGACGACGCCCGGCGCTGCACGCCGCCGACACCATCGCCGCCGGCGCCGGGCCTGGTCGACCCGGCGAGGCCGCGGCATCCTCACCCGCGAGGGCCCGGCGGCCGTGCGCCGCCTGGCCGCGCTCGGCGCGCCCTTCGACCGCGACGCGGACGGCGGCTTCGTCCAGAGCCTGGAGGCCGCCCACTGCCGCGCCCGCGTCGCCCGGGTCGAGCGGCGACGGGGCCGGCCGCGGCGATCATGCGCGCCGTCACCGCCGCCGCCATGGCCGCGCCGCACATCGAGATCCGCGCGAACGCCCGCGTCCGCGCCCTGCTGCACCGACGCCGCCGGCCGGGTGCGCGGCGCGCTGGTCGAGCACGAGCGGCGCGCCTGACCGAGATCGTCGCGCCGGCGACCGTGCTCGCCACCGGCGGCCTCGGCGGCCTCTACGCCGTCACCACCAACCCGCCGCGCGGTGCGCGGCGAGGGCCTGGCCCTGGCGGCGCTGGCCGGCGCGCGCGATCGCCGACCCCGAGTTCGTCCAGTTCCACCCGACCGCCATCGACCTCGGCGCGCGACCCCGCGCCGCTGGCCACCGAGGCCCTGCGCGGCGAGGGCGCGCGTGCTGGTCGACGCCGACGGCGCGCCGTTCATGGCCCGCTACCATCCGCGCGCCGACCTGGCGCCGCGCGACGTCGTCGCCCGCGCCATCGCATCGAGCAGCGCGCCGGCCGCGGCGCCTTCCTCGACGCCCGCGAGGCGATCGGCGAGCGCTTCCCCGACGAGTTTCCCGGCCGTCTTCGCCGCCTGCATGGCCGGCGGGCCTCGATCCGCGCGTCCAGCCGATCCCGGTCGCGCCGGCGGCGCACTACCACATGGGCGGGGTCGCGACCGACGCCGACGGGCGCGACCAGCGCTCGCCGGGCCTCTTCGCCGCCGGCGAGTGCGCCTCGACCGGCGTGCACGGCGCCAACCGCCTGGCGTCCAACTCGCTGCTGGAGGCGGCGGTGTTCGGGACCCGCGCCGGCGCGCGCCGCCGCGCGAGGCGGCCGATCCGGCGACCGCGCCCGCTGCCCGCCGCGCCCGCGCCCGACCTGCCGCGACGCCGCGCTGGCCGACCCTGCGCCGGGCGATGAGCCGCGACGCCGGCGTGGTGCGCGACGCGCGCGGGCCTCGCGCGCGCTGCTCGGCCTAGATCGACGCGCTGGAGGCCGCGCCACGGCCGCGCCCTGCCGCTCGTCGCCGCCCGCCTGGTCGCCGCAGCCGCGCGCTCGACGCGCGCGCGAGAGCCGCGGCGCCCACTTCCGCGCCGACTTCCCGCGACCGCGCCGCGGTCGCCGCGCACGCAGCCTGCATCCTCGCTCGCCCGACGCCGCGGCCGCCGCCGCGGCCGCGGCCGCCGCCGAATGATCGCGCCCCTGCCCGACCTGCTGATCGAGCCGATCGTGCGCGCGCGCGCTGGCCGAGGACCTCGGCCGCGCCGGCGACATCACCTCGCCGCGCCTGCATCGCCGCCGACGCGCGGCTGGCGGCCGTCTTCGCCGCCCGCGCCGACGGCGCGCGTCGCCGGCCTCGCCTGCGCCCGCCTGGCGCTCGCCGCGCTCGATCCCGACGCGCCCGCTTCGAGGCCGTGCGTCGCCGACGGCGACGACGTCGCAGCCGGCGACGGTGCATCGCCCGCGTCGAGGCCGACGCCCGCGCCGTGCTGTCGGCCGAGCGCGTCGGCGCTGAACCTGCTGGGCCGCCTCTCGCGGCGTCGCCACCCTGACCCGCGCCTACGTCGCGCGCGGTCGACGGGACCGGCGCGCGCATCGTCGACACCCGCAAGACCACGCCCGGCCTGCGGGCGCTGGAGAAGTACGCCGTGCGCTGCGGCGGCGGCGTCAACCACCGCTTCGGCCTCGACGACGCCATCCTGATCAAGGACAACCACGTCGCCGCCTGCGGCGGCGGTCGGCGCGGCGCCTGAGCCGCGCCCGGGCCGCCGCCGGCCACCTGGTGAAGATCGAGGTCGAGGTCGACAGCCTGGACCAGCTCGACGAGGCCCTGGCCGATCGCGCCCGACGTGATCATGCTCGACAACTTCAGCCTCGCCGACCTGCGCCGAGGCCGTCCGCCGGCGCCGGCCGGCGCCGTGCCTGGAGGCCTCCGGCGGCGTCAACCTCGACGACCGTCCGCGCCATCGCCGAGACCGGCGTCGACGTCATCAGCGTCGGCGCCCTCACCCACTCCGCGCCCGGTCCTCGACATCGGCCTGGACGCGGTCTGAGCGGTTCGAGGTGCAGCTAGAGCAGTTGAGTTTAAATGGAACCGAAAATCCGCTCATCCCGGCGAATGCCGGGACCCAGATCATAGAACGCTATGATTAGAGTTCTTGACTTCTTGGATATACCTCGATCCGTCGGCATCTTTTCATCTGGGTCCCGGCATTCGCCGGGATGAGCGGTGATTTATTCGGATCGACCGCTTCCGACTAACCGCGACATACTCTAGATCAACGCTTGCGGCCGAGCTCCGCGGCGATGTCCTTGACCATGCGGCCGGCCTTGCGGTGGGCGGCGGTGAGCTGGTCGCGGGTCACGCCCCAGCGCTTCATCCAGTATTCGACGGCCTGACGCTCGGACAGGTCGAGCCGATCCTTGTCGATGAAGCCGCGCTTGTCTTTGAGACCCGCCATCTGCGCCGCTCCATCTGCCTCCGGCTTCGTAACACGCCAGTCGCCGATCCCTAATCTCGCGCGGCGAGAATCCGCCAGGACGGCCGGGTCGTTGCCGAACATCCGCGATCATTCGGTCGCGGCGAGACTGTCTGGCACGACCCCTGGCACTATGTGCCGGTGCTGGTGCGCAAGCCCGGTGCCGTTGCGTAATGGCGCTCCCTTCAAGGACTGGGTGCTGCCCGCAGCGATTGAGCGTGTACGGCGCAAACTTGCCGGTGCCGACGATGGCAATCGACAGATGGTCGATATCCTCAATGCGGTGCTGACAGACGGATTGCCCGCGGTGGAGGCCGCCTGCGCCGAGGCGGTCGCTCACGGCGTTCATTCCGCCGATGTCGTGCTCAACATCCTGGCGCGGCAACGTGAGCCAGCGCCACCAGCCAACATCATGACGCCGGCCGCACTGACGCTTCGCCATGCGCCGATCGCCGATTGTGCCCGCTACGACAGCCTGCGGAGAGCTTCTGATGGAACGAACCGAAATCTTCGACCTCATGGGCGAGCTCAAGCTCTACGGCATGAAGGCGGCCTACGACGAGATCATGGCGACCGCCATCAAGCGCCGGCACGAACCGCAGCGCATCGTCGGCGATCTGCTCACGCGCCGAGATCGGCGAGAAGCAGGCGCGCTCGATCAAGTACCAGCTCACGATCGCCAAGCTGCCGCTGGCCAAGGACATCGACGACTTCGACTTCGCCGGCACGCCGATCAACGAGACGCTGGTCCGCGATCTCGCCGGCGGCGGCTTCCTCGCGCAGCAACGCAACGTCGTGCTGATCGGCGGGAACCGGCACCGGCAAGACCCATCTCGCCATAGCCATCGCGCGAGGCTGTATCCGCGACGGCGCCAGAGGGCGCTTCTACACCGTCGTCGACCTCGTCAACCGGCTGGAGACCGAGGCCCGAACCGGTCGGCAGGGTCGGCTCGCCGAACATCTGACCCGCATGGACTTCGTCGTTCTCGACGAGCTCGGCTATCTGCCGTTCGCACAAGCCGGCGGCCAGCTGCTGTTCCACCTGGTCAGCCGGCTCTACGAGCGCACCTCGGTCATCGTCACCACCAATCTGGCGTTCGGCGAATGGCCGAGCGTGTTCGGCGACGCCAAGATGACGACCGCGCTGCTCGACCGTCTGACCCATCACTGCGACATCGTCGAGACCGGCAACGACAGCTGGCGCTTTAAAAACCGCGACGACGATCAAACAACCCGCGCTCGCGCCGTCTCCGCAACCCCGGCCAGCTCCGACGCCGCGAGCGCTACCATCAAAACGCGCCGATCAAAGGGGTCCCCCTTCGGACGCCGATCGGGGGTCCCAGTCCAGCGCCGATTGACACCCCCGCCCTCGCTTGCGGCCGTTGAGCGCGTCCCCATTGCCATTGCTGTCGTCATTGCCGTTGTCTGGCTCGCGTGTCGGCAGATTGGCGATCTCAAGACTGTAGTCGTCCCGTCCCCATTCACAGCGATTGAGAATGGCGTGCGGAATCTCTTGACCGTCAGGTTCTCGAAATCGTCAAGCCGAGCGTTGAATGCCTTACAGCAAACGAGCAAGGTGCGATCCGGCCCCACATCGTGTGAAATCGCCTTGAGTTGATCGTGCGTGAGGCTCGCCGGTCGTCACGAAGATGAAGTCGCGCTCCGACGAGTGACCATGCTTCCAGTATTCGGCCACGTTTTGCGATGGCGCATAGGTGAAGCCCATGTGGCGGCACATGGCCTCAGCCAGCATGGTGGCATTGTAGGTCGTGGCGATGACCCAATTGCCCCATTTGTCCTTTTCGAGAAGGGACGGCGCAAGGTGATAGAAGCGGAAGCCGCCACCGCCCTGCCAACTCGTGGATTCGGTGACGCCACCCTTGTCTTCGCCGTCAATAACCTTCTTGAGGCGCGGCACGATGTGCGTGCCCGCATGCCCGCCAAGTTCGACCATGATCCAGCGTCGCCCCATTTTGTGGGCAACAGCGCCCGTCGTGCCGGAGCCTGCGAAGGAATCAGGACAAGATCGCCGGGGTTAGTGGCGATTTGAAGTATCCTCTGAAGTAGGCGCTCGGGCTTGGGGGTTGGGAAAGGCTCAACATCCGAAAGTAGCTTGTTGAGATGATCGCGTTTCGCCTCTTGATTGTGCCCGGCTTCATCCGCTGGCCACCAAGTGCGAGGAACAACTCCGCTTTGTACTTCGCTAAGATACCTCTTTATTATGGGCATCCCATCGCCGCTTGCGCCAAAATAAACCCGGCCCTCACTTCTAGCCTTCTCGAAAGTTTCTCTCGAAAAGCTCCAGCCACGACTTGGCGGTGGAACAACGATCCGCCCTGAAGGTAGTGTTATCGGCCACCGCGATCCCTCGCTAGAACTCTTTGCCGTACCATTATCCCCCTGCAACCACGCACCCCTCGGATCATTGTCAGGGTTACGATAGCGCGCAATCTGATCTTCCGTACGATCAAGAAGGTTACGATTTTTTCCCCACACCTCCGGCAATTTAGCATAGATCAGTATGTAGTCGTGCGCGCCAGAAATGATTGCATCACTCCTGCGCCCCTTGTCTTTCTCCCAAACGATGCTTGAAACATAGTTCTTTCTGCCAAAAATCTCGTCGCAGAGAACCTTCAGATAGTGAGCTTCGTTATCGTCGATGGTAATCCACAGCGAGCCGTCATTTGAGAGAAGCCGCCGAATTGACTCCAGGCGGTCGCGCATGAGCGACAGCCAAAGCGAATGCTCGATGCCGTCGTCGTAGTGCTGAAACGCGCTGCCGGTGTTGTAGGGTGGATCGATGAAGACGCATTTCACCTTCCCTGCGTAGTCCGCTTCCAGTGCCTTGAGCGCCAACAGGTTGTCACCCTGAATCAGCATATTGTCGAAGACATCGCCTTCGCGCTTCGCTGCCGCATGATAGCCGTTTTCCGCATCTTCGATGAGGATGCGCGGTTCAAGGCGCGGCCGTTCGTTCTTGCCGATCCATGTCAGTTCAAGCCGCGTTCCGCCGTTCCGTCCCATCGTCACTCCTGTAGCCCTTCGGCCTTCTCTCCGGCGGACCTCATGCGCGTATCTCCCACCGGATCGTGAAAAGCTGGCGTCTGCTCCGGCGTCAGTTTGAGGCTGGCCTGAATATCCGCGTCGAGGAGGTCCTCCACCTCCTTGCGGATGTCCTTCTTACGCTGGAATTTCGAAAGCATCAGTTCGTCGCGCTGGCCATCCAGCTTCTTGATGGCGCGCTGCCGCTCAACCTTGTCCGCCACTGAAAGTCCCGCGTCATGCGCAACTCCTTGCGCTTGGTTTTAATCTCGTCTTCCACTGCCTTGATTTCGGCGTCGGCCGCCTTTTCCAGATCATCGGCATAGTTGTCGAGCTTGTCGGTTTCCTTGGCGAGATATTCAGCATTGGCGTGGTCCGCCTCGTCCAAAACGGCGCTTACGCGCGGCGGCTTCGGCCGCGTCGATCGCGTGCGTGGCGGCGTCAGTCCCAACACCGTCGACGCGGCGGCAGGCACGAGGAACAGGCGGTCAATCACGTCATCGTCCAGGATTGCGCCATCGTCAGTCACAGCCGACGTGAGAAGATGCTCAACGGTCTGGCTCGCCGTTCGCACCGCAAAGCGCGACACCCGCAGCCAGCCGGAGCGCCCGATATGCTGCTTCACATTGGCCAGAACGCCGTTCTGATAAGCCGAGTAGTCGAATGTGAGGCTGGCGAGCGGAAGCATGCGCCCTTTGGCGTTTGCGGCGAGCCTTGAAGCCAAATTGCCGTCCGCGAGCCGGAAGAACTTCCATTTCTGTTCGTCGGCGAGCGGCCAACCCGTCGTCCATGTCTCGCCGTCATGCTCAAAACATGGGCTGCCATCCGTGTGCTTATAGAAGTTGGCATCGGGCAATTCGGCGCGCGCAACAGTTATGAGGCGCTCCTCGAATTCGCCCATCACCCGTTCGATCGTCTTTTTGCGGCTTTTCAGGATGCGAACCACGTCCTGATCGAAGAAGCCCAGCAGCTTGCCGCGCGCATCAAGAACATCGGCTTTAATGCTCTCGTCGAGTTCGGCTTGCAGGCGGTCGAACTCAGCATTAACCTCATCCTCGTTGCGCGCCGATTGATGGATTTCGAAGACGCGCCGCTCGAAATCGGTGCCGCTCTCGATCACGCCCAGGACCTCGTCGCTCGCGCCGAAGACGCCGTCGAACAGCTTGAATTTCTTGATCGAGAAGCTCGTAGACGCGCTGCTCGGCGCGGTTCTTGAGGTTCAGGAAGTTGACCACAGTCACGTCGATCTTCTGGCCGTAGCGATGGCAGCGGCCGATGCGCTGCTCGACGCGCTGCGGGTTCCACGGCAGATCGAAATTGATGACCAGCGAGCAGAACTGAAGGTTGATGCCTTCCGCGCCGGATTTCGTCGCAATGAGGATCGTCTTGCGTTCGCGGAAGGCTTCGACGATGGCGGCCTTCATGTCCGCCGTCTTCGAGCCGGATATGGCGTCGCTACCTTTGTGGCGCGTCAACCAGTCGGGATAGATCGCCTGGCTCTCCGGATCGTTGTTCTGGCCGTTATGAGGCACGATTTGCCCGCGTAGCCGTTCGCGGCGAGCAGCTCGGCGAGATAGTTCTGTGTGCGGACGGATTCCGTGAAGATGACGGCCTTGCGCTTGCCGCCCAGCGAGTCGATTCGCTCGAGAACCTCGGCAAGAACGCCGATCAGCTTCTCGCCTTTGGCGTTGACCCGATGCTGCGCGCCAGCGCGAGGTAGGTTTCCAGTTCGGCGATTTCGGCCTTGAGCTTGGCCGGATCAATGCGGTCGTCTTCGCCTTCCGCCTCGTCGTCGCCGCGTGTCCATTCCTCGGCGATTTCGTCGGCGTCGTCGATGTCGGACAGGTCTCGATATCCGGCCGTCTGCATCGCCTTGAGGCGATCGATGATGGATTCGAGCGTCTGCGCGATCGCGAACGTCGATGAACCGAGGATTTTACGGACGACCATCGTAACAAGCTGGTTCGGCTTCTCGCCGAAGGCGATCGTATCCTTGCGTTGCAGATAGGCGGAAAGACCTTCGTAGAGTTTCACCTCGTTATCGTGCGGCTCGAATTTGAAGGTGGCCGGGAATGCGCTCCGTGTAGTTGATAAGGCCGGCCTCCTGGACATCCTTGCGCAGGGTGCGGCGGCAGATCGGCTTCAGCCGCTCGCGCAGGATAAGAAGGGTCGCCGGGTCCCGGCCTGCCGCCATACGTCGTCTTGAAGCTTCCTCGTCGCCGAAGAGCTTTTCGTCGAGAACGGAGACGAGGCCGTAAAGCTCCATGAGAGAGTTTTGCAGCGGTGTCGCCGTCAGCAGCAGCTTGAATGTACCGGCCAAGGCGTCGCGCAGCGCCTTGGCGCGCTTCGAAGCGCCCTTGCGATAGACGTTTCGCAGGCGGTGCGCTTCGTCGAAGACCACCAGGTCCCATTTGTCTTTCGCAGATCGTCCGCTTTCAGCGCTCCGAATTCATAGGAGGTGACGACAACATGATTGTCGACCTCGAAAGGGCGTGAGTGTCCCCCTTCTTGCGCTCGTTGTAGCTCTTGGCTTCAAGGATGACGGCCGGGAGCCGAATTTGTCGATAGCTCCTGCCTCCACTGCTTTCGCAGCGACGCCGGCACAATCAGCAGAATGCGCCGATGGCGCTCCGCCCAACGCTGCGCGATGACAAGGCTAGCCTCGATCGTTTTGCCAAGACCTACTTCGTCGGCAAGCATCACGCCCGTGGGATCGGCGGCTGCAACGCGAACAGCGCCGCATCGACCTGATGCGGGTTCATGTCCACGCGCGCCGTCGACAGGGACTTCGCGAAGGCGTCTTCGTCACGCCTTCGAGTGTGATGCGGTGCGCAAGGTACAGGCTGTGGTAAGCGGTATAGTCGGCCATCTGCCCCATCATCGGTGACCCGCGACTGAATTGCCGGCTCAACCGCAGTTTCTTGTTTGTTTTAGCCCGGCCCACCACTCGCGCAAAGGGCGACGCCCCTTATACTCGCTCAGGGCGATTGATTCTTTAGAGCATTATAGACGCTTGCCGAGCGGTAGGGCAAAGCAAGTCGAAATCGCAGGCCGTCGGCGCAAGGGGGGGATGGGCATAAGGCGTGCTGAAACGTGTCTCACCGATCCAATATGATCGTCCAGCGACGCGCGGCCGGACCGGGCCGCTTTTCATCACCTGTGAAGCCGACGACGGCTCCATCGTGGAGGTGGTCGCCAAGTTTTCGGGCGGCTGCGACCAGGGCAACATCAATCTGGCGCGTGAAGGTCATCCGGCGCGCGCCTTGCGGGCGACCTTGGCTTGCCGGTGCCCGAACCCTTCCTGATCGAGGTTCTCGCCAACTGGGCCGTGACTGTTCCCGCGAGTGAAAGCGCGAAGGTTCGGAGAGCTTACTGGTCGCATTCGGCTCCCGCGCTGTCATAGGTCAGTTAAGCGTTTGGTTACCCGGCAGTCGATTTCAGACACAATGCTACCGATGGCAGCCGGCATCTTCGTTTTTGACGGAATTGTCCAAAACCCCGACCGTAGGTCGGATAATCCGACTGTTGTCGGGGCGACGAGCTCCGTATTTTCGACCACGAGTTGGCTTTTGCTCATGATCTTCCTATCTTTGGGGAGCGACGGCACCCCGCCTTGGGTCATAGGCGGCCTTAAGTCTCTGGAAACCAATGGAAATCATATTTTCAGGGCTGGGCTGAAAGGGCGCTCCGATCGACTTCGGGCCGATCCGCGCCGCATGGGCGGGCTTGTCGGACGCCCGGATCGCGGATTATGAGAGGGCAATTCCAGCCGAATGGACCAACGTGGCGAGCGCTGCGGCAAGCGCGACCAAGCTGATTTCGGACGCACGAGACAACATTGGTGCAGTTTTGGAAGAAGTGAAGCGGGTGCTCTCATGACAGACAAGGCGGCATACAGCTACACGCTACTCCGATACGTTCACGACGTGCTGACAGGCGAATTCGTCAACGTTGGCGTGGTTCTCTTTGTGCCGTCCAAGGGTCTTGTTCGCTACAAAATGCGCGGCACGATTGGACGCTTGAAAGGCGTCTTCCCGGACATCGATCGCAAAGCCTTCCTGTCCTCGATGACCGCCGTGCGCAAGGGCCTGCAACTGGCCGCCAAGAACGAAAGGGAAGCTGGCCTTCTGAGAGAGTGAAGGCGATGCCGCCGCCATCGCACGCCGTGCCGTGCCGCCCGACGATAGCTCTCTGCAATGGTCGCCGCCTGGCACGGGGTTGACCGCTAATCCAGACGAGGCATTGGATCGTCTCTTTGAACGATACGTGTCGCGGTACGATACGCATCATCGTTCTCGCCGCTCCGATGACGATGTTTGGCGTCCGGTTCGTCAGAAACTCGAAGAGCGCAACCTCGCGCAGCATCTTCAGGAAAAATCCATCAGCGGCGGCGTAGACGATATTGTGTTCAAGCACGCATGGAAGAATGGCCAATGGCATGTCTATGAGCCACTGTCCTTCGACCTTGCCGACGCTGACGGCATCAAGACCAAAGCGCGCGAATGGCTTGGCATCCGTCCGCTGTCGTTGCCGATGGCAAGGCCGAACCCTTCAAGCCGCACTTTATCGTTGGCGCTCCTACTAATCCGACATTGCAGGGTGCCTTTCGCAGCGCCATCGCCATCCTTGAACGGGCTCCGAACCATCCGGAAGTTTTCGAAGAGGGCCAGCTTGATAGGCTCGTTGCCCAAATCGAGGACGAAGTGCGGGAACACAACGCCCACACCTAAAGCGCAGTTGTCCGATACCACCGGACGACACACGAGGTGCTTAGCCTATCGCTGCCGATAGCGGATGGAATTCCTCTCCACCCTCGGCGCTCTCCCATTCCCGAAATATCTCCGCCTGTCGACTGAATTGAGCTTTCTATATGGGCTTCGACACGACGCGGAAGTTTTGGAATGGCTCGCATACGAGTGCTGACCGCACTCAAGATTAGACAGAATTCAAACCGGGAATGTATGCCGACGGGCTGGGACTTTACCTGAAGGTCCGCGACGGCAATTCAAAGAGCTGGATCTTCCGATATCGCACCGGTGGCAAGCTCCGGGACATGGGCCTTGGCCCGTTTCATACCGTGTCTCTTGCCGAGGCGCGCGATAAGGCAGAGGTCTGCCGGGCCATGCGCCTCAAAGGTCTCGACCCGCTAGGGGAACGCCTTAAGAAGCACCAAGCCAAGACGATTGAAGCGGCTGAGGCCCTCACATTCGAAAAGTGTGCCGAGACATATATCGCCACCCACAAGGACGGCTGGAAGAACAGCAAGCATGCCGACCAGTGGACGACGACGCTCCAAACGTATGTCTATCCCATCTTCAAGGACCGGCCAGTCGCCGCTATCGATGACGACCTGGTTCTGAAGGTCTTGCAGCCGATCTGGAAGGAAAAGACCGAGACAGCCTCCGTATTCGGGGCCGGATCGAGCGCATTCTCGATTGGGCTCGCGTCAAGAAATACCGCACGGGCGACAACCCAGCGCGGTGGAAGGGGCATCTCGATCATCTTCTGCCGAAGCGCTCGCGAGTGGCCGCCGTTGTCCACCATGCCGCCCTGCCGATCGACGAGACGCCCGGCTTCATCCAGATTTTGCGGCGGGAGAAAACCGTCGTCGCCCGCGCCTTCGAATTCTGCATCCTCGAACGCTACACGCACCAGTGAAACGCTGGGCATGCGCTGGGCACGAGTATGACGAAAAGGCTCGGCTCTGGACCGTGCCCGGCGCCCGCATGAAAGCGAGCCGCGATCACCGAATCCCACTCGCTAAACGATCTCAACTCATTCTTGCCGAAATGCGGGAAATCCGCACCAGCGACTTCGTCTTTCCAGGCGGTGTCAAGGAACGGCCGC
The DNA here is from genome assembly GCA_963748935.1 of Terriglobia bacterium. Lineage (GTDB taxonomy): Bacteria > Acidobacteriota > Terriglobia > Terriglobales > Acidobacteriaceae > JAIQFF01. The sequence goes on from CAVVLA010000005.1 coordinate 18,625, forward strand.
TGAGCTCGATGGCCTTCCTGATGTCGTTGCGGCGCCTGGAACGCCACGACATCACAGCCCACGGTTTTCGCTCTACCTTCCGCGACTGGGCGGCGGAACGAACCGATATCCCGAACGAAGTCGTCGAAATGGCGCTCGCCCACACCATCAGCAACAAGGTGGAAGCCGCTTACCGGCGCGGTGATTTGTTCGACAAACGTCGGCAGCTTGCCGAGGCATGGGCCGCCTTTTGCGCCGGCACGACGCCCTCCGAGTCCTGATCGTCCACCGCCCGAAACGCTCTGCCTTCCATGCGCCAAAGTAGTGCGCAGGCGACCGTTCCCGTCCGCGTGACATCTATATCCGCTTACAAGTTGAGACGTTTCCAGATCGGAGAACACATGTCGCCACAAATTGAGAAACCCAAGGGCGCGATGTCGGTCGCCGACTTTGCGCTCTGGGCCGGTATCGGATGCACCACTGCATGGAAGGAAATCCGCGAGGGTCATCTCCGTGCGATCAAGGTCAGCGCTCGACCATCATCCGCTTCACGGACGCCGAGAACTGGCTCGCATCACGACCGCAGATCGAGGTTCGCGGCCATCTGTCAAATTCAACACAATCTATGCCGGAGTTCCAACTATGAGCGACAATTTCACTGAACATGACACGCCCGAACAGCGTCGGCAGATTACGGAGCTCGACCGGTGCGGCTACCCGGGGTCGCGAAAGACGCGGTACCACTGGAAGTACCTCAAGGTGAACTACTTCATCACCACCGGCACAATCACGATCGATCCGGATATTCGATACAAACACAAAGGTTTTGATGCCTTGATTGCGCTGCTGCGAGAGAAGTATCCACGGCGTCCTTACGAAGTGTTCTGATTTTAGCTAAACGCTACAACTGTAGGGCGTCGAACACTTGAACCGGCCTTGACAGACTATTATTTTAGAAGAACCCCCTCCTGAGACGTAAGTTTCTCCTGTCGTACGTAGAAACTTACGTCTTCCTATCCAGAAGCGACCTTCAACGTAATCCCTATCAAGCTCTTTCTGGCCAGTTTTACGACTTTTTCGAGGGAATGCGGCGGACAGTAGAGCCTGCTCCAGGTGAACGCTCGCCTTGAAGCCGGCTCGAGGCGCTTCCCGATGTCCGCCTCGCGCGCGTCGACCGTGCCTTCCCGCACGGCGTCAACGTGTCGATCGTGATGGAGCGGGCGGCGGCCTACGTCCGCGCAGGGGACGCCCGCTACGTGATCTCGGCGGACGGCCGGGTGCTGCGGACCGTGACGCGGGCTCCCGCGCATCTGCCGCGGATCGTCCTGCCCACCGGTCTGTCGCGGTCGTCACCGGCCACACCGTGAGCTCGGCACCGATGCAGTCGGCGCTGAATGTGCTCGCCGGTGTGCCGGATCGATTCCAGCGCGGCATCGGCGCGCGTCTGAAGGGCGTCGTCTCGACCCCGGGCGGAGTCGTGGCGCTCTTCGGCCACGGGCTGCAGCTGCGGCTCGGCAACACGAGCGGGCTCGGGGTCAAGCTGCGCATCGCCGCCAAGGTGCTGAGCGCAACGGCTCCTCGATCCGGCGCTCGGTCGCGTACGTCGACATCGGCACCCGCGCGCCCCGCTGTCGGGTACAAGAAATAAGGCTAAAGTTGAGGTACAGACTTAGCCCTCCTAACCTTCTGCTTGACAGCGAGAGTGGAGGCCGCTACTCTGCCCTCTGCGCCCGAACGGCAGCTTGGCTGCGCCTGCCGGCCCGAGGGACGGGCATTTTGCCGAGACATAGTCGAACCCTCGAGTAGAGGGTCAGGTTAGGGGTTGGGACGATGAGAGATCCAAGCGGCAACTATCTGGCGGTCATCAAAGTGGTCGGCGTCGGCGGCGGCGGGACGAACGCGGTCAACCGCATGGTCGACGCGGGCCTGAGGGGCGTGGAGTTCATCGCCGTCAACACGGACGTCCAGGCGCTGATGTGCGACGCGGACGAGAAGATCCAGATCGGCCAAGATCACCCGCGGCCTCGGCGCCGGCGCCGATCCGGCGATCGGCCTCGAGGCTGCGACCGAGAGCCGCGATGAGCTGCAGGAGGCGCTCAAGGGCACCGACATGGTCTTCGTCACGGCCGGCAAGGGCGGCGGCACCGGCACCGGCGCGGCGCCCGTCATCGCCGAGATCGCGCGCGAGCTGGGCGCGCTGACCGTCGGCGTCGTCACGCGGCCGTTCGGGTTCGAAGGCCGCAAGCGGGCCGATCAGGCGGAGCGCGGCATCGCCAGCTGCGCGAGAAGGTCGACACGCTCATCGTCATCCCCAACGACCGGCTGCTGCAGGTGGTCGAGAAGCGGACGTCGATCGTCGATGCGTTCCGCATCGCCGACGACGTGCTGCGCCAGGGCGTCCAGGGCATCACCGACCTGATCACGGTGCCCGGGCTGATCAACCTCGACTTCGCCGACGTGCGCACGATCATGCGCGAGGCGGGCTCGGCGCTCATGGGCATCGGCGTCGCCGGCGGCGAGAACCGGGCCGCCGACGCGGCCAAGGCCGGCCATCTCCTCCCCGCTGCTCGAGGCATCGGTCGACGGCGCGACCGGCATTCTCCTCAACATCACCGGCGGCTCCGACCTGGGGCTGTTCGAGGTCAACGAGGCGGCCGAGATCATCGGCAGGGCCGTCGACGGCGACGCGAACATCATCTTCGGCGCGGTGATCGACGAGCCGCTCGGCGACCAGGTGCGGGTGACGGTGATCGCGACCGGCTTCGACCGCCACAGCTCGGATCGGCCTGCCGCGGCGTTCGCGGCCGAGCACCGCCGGCAGCCCCGGCTCGCCGACCCGCCGAGCCCCCCAACGACGACACCGGGCAGTTCGCAGATGCCGCCCGACGCGCTCGAGATCCCGTCGTTCCTGCGCGACGAGTAGGCCTCGAGTCGGGCCCGTCCCACCAGCCGCGGTGCACGACCTTCGTGCGCCCGACGATGTGGGCGAGCACGATCACTGCGACAAGTCCGCCGGGTGATCGACGACCACCAGTCGCCAGGAGCACCACGGCTGCAATGCTGCGTCCCCGGTTCACGCGGGCGATGCTATCCCGGATCGCTTGCCGAGCCAGTGAGAGGCGCACTGCGCCAAACGGGGTCAACGGTGGATCAGACCGGTACGGGCTCGTTCACGGCGTCCGGCGGGGCGACCGCCCGCGGCATCGGCTTCGCGGCCGGAGGCAGCAGAGACAGGCCCAGATCTCGGATCACGGGGAGGCGGATGCTCGCGTCGGCGTAGGCCTCCCGCAGGATCCGGCCCGCCCGGGTGTGCCCGGCGGCGTGTAGAGGCTGGCGTCGATCAGCTCGATCCAGACCGCCACCCATTCGCGCTCGGGGATCACAGACGGGATTGCGTGCACCTGCTCACGGGCACGCTGGACCCGGTTCGTGTCCTGGCGGCGGCGCGTGTAGCGGTGCCCCGCGACGGTCACGTGGCGGGTGTCGTGGACGTCCTCGCGGTCGTTCCTGCGCCTCGCCTCCGTCGGCGAAGATGTCGGTGAACATCGGAGACTCGATGTGTGCGTTCATTGCTCTGCCGTTCCTTCGTCTCGACTCGCTGCCCATATGACCCAGCTTGACCTTATCCAGAGTATTACACGTCGCGCCGGAATCCCTCTGGTTTGCGGCAACTCTTCACCAGATCCGAACAGTTGGCACACCTCGCAAGCCGAGGCGAGCGCTCGCGAGTTCACCGTTGCGGTAGCGTTCCCGCCGTGATCCTCGACTGGGACGGTGTTCGCCGCGAGCGGCTGCGTAAGAACGAGCAGACGTTCCGCGATTACAACAACCGCCGGGTGGCATTCGAGGAGGAGAACGCCGCCGACGGCGAGCAGGTGCCGTTCGTCTGCGAGTGTGGCGATCGGACGTGCATCGAGGCCGTCGAGCTGACGGTCGACGAGTACATCTCGGCCCACTCCGCCCCCAATCTGTTCACGGTCAAGCCCGAGCACGTCTACCCCGAGATCGAGCGGATCACCCGGACCGCCGACCGGTTCTGGGTCGTCGAGAAGCCCCTCGCCGACGCAGTCACCTCGTCCTCACCCAGCCAGGAGAACTCGCCGTGAACCTTCCCGAACCCGTCGCCACCCAGCCCAGCACCGAGCAGTTCCGAGGCGGCACCGCCCGCATCTCGGGCTCGCTGGTACCCGAGCTGGTCTTCGACCTCGACGGCTCCGACGGCATCTTCTTCGAGCACCACACGCTGCTGTGGAAGGACGCGTCCGTCCTGAACATCGAGCTGAAGAAGCTGCCCGGCGGCATCAAGCGCAAGATCGCCGGGCTCGACTTCTTCCTGACGATGAGCCGCGGGCCGGGCCGGATCGCATTCAGCCACGACGCTCCGGGCAAGATCATCGACCACCACCTCCAGCCCGGCCAGACGCTGCTCGTGCGCGAGCATCACTTCCTGGCGGCGACCGACAACCTCGAGTACACGTTCGAGCGGGTCAAGGGCGTTCGCAGCATGCTGTTCGGCGGCAGCGGCTTCTTCGTCGACAAGTTCTCGGCCGCGAAGGGGACGGCCTCGGTATGGGTGATGGGCAACGGAGACGTGTACGAGGCGACGCTCGGCCAGGGCGAGCAGATCGACATCGAGGCCGGCAGCTGGCTTTATCGCGATCCGTCGGTGCGGATGGAGGCGGTGACGATGGGGCTCAAGACGGGGCTCTTCGGCGGCGGCGGCAAGCTCACCTGGAACCGGTTCACCGGGCCCGGCCGGGTCGGCATCCAGACGATGTTCTACAACCCGGCAGCGCTGGTTGAGGGCGTCGCCGGATCGGGCACGGCCAAGGCGGCGGGGATCGGCGCGATCATCGGCGGGTTGGCGGAAGGAGTGTGACCTTCGCGGTGTAGAGTGCCCGTCCGGATGGAAGCGTCCGAGGCCCTCCGCCGCACACCGCTCCACGACCGCCACGTGGCCGCCGGAGGACGGATGGTTCCCTTCGCCGGATGGGAGATGCCGGTGCAGTATGCGGGCGTCATCCCCGAGCACCTGGCGGTGCGCAATCACGCCGGGGTCTTCGACGTCTCGCATATGGGCCAGCTCGAGATCCGCGGTCCGGAGGCCCTCAGCTTCGTCCAGCGCATGCTCTCGAACGACATCGACCGGATCGGCCCCGGCCGGGCGCAGTACACGCTGCTCCTGAACGAGGACGGCTGTCCGATCGACGACCTGATCGCCTACCGGTTCGGCGACGGCCACATCCTTCTGGTCGTGAACGCGTCCCGTGTGGATGCTGATCGCGACTGGCTGGCCGCGCACGTGCCGGAAGGGGTGCTGCTGGACGACCGCTCCGGCGAGACCGCGATGCTGGCGCTGCAGGGCCCGGACGCGCTCGGCCTCGTCCCGCTGCCGGAGCTCGAGCCCTTCGGGTTCACCGACGCCGAGGTGTGCGGCGTGCGCGCGATCGTCGCCCGCACCGGGTACACGGGCGAGCCGGGTGTCGAGCTGATGGTGGCCGCCGAGGCGGTCGGCCCGCTGTGGGACGCCCTGATCGCGCAGGGCGCGACCCCGGCCGGCCTGGGCGCTCGCGACACCCTCCGCCTGGAGGTGTGCTACCCGCTCTACGGCAACGATCTGGACGAGCATCACACCGCGCTGGAGGCGGGCCTCGGCTGGGTGTGCCCGCTCGACGCCAAGGACTTTCTCGGAGCCGACGCGCTCCGCGCCCAGCGGGCGGAGGGCGACTGCGACCGGCTGGTGGCGCTGCGGGTGGAGGGTCGCGGCATCCCCCGGCAGGGCATGGCGGTGCGCCCGGCCGGCGTGGTCACGAGCGGAACGATGTCGCCGTCACTCGGCGTCGGCATCGGTATGGCCTACGTTCCCGCCGACCTGGCCGAAGAAGGCACGGCACTCGAGATCGACGCCCGTGGCCGGCCGGTGGCCGCGCGGGTCGCGGCAAAGCCCCTGTATGTCAAGGAGACCGTTTCATGAGCGACGAGAGCTACCCCGAGGACCTGCGCTACCACGACGCCCACGACTGGGTGCGGATCGACGGCGACACTGCCACGTTCGGCATCACCTGGTACGCGCAGGACACGCTGGGCGAGGTCGTGTTCTTCAGCCCGCCCGACGCGGGCCAGACCGTGACCAAGGACGCCGACTACGGCGAGCTCGAGTCGACCAAGGCGGTGTCCGCGCTGGTGGCCCCGCTCTCGGGCGAGGTCGTCGACGTAAACGCGGCCCTCGACGGGAACGAGCGCCAGATCAACGACGATCCGTACGGCGACGGCTGGCTGGTCAAGGTTCGGCTGAGCGATCCCTCGGAGGTCGACGGCCTGATGACGGCCGCCGCCTATCGCGAGCTGCTCGAGTCGCTGTGACGTTCACCTCGCTGACCGATTCCGACTTGAAGGAGATGCTGGGCACGATCGGCGTCTCGTCGGTGGCCGAGCTCTTCGCGGAGATCCCCGCCGGCGTGCGCCTCGACCGCCCGCTCAATATCGACCCGGCGCTGACCGAGGCCGAGCTGTGGGCACACCTGACCGAGCTGGCCGGGCGCAACGTCGACACGGGCCGCGAGCTGTCGTTCCTCGGCGCCGGAATGTACGACCACTATGTGCCCGCGGTGGTGGATGCCGTGATGCAGCGGGGCGAGCTCCTGACCGCGTACACCCCGTACCAGCCGGAGATGAGCCAGGGCACCCTGCAGGCGATCTTCGAGTACCAGACCGCGATCTGTGAGCTGACCGGGATGGACGTCTCGAACGCGTCTGGCTACGACGGCACCACCGTGGCCGCCGACGCCTGCTTCGTCGCCAAGCAGACGACCGGGCGCGAGCGGGTGGTGGTCGCCCAGACGCTCAACCCGCAGGTGCGCCAGGTGGTGCGCACGTTCGCCCCAGGCTTCGGCATGGAGGTGGTCGAGGTGCCGCACACCGGCGGCACCACCGACCCCGAACGGTTCGCGGCGGCCTGCGAGGGCGCGGCCTGCGCCATCTTCCCGCAGCCCAACTTCTTCGGCTGCCTCGAGCCCGCGCCGGAGCTGGCCGCCGCGGTCGCCGGCGCCGGCGCGCTCGCGGTCGCCCACGTCGACCCGATGACCCTCGGCGTGCTCGAGGCGCCCGGCGCATACGGGTGCGCGCTGCGATCGGCGAGGGCCAGTCGGCCGGAAACCACATGGCCTACGGCGGCCCGCACTACGGGTTCCTGGCCGCCCGCGCGGAGTACATCCGCAAGCTCCCGGGGCGGATCGTCGGCGAGACGCACGACCGTGACGGCCGGCGCGGCTTCGTGCTCACCCTGCAGACGCGCGAGCAGCACATCCGCCGTGAGCAGGCGACGTCGAACATCTCCACCAATCGACGCTCCTGGCGGTCGCCGGGCGTCTGTATGAGTACTGGGCCCGAGGGCCTTGCAGATGCGACGTCGGCTCGGGCGAGCCCTTCGCTGTGCTGAGCACGCCGCAGGGCCGGGTTGCAGTTGGCGTTCGACCGATCGACATTTCATGATACGCGTTTCCACACCGGCCCCCGGCGGCGGGTGTCCGGACGCTCTCACGCAAGGGAATGCCCGGCGGGCTAAGTACTCGATGCGTACCACGAGCTCAAGGCGACGTGCTCCGTGTACCTGACCGAGGTCAAGCGCTCGCGCGCATCGACGGCTCGTCGCGGTGCTCTCCGAGGTCGGGGCGGGGCGGCTGAGCCTCATCTACGAGAAGAGTCGCGCGCCGGGCCCGGGCTGCCCGATCGCCGAGGTGGGCGCGCCCGCGGCCGACGTACCCGCCGCGCTCGCGCGACGGACGCCGCCGCGGCCTGCCCGAGACTGGCCGAGCCCGAGATCGTGCGCCACTTCACCGGCTGTCGACGCGGAACTTCGGGATCGACACCGGCTTCTACCCGCTCGGCTCGTGCACGATGAAGTACAACCCGCGCATCAACGAGCGCGCCGTCGGGCTGCCGGGTTCGCCGACCTTCACCCGTACCAGGAGGACGACGGGCCCAGGGCGCGCTCGAGCTGATGTGGCGGCTGCAGGAGATGCTGGCCGAGGTCGTCGGGCTGCGACGCCGTCACGCTGCAGCCGGCCGCCGGCTCGCAGGGCGAGCTGACCGGCCTCACCCTCATGCGGGCGTACTTCGCCGACCGCGGCGAGGATCGCACCAAGGTGGTGCAATGTGGGTGACGTTCCCGGGAGAATCTGCGAGAAGAATGTACATGTCATCTTTTGCGTAGGGCACTGACTCTTCCACGTATTTCCAGTTGAACCAGATCCCTCGCGCCGCCACCGGAGGCTTGTAGATGCCGCGGATGTTCAACTCCAGGTTTATCGGAAAGAACTTGCCCTGAATTATGATCCGGTCTCCCGGCTTCCAGCCGTGTTGCTGGGCGAGAGCATTCTCGACGATCGCTCCGGCGCGATCCTTCTGCCATGCGATCACCTGGTCGGGCGGAATCTCGTAGTCGCGATATACCTTGAGGAATTCGCCGGGATCAGTGCCGCCCTGCGGAAAGCGGTTTTTCCCTTCGCTATCCTTGTAGACGCCATTGAACAGGTTCAGGGGAGCGACGGCCAGCACGCCGGGAATAGCCTTGATCTTCTGCCGGTAGTCAGTGGGGATGGCGTAACTGAAAAATACGCCTGTCCTGGTAAAAAGGCGCAAGGCGGAAGCCGGGCCCAGCTGATCGATATAAAAACTACGCCACAGAGTCATCATGATGGTAAGCAGCAAGATGGAGAAGCCAATGCTGAGAATGGTAGGAATGCTTCGGCGCTTGTTGCGCAAGGCGCTTTTCGCGACCAGGCTAGCCAGGGTCATGTTTTCGCCTCAAGAAGAAAAAAATGCGGCGGATCCCAAGAACGCATCCGTGGTCAGTCGGTGAGAGCGGCCTAGTTCGGTAGACACCGGAGCACGCGAAAAAGTGCCGGGTTCAAAGGAACAGATAGCGCTCTAGACGGAATGCCGGAAACGACCTTTTCTCGGCGTGCCACAGGTGCGACAATAGAGTTTCCCCTATGACCACTTCCCAGACTCTGGCCCTGACTCCGCAACTCATCCGCGACCACGGCCTCACGCCCGAAGAATTCGGAAAAATCAAGCAACTGCTGGGCGGACGTGAGCCCACTATCACCGAGCTTGGCATCTTCAGCGTGATGTGGAGCGAGCACTGTTCTTACAAATCGTCGCGCGTACATTTGAAACGCCTGCCCACCCGCAGCCGGCTGGTGGTGCAAGGTCCGGGCGAGAATGCGGGCATCGTCGACATCGGCGACGGTTGGGCCTGCGCCTTCAAGATTGAGTCTCACAACCATCCCTCGTTTATCGAGCCCTTTCAGGGCGCGGCTACAGGAGTGGGTGGAATTTTGCGCGACATTTTCACCATGGGCGCACGGCCAGTGGCGGTGATGGATTCGCTGCGCTTCGGCCCAATTCAAGCTCATGATGGTGTGGAGCGGGCGCCCTCGCCCGCCAGCACGAGCGCGACGCTCGCGCCCAGATCGAACAAGGAAGTTCATAAAAACCATTCCGTCCTGGAAGGCGTAGTCAGTGGAATCGCTTTCTATGGCAATTGCTTCGGGGTCCCCAACCTCGGCGGAGAAACCAAGTTCGAGACTTGCTATTCGGGCAATCCGCTGGTGAATGCTTTCGCCCTGGGATTGGTCCGGCGCGATCAGATTTTCTACGCCAAGGCCGCCGGTGAAGGCAATCCCGTTATTTACGTCGGCTCCAAGACCGGCCGCGACGGCATTCATGGCGCCACCATGGCCAGCGAAGAATTTAGCGAAGCGTCAGAAGCCAAGCGGCCCAATGTGCAGGTGGGCGATCCGTTCCTGGAAAAGCTGTTGCTCGAAGCCTGTTTGGAAGCCATGCAGACCGGCGCCATCGTCGGCATACAGGATATGGGTGCTGCCGGGCTTACCTGCTCTACTTGCGAGATGGGCGCTCGCGGGAAGGTCGGCACCGAAATCGAACTCGACCTTGTACCGCAGCGCGAAACCGGCATGACTCCTTACGAAATCATGCTGAGCGAATCGCAGGAGCGCATGCTGCTGGTCGCGAAAAAAGGCCGCGAGCAGGAGGTGTTTCGCGTTTTCGAAAAATGGGGGCTGGACGCAGTCGAAGTTGGCCGCGTCACCACCGATGGCAAGATGCGCGTGCTGCACCACGGAAAGGTCGTCGCCGAAATTCCCAACCAGGCGCTCACCGACGACGCTCCTGTCTATAAACGTCCGCTGGAGCGCTGGGAACCGCCCGTGCCTCGCGAGATGCCGGAACACATCAAGCTGGCGCAGGCTTCCGATCTCACGGCAAACCTGAAGCTCCTGCTCGCCAGCTCAAGTATCTGCAGCAAGCGCTGGATCTGGCAGCAGTACGACTCCATGGTGCAAACCAATACCGTGGAAGGCCCGGGCTCAGGTGATGCCGGCGTGATTCGCATCAAAGGCTCGCAGCGTGGGCTGGCTATGGCGCTCGACGGAAACGGACGCTGGTGTTACCTCGATCCGCGTTTGGGCGCGATGCATGCCGTCGCGGAAGCTGCGCGCAATCTGGCTTGCGCGGGGGCAACTCCGATCGGCGGCACGAATTGTCTGAACTTTGGCAATCCGGAAAAGCCTCACATCATGTGGCAGTTTTCGCAAGTCGTTGACGGCATCACCAAGGCCTGCGAGGAGCTGGAAATTCCTATCACCGGCGGCAATGTCAGCTTTTACAACGAAACTTTAGGAGAGGGAATATATCCCACGCCGGTGCTGGGAATAGTCGGCCTCTTTGAAGACGTGCACAAGGCGGTGCGGCCTGACTTCCGCGAATCCGGACACGCGATCGTTCTGCTGCGCGGGACGGAACCGGGCGATGCCACCGACGCCGAGTCCGAATTCGGCTCGTCCGAATACGCCAAGGAAGTCCTGGGAGCGGTTTGGGGGTATCCACCCGAATTGGCGTTGGAAAAAGAAGCGGGGCTCCAGAGAGCCCTGGTAGAAATGGCCAAGATTGAAATCCTGGATTCGGCTCATGACTGCTCCGATGGTGGAATTGCGGTGACTCTGGCTGAATCGGGGTTCGCTAAAGGCATTGGAATGAGCGTCGATTTGAAGTCTCATGGGTTGCCGCCGGAGTTCGCGCTATTCGGCGAAGATGCCAGCCGCGTCGTTATCTCGTGCGACCGGGAGAAACTGGGCGCAATCAAACAAGTAGCGTTAAAATACGGCATCACGGCAGAGTTGATCGGAGAAACAGCGCCGGAGCGGGTGGAAATAAAGCTCGATGGCCGGGTGGTCGTGTCAGCGGCGGTTTCGGAATTGCGTGATGCGTATGAAGGCGCATTGGAGAGGGCGTTGCGGGCCGAAGTGGAAACGATGGCTGCCGATTAGAAGACTGCCGAGCTTCGCTCGGCTGGGCAGGTGAGACATCCTTCGACTTCGCTCAGAACAGGCTCCGCGCCTACGTGGGTTGCGTTAGGGTTAGCTGAGAGCTGAAAGCTGAGGGCTGATAGCTAAATGGCTTTCGATAAATTCCATGACGAGTGCGGGGTGGCGGCAATCTACTCTCACCCTGAGGCGGAAAAGCTGGCTTACCTCGGCCTGCACGCGCTGCAGCATCGCGGTCAGGAGTCGGCCGGCATCGTCACCTCCAACGGCTTGACATTGCGGGCTCACCGCGCGATGGGCCTGGTCGCGGACATCTTCACCGAGGAAGTCCTGTCGCAAGTGCACGGCTCGCTGGCCATCGGGCACACTCGTTACTCCACGGCCGGCGACTCGGCGCTCTTCAACGCTCAGCCCATCATGGTGCAATCGAATAAGGGCATGATTGCACTGGCTCACAATGGCAACCTGGTGAACGCGCAGGAAATTCGCCACCGGCTGGAGGCCCAGGGATCGATCTTCCAGACTAACAGCGACACTGAAGTGATTGTTCACCTGATCGCGCTATCGAAAGAGCAGACTCTGCCGGACGCCATGGCCGACGCGCTGCGCCGCGTCGAAGGCGCGTTCTCTCTGGTGATGCTCAGTTCGGATCGGGTTTTTGCGGCGCGTGATCCGCGTGGTTTCCGTCCGCTGGCCATGGGAAGAATTGCACGCCTCGAAGGCCAAAAGCAGGACACGATTGTATTTGCCTCTGAGACTTGCGCCTTTGATCTGATTGGCGCGACCTACGAGCGCGAGGTCAAGCCCGGCGAGCTGGTGATCGTAGGCCCTGAAGGAATAACCTCCCGCTTCTATGCGCCGGTGGCGGCGCAGTCAAGCTGCATTTTCGAGCACGTATATTTTTCCCGGCCCGACAGCCTGGTTTTTGGACGTCCGGTGCAGTCGAGCCGCGAGGGATTGGGAAGGCAGCTGGCTCGGGAAGCGCCGGTGGAAGCGGATGTTGTCGTGCCGGTGCCGGATTCCGGCGTGACCGCAGCCGTGGGCTATGCCGCCGAGAGCGGCATTCCTTTTCGCTTCGGTCTGATCCGCAATCACTACGTGGGGCGCACCTTCATCGAGCCGCGACAAAGTGTGCGCGATTTTGGGGTGAAACTGAAGTTGAACCCGGTGCGCACTTTGCTCCAGGGCAAGCGGGTGGTGCTGATCGACGACTCCATCGTGCGCGGCACTACCAGCCGGAAGATCGTACGCATGATTCGCAATGCCGGCGCGAAGGAAGTGCACATGCGCGTCTCCTGCCCGCCCACGGTTTCGCCATGCTTCTACGGCGTGGACACGCCCTCCAAGAAGGAATTGATTGCGGCGAATAAATCCGTGGACGAGATTCGCGAATTCATCGGCGCCGATTCCCTGGCCTATCTCTCGCTGGAAGGAATGAAAAAGGCCTGCGCCGACGGAGACAAGACCACGTATTGCACCGCCTGCTACACCGGTGAATACCCAACCAAGTGGGTCGATGTGGAAGAAATTCAGCCAGCCACGATCAGCGAGCCGTAACCACGAAGGACATAATTTTAACCACCAAGGACACGAAGTTTTCAGGAAGGAAACCAGGGTTTTCCCTCGTGTAACTTCGTGTCCTTGGTGATTAAAGCCTCTTCTTACTAGAAATGAAACTTCAAACTTCCACCTACCGTCCGCGAAGGCGCGTACTGGATCGGAATCTCGTCGCTCTCCTTCGCGATCTGATAGATGCTGTTCGAGACGTTGGTCACATCGAACTCCAGATCCAGTCGACGAGGTTCCGCATTCCAGACGTTGATTCCGGTTACCAGGTCGCTGGTGAAATGTTGAGGCAGGCGCGCGCCGCCCTCGATGATGGTTCCGCTGCCATACCGTAACGCGCTGCCCGCCCAGAACCCGCGCCAGCGGTTGTGATAAAAGATCTGCGCGGTGCCGGTGTGAGTCTGGTCAAAAGCCGGGACGATGCGCTCACCCGGTTCCAGCGGTTCGTCGCCGGCAAAGCCCCCGGTGATGGGGCCGTAGAAATAAGTTTTTGCCAATGCATATTGCAGGCGTCCGCTGATGCCGAATTTTTCGAGTTGGCGCATATTCAGCACCAGCTCGGCGCCCTCCGAGCGCGCGGTATGAAAATTGATGGGCACGAAGATGCGGCTGATGCTGATTTCGTGGTTCTCGAAGCTGTTGTGCCCGGTGTGCAGATAAGCGTTTATTTCCAGGCTGATTCGAGGATGCAGTTCCTGCGCCCATCCCGCCTCGAAATAGTTCTGGGTGTAGGCGCGAACGTTGCCCACGCGCTGATCGGGATCGACTGCGTTGTTCCCGATAAAGCTGGCCAGCAGTGAGTATTCGATCGGAGGAGGCGAGAAGTATCGGTTGTAGGCCGCATGCAGCACAGAATTAGTTTTCGTGAAGTGGTAAGCCAGACCAACCCGCGGGCTGGTCTGCACCGCCGTGTCTACCAGGTCAAAATAGTCATAGCGAAGGCCAAGGTCCACGGTCAGGTTACGCACCGGCGAGAAGTGATCCTGAATGTAGGCGCTGGCCTGCCCGCCCAGCAATCCTCCGCTGAAGCTGGGAAACACGTCGGGATCGCCGCGGCTATCAAAAAAGAAGCTTTCATCCTCACGCAGGCGAACCAGGTCTACTCCGGCCTTGAAAAAATTGCCATGCCAGTAATGCGAAACGTCGCTCTTGATGCCCAGGGTAAGCGGGGATCGCGAGGCCGTAGAGAACGGCGTGATCGGGTCCGTAGTTGGCAACACGCGGTCGGAGCTGATGCGCTCGTAGAGCGAGGTAGAGATCAGAGTCGCCGGTGAAAAGGTATGCAGCCAGGTCAGAATCGCGGTCTGCTGGCGCAAATGGCGCTGGGCATCGCGTCCTACTTCCTGGTCATCCGTAATGTTCGGCTGCTGAAAATTATCGCCGCCTCCCATGAGCAGAAGTTTGACGCTATCGCTGTTCCCTGCCCGCCAGTCAAGCTGCATGGTGGCTCGGGAGCCCTTTCCGAAATCGTACAGCTCGTGAGGCTCAGGCGGATCGAGAAATCGTCCCGAGGTGAATCCATCCACAAAAACGTAATAGCCAAGGCGGCCCGCCTGGCCACCGTAGTCCGCGTTGAGATCGTAGTTATCGACGGTGGAGCCGCGAAAGTTGACGTCCCCATGCCCGCCAAGATCAGCCCCGGATCGGGTCGTAATATCCAGCACTCCCCCGAAACGGTTGCCATATTCGGGGGTGAAACCACCGGTCATCAGGTCCACCGTCTCGAAGATTTGCGGGCTAATGCCGGGGCTGAACTGAGGTTGGGTATTGTCCAGAAAGGAAACTCCGTTGATGAACTCATGCAGGGAAAACTCGGTTCCACGAACCGCCAGAAAATTGTCGTGGCTGTCGCTCGCTCCGGGCATCAGATTGTTGACCACGCTGTTGGTACTGTCGGTCAGCGGGTCGGGCAGCCGCTCAAGGTCCTGTTGTGTAAAGGTGTAGGAACTCCCCGTCTTCTCAGGATCAATGGTCATGTATCCGGCTTTGACGTCCACGGTCTGCTGGACCGATTCCTTCCGCTGTAGCTCGACGGTAAGCGACAGCGGCTGGCGAGCGCGAAGAACAAAATCGTAGCTCGCGGGATAGAAGTCTGACGCTTCCGTTTTCAGGGTATAGGCGCCGGCTTCGACGGCCGCAAAATGAAACTTTCCCAGGGCATCGCTCGAGCTCTGTTGCGCAATACTGCCTTCGGCTCGCTGCAAAATCACGGCGGCGCCAGCCACGGCCTTGCCCGCCGTATCGCGAAGTACGCCATCCACGGCGGTCTGGGCACTTGCAGCGCTATATAAAATCGCCGTCAGGCAGAACAACTGGAAAGAGAAGTTGCGCATGAGTAAGCAGCCTCAAACTAACGCTGGTCGCGTGTCGAGGAATTGAATTACGTAGTCTAGTCGAGGGCAATCTGCTTGGAAAGCACTCTGATGGACGTAGTGGTGCCACATTCCTGCCAACGAAATTAGAGCCAGTTCTGAGCGAAGTTCCCGCCTTAGATGCGGCGTGCGGAAGCCACTCGAGGAATTCCCTGCAAGTCATTTGTGATTTGCACGTCGCTCCACCCACTTAGCAAATGGCTTACACCCTCCGCAATTGTGCCGCTAATCTCCATCACCAGCCGACCACCGGGCTGGAGCGTAGAACGGGCTTGCGAAATCAGCCGCTCGATGACCTCGAGTCCTGTAGCCCCCGCGAAGACCGCCTGGCGCGGCTCAAACTTGCGAACCTCGAGCTGCACCTGATCTTCTTCTGACTCCCCAACATAAGGCGGATTAGAGACGACGAAATCAAACGAGTTTGGTTCGAACCCTTGCAGCAGATCGGTCTGATGCCACTGAACTCGGCGCTCGAGTTGATGGCGCGCGGCATTGGCGCGCGCGATTTCGAGTGCGGTGGAAGAAATATCAGTCGCATGGATTTCAGCATGCGGCAATTCCTTCGCAAGAGCCAGGGCGATGCACCCGGATCCGGTACCGACATCGATCAAGCGGAAAGCGGCGGGCGAGGGTGACCGCCCCACACCGACCAGTTGCAACACCGTCTCAATCAGGTGCTCGGTTTCGGGGCGCGGAATGAGGACTGCGGGAGTAACAATGAAATCCATGCCCCAGAATTCCTGGTGCCCGGTGATGTACTGAGCAGGCACGCCGCGTTCGCGCTCGGCAAGAGCTTCGTCGTAGTGGGTTTGTTCGGAGGCGCACAGTTCCCTCTCGGGATGAGCAAAAAGGTAGGCACGATCGCAACCCAGAGTGAACATAAGCAGCAGTTCGGCATTCATGCGAGGTGACGGGACATTCGCGGCGGTCAGGCGGTTGACCGCGCTGGTGAGGGAATCGCGGAGCTGGGGCACGCTCCTATTTCATCACAGAGCCAAGCCCGAAAGCTGGCGGCGGACAATCATTCCGCCACAGGTTCTGCGAGGGCCGGGTTGCGGCGGACGATTTCTGCGTTCAGCAATCCCGCAAAGGCGACCCACGCGGCATAAGGGATAAAAGCCTGCGATGCGGCGCGGTCCACATTGCGCGCCGCCGAAATATAACCCAGCAGGAAAGCTTCCAGCATGACCACGTCGGCAAGGGCCAGGTCGGGACGATGTTTCCCAAAGAACAGTTTCGACCAATGCGCGTTGGTGGAGAGCTGAGAGAACCAGAGCCGCAAGGCCCGGGAACGGTCCAGCGAACGCGGTGCGCTCCAAACCCGCCAACCCGACCACGCCATCATGGCGTAAAGCGAAGTCCAGACAATGGGGAATACTGCGTTGGGTGGCGTGAAGCTGGGTTTGTCCAACGCCTGGTACCAGTCTCGCGACTTCTTTTTGGCGGGACTATAGCGCGAACCGAACCAGGCGGCTCCGGCAGTGGCCAGGCCAAATCCGGCCAGCGCAAAAAGTGAACCGAATCTTCTTTGTGAAGGCATAGTTTCTGAAGGCATTGTTCGTGAAGACATGGTGCAAGTGCTCGCGACAACGACGGCTTAAGGTGCAAATTATGTTCGCCGGGTTGTCTGTTGCGGGGTCTAGGCGGCGCGCTTAAACGCCTCTGGTTGCTTCCGCCTTCAGCTTTTCGCCCTGGTAGTGGGTCACCAGCGCGTCGATCAGCGGCTGAAGTTTTCCATCCATGACCTGCTCCAGTTGGTGAATAGTCAATCCGATGCGGTGGTCAGTGACGCGGTTCTGCGGAAAATTGTAAGTCCGAATTTTTTCGCTGCGGTCGCCCGAGCCCACCATCGCCTTGCGTTCTTTCGCCAGCGCATCCTGCTGTTTTTGCATCTCCACTTCGTACAGGCGAGAGCGCAGCACCCGCATCCCTTTCTCGCGGTTCTTGATTTGAGACTTCTCATCCTGGCAGCTAACGACAGTGTTGGTCGGAATGTGGGTAATGCGCACCGCGGAGTAAGTGGTGTTGACCGACTGCCCGCCCGGCCCCGATGAGCAGAAAGTGTCAATACGCAGATCTTTGGCCTCAATCTTGATGTCCACATCCTCGGCCTCGGGCAGCACGGCAACTGTCACCGCAGAAGTGTGTACTCGACCTTGCTGTTCAGTGGCTGGCACACGCTGCACCCGATGAACTCCACTCTCATACTTCAATCGTGAAAAAACGCGCTGGCCTTCGATGATGGCAATCACTTCTTTCAACCCGCCGACCGAAGAATCGGAAGTAGAGAGCACTTCCACCTTCCAACCCTGAGTTTCCGCGTACCGGGTGTACATTCTGAACATCTCCGCGGCGAACAGGGTGGCTTCGTCGCCTCCGGTGCCGGCGCGGATTTCCAGGATCACATCCTTTTCATCATTTGGATCCTTCGGCAGGAGCAGAACTTTGAGTTCTTCCTCCACGCCACCGACTCGCGCTTCAAGTTTGTCGAGTTCTTCCTGGGCGTAAGCTCGCATCTCGGCGTCTTTTTCGTCGGCCAGCATGGTCTTGCTTTCGGCGATACCCCGCTTCAAATCCTTGTACTCACGATATTTCTCGACAATCGACGAGACTTCGCTATGCGCCTTGGCCGTCTTCTGAAACTTGGCCGAGTCGCTCATGATCTCCGGCGAGGTGAGGGCTTGCGTCAACTCCTCGTAGCGGGTTTCGATTTGGTCGAGTCGTTCAAACATAAAATCGGTCGTTGGTCGTTGGCCTTTGGTCGTTGGCCAATCGAGCTATGCAGTTTGCGGACGCATGGAGTTAATCAGACCGCTCAACGCGCGGCCTACCCCGTCGGCGGTGGCCAGTAATCGCTGCGCCTCATCATTTGATAAATATTGCAATTCCTCGGCGATCAGAAACTGTGTCTGTACCTCCAACAGAGAGCCGCGCGCGTGATACAGGAAGTGTACAAACTCCCTATCCGAACGATGTCCTTTGCCTTCTGCAATATTGCTGGCAACGGAAACCGCGGCGCGGCGGACTTGCTGGCTCAAACCATAAAGCTCGTGCCTGGGAAAGTCTTCCGTACGGCGGTAAATGTCAGCTGTCAGTTTCATGGCTTTTTGCCAAACTCTCAAATCCCGGAACGATGATGTCGACATTCGATGCCCCCGGCCTTACCCTAGCGCCTCATCAGTCCAGTTGTATGTGATGAGCGACCGGAGAGGAGGGGGATGGGCCAACGACCAACGGGCCAACGACCAACGACAGATTCTAGGCAATCACTAACTCGCCACCATGCTGCTTTTCCAGCTCCATGGCGCTGTCGAGCGCGACGATAGCGCACTCGGCCTGATCGTCTGAGGGCGGCTGAGTGGTGATGCGCTGCAGCCAGAGCCCGGGCGCGGTCATCACGGCAAACAGGGAGCCGCGATGCTTGGCGGCGAAACGGATGATCTCGTAGGACACCCCGGCAATCAGCGGCAACAGCGCGATGCGGACTCCAAAGCGGGCCCAGAAGGTCGTCACCGGAATGAGAGTATAGACCGCGATAGAGATGATCATCACCGTCATCAGGAAACTGGTGCCGCAACGCGGATGGTAGGTGGAATATTTCTGTACTGCGGCGGTTTGCAAGGGGTCGCCATTCTCGAACGCGTAGACGGTCTTGTGCTCGGCCCCGTGATATTCATACACCCGGTGAATATCGCTAAACAGAGAAACTCCCCAGATAAACAGCAAGAACAGCGCAATCCTGATGACGCCGTCCACCAGGTTGAAGATGATCTGCTCGCCAAACAGGGGGTTGACCCGCTTCAGCTCTGTGGCCGCCAGCAAGGGCAGAAACTTGTACATGAAGATAAAAAAGCCAACCGAGATCACGATGTTGACTGCGGCCATCCAGCCGCTGATCTCGAGCTTTTTCTTTTCCGGCACCTCGGGCTGCAATTCGTCCAATGCCACGTTGGCAGAAAATTTGAGTGCCCGGAAGCCCAGCGACATGGCGTGACCGAGCGTCACAACTCCGCGAATTACGGGCCGTGCCATCCACTTACGCTTTTCCGAGAGGCGCTCCAGGGGCTCGCTATGGGTGGAAAGCTCGCCGGAAGGTTTGCGGCAGGCGATGGCCCACGCGTGCGGAGAGCGCATCATAACGCCCTCGAGCACGGCCTGCCCGCCAACCAGGGTTTCCTCGCCGCCCTCAAGCGCGGGCAACAACTGCACGGCCACGAGGAAACGCCACCATGTTCGGAAAAATCGCATGCCTATTAGATGTCCTTCCGGTGCGCAAGGCTCAAGCCACAAGAGTACCATAGCCGGTTTCGTTTAGGATGACACATGGGATCGATAAGTAGCTAAAGAGACTGGAGTTAGTGGGGTCGAAATGTAGGCGCGAGCGTCTCGCTCGTGCGGGCATCACGGCCTCGACGGTGGGCCTCACGAAAGCCTTACGAAAACTGAAAGAGCCCGAACCAGGGGCGCACGAGCGGGATGCTCGCGCCTACAAAAAGCATGATTAAGCTGGCCGAAGCCTGCGAGCGCATCGCCGCCACTACCAAGAAGCTCGAAAAGACGGCCATCGTCGCGGAGTACCTAAAGTCGCGCACGCCGGAGGAGGCATCCATGGCCTCGGTGTTTCTTTCGGGGAGGCCGTTTCCCGTCTGGGAAGAAACTACTCTGCAAGTCGGCGGCTCGCTGTTGTGGCGAATTGTCGCCGAGCTCTCGGGGAAAAGCGAAGCCGAACTCACCGCGGCATACCGCCAGCTCGGCGACCTGGGCGCGGTGACTGAAAGGGTCCTGGGCGGAGACCACGTGGGGACGGGCACCCCCGCGCGTCCAAGCCGGGCAAAGCCAGGCAGCCCAGAGCTGAGTGTCCTCGACGTCGCAAGATACTTCCGCCAGATGGGCGCGGCCCGGGGCGCGGCCGCCAAATCCGCTCTGGTGCGCGAACTGCTTTCATTGAGCACTCCTCTGGAAGCCAAATACATCGTGAAGATCATGACCGGCGATCTGCGGATCGGCCTGAAAGAAAGTCTGGTCGAGGAAGCGATCGCAAAAGCCTATGGCGCGACACTGCGCGACGTGCAACGGGCCAACATGTTGCTGGGCGACATCGGTGAGACCCTGAAACTGGCCGCGGCAGACAAACTAGGCGATGCAAAAATCAAAATGCGGATGTTTCATCCCCTGGGCTTCATGCTCGCCAGCCCCGCCGAATCAGCGGAGCAGGCGCTCAGCTATTTTCCGAACGCGCTGGTGGAAGACAAGTACGACGGCATCCGCGCCCAGGCGCACTGCTCGAACGGAGAGGTGCGCCTTTTCTCCCGTACCCGCGACGAGATAACGGAATCTTTTCCAGAATTGCCAGCTCCACTCGCCGGCATACCCGGAGACGTAATCCTGGATGGCGAGATCGTAGCCTGGAGTTGTGCAAGCCCAGAATTCCTACCCGAACAAAGCATTGACCTAGACAAGGTAGCGCCGCCGTCCCGCCGGCTGTCCGGCGGGCGTCCCGCCCGCCGCGCAGAAAGCGACGACATCGACCTCGAACCCGGCCCCGAAGCCGGCCGAGCGCTCCCCTTCAGCGCGCTACAGCAGCGTCTGGGACGAAAGCAAGTCAGCGAAAAGCTTATGCGGCAGGTGCCTGTAGCCTATCTGGTCTTTGATGTCCTCTACGCCGGCGGCGAGCTGTTGCTGGAGCATCCTCTCCTCGAGCGGGAGAAAATTCTCGACGCCTTGTTGGCAGCGCCCAGGAAATCTCAAACCGGTCCGCGAGGCCCCGTGGGCACTCAATCACGTTTTGAATTCGGCGAAGACGCCGGAGCACTGAACACACAGGTAATTCGCGCCCCGGTGTTCAAGGCTTCTACGCCGCAGGAACTCGATCACCTTTTCGAAGCGGCGCAAGCGCGAGGCAACGAAGGATTGATGATCAAAGACCCTGCCTCGGCCTACACCCCGGGAAGGCGCGGAAAATCCTGGCTAAAGCTTAAGCGCGAACTGGCCACGCTGGACGTGGTGGTCACCGCGGTTGAATACGGCCATGGCAAACGCATTGGCGTGTTAAGCGACTACACCTTTGCGGTGCGTGACGGCGAAAAGCTGGTCAACATCGGCAAGGCCTACTCAGGCCTGACTGATGTCGAGATCGCAGAGATGACCAGGTGGTTCCTGGAACACACCATCGAAGACCAGGGTTTCCGGCGGGTGGTGGACCCGAAGATCGTGCTGGAAGTGGCGTTCAATAACATGATGGAATCCGAAAGGCATGAGAGTGGGTATGCATTGCGTTTCCCACGGATCGTGAGGTTGCGTCCCGACAAGCTGCCGGAAGAAGCTGACACAATCGAGCGAGCCAGAGAGATTTTTGAGAAGCAAAACAAAATTGACGAATAACCCGTCGACTTTTTCTTTAGTGCTTGTGGTGATGCTCTTCTGCCGCCACCGGAATGACGCATCCATGCGCCACTTCGCAGACCACGTTCTCGAACTGAATGGTGGTGTGGCTGATCTGGAAGTCATGGCGCAGGCATTCCTTTAAATCGCGCAGAATGCGTTCGCTGACCGACGGGGGGATATCAGCGATGGAGATGTGACAGGATAGCGCTCGCGTCTCCGATCCGATGTTCCACACGTGCAGGTCGTGAACATCGTTGACGCCTTCGATTTCGCGCATGGCGGCTTCCACCTGCTCCAGCTTGATACCGCGTGGCGTGCCTTCGAGCAATATGTTGAGAGTCTCGCGCACGATGCCGAATCCCGACCACAGGATAAGCACGCCGATCGCCAGGGAGAGCACCGGGTCAATCCAGTATCGGCCGGTAGCCAGGATGGCCCAGCCGCCCACAATAACTGCCCCGGTCGAAAGCGTGTCACCGATTTCGTGTAGCAAGGCGCTGCGGATGTTCACGTCGCTCCCGGCACGGTAGAGCAGCAGGGCGATCACTCCGTTCATCACTACTCCGGCGGCGGCAACCCAGATCATCACTCCGGCCTGCACCGGTTCGGGGTTCTCCAGGCGGCGGAATGCTTCATAGAAAATAAAGCCCGAGACCGCGACAAGAGAGACTGCGTTCACCAACGCGGCCAGCACGCCGGCCCGGTGATAGCCATAAGTCTTGGTGGAACTGGGCGGGCGGGACTGCAGGTAAACCGCCGTCAGGGAAAGCAGCAGGGCGAAAAAATCCGATAAATTATGCCCAGCCTCGGACAGCAGCGCCAACGAGTGGGCGCGGATGCCGGCAACGACCAGCAGCAGAATGTAGACAGCGGTCGCAAACAGCGAAAACCGTAAGACACGCGAAGTCTTTTCGCTGCCAGTGTGGCCCAGATGCACGTGCATTATTCAAGTCTAAGACGATCGGGGACAGGGTTCAAGACACAGGGCGACGGGCCCTGAGTCCAGTGCTTTCGCGAACCCAGGGAAGCCCGGTCCACCGCAAACGAGTGGTAGCAGGGGTCCTTCCACTTCGCAGGATGTTTTGCGACGCATCTCGCTGTACTCAGGACGACACAGATTAATGATTAAAGATGATAATGATCCGCGTCGCTTACCCTTCGGCGACGAGTTCGCTGTAGCAGCTCAAAGCTACACCCCAGAGGCAAGGTTCCGAGGCGAGACGCTGCAGGCCAATTTCGCCCGCTGCATCGGTGCCGGGCATGCCCGTCCATACTACGCGGAACTGGGCCTTTTCCCGGTCCATTTGCACTTCGAGGACTTCGCCTGGGCGGATCTGGCGGCGCATGCCATGAATGACCGCCCCACTGCCGCTAAGGTTTTTAACGGTTGCCAACTGCATGAAGGGCAGATCGTGCGCGTCCACGCCCCAAATTCTTACCGGCAAGTTTGCTCCAACCCTGGAACTGCGACGACGATCCATCGGGCGCTCCTTCTTGCTTCGAGGATGGTACGGCGATCGCATGGGGAAGAAAACTTACCGGGGTCACCCTTGCCAGGTGCCTGTGGTTACGTAGTTAACTACCTTATTGGCAGACAGTTACACCGTCGCGCGCCTTGCCGGGCGATTGTTGTGAATATAAACATTGTCATCCCGACCGAAGCGAGCGCGGCGAGCGAAAGTGGAGGGATCTGCTTTGGAAAACTCGGTCTCAGTTGGGAAGCGAGCAGGAGCCGGGCCCGCGAGGGTCGCCACAGGTGCCGCAACCGCCGGTTGACGGCGCGGCTGTCGAGGCGCCCTTGGAACTCACGGCAAAAACTGAGAGCTGCGGCGCCAGTTTGTGGCCGTGGCACTTGGGGCACTCTGCTTTCTGGTCGCCGTATACCAAAGCTTCAAACTGATGGTCGCAGGCTCTACAGACGTACTCGAAAATGGGCATGGCTTCACTCCCTGGCGCCGGTCTTTGGCGCAAACACCATTTAAAATCAAAGCGTGCAGACGACGCAAACAAAAATACCGGTTTTCCAGCCGCGACGCGGGTTGCGCGGAGGACATCGGCAGACGCTGGCCAGCTTTTTTCTGCCGCGTCGCATCGTTCTGCCTCCGGCTGAGGCCCGCTTCATCGAAGTCGAGCCTGGGGTAAAAGTTCTGGCCCATTGCCACTGGCAGAGCGACCGCCGGAACTCTCTGACCGTCCTCATTGTTCACGGCCTCGAAGGATCGAGCGAATCGGAGTACATGCTGGGAATCACCGCCAAGGGATTGGCCCTGGGCATGAACGTGGTCCGTATGAACCAGCGCAATTGTGGCGGCACTGAAGCCCTGGCGGCAACGCTCTATCACTCTGGACGTTCCCAGGATGTGGCAGCCGTGGCCCGGGACCTGATCGATCAGGATCGCATCTCACGCCTGAGCCTGGTGGGGTTTTCCATGGGCGGCAACCTGGTGCTGAAGTTGGCGGGAGAATGGGGGAGCGCGGGTCCGGCTCAGTTTCGCGCCGTCGTGGCAGTTTGTCCCGCGGTAAACCTGGCCGCTTCCGCCGACGCCTTGCACCTGCGCAGCAACCGCTTGTACGAGGAATATTTTCTGTGGAAGCTGAAGGGACGGCTGCGAACCAAGGCTCGCTTGTTTCCGGAAACATTCGACACGGCGACGGCTGCGCGGCATCGCCAGTCTGCGCGATTTTGACGACAAGATTACGGCTTACTATTGCGGCTTCGCCGGCGCGGCCGACTACTATGACCGCGCTGCCGCGGCGCATGTCGTAGACCGCATCGCGGTTCCCACTTTCATCCTGCACGCGGCCAACGATCCGTTTATCCGCATTCTTCCGGAGACTCGCCGCAAGATTCTGGACAACTCCAACATCACCTTTCTCGAAACCGAAGATGGAGGCCATTGTTCGTTTTTAGGCGAGAGCAATGGCGGTGACGGCCACTGGGCGGAAAACCAGGTGGTTGAGTTCCTGCGAAATTTCTAGTAGGCGGGGCGGGCTACCCAGCCGCGCTGCGGAGCGAAGCACGACTGGCTTTCCTATACAATCACCGCGAATGCAGTTGTTTGTGAAATCGATTTGGGCCGCCGCCCTCGTCGTGCTGGCGTTGCCGCTCCTGCTTCACGCTGAGCCCGTTTCCCAGCTGCGCCCAACTGACTACGTCAACGATTTCGCCCACGTTCTCGATTCCTCCACCATCGCGCAACTGGATGACATCTGCCAGCAAATCGATCAGAAGGCGCAGGCGCAGATCGCGGTCGTGACCATCAATTCTCTGGATGGTTCGGATATCGACAGCTACGCCGTCGACTTGTTCAAACGCTGGGGAATCGGCAGCAAGAAAACCGATCATGGAGTCCTGATCCTGCTGGCCGTGCAGGACAGGAAATACCGGATCGAAGTTGGCTACGGCCTGGAACCAATCCTGCCGGACGGGAAAGTTGGCGGATTTGGCCGTGAGGCGGTTCCGCTGCTGCGGCAGAACAACTACGCCGGCGCGCTGTTGCTGATGACCTCGAGAGTCGCCGAGGTCATCGCACAGGACGCCGGCATCACGCTCACCGGAGCCCGTCCGGAAATTCCAGAGCAACCACAGGAACGGCCACGGAAGGGGCTGTCGCCGGGAGGAATGGTTCTGCTCGCCATCATCGTTTTGCTGGTCCTCTTTGTTCCTCCTCTTCGCCGGATGCTTTTCTGGCTGCTTTTGTTTAGCGGCGGAGGCGGTGGCGGTGGCAGAGGAGGCTACGGTGGTGGCGGAGGCTTTGGCGGCGGAGGCGGCGGGTTCGGAGGATTTGGCGGTGGCAGTTCTGGTGGTGGCGGCGCGAGCGGTGGATGGTAGTTGAGCTCGTAGCGCCGGCATCTCTTCGGCTGCTCAAGGCAGGCTATGCCCTCGGGAATGGGGGGCGGGACGCCCCATAACAGCCGCCGGGACGGCGGCGCTACGAAGAGCACGGCAGGAGGATTTGCAAGATGGTCGCAGAAAAACAACTCGACGAATTTGTCAGCCGCATGCGGAAGGCCGCCGGCGAGAACCTCCAGAGTGTGATTCTCTACGGCTCGGCGGCCGCGGGAGACTACAACCCGGAATTTTCCAACTTGAACCTGCTATGCATTCTTCGCGAGACCTCGTTCTCCAGACTTTCCGCTGTTGCGCCGGTGGTGGAGTGGTGGCATCGCCAGAAACATCCCGCGCCCCTGGTGATGACCGAAGAAGAGCTGAAGCGTTCCTCCGACGTCTTTTCGATCGAACTGCTGGACATGCAGCGCCACCACCGCGTGCTTTTTGGCGATGACATGCTGACCGGGCTGCGCATCCCCATGAACCTGCACCGCGCGCAGGTCGAATATGAACTGCGCGAGAAGCTCATCCTGCTGCGGCAGCGCCTTTTGTTGGTTGCGGAGAAAGACCGCGATCTGTGGGAATTGTTGCTGAGTTCGTTCTCAGCCTTCGCAACCTTGTTCCGCCACGCCCTGATCGCGCTGGGCGACCCATCGCCTCGATCCAAGCGCGAGGCCATCCAGGGACTCGCCTCCCGCATTGAGTTGGACGCGTCCGCGTTGCTGCAGCTGCTCGACATCCGCGAGCACAAGGCGGACCGCAAACAGCTCGACGTAAAAGACGTTTTTACCCGTTATCTCGCGGCGGTGCAGCAGGTGACCGCGGCAGTGGATACAATGCTGGATACATCGGGGCCGGCCCAGGTGTGATCGTTTCTGAAGACTTCTGATCGAGGAGGAAATTATGGGCAAAGCCGTGATCGTGATCATCATCCTGGCGCTGATTGCGTTTGTCGCCTTCGGACAATATG
The DNA here is from genome assembly GCA_963748935.1 of Terriglobia bacterium. Lineage (GTDB taxonomy): Bacteria > Acidobacteriota > Terriglobia > Terriglobales > Acidobacteriaceae > JAIQFF01. The sequence continues at coordinate 45,076 of CAVVLA010000005.1, forward strand.
TCGGTGTGCGCAATACCCTGGTGACCAAGAACGAAGCGGTGAAGGCCGCGTGGTCGCAGGTGGACATTGTGTTGCAGCGCCGCGCCGACCTGATCCCCAACCTGGTCGCGACCGTGAAAGGCTACGCTCAACAGGAGCAAACTGTCTTTGGCGACATTGCCAAGGCTCGCTCGGCTTTGCTCTCCGCGGGCACTCCTTCGGACAAGATCGCCGCCAACCAGCAACTGGACGGCGCTCTGGGCCGCCTGCTTGCGATCGTGGAAAACTATCCGCAACTAAAATCGAACGAGAATTTCTTGCGCTTGCAAGACGAGTTGGCGGGCACAGAAAACCGCATCGCAGTCGAGCGGAAGCGTTATAACGACACGCTCCAGGATTACAACACCTACATCCAGAAATTTCCCAACAACATTTATGCCGGCTGGGCAGGGTTCAAGCCAAATGAGGCCTACTTCGCGGCGTCCGAGAGTTCGCGCCAGGTGCCGACGGTCAATTTCGCTCCGCCCGCGGCCACCCCGCAGGCCGCGCCTGCGCCTCAACCCGCGCACTAGCGTGGAAGCTGATTTTGCGAGTCGAACTCGGGGCGGACGATGAGACCCTGGAACTCCCCTGGGACGCGGGCGCGGACGGACCACGCTACTACGACCTGAAGCGGCAGCCGGAGACTTCTTCTCGAGATTGAAGAAGCCCGGCGGGTGCCCGAACTGGGCGAGTTTCTTGGCGCCGTAAATTCGCCTGCCGGCATTCTGGAAACTGCGAAGTGCGATGCCTGGTTCAGCGTCGAGATCAATCCCGAGGAAGAGATTTTTGGCGCCGCCTGCAAGTTCGGGTCTTACGTTGACCTGGTGTTTTCTCGGGAGAGCTGGCGCTTTTCGCTTGCCGAGCATGAGAAATTGGTCAAGCGTGCCACTCACCTGCTGAAGCGTGTTCCAGAGATCCCTGCCGCAGCCGAGCTGATCATCAGACGCTGCTTTTATCACGAGACTGGGGCGGTCCGTGACGGATTCTATGTCACGCTCTATCTTTTCGGTTATGGAGACGATGAGCCCCAGGCGCGGCAACGCTGGGCCATCGCTTTGAAGTTGGTGGAGAATGCGCTGCGGCAAATCTCAGCGGAGACGAGGCAAAGCGATCAAAATCTTTAACCGCAAAGGGCGCAAAGGTCGCAAAGAAAATCTCGAAAGCAGAAGATTTACTTTGCGAACTTTGCGGAGTCACTTTGCGCCCCTTGCGGTAATGTTTTTAGTTTCACCCATGCCATCAGTTCAGCGCCGCGTCCTTTCAGCCGTGTCCGCAGTATCGATAGCAGAAGCATCCCCAGAAAAATTATCAGCAGGCCGAAGGATGCCTCGCGAATGCCGACCGAGCGCTTGGGCAGGATCGAAAGGCGCCCGTACACGAATTCAATGTGCACCCAGTAGACCAGCAACGAGGTCTGCCCCAGCTGAATCAGCGGGCTGAATCCCCACTGGCCGACGCCCCAGCGGCACCAGGCGTAGGCCGCCGACAGAATTACCAGCAGCAAGCCCACACGAATCAGGAAAAAATTCGGACTGGTGTGCCAGAAGTCATATACCGCGTACAGCTGACGGGGTCGCGCATCGAGCCAGTGCGCCAGGTAAACGAGGCCCACTCCTCCTGCACCGGCAAGAGCGAACACCGCGGCATCACGTTTGCGCGCCCAGTCCGACAGCAGAACGGTGCCGACTGCCAGACCGGCGAAAGCGAACGCCGCCCAGGGGAATATCGGGAAAAGCCACGACTGCGGCTGGCCTAGATTGTGCACGCCGTCGATGTACGACTCGACCGGCCAGGGCAGCCATTTCGGACGCCAGGTAGTCCAGAGCGGCGGACTCAGCACAGAAATCGCGAGAGCAACTCCAGCTGCGGTTTCACCAATCACTTCTCGGGCGCGGGATCCAGCGCTCAGCCTGAGCACCATCCAGCAAATCACGCCCATCAGCATCATGGAAAGGCCGATCGTGTTCAGGATGTCCACCCGCAACAGATCACTCCAGGGCGCCCATCCCCAGGCGATGACGTATTCCTGCAGCCGAAAGAGCAGCCCGAGCCCGAGAATTTCCGCGCCGCGCCGGATGGTGGTGCGCGCGATCTGGTTCGGCGGCAATCCTTTTTGCCTGAGTTTGTCGGTGACCAGGGCGAACGAAATCCCCGCCAGAAAAAGGAACAACGGCGCAGGCAAGGTTCCGCCCAGTTGCGACCACATGAAAAACGTGGTCTTGCGGGAATCGGTGTTGAGCCAGGCGTCGTAGCAATGTGTCTGGAACATCAGGACGCAGGCCAGGCCGCGCATCCAGTCGATGTAGGCGAGTCGCGATGTGGAGGAAGCCGCCATGCCGCGCTGCGGAAGTATAAGGCACGGTTCATGTGGGCGCGAGCGTCCCGCTCGTGCGGATTCCGGCTCGTGCAGCAAGGGGTGTTCGGCTTTCGTCGGGATACTGATTGCCAGTCCTGCGCGAGCGGGACGCTCGCGCCGCCCACATCGGCTAAGGCACGTTCACCGTGACGGTCGCTGTGGTGCGGCCGTACTGGTTGGTGGCGTAGAGGGTGTAGGTGGTGGATTGAGCCGGGCTCACGGTCACGCTCGTGCCTCGCACCGCCCCTGCTCCGGGCGAGATGATGACATAAGAGGCGTTGGTAACATTCCACGACAAGCGTCACGCTGCTTCCCGAGCCGGTGGATGCCGTAGCGGTGAAACTGGCGATGCTCGGGGCTGCGCCCTGGGGAACGTTGGTCGCGGTGTAGACCGGATTCATCTGCACTACTTCAAACGCCGAGGCCGGCACCAGCGAAAGGTTGTGCAGATCGTCGTTGTCCCAGCGACTGTCCGGAGCGCCGCTGATATACATCGCACTGCCGTTATCCGCCATGATCAGGCCGTACTTCTTCATCGCGGTCAGAATGACCTTCACGTTGGTGGAGAAGCTGGAAATGTCGTAGCTCGCTTTAAGCCGCAGGCGCATTCCCATCGGCGGCGCGTTGGGACTGGTGGAGTTCGACGCCCAATGGGAGGCTGGTGGAATCATCGCCGCCCGGCTCTGCGGGAGAGTGAAGCGGATAGCATGCTGAATCTGACCGGCGGCTACTTCGTCGTAGCGAACCAGGCCGGGAAAAATTGGCAGGCCCGCGGCGTCGGCAGAAGTCCATGTCCAGGGACGCTGCTCGTCGGCTAGCAAGTCCCAGACCGCGGCCGAGTCGGCATTCCAGCTCCCGTTGCTGCCGGGAGCTGAGTTGAAAAATTCATACAGGAAACAGTTGCTGTTATCCAGCACCAGCACGTGGCGGTCGCCGCTCGGATTAGGATCACCCTCGATCGGCGCATTGCCCGGGATCGGCATCGGCCCGGGATCGCTCTCGTCGCCGTAAGCGGTGAAATTGACCGGCACTAACGCTTGTGTTCCACCGACCACAACATACGGAATGCCTATGTTCGAACCCTGGTACTCGCCCGAACCGAAATCAGGATGAAGGCCGATGCTCGGCCCGATGAAAGTGATAATGGCGCTGGAATTCGAATCCACCGGGGAAGCGGAAATGTCCTTGTTCCAGAGATTGTCGGCGGGGAATGGAACGAAACCGTTGAGGCTGGCGCCTTGGCCTGTGCTCATAGCGCCGCAGGCGCTTTGGCTGTTACTGCCAGATCCGCTGCCGCCGCCCGAATTGCTGCCTCCACCCGACCCGCTGCCGCCACTGCCCGAGCCACTTCCGCTGGATGGAGATGAAAACGTCGAGCCCGCCGCGCCACCGCCGCAATTCACGCACGAAAGCGCAATCGCCAGCGCTGCGGCAGCGGTAGTTAAATTCTTCCAGGAAAACTTCATGCCTCTATTTTCACAGGAAATAGTAGGCGAAAACTGTGTGCAGTCAGGCCATGCCTCGGGGGAAATCAGGACATGTACCATCAGCATCTGGCTGAACGTTCGAAGAAAGACGGCGGTTGGTCGTTAGTCGTTGGTCGTTGGCCGAAACCAAGGCAGCCCGTCGATCAGCGACTAACGACCAAAGACCAACGAGCAACCGCCAACGACGGATGTTCGCTTATGGCTCTGCCAGAAACTCGTATTCGTCGATTACCGCAGCCACAGCGACTTTGCCGTCGCCATCGTCGACTCGCACTACTTTGCCTTTGCAGCGCACACGGATGCTTTCGGTGAGGGTGATTTCAGGGGGAGGGTCAAGGTAAATTCAATGGCTGAACCGGGAGCGATTGCCGAATCCACGTAGAAGCAAATACCCCGTGCGCTGACATCGCGCGTCTGGGCGGTTTTCTGTTGCGATCCATTGTCTGAATAGGTGACCGCCACGGGCAGCCGCAGGGCAAAACGGCGAGTTGCCCGCTTCTCGGGTTCAGCTTCGACCATGAGCTCTCCGTAAGCTGCATAAGCATGGCGTTTTGAGTCCAGTGTGTCAAGACTGTACTTTGGGTATATTCGAGCGGCGATGTGCAAACATTTGCTCCTTTCGAACAAGAGCGTTGCTTCTCGCAGAAGGGAGAACCTCGCTGTAACTACTAAAGTTCGTCGATATCGAGCCTAAAAAGCGATACGTAAGATCGATGATCTGGCTTCGATAGTGCAAAATAATGCGGTGGTCAATTATGAAAAAACCACTTGAAGGCAAAGTTGCCATCATTACTGGCGGCGCTTCCGGCATCGGGCGGGCGACGGCGCTGCTTTTCACCGGTGAAGGCGCGGCAGTGGTCATCACCGACGTAAATGAGGCCGGCGGTCAGGCCGTCGCAGCGGAGCTTGCAGATAAGGGAGGTCATGCGCTGTTCGAACCCGGGGATGTCACCCGCGCGGCCGACTGTGAACGTATCGTCGACGTCGCAATGCGCCGCTTTCGGGGCATTCACATTCTGTTCAACAACGCCGGAATTATTCGTCGATCGTCGGTGGTCGAACTCAGCGAAGCCGATTGGGATCGGGTCATGGCGGTGAACGTTAAATCCATTTTTCTGATGTCGCGCCTGGCGATACCGATGATGGAGAAGGCCGGCGGAGGCTCCATCATTAATACGGCATCGGGCTGGGGTCTGGCGGGCGGCCCGCGAGCGGCGGTGTATTGCGCTTCGAAGGGCGCCGTAGTTTTGCTGACCAAGGCCATGGCGATCGATCACGGGCCGCACAAGATTCGCGTAAACTGCATTTGCCCTGGCGACACCGACACGGCAATGCTACGCAATGAGGCCCGGCAGATGGGAGAGCCCGACGACCGATTCCTGGCAGACGCCGCCAGGAGGCCGCTGGGCCGGGTCGGCAAGCCGGAGGAGATCGCACAAGCTGCGTTGTATCTCGCAAGCGATGCTGCGTCCTTCGTGACCGGCACAGCGCTCGTGGTAGACGGCGGCGGCCTAGCAGGAACGATGTAGTCACTCAGCTCACGTAGGGACAGACGTCCTCGTCTGCCCAGCGGAGCGAAGCTCCGCAGCGCGAGCCCGCGAGACTTGGCGAGCTTCGCTCGCCTGCCCAGACGAGGACGTCTGGGCCTACGTGGGCAGTGGCGCCTTCAAGGTGTGGAAACATGCGTCTGAAAGACAAAGTCGCACTCATCACCGGCGGAACCTCTGGCATCGGCGCGGCTACGGCCCTGCTTTTCGCCAAGGAGGGAGCGAAAATCGCCATCACCGGCCGCAACGAGAAGCGCGGCCATGCCGTGACCGTGGAAATTCTGGAAGCCGGCGGCGAGGCCATCTTCCTGCGCACTGACGTGCGTAAGACTGACGAATGCCGTCGCGCGGTCGAGGAGACCATACGCGCCTTTGGATCGCTGGATATCCTTTTCAACAATGCCGGTGTTTTCTATCCCCATACGACGCTCGAGTGCAGCGAGGAAGAATGGGATCTTCAGATCGACATCAACCTGAAAGGCACTTTTCTGATGTCGAAATTCGCTTTGCCCGGCATGATTGAGCGGCGCCGAGGAGTCATCATCAACAATAGCTCGGGTTGGGGAATCGTAGGCGGCGATGCCGCGATCGCCTATTGCGCCTCGAAAGGAGGGGTTGTGCTCCTGACCAAAGCTATGGCGATCGATCACGGGCGGCAGGGCATCCGGGTGAATTGCATATGCCCGGGCGATGTCGACACTCCGATGCTGCCTGAAGATGCGGGCATGCGCGGCCAAAAATGGGAGGATTATCTCGCGGGTTGCGGCAATCGTCCCCTGGGAAGAATCGGCACGGTTGACGAGATTGCGAAAGCTGTGCTGTTCCTGGCATCGGATGATTCATCGTTCATGACCGGGGCGGCGCTGGTCGTCGATGGCGGCGGAACCGCAGACTAGGCGACATGGCAAAAACTGCAACCCGTACGGTCTCGCAAAAATGGTTCGAGCGAGCCCAGCAGTCGCTGGTTGAAGGCGTGAATTCGCCTTCGCGCGGCGCTGCCGTCTACTCGTCCGGGCCGGTGTTTCTCGAACGCGGCCAGGGCTCGCATGTCTGGGATGTCGACGGCAACGAATACGTCGATTTCATGATGTCGTTCGGCGCCCTCATCCAGGGACATGCGCATCCTCGATTAGTCGAGGTCGTCTCCCGCACCATGTCGGAGGGATCGCATTTTGCCGCCGCAACCTCCGCCGAGGTCGAAGCGGCAGAGCGGCTGTGCCGCATGGTTGCTTCCGCCGAGACGGTACGCTTCACCAACACCGGCAGCGAAGCCACCATGCTGGCGCTGCGGCTGGCCCGCGCCCACACTGGCCGGACCAAGTTTTTTAAATTCGAAGGCCACTACCACGGCTGGTACGATCCCTACCTGCTAAATGCGCACAGTCATCCGCCCGAGAGGCTAGGGTCGCCGCAAAGTCCAACTCGCATTCCCGACTCGGAAGGCATTCCACCATCGACTTTTGACGATGTGGTTCTAGCGCCATGGAACGATGTGTCCTGCCTTGAGCGGGTGATAAAGCAATATGGCCACGAACTGGCTGCGGTCATCACGGAGCCCATCATGGCAAACATGGGCTGCATCCTGCCGCGCGACGGATATTTGCAGCGGCTCCGCGAGCTCGCCTATGACTGCGGCGCATTGCTGATCTTGGATGAAGTGGTGACCGGGTTCCGTTACGCTCCCGGCGGATGTCAGGAATACTACGAAGTCAAGCCCGACATAAGCACTTTCGGCAAGGCCCTAGGCGCGGGATTCCCTGTAGGAGCCGTTGCCGGGCCGAGATCCATCCTGGATCGCATGCGGTGGAGCGAAAACATGGTGCTGCACTACGGCACCTTCAATGGACATCGCCTGACCATGAAAGTGGTCACCGCGAATCTTGATCTGTTAGCCAGTGCGGGTACATATCAGAAGTTGCACGGCGTGGGCAACTCCGCCATCGCGGGATTGAAGGAAGTCTTCCGGCGCCGAGGACTGAAGGCTATTGTGCAGGGCTTCGGCCCGATGTTCCAGATTTACTTTACCGAACGCGATGCCATCCACGACTATCGTGACTACTGCACGTACGCGGACACTCGCCTCTATTCCCGTTTTGTCCAGCGGTTGCTCGAACGGGGCATTTACATGACTCCTTCGAATGGGCTGCACTGGATTATCTCCACCACGCACACGGAGAAAGATGTAGCCACGCTGATCGAGGCCGCGGACCAGGCCTGCGTCGACCTCACATGAAAGTTAGACCACAGGGCGCCGTCGTTTTTATTGGCGGCGGACGCATTACCAGCGCGCTGCTGGCGGGGTTGCGCCTAGCGGGATACGACGCCACCATCGTGGTGCATGACCGGCATGCCGGCAAGCTGAGGGGACTGCGGCGTCAATACGGAGTGGCCACCGAGCCGGATCTCGGGCGCGCAGTGGATCAGGCCCGCTTGCTTATCATCGCTGTGAGACCTGATTCAGTTCGCGGCTTGCTGCGTGAGCTGGGGCAAGTGCATCCGCTGATCGCGGTTAGTCTGGCGGCCGGGATTCCGCTCGCCAATCTACGCCGGTGGATGGGCGCCCCGGTTCGCTGGGCGCGAGCCATGCCGAGCCCGGTGGCTCGGAGTGGACGCGGCTTGACCGCGCTGACATTCGAGCGCGATTTTCCCGCTGCGGCGCGCGGCGAAGTGCGAGACTTCTTCGCTAGGGTTGGGAGAGTCCTGGAAATTCCGGAAAGCAAATTTGACGCCTTCACCGTGACCTACTCCTCCAGCCACGGCTATCACGCCCTGGCAGCGCTGACAGAAGCGGCCGAGCAGTTGGGACTGGGTGGCAAAACTGCGAAGATTGCCGCCGCCCACGCGCTGGCCGACGGAGTTCTGGCATGGCGAGAGGGCAAGCTTTCCCTGGACGAATTGTTGCGCGAAGCCGCCACGCCGGGCGGCATTTCTGCAGCCGTTTTGGCGAGTATGGATCAATCGGGATATCGGCGCATTGTGCAACGGGGATTGCAAGCGGGGATGGACCGCGCTCGAAGAAACGCCAGGCGCCGTTAGCCTGATCGCCCTGAGAGCAGCCGCCCAGCCAGCCTGCCCACACGGACGGCACGATAAAGCGGAAACAACGGACCCGGCAGCCGGATCACAGACCATTCTCCGGGACCGGGTGTGACACAAAGCCGCCGCAAAAAGGAAGCGCGATCCCGGCGACGTTCCCGAACATCCATCATCAGCCGAAAATAAGAAACTGATTCCGGATCGAACTCCGCATCCGACACGATTCGTTGCAGAACCCGTTGCCCAAGAGGTTCCACTGCTGGATCGCGGTGCGGGTCAAGTCCTGCGGGCAGCGGCGCTCCGAGAAGTTTGTGCGCCAGCAGGAACGTTACGGCGACGAGGCGGGCAATGCCCAGCCTGGCAGCCTCTGCCTGCAGCGCCGCCCAGTCGAGCGCCTGAGATTGCGCCAACTGGGCAATGTCGCAGAGATAAGAAAGCTGCATCCATGAATGTTTCGCCGCGTGAACGCAAAGCACTAGCATCAGATCCTGATCACAAAGCGTACGCAATTTCTGCCCATTTACTGTGATCTCGACAGCTCGGTTAAAAAAGTCGCAGACATCGAATCCGATGGCGTAAAAGCCGGGCAGAACCTGCCACTTGATTTCAATTAGGTTGCAGCCGTGAGCGCCGTCAAATGTGCACTCGTATCCTGATCTCAGATAGGCGCGCTCGGCGGCTGGACTCAGATGCAGGCTGGGCTCATATCCCAGTTCGGCAAGGGCCGATTTGACCGCAGGCAAATCGCAGGAACGAATGAGCAGGTCGAGATCCGAGAACTGTCGCAGCGCCACATTGCCATACAGAATTTCGGCCAGGACCGGCCCTTTGTACGGCAGAGCCTCCAGACCGCGAGCCGCAAGATGACGATGAATGTTGAGCAATTCGAGAGTCAGCCAAAGAGTTCGGTGAGCGTTAGTCTTATCCTGTTGGCGGAGGGACTCCAACCAGGCTGATTTCGCGACATCCATCGCGGCAGATAATCGCCGGTACAGAAGCGGACCCAGGCCGTGGTGTTCGGCCAGCTTAAGCAACCGCTCCCAGTCGAGGCGATGCTGGAGAATCTGCCGGACTCTAACAGAAAGTTCTCCACGCGGGTCCTCGCCGCAGCAGGCCAGAATCAGGTCAAGTTCTGGGTTGAAAATAATGGTATGTGGAGAATCTGCAACGGATAGCCGGGATGGCGCAGGTTGCGGCAAGGTGGTGGTTGTCAGTATGAGCCTTGGTCCTCGGAACTGGGAAATTTGCCTCTGAAAGGATAATACAGAAAAATTGCAGGGTTATTAGCCCACCATGTTCGCTCGCGCCCGACGTTTTTCCTCTGCTGTTCCACTTTCATCGAGACCCTTCAGTTGAAAACCCGTGCCCGGTGGTCATATTCACTGGGTATCCGACGACGCAATAGCGCCCCCAACAATAATGTTCTTTTGGGAGTTCGCGCAGTGCATTATGGTGGCATCATAGGATTTGATATGGATTTTCAGGCACGTGAAGCCGGCAGATGCAGTCTGGTGGCCGAAGCGCTGCGATCGTGGGGGAGATTGAAATTGCGGGCCTCGGGGATCAGTATGCTTCCCGCGTTGTGGCCTGGCGACCTTCTGACCATTCAGTCCTACCAGTCGGAGCAGGTCGAGCTTGGGGAGATTGTGTTGTACATGCGTGACGGACGTTTTTTTATTCACCGGGTCGTGAGCCAAGGCCTCGTCGCTAAGGGAACATTTCTGATTACCCGGGGAGACTGCATGGCGGAGAACGATCCGCCGGTTAGCAGGGATGAATTGCTGGGAAGAATCTGCGAAATTCAGCGTGCCGGTTCGGTTTTTGCGCCGGCGCGAAAACCTTCACGGTTTCACCGGATGGCGGCTTACATGCTTTGCCACTGGAGCCTCTTCCGGCGCTTCACGCTGCGGCTGAGAGAAGACCTTCGTCGCGGTGATGACCAGACCGAAGGGGCACTGGTTGACGCAGCATCGTAGCCGCATCGCCATGGATGTCGTGATTCATATGGATCGCGACAAAGCCGCGCGGGTAGTTCGTAGCCTGCGCCACGGAGCCTCCGGAGAGTGAATCAGAACTGCGAGATCACGCTGGAAATCGGGGGAATACCTATCCTGCTGCACATGCAGGACAACTCTTTCCGTGAACTCCTGGCGCTGCGCTATGCCGGCTTCGTAGGTTCTTCTGCCTGCCCTAGGTTTGAATTCGATATCGAACTGACTGCGCCATTGGCTGATGAACCCGACGAAGATGTCCGGGTACGAATGCGCGAGGGCGTATGGCGCTTGCGGCGAGGAGATTTCCGCGCCCAGTGGGACCCGAGCGCGGGACGAGGCAGAATTCGCCAATCCGCGAACCCTTATTCCATCGATTCCGTCCTACGCATCGTGCATACCCTGATCCTGGCGCGGGAGGGCGGTTTTCTTCTGCATTCCGCGGGCGCGATCCGCAACCGAAAGGCCTTTCTGTTTTCCGGAGTTTCAGGAGCAGGAAAGACTACGATTTCAAGGCTGGCGCCTCCGGACGTCACGCTGCTGACCGATGAAGTTTCTTATATCCGACGCGACGATGATGGATATCAGGCTTGTGGAACTCCGTTCGCCGGAGAATTGGCGCGAGTGGGAGAAAATTGTTCAGCTCCCATCGGCTGCCTGTTCTTCCTCAACCAGGGCCCGGAAAACCGGATCGAACCAGTGACTAAAGCGGAAGCCATCCGCCGCCTGATGCGGAACATTCTTTTTTTTGCCGAGGATTCTGACCTGGTGCAACGGGTCTTTCAGTCTGCATGCGAGTTTGTGGAGCGGGTTCCGGTGCAGCAGCTGACGTTCGTCCCCGATTCGCGGGTCTGGGACATGATCGGATGAGCGAGAGATGATGCAGCATTACATCGCTAGAAGTTCCGCCATTGCCTCCCGCATGCTGGGCGGGGAGATGATGATCATGTCCGCGGTGGATTCGACTTTCTTTACGCTGAACCCCGTGGCCACGGTGATCTGGCAGGCCGCCGACGGCTGCACCCCGCTTTCTGAAATCGTAGAGCGTCACGTCTGCACTCAGTTTGAGATTGATGCTGACACCGCGCAACGCGACGTCGAGAAGTTCGTCGAGGAACTTTCAAGCCACGGCATCCTGCTGGTGTCGGAGCGTCCGTTCCCTAATTCATCAGACAGCCCGACGGAGGCCGCGTGAGCCTGATGCAGGAGATGAGCCAGCGGGCGCTGGATCTCGGCGTCCCGATGTCGGTCCACTTCGACGTTACTTACCGCTGCAACGAGCGCTGTGTTCACTGCTATCTGGATCACGACGATCACGGCGAGATGACCACTGCCGAGATCAAGCGGGTGCTCGACGAACTGGCCGACGCCGGCACTTTCTTCCTGACCTTTAGCGGTGGCGAAGTGCTGATGCGGCGTGATTTCTTCGAGCTGCTGGAATACGCGCGCCACCTGATGTTCAACGTAAGAATCAAGACCAACGCGGTGATGATCCGCGAGCCCGAGGCGCGTCGTATGCTGGAGTTGGGCGTGGACCAGGTGCAGGTCAGCATCTACTCGCACCTGCCGGAGGTTCACGATGGCGTCACCAAACTTCCCGGCTCGCTGCAGCGCAGCGTGGAAGCGATCCGGTTTCTGACCGCGCAGGGGCTTAGGGTGGTGATCGCCAATGTTCTGATGACGGCCAACCTGCGAGATAGCGCCGGGGTACAAGCGCTGGCTCGAGAGTTGGGTGTTCCTTACACTCTGGACCCGACCATCACGCCGAAAATGGACGGCGACACATCCATCCTGAACCTGCGTATTCCCGGCTCGGAGCTGACCGGGGTATTTCACAATGAAAGCCTGGTGGGAAATGTAGAGGAGTTTTGCGCCCCGCCGCCGCCGCCCGATGAAGACGTGATGGGAGGATATCCATGCAGCGCAGGTCACACGCTGGCTTACATCTCTCCCTACGGAGATGTTTTTCCCTGCGTGCAGTTCCCACTGCCCAGCGGCAACGTGCGGCGGCAGAAATTCATCGAAATCTGGGAACACTCTTTCCAGCTGAATGAGGTTCGCTCCATTCGCGCCAAGGACCTGACAGTCTGCTCCAGCTGCAGTCATGTCGGGACTTGTACACGCTGTCCGGGCCTGGCCTACATGGAAGGAAGTATGCGTGGACCCTCGACCGCGGACTGCGAGAAGTCCTTCCATCGGACTGGGATTGTTTCTGAAAATATGCTGCGCAAAGCAAGAAGCAAAAACAACCCCGGCCCGTTGATCCAGATACAGTCGGTGGTTGCATAAAGCAATGACGCCAATGTCCAGTGACCGCGCGGGAAGCATCGGGAACAGCAGGTCCCTCCGCTCCGCTTCGCTCCGGTCGGGATGACAATCTCCAGGGGCGCAGTCTGAAGACTTGATTACTTTAGTGTTCGGTCGTTGTGTGGACTTGCTGTCTGAACGGTGTTTTGGCCGTAGTATTAGAAAATCCTTAGAAGATTCTACGACGAACTAAACCTATGGACTCCAAGGAAGAAGCAATCGACTCAGGACGGCGCAGCACTCGGGTCCGCGCCCAGATTCCACTCCGTGTCACCAGCCTCGAGACGGCTAGTCCGTTCTCGGAGACCGGCCACACGCTGGTGGTTAATACCCAGGGCTGCGGAGTGCGGCTTTCGCGGCCGCTCAAGCCCGGAACGGAGATCTTTCTGGATGAACTCCCCACCGGCAAGCGCGCGACCGCTCGCGTGGCCAACTGTGTTCCGATAGGGGGAAGTAACTACTGGGTGGTCGGTATCGCGCTCGACGCACCCGGGAACATCTGGGGTATTCATCCCGCGCCTGAGGATTGGGGATCGGAAGCTGCCCTTACTACTGCAAGAGAGGCACCCGCCAAAAGCGGTGAATGGCCGTATCGTCAATTCAGCAATCGCGGAGAGTTTCACCCCGGCAGAAGGTAAAGCCATCTGTGGGGCGGACATCCTGTCCGCCGCCTTTGAAGTTGATTTTTGATTTGAGAGACCATCTCGGGCGCGACCCACACCTAACAGAATCAAGATCAAAGGCGCCCGACAGGACTGTCCTGAGCGAAGTCGAAGGGAGTGTCCGCCCCACAGGGTTCCTACTGCTTCAGCAGCTTGGAGAAGTAGCGGTTGTCGTAAAACATGGTGCTGTTGTGCACGAACTCCAGCACTTTGTGCATCTTCTCCCGGTCCTCGCGGTTCATATCATGAAAGCGGATGGCAATTCCTGAACCGGGATCGGTACGTATTACGCTGCCGGCAGCCTGCAGCCGGCCGTCATCAATAGAGAAAATCACCTTCACTTTGGAATTGGCTGGCAACAGGGCGCTAGTTTCCACGTAACAGCCGCCCAGGCTGACGTCGATCAGGTTGCCCAGCACTGGGACCTCACCCTCCTGCGGTCGCAATTCGATTGTGACCCGGCACTTCATCCGTGGATACAGGCGCCGGTTCTTCCGCGACGGCTGCTTCTGCTTTTCGATGTACATGCGACGGTCGGCTTCGGCCAGCAACGCTTCCGCGTCTTTGCCGTCTTCGGGATACAAAGCCTGACCCACGCTGAGTGAGAGAATGTCTTCGCTGCACACTTCCTGGCCGGCATGCCGCGCCAGCTCGCGCAAGCTATCCGCCTTTTTGTTGGCTGCCTCCAGAGTCAGGCCCGGAGCGACGACCACGAATTCGTCTCCGCCCATGCGAGCCACGTAGTCGTACTCACGACAGCTCTCTTTCAATGCCTGGGCAAACAGGCGCAATACGCGATTGCCCTCCAGGTGGCCGAAGCGATCGTTGATCTGCTTGAAACCATCCATATCGCTGACCATTACGACCAGGGACGAGCTGTCGCGTTTGCAACGCGCCAGTTCGCGATCCAGCTGCAGGAAGAGCGACCGGGCATTGGGTAGTCCGGTGAGATAGTCGGTGACTGCCGAACTTTCGGCCTGTTCGTATTTCAACGCGTTTTCGATGGCCAGCGCCATCTTGGAGCTGATTGCCAGCAAGATGCGCAAGTGATCAGAGGTAAAAGCGTCGGTCTCCGCGTGGTACAGGGTAAGCACGCCCACCACTCCAGCTAATCCTTCGAGCGGAATCGCTAACGCCGACCGCAGCGTGCTGAATTTTGTCGGATCGTTCAGGTATCCAGGCTCAACCGAAGGATTGCCGTTGATGATCGGTTTCCGATTCTGTGCGACCCAGCCGGAAAGCCCGGAGCCGAGCGGGATGCGGAGTGAAGAGAACAGCCGGTGGTTATCGCCGCTCACCAACTCTGGAATCAGTTCCTGGGCTCGCTTTACGTAAATTGCAATGGCGTCGTAGGGCACCAATCGCCGCAACTTGACCGAGAATACCGACAGGGTTTCGCCCAGGCTAAGCGAAGCTCCCAGGTCCTGGCTCAACTCGAAAAGGGTCTGCGCTTCTTGCCGCGCCGCCGCGATCGACGACAGGAATGTAGCTTCCTGACCGGGAGCGTCCTTGACTGTAATGTCTTCGAAGCCCGCGGCTGGCGCCAAGCCAGGTTCGATTTTCACTTCGGTGGAAAGCTTCGAGCCAGCCTCGCGTCTGGAATGTGACTCCACCAGCTTCTCCAGCTGGCGATAGCGCTTCTCCAGGATATTCACTACTTTGGGGTCGAAGGATTTTCCCGACTCCGCCACCAGCCGCTGCATGACCTGTTCGATGGGCAAAGCCCGCCGGTACTGACGATCGGAGGCCATGGCATCGAGAAAATCCACCGAAGAGAGAATCCGTGCTCCGATGGGAATCTCCTCGCCCTTCAGGCCGAAGGGATACCCTGATCCATCCCATTTTTCGTGATGCGCCCGCACAATCGGCACTACCGGATAGGGAAACCGAACGCGTTCCAGAATCTCAGCCCCCACCAGGGGGTGGATTTTCATCTTTTCAAATTCCTCCGGAGTAAGCCGGCCGGGTTTCGAGATGATATGTTCCGGTACCGCCAGTTTGCCGATGTCGTGCAAGAGCGCGGCTGCGTGCAGGGCTTCCATCTCGCCCGGGCTGACACCCAGTTCCTTGGCTACTTCGATGGCATACACGCGAACGCGCTGCAGGTGGTCATGGGTAGTGTGGTCCTTGGCCTCGATCGCCAGGGCCAGAGCCTCGATGGTGCGGAGGTGAAGGGTGGCCATTTCCTCGACGTGGCGCTTTTCGTCCTCCAACTTCCCAAGGTAGAGACGATAAGAGCGGTAAATGAGGTAGATGATGGGAACGATCAGCAGAGAAGTTTCCCATCCGAACTCGCGGTTGAACCAGCCAATCATGCCGGCAAAGGCTGCGCCCACGAGGTAATAGGGAAATGACCAGAAGTAGCATTCCACCCAGATCCGCTTGATGGACTTGTATTCGGTGAGCGCAATCACGGCCGCGATGGAACCGGTGTTGGCTGCGAAATAGCTAATGGCGGCCAAGCCCAGCAGCAGGGGATGGCTCTTTACCCGGGCGCCTGAAATTGCCAGGTGATACACGCTGTAAGCCGCGCCAATCGCGAAGGCGCTGGCACACAAATTGAACACAACCTGGATGGGGCTGGGGCGATCGCGATAGAAGCACTGGACCAGGATGGCGGCGGTCCCGAGGACCAGCGTCTCCGCAAAACCAAGCTCCAGTATTCCCAAAAGGATGAACAGAAAGTTCACCGACATCGTGCCGGTAATTCCAGGCAGGCGAACCTTGAGCCGAGCCGCCAGAATGGCGATCAGGAGATAGCAGATGAACTGCGCGATATTCCGGCTGGTGGGATTGATAGCGCCATAAAGGAGCACACCCGTGCCTGCCAAAACGACAAGGCTGATAAACACCTTGGCGCCAAAGCCCAGTTCTCTCCACGACTGAGAGCCGCTAACCACGTCCCTCCGTTCAACAACCAGCTTGGATTTTTGCCGCTGGATTTATATATTTGATATCAGCTAAACCGCATTAATACAATGACTTACATCTTGCGCACATAAACTTTCGTAACCGGAAATGGTACCGGCAACGGTGTCCTTAGACTCCCAGCCCTGCGACTTCGCATCAAGGATCGCAATTTCAGCTACTTGTGACCCCGGGGTTCGAAAGCCGCGGGATCGCGCTATTCGCGAAACGAGAATTACCGCAGATTTTCAAGTAGGGTTACGAAGGTGTGACCAACGCGGCAAGGAGCTGCATTCACCGACCGGCGCGGTAGAAGCTCAAAGTTGCGTCTCCTTGCTGCAGTTTGCGGTAGCGCTGCAACGGCGCAAAATCATTGCCCGGATCAAATCTCTTGTCGTGCTCGACAACGATTACCGCACCGGGCCTGAGCAATGAAGAAGACGGAAGCGAGAGCAAGCGCAAGGTCTGCTCGTAAATTTTCTCCATGCGGTACGGAGGATCCAGAAAGACGAGGTCCACCATGACTCTTCTGGCCTCAAGCTTAGCCAGGGCAGATACGACGTCTTCGCGTAGTAGCTCGAAGCCCGTCTCGAGGCCCAGCGAGTGCAGATTTCGCTGGATCAGTTTTGCAACGGGGCTCGAAGTCTCCACAAAATAAACCTGGGATGCACCCCGGCTCAATGCTTCAATACCGACGGCGCCGGTGCCGGCGCAGAGGTCGAGCCAGACTTTAGCGCTGAGGGCGGCCGGGTTTCCGGCGGTCAGGACATTGAAAAGTGTCTCGCGCAGCCGGTCGGCTGTGGGCCGCAAGTCTAGTCCACGTAGCGAGTGCAGGGGGCGGCTGCGAAATTTCCCAGCGATCACTCTCATGAAAACTTCATCTCCGGGCCGCCATTGCCCGCGCAATTACCTTGGATTTGGGTAAATTGCAACTCTCTACCCCCGCCGGTTGTCTAACTATATAGAATGGAAGCAGGCAGAGGATCGCAGCCTGGTCATGAGAAGCTGGTCCATATCGGTGGGACGTATATTCGGCGTCGACCTGCGTATTCACTGGACCTTTTTCCTGCTGCCCCTGTTTGTCTGGTACACCGAGTACGCTGCCCATGGGACCGCGAACGAAGGCCGAGGTCTGGCACTGGTGGCAATCATGTTCGCTTGCGTCCTGGCCCATGAATTCGGTCACGCGCTGGTGGCACGCCGGTCGGGCGTTCGGGCAAAGTCCATAATCCTGTTGCCCATTGGCGGAATTACCCAGCTGGACGACAGCCAGCCGGTTGATCTGAAAGCCGTTCCGGACACCGCTTCCCCAAAGCTGGAGCCCTGGAAGCGTGACATCCTGATTGCGCTAGCCGGGCCGCTGACCAATCTGCTTGTGGCTCTAGTTTCCGCCGCCATTTTGCTGATGTTCGTCCCGCACCTGGATCTTTGGACCTGGCCCTTTATGCGCTCCGGCAATCTGCCTCGCAGCCTGGTCTGGATCAATCTCTATATCGCCGGATTCAATTTGCTTCCGGCTTATCCCATGGACGGAGGGCGCGTGCTGCGGGCATTGTTCAGCCGGCACATGGATCCGATACAGGCAACGCGTCGTGCGGTTTCGATTGGCCAAGCCTTCGCTACACTTTTTATCCTGACGGGAATGCTGCTGCCCAACTACTGGCTCACGCTGGTGGGATTGTTTCTCTTTATCGCATCCCAGATGGAGGAGCGCTCCGCGGTATTTCAGTCGGTGCTCGAAAAGGTGCATCTGGAGGACATCATGCTCACCGATTTCGCCACGCTTTCCCCGGCTGACACTCTCGAAGACGCCTTAGAGAAGGCGGTTCACTCCCTGCAGGACGATTTCCCAGTGATTCGCGGCAGCGACATGGTCGGAGTGATTTCAAAACAGAAAATCCTGGAAGCGCTTCGGGTCGAAGGAAACGGCTACGTACAGGCCGTCATGAACCGGATTTTTGAAGTGGCGCAAAAAGGCGAATCGCTGGCCTCAGCTTTTCGCAAACTTACCGCACGCAACCTCAGCATCATTCCAGTAGTGGAAGATCAGCGCCTAGTGGGCATCGTCACTCTGCAAAATCTGATGCACTCCATGGCCTTGCTCGCCGAAAGCCGCAAGCTGCGCAAGCAGGCATTGAACTCCTAAGAAAGATCGGCCACGGATCTCACCGATTCTCACGGATCAAACCATTTTTTTCCTCAGATCAAGGGCCTTGTTTTTCTTTCTTATTGCCTCATCCGTGAAAATCGGTGCAGATCCGTGGCCGCTTTTCGCCTAGAACTTGACCACTACTCCAATCATCGGCTCTGCCATGTGACCGCGGTCTCCAGTAAACAGGTTCTGCACTTTGAAGTCTGGTGCCTTGTAGAGGAGGCCGCGATATTGCAGACGCAAAGCCAGGTGGTCCGACACGCTTGATCTCCGAATGAAAGGCAGGCGGGAGAAGATTCGGTAGTCCAGTCCGCCGCCATAGAGAAACGCAGGCTTAGTTTGCTGGGACGCTGGAATCGTCGTCTGCACACCGTTGATGGTGTTCGTATCATAGCTTGGGTAGAAGATCAGTGCGGCTGCGCCGGCAAAGACGAAGGGCTCAATTCTTGCCGATTGCATAAAGCTGAAAACATATGCTCCCGAGTATTCGCCAATGGAGTTGTTAATGCGATAGGTAAGCGGCGATGCAAAATAGATCTGCGAATTCGAGGTGTGAGCGTAGTTGAGTTCCACCGAACTCCTGGCGCTGAACCGGTACCTGCCCGTGACCAGAATATTGAGGGAGTTCGTCGGAGTCAGCGTAGTGCCGTTTCCCTGAGACTGCTTAGTGAATGCGGCTCCGCCGTTCAAGCTTACGTCGAAACGGTTGTCCTGGCCCAGTCCGATCGACGTAAAAAAAAGAATAGCTGCCACTGCCATGCCGCTCGTTCTTAACATCAATTGCCCTCTCTTCCCATCCCGCAACTCAAATCCGGCCACGA
This sequence comes from Terriglobia bacterium, assembly GCA_963748935.1. Classification (GTDB taxonomy): domain Bacteria; phylum Acidobacteriota; class Terriglobia; order Terriglobales; family Acidobacteriaceae; genus JAIQFF01. Next base: position 64,363 of record CAVVLA010000005.1, read on the forward strand.
TTCCAGCGATTTCACAGATTCAAGGCGCTTTTTTCTTGTTGCGTAGTCTGTGTGATCCGTGACAATCCGTGGCCCAGTTCTTTTAGAACAAGCGAATGGCCTTGGCTTGCTCAATCGCCGGCACACTTCTCAATTCGGCGAGCACTTCCGGAGGAACCCGTCCGTCCACGTGTACCACGGCAATCGCGTCGCGCGCCGCACCCGGCTTCCCATTACCTACCCGCCTGCCCAGCGAGAAATCTGCGATATTGATTTTGTGCTTGCCCAAAATCGTGCCCACCTGCCCGATTACGCCAGGAACGTCACGGTTGCGCATGTAAATCAGGCTGCGCTCGAGCGGAGCCTCCACGTCAATACCATCCACGTGCAGCAGCCGCGCCGTGTTTTTGTGCAGCACCGCGCCCTTGACCAGGTGCTCCTCGCTGGCCGTCTTGAGCATTACGGAGAGCACGCTGCCCGAGCCTCCGCTGGAGCTTTTGGCCTTGCGCGATTCATGTACGCGGAGCCCACGGGAAGAAGCGATTGAGGCCGCATTCACCAGATTTGCCTTCTCTTCCAGCGCCTCGTTGAGAATGCCCTTGATCGTGGCGTTGCGGATCAGTTCAGTCTTTGATTCCGCGATGTGCCCGGAGTAGCGGATCGAAATTTCTTCCAGCGTCCCGTCGCTGACTTGCGCCAGGAAGGCGCCCAGCCTTTCGGCGAGCACGATGTAAGGCTGCAGTTCAAGATACTCGTCGTGCGAAACTGAGGGCACATTGACCGCGTTCTGAATGACGCCGTCCTTTAGATATTCCTTCACCTGGTGTGCGATCTGGTAGCCCACAGCTTCTTGCGCTTCGAATGTGGATCCCGCGATGTGGGGCGTGAGAATGACATTGTCGAACGCGGTGAGTGGAGAGTCTTTCAACGGCTCCTCGGTAAAAACATCCAGCGCAGCTCCTGCCACCCGGCCCTGCTTCAGACCCTCGGCAAGCGCAGCTTCGTCGATTAATTCGCCGCGCGCGCAGTTGACCAGTCGTACCCCAGCTTTCATTTTCTTGATCGACTCTGCGTTGATCATGCCGGCGGTCTGCGGCGTGAGTCCCACATGCAGGCTCAGATAATCGGCGGCCTCATAAACTTCGTCCAGCTTGGCCATGCGAATGCCCTGCTCTTTTGCCACCGAAGTGGAAACGAAGGGATCGTGCGCGACGATTTCCATTCCGAACGCCCGCGCTCGTCGGGCCACTTCCATCCCGACTCGTCCCAGGCCGACGATGCCGACGGTCTTGCCTCTGAGTTCGGTGCCCTGAAGCGATTTTTTCTCCCATTTTCCGGCATGCATCAGTTCATTGGCGCGGCCGATGTGCCGAGCCATGGCCAGCATCAACGCCAGCGTATGCTCGGCCACGGCAATGGCATTCGCGCCGGGCGTGTTCATGACGGCGATGCCTTTACGAGTGGCGGCTTCAAGGTCAATGTTGTCGACGCCCACTCCGGCGCGCCCGATCACCCGGAGTTTGGAAGCATGCTCGAGCAATTCGGCATCTACCTGCACCGCCGAGCGGACGATAAGGCCGTCTGCCGACTCCAGTTGTGCGGCGAGTTTGCCGTCGATTTGATCAGCGGTGACGATCGTCCAGCGCGGTTCCCGCAACAGGTCTACTGCGGATGAAGAGATTTTCTCTGCTACCACTACTTTCATGATTTGGGTTCGCTCTTCGAGAATAAGAATGCGATGTGCTGCTCTCCGTCAACGGCGGAATGCATGTTGCCGGGCCGGTGATTTATCGGAATTCGAGGGCGCACATGACCCAGTTCACGCCCAGCGGCCAGCTGACCACTCCGATGACTGCCGAACAAATTGCCACGGCCGGAGCTATACCGGTCTATGTGAAAAACCCAGGAGGAGCGGGAATCTTCGGACATAGGCCCGCTCCGAATCGCAACCGCGTGACCTTTACCGTGCAGTAAATCGCCGACGTGCTCAGACCCCAACGGGCTGCCGCTTTTCTGTAGCGTTGCGCGCGTACACTTCCTGGGCTGCCCGCACTGCCGCGCCGTATTCGACCGGGTTGCCAGTCACGCTGGAGAGAACATGCTCGAGCGCGGCCAGAATCCCGATCGTGTCCAGATAGTCGTAGTAACCCAGGTGCGCGATGCGGAACAGTTGGCCCTTCATCTCTCCCTGACCATTGGCCACAACCGCGGCAAACGACTCCCGGAATTCTTTCACAATCGCGCTCGAATCGGTTCCAGGCGGGGACTGGATGGCAGTCAGCGCGGCCGCCGGCGAAGATGCCGCGAACAATTTCAGCCCCAGGGCGTGCGCACCGGCGCGGGTCATCTCCGCGGCCAGTTCGGCATTGTTGATCAGGGCTTCGCGCCCCGCCACCAGGTCGCCATTTCCCATCTGGCGGATGAAATCCAGCGCTGCTCCGAGCGCGGCAAACAACGATGTCGCCGGCGTGTAGGCTGATTCTCCCTTGGCCGCCGCCTTCCTTTCTTTGCGGAAGTCGAAATAGTAGCGCGGAGATTTAGCGGTCTCCATCCGTTTCCAGGCACGCTCGCTCACCGCGCAATAAGCCAGGCCCGCGGGAATCATTAGCGCCTTTTGCGAACCGCCGATGATAACGTCGATGCCCCAGCCATCGATATCGAAGTGGGTGGTGCCCAGGCCGGTGATGGCATCCACCACCAGCAGGGTTTCGTCGCCCTGGGCGCGGACTAGTTTTGCGATTCCCTTGACGTCGTGCCGGGCGCCGGTAGAACTCTCCGTGGCTTGCACATAGACGGCGCGCACATCCGGAGTCAGTTTCTGGCGAACCTGGTCGAGCGCGATGGTCTCGCCATAGGGCGCGCTGATTATCTCTACCACGCACCCAAAAGCTTTGGCCAGATCGCGCCAGCGTTCGCCAAATTTCCCGGCGGTCAGCACTAAAACCTTGTCGCCGGGTGAGGTCAGGTTTGAGACTGAACCTTCCATCGCGCCGGTGCCGGACGAAGCCAGCACCAGAACGTCATTCCGCGTGCCGATGAAGTCTTTCATGTCCGCCAGCACCCGCGTATATAGCGCGCGGAAATCGGCGGTGCGATGATGCATGGCGAAGGAAGCCATGGCGGTCTGCGCCGCGGGAAGTATGGGAGTTGGGCCAGGAGTGAAGAGACGGTTCTTGCGCAGCATTTATGAAAGTAGTCCTTTGTTGGAAGATTGTTCTAGTTTACCGGAATCAGGAGTTCTTAACCACGGAGAGTGCCTCGGAGTGGTGCGCAGCTAGAATCTCTCACTCTTGCTTCGCGAGCTTGCGCAAGTGTCATCCTCAGTCGCGAGAGCTGCGAGCGAAGAAATGTTTCAGCAAAGTTGCACTCACAAAGTAGCGCCGCCGTCTCGGCGGCTGTCCGGTGGGCGTCTCGCCCACGGTGGGAGGGCAGGATGCCGGCCTCCTTTCTAAAGCCCCGCAGCGGGGCATGATGCGGATTTCGATTCCGCAAACGCTATAATCCCCTCATGAGCCTCCCCGACCAGATTCAGCAGGACATTGTCGCCGCCATGAAGGCGCGTGACGAGCATCGTCTGTCCACGCTTCGCATGGTTAAGACCGCGCTCAAGAACCGTGAAATTGAAAAGATGGCACCGCTCGACGACAAGGAAGCGCAGCAGGTCCTGACTACGTTGATCAAGCAGCGCAAGGATTCCGTCGAGCAGTTCACCAAAGGCGGCCGGCAGGAAATGGCTGACAAGGAAGCTGCCGAGATCACGCTGATCGAAACCTACATGCCCAAGGCCGCCAGCGAGGATCAGGTTGCGGCCGGGGTCAGAACCGTCATCGCCGAGATGGGCGCACCCACGATGAAAGAGATGGGCGCGGTGATGAAGAACGTCATGGCCCGATTTGCGGGGGCGGGAATTCGCGTGGACGGTAAGCAGGTCAGCGATGCGGTGAAGAGGGAGCTGACCGGGAAATAACCAGATTTCAGGCCTTCCCCCGCTGCAACTCCCGGTACGCTTCGCTCTTCGAAATACCCATCTCCCTGGCGATTTTCTTCAACGCCGCTTTCTCATCCAGTTTTTCTTCCGCCATGACTTGCTGGAGTCGCTGTCGCACATTCACACTTGCTGCAACTTTCTGCTGCCCTCCTTCCGCTTTGCCAATCAAAAGAGTGATCTCTCCCTTGATGTCGCCGCGCGCGTCCAGTGTTCCCAGAATTTCGCTCGCCCGGCCTCGCAGGAACTCTTCATGGATCTTGGTGACTTCTCGAGCTACCACCAGCTGGCGTTCTGGACCGAGAACCTCAACCACATCTTGAACTGCTTCTTTTATCCGATGCGGGGCTTCGTAGAAGACCTGGGTTCGCGGCGATGCCTTGATGCTCTCAAGCATTTGCCGGCGCTGCCCGCTCTTGTGGGGAAGAAACCCGCTGAAGCGGAATGAGTCAGTGGGCAGGCCGCTGGCTACCAGCGCCGCCAAAAATGCCGATGCCCCCGGAATTGGAATCACGGAAATATGGTGGCGGATGGCAAGGGAAATCAGCCGGAAGCCAGGATCGGAAATGCCCGGCATCCCCGCGTCGGTCACCAGCGCGATTCGCGCTCCGCCTTCCAGGTCGAGCACCAGCTCCGGCGCGCGAGTTAATTCGTTGTGTTCGTGATAGCTGACGGTGCGGGTTGATACGCCGTAGTGGTTCAGCAATTTTTGCGTTTGCCTGGTGTCTTCGCAGGCGATCTGGTCAGCTTCCTTGAGTACACGTACTGCCCGCAGCGTGATGTCTTCGAGGTTACCGATGGGCGTGGCGACCAGGTAAAGCCCTGGCGCCAGAGTTGCTTCCGGATTCGCGCCCGAACGTTCTTTCGCCTGCATGAGGCGAGTCTAACATTGGGTGCCGTGTGACTGGGCGCAGTGACTACGACCGACGGTTAATTGACGTGGTTGGGCACAGACCCTAGAATCAATGCATAGCTGGTGGTTTTTCAATCGATCAGCCGTTTGCTATGAGAAGCTAAAAGCTCATCGTGCATCACTGGGTTTCAGGAGCGTCTCAGGAAGTCCATGCCACTTTACGAATACGAGTGTAAGAAGTGCCATCATCGCTTCGAGAAAATTCAGAAATTTTCTGACCGTCATACCAAGAAATGCCCGCGGTGCGGAGGACCGGTTGAGCAGGTGATTTCGGCGCCGGCGGTGCAGTTCAAGGGTTCGGGATGGTACGTAACCGACTACGCGAAAAAATCTTCCGCACCTTCTTCCTCCTCCAATTCCTCTAACGGCGATTCGGCAACGAAAAAGGACGGAAAAGCAAAGTCGGAGGACTCGTCCAAGACTGAGAGTTCGTCGAAATCTGAAGATTCCGAGCGATCTGAGAGTTCCCGGAAGTCTGAAAGTTCAAAGAAGTCGGGTGAGTCCAAGAAAGCCGAGAAGAAGTAGGCTTCCTTCCGATGTCCGAAAAGACTCACGGGCGGGACGCCCGCGCCCACATTAACTATTTCCTGTTGAGCCACCACAGAAGCCCTGCGCCAGCCGCAATTGCCGCAATCCCCAGCCCCGCTCGCTTCATCGACCGCTCCAGGTTAGCTTGCCTGCGATCGACCTGTGGCTTTTCCGGGTAGCTTTCATTCGGCGTGACTGTCCCCTGCAGAGCCATGGCGATGACTTCCGCAAGATGAAGCGCATGGCGGTCGGTGGATTGGGCAATCTGTTCCCGGCAACTGAATCCGTCGGCGACGATGAAGGCGTCGGCCGGAGCTTGGCGCACTGCCGGTAGAAGCTCCAACTCTCCGATCGCCATCGACACACCGTACTTGTCTTGATCAAAGCCGAACGATCCCGCCATGCCGCAACAACCCGGTGCCGGCGCGCTCCAGTCAATCCCCATCTTGGTGAGTACCGACTCCTCGTCGGTCATTTTCATTAGCGACTTCTGGTGACAATGGCCGTGGACGAGAGCTTTGGCGGGCAGATTCGGCACTTGAAAGTGTGGCGCCCTCTTCTCCAGAAATTCGCTGAGAAGAAAACTCTGCCGGGATAACTTTTGCGCCCGCTCATCATCGGGGAAAAGATTGATCAACTCATCCCGAAATACGGCGGCACAACTCGGCTCCAGCACCACAATCGGAATGCCCGCTTCGATTTCCGGAGCCAGGGCGTCCAACGTCCGCAGCAGCAAACGCTTGGCGCGATCCAGCATGCCAAAGTCGTAAAGTGGACGGCCGCAACAAAGAATGACTTCGGGAATCGAGACGCGAAATCCTGCGGCTTCCAGCACTTCTACCGCGGCCTTGGCGGTATCCGGCAGAAAATAATTGTTGAATGTATCCGGCCAGAGCACGACCGGCGCAGCTTCCGTATTCCGCGGCTTCCGTGCCTTGAACCAGCCGCGAAAAGTTTGCGGAGCAAACGCCGGAACGCTGCGCTGCTGCGGCATGCCCGCCGCCAGCTTGGCGATGTCCTTGAACACGGGCAATTGGGTAGCCAGGTTCACCAGGCCCGGAACTTTCGATGCGAGCCGGGCCCAGATATCGATATTTGCGAAGGCGTAGTCGCTGCGCGGGCGCAAGTGTCCTTCGTGGTAATGAGAAAGAAACTCGGCCTTGTAGGTTGCCAGGTCTACGCTGACCGGGCAATCGCTCTTGCAGCCCTTGCAGGAAAGGCAGAGGTCGAGGGATTCCTTCACGACCTCGTCACGCCAGCCATGCTGGATCACATCGCCCTGGGCCATCTCCCACAGCAGGTGGGCGCGACCGCGCGTGGAATGCTCTTCATCGTGGGTAACGCGAAAGCTGGGACACATCACGCCGCCCGACTCGTGGCGGCACTTCCCGACGCCTACGCAGCGCAAAGTAGCGCGGGCCAGGCTACCCTGGTCGTGGGGGAACTTGAAGTGAGTCTCGGGCTGCCAGGGATTGTAGCCGGCGCCCAAACGCAAATTCTCATCCATCCTGTACGGCTCGATCACCTTGCCCGGGTTCATCTTCCAGTCCGGGTCCCAGATGTTCTTGAATTCGCGGAAGGCCTGCAGCAATTCTGTGCCAAACATTCGGGGCAATAATTCTGCTCGCGCCTGGCCGTCGCCATGTTCGCCGGAAATGGATCCGCCATAACTGACCACCAGGTCTGCGGCCTCTTCCATAAATTTCCTGAACTTGGCAATGCCCTCCTTTGATTCCAGGTCGAAGTTGGTGCGATTGTGCACGCAACCGTCGCCGAAGTGTCCGTAGAGAGTGCCGCGATAATCGAAGCTGTTCATCAGCTTGCGCAGGTCGCGAAGGTAGTTGCCAAGTTTTTCCGGAGAAACGGCCGAGTCCTCCCAACCTTCCCAGCTCAGGTCCTCGCCGGGAACGTAAGAAATAACTCCCAGGCTGGATTCCCTTACTTCCCAGACTCGCCTGATTTGCTGGCGGTCGGTGAAAAGCCGCATCTGGGGTGGGTTAGGGCTTCTGCCAAGCTTTTCCATCAAGCCGGTCGCCTGCGCTTCGGCCGCAGCCACGGTATCGGCGCCGAATTCCGCCAGCAGCCAGCCTCCGCCCTCGGGCAATAGAGCCAGGCCCTCGGAGTTGATGCCTTTGCGCCGCGTGTATTCGACCAGCAGGTTGTCGATGCCTTCGAGTCCGATAGGTTTGTGGGCCAGCACCTCCGGGACGTGGTCGGCACACTCGAAGATGTCGCGATAGGCAAGCAACAGCAACACTCGCGCCGGGGGACTCTGCACCAGTCGGCACGTGGCCTGGAGCACAGTGACGCAGGTCCCCTCGGCCCCTACCAGAGCGCGGGCTAGGTCGAACCCGTTTTCGGGCAACAGGTAATTAAGGTTGTATCCGGAAACCCGGCGCGGAATGTTGGGATACTTCTGGCGGACTACCTCGGAGTACTTGTCTCTCAGACTTTTCAGCCCGGCGTATATCTCGCCCCGCCGGCCGCCTTCGCCAATAATTTTCTCCAACTCCGCGTCACTGGTTTTGCCCACAGTCAGCCGCAGACCGTCGTAAGTGAGCACGTCCAGAGCTTCGACGTTTTGGTCGGTTTTGCCGGCCATCACCGAGTGCACACCGCAGGAGTTGTTTCCGATCATGCCGCCGAGAGTGCATCGATCGTGGGACGCAGGATCGGGTCCGAAGGTCAGATGATGTTTTTCAGCAGTGTTGCGGAGATGATCGAGCACCACTCCGGGTTGGACCCGGGCAATGCGCCGCGCCGGATCGATCTCCAGGATGTTCCCCATGTACTTCGTGAAATCCAGGATCACGGCAACGTTGCAACACTGGCCGGCAAGCGAGGTGCCGCTTCCGCGGCAGAGGATCGGCGCGCCGTACTCGCGCGCCAGAGAGATTGTGGCGATGACGTCATCGACATCGCGAGGCAAAACTATGCCGATCGGAACCTGACGATAGTTGGAGCCATCGGTGGCATACAGGGCGCGGCTGCCGGAGTCGAAACGGACCTCGCCGCGTACTTGCACGTGCAAAGCCTGTTCCAGCGCAGCCGCGTCCACCTCGGAAGTCCTGGCGGCGCTGGCGATTGCTATGTAGTTGTCGGGCATTCTTGGGAAGCTAGTTGTCGGAGTCGCCGCCGCCGACCAGTTTGCCGGTGACCCGGGCGATGTGGATCCTGGTCTTGCCGTCCTTGGGCTCGATGTTAATGGTCAGCATGTTTTTCTTGTCGGTCGAAATGATGGCATAGTGGTCGGCAGTTGAAGAGATCACGTTGGCGCCGGGAACTTTCGATTTATAAAATTCGGCCACCCGGTCAGCTGGATCGCTGGTTTCAAATTCGGCCGCAGCGGTGTGCATGTTCCCCATGTTCATGTTGGACGTAGTGCCCTTCACCACTGCAGCTCCGGGATACAAATCGATGCCCAGATTCCGCGCGGCTTCGTCGGGATCGGTGGTACTTTGCACGGTGCCAAAGGGCGTCTCCACCCGCACGTTGCCGTCCTGATTTCGAACCCGGGTGTGGGTAGCGATGCGATAGCCGATGAACGACACCGCGGCAACTCCCAGAATACCGAGGCCGACGATCACCGCAACCACCATCAGAATGACTTTGAGGGCATTGCTGCTCTGTGGAGTTGCAGTCGTGGCAGTTGAGGAGGAGACGGGCGAAGAGGGGGTGGCCGATGACGCCCTTCCAGCGGGCTGGGTCGCCCCGCACTTGGTGCAGAATTTGGCTCCGCCGTCCAGGGTTGCGCCGCAAGAATTACAGAACGCCATAAATTACCTCGCCTTCAACTCTTTTGCACGACGGCGGAGTATATCGAAGTTCAATCACAGTTCAATCTATGACACCGTCTATGTCGAGCCTGCCTTATAGCAGCCGGGTGGTGTAGTCCGCCAGGCTCAGTCCCAGAAGAAGCATAAGGAAAAAAAGAGCGGAAATAACCACCACCTTGACCAGCTTTTCGCTGGCATATTTCACGTGCATGAAAATCAGGACCACCAGCAGCGCCTTGCAGGTAGCGATCACCAGGGCCACGACCGTGTTGAACGGCCCCAGATCAATGAAGGCGACGCCGGCTGTGACGCCGGTCAACACCAGCAACGTCAACCAGACGGCCACGTTGGTTTTCAAAGGCACGATGTGTTCAGACATGACAATTACCCGAGCTCACTTTTTTCGGTCAATCAGATACAGCAATGGAAACAGATAGATCCAGATAATATCGACAAAGTGCCAATAGAGCCCTGAGTTTTCCAGGGGAGTGTGATACTCCGGCGTGTACCGACCTTTCCAGGCGCAGTACAGCAGGTAGGTGAAAATTCCAACGCCGATCACCATGTGCAGCGCGTGCATGCCGGTCATGGCAAAGTACAACGAGAAGAAAATTTGCGCGTGCTGCTGGTCGATGGGACGATCAGGGTGGCCGGGAACGCTTCCTTCAAAGTGGAACGAGGCCCCTGGGATATGGTGTTCCTTGAATTTGCTGCTCCACTCAACTCCCTTGATCCCAAGAAACGCCAGACCGAGCACCAGGGTAAGCGCCAGATAGATCACCTGGGCCTGCCGCTTCCCCAACTGTGCGGCGCTGACGGCCAGCACCACGGTCAAGCTGCTGCAGATCAGCACCGCGGTGTTGACCGTGCCCAGCGTGATGTCCAGCGAGTTGCTGGCGGCGGCAAAATCCGGAAAATACCAGTAGCGGTAGATGAGGTAGGCGCAGAACATGCCGCCGAAGAACATGATTTCGGTGGCCAGAAACAGCCACATGCCCAGCGACGAAGCCTCGCGCTGCTGTTCCATGTCGGCGAAGTGGTGTCGCAGCATCGGGCTCGTGATGTTCGACCGCGATCGGACTATCCGGCAACGCGAGCCTCCTCGGGAGCGGGAATGTTCTCGTAATCGTAAGCTTCCCAAGTCAACCACCGGAGTGTGATCGAAATTAAAAGTCGGCGGCGGCGAAGTGGTCTTCCACTCCAGGCCGGAGGCTCCCCAGGGATTGGCCGGAGCGACTTTTCCGTAGCGCATCGACCACAGGAAATACACCATCGGAAGCAGGTAGCCAACCGCGAGAATGGTGGACCCGGCGGTGGAAAGCACGTTCAACACCTGGAATTCCGGCGGATACTGCCAATAGCGGCGCGGCATGCCGAGGTAGCCCAGGATGAACTGCGGAAAGAACGTCAGGTTGAATCCCAGGAAAACGATCAGCGCCGCCAGCCGGCCCAGCGATTCCGGATACATCCGCCCGGAAATCTTCGGCCACCAGAAATGCATGCCTCCCAGGTAGCCCATCACCGCGCCGCCCACCATAATGTAGTGGAAATGAGCGATGACGAAATAGGTGTCGGTGACGTGCACATCAATTCCCAACGCCGCCAGGAATAGTCCGGTCAGGCCTCCCATGGTGAACAGGCCGATGAAACCGAAGGCGTACAGCATGGGAGTGGAAAACGTGATCGAGCCCTTGTACATGGTTGCGGTCCAGTTGAAGACCTTGATGGCCGAAGGAACTGCAACCAGGTAGCTGAGTGCGGAAAATATCAGCGCCGAGTACAGCGAAATTCCGGCCACAAACATGTGGTGCGCCCAGACCAGAAATCCGAACACTGCGATTGCGATGCTCGACATGGCCACAAAGTTGTAGCCAAAGATGCGTCTTGCGCGAAAAGCAAGGCACAATCTTCGCTGACCACCCCCATCGCGGGCAGAATCATGATGTAAACCGCGGGATGGGAATAAAACCAGAACAGGTGCTGAAAGAGGAGCGGATCGCCGCCCCGCGTGGGATCGAAGATTCCCAGGTGAAGGGCGCGTTCGAGCACCACCAGCACCAGCGTCACCGCGATCACCGGCGTCCCCAGCAACTGAATGATGCTGGTGGCATAGTGCGCCCAGATAAACAGCGGCAGACGATTCCAGGTCATGCCCGGAGCGCGCATGCGGTGGATGGTGACCACAAAATTCAGCCCGGTCAGGATGGATGAGAATCCTGAGATAAAGATGGCCAGTCCAGCCTCGATGACCTTGGTGTTGCTGAAGGCTGTGCTGAAAGGAGTGTAGAAGGTCCAGCCGGTATCGACGCCGCCGGTGAGCATGCAGTGCAGCATCAGGATGCCGGCGATGATGTACAGATACCAGCTCAGCAGGTTGATGCGCGGGAAAGCCAGGTCTTTGGCGCCGATCATCAGCGGCACCAGGAAATTGCCCAGCACCGCAGGGATGGAAGGAATCAGGAAGAAGAACACCATGACCTGGCCGTGCATGGTGAAAAGCTTGTTGTATGTGTCGGCCTGCACCAGATCGCCTGCCGGAGTCAGCAGCTCCAGCCGGATCAGCAGCGCAAAAAATCCTCCAATGAAGAAGAAGAAAGTAATCGACAGCAGGTAAAGCAGCGCGATGCGCTTGTGGTCGACCGTAAGCAGCCAGGACTTGATGCCATATTCCTGGTTGAGATAGTTCTCGCGTTCCGCGGTGATTGCTGCGGTGGCCATTGCTATTGCACCTTTGGTTCCTGCGGTTTCGCGCCCGACGGAACCACCGCCGGGCCGCCCGCCGCTCCCGATGGGCTCGGGTTCAGCGATTTTATGTATGCCACGAGCGCATTCAGTTGCTCTTCACTCACCAGTCCCTGAAACACCGGCATGATCGGTTTGAATCCGCTCACGATTTTCGCGCCCGGCGTCAAAATGGATTCGCGAATGTAATTTTCATCCGCCGTGACCACGCGCCCGTCTTCCAATTGCACCGGCTTGCCAAACAGTGCCGACGAGGTTCGGGTCCGCGGCCTTGCGTATCCGAGCGGTGGCAGGTGGAACAGCCGAGTTGCAGAAAAATGTTCTGTCCGTTCGAAGCCATCGACCCGGCAGCGCCGCCTCCACCGAGCCAGGCCTGATACTGCGCCGGTTCCAGCACCACCACCTGGCCGATCATTCCGGAGTGCTGAGTGCCGCAATATTCGGCGCAGAACAAATGATAGACTCCCGCCTTCGTGGGATGAAACCAGGCCGTCGTGTAGCGGCCGGGCAGAACATCCTGCTTGATGCGGAAGGCGGGAACATAAAAGCTGTGGATCACGTCCTGCGAAGTCAGGATCATCTTCACGTCGCGGCCCACGGGCACGTGCAGTTCGTTGATTTCGCGCTGGCCTTCTTCGTGCTGCAGCTTCCACATCCACTGCTTGGCGACGACGTAGACTTCGGTCGCACCCCGCGGCGGTGTACGCTCCCTGAAGTAGATCACCGCGCCCCACACGAAGATCACAACGAAAATAAACAGCGGGATCACCGACCAGGTGATTTCCAGCGCGGTCGATCCTTCGATCTGTTCCGCGGCCACGCCCCGCCGCCGGCGATACCGGACCGCGAACACCACGATCATGGTGAAGATGGCCACGCTCACCATCGCGGACAACGCCACCAGAAAAATAAAGAGCGCGTCTACGCTCCCGGCCGTGGTCGAGGCTCGTGCGGGCCAAAGTGGAAAAGTGTCGAACATAGTCAGTCGTTAGTCGTCGGCACGTCTCTGTGGGGCTAACAGTCTTGTCCGCCGCCTTTGATTTTGCTCTTGCATGCCCAGACAGCTCACCTTGCTGCCTGCTGCTTGTGACCCGATCCCAAACGGATCAGTACGGTCATGAAAATTCCCAATATCAGTATGGTTGCCAGTCCCGAAAGTTGCAGAACCCGCGCGATGATCGCTCCGTATTTGCCGGTGTTCGGATCGTAGTGATAGCAGTAAAGCAGCACCTGGTCCGCCAGGTTGCCAATCTTGTTCTGCGATGCCTGGATCAATCCCAGCCGCAAATCTTTGGGCGCGTACTCGACTCCGTAGTAGTACTGCGCGATCTTTCCCTCCGGCGTCAGCACCATGATGGCGGTAGCGTGCGCGAACTGGCCGGTTTTGGGATCGTACTGGTACTGGAAGCCGGCAGCCTTGGTCAGCGCGTCAATCGATTCCTGCGGTCCGGTAAGGAAATGCCAGCCATCGGCCGCGCCCGGGCGGCCGTAACGTTTCAGGAATTCGGCCTTCTTCTTCGTGGCCATGTCCGGTGTCTCGTGCGGATCGAAGCTCACGGTCAGCACGTCGAATTCTTTTCCAACGTCGAATTTCAGCACCCGCAACGCGCTCTCGAGACCGCTCAGGACTTCGCCGCAAAGCATCGGGCACTGGTAATAGACCAGGTTCAGAATCACCGGCTTCTTGCCGAAGTAATCTCCCAGGCGGACGGGTTTGCCGGTTTCGTCGCGGAAAGCGAGTTCGGGCGGAATCTGTTCGTCCAGGTGCTGCTCGATGCCGACATTCTTCAAGCCCGGAGGACGCACGTTCGCCGGCGGCGACATGATTCCCTTGGTCATGCCCTGGCCGAAGGCGGGCAGTGACATGAGAATTGCCACGACCATGCCGACCAGAATCTTTGCCGAATTGTCCTAAGACTGTGTATGTCACTGCTTTAATCCTCTTCGATCAGTCGCCCAGCAAATCCCGCGGCTAGAGCACGCTGTTAAGCCTGAACCAGTTTCGGCACGACTGAAGTCGTGCCCTTCCCGGCTCTACTTCTTTTTCGCCGGCTTAGCACTCGTATCTGACCGCTGAGCTGCTTCCTTCCCCATGTTCACGTCGGACGACGGAGCCGTGCCAGCTTGCGGGCGAGTTGGCAGCCCGCGCTGCGCCAGCAGTTGCATGGCGCGGTCGATCGGAATGTGCATCACGCCGCCTTGCTGGTCCACCCAGCCATAACTGTTCAATGTCTTTTCTTCCTGCATGCGGAAGTCATTGATCTCCAGCCGCTCGTTGCTTTCGAGGCGTGGCTGAGGGAATTTCTCAATGTCTGTCGGCACCACCTCTCGTGTGTCTGCTGTGCTCTGCTGCACCAACGGATTCAGTGTCGGCTCGTGCCGGTTTTCGTACCCTTCCAGGTAGCTGTACATCCCTCTAAGGATGAGAGCGACCAGCAGGCAGCCGACCGTCAGCCCGAAAAAGAACAGGAGTATCGGCTTGGCGGTAAGATCCTCGCGCTCAAATCCCGGTTCCTGATTGTGCCCGTCGATATGGGTGTCGTCACTCATAACTCACAGCTCACGACTCATGCGCCGGTTCCAGAACCTCGACCGCGAAAACGTCATACGCCGGAACCAGCGGCATCGAACTCAAATTGCGGAAAAAGTACGCCAGCCACAGACCGCCCATGGCAACCGGGACAACTATGTCCAGCCAGGTTAGGTTGAATGTGACCGAAAAATTCGGCTCGATGGTCCAGAACAAATCCACATAACGCATCAGCATCAGCCATACCGCCAGCCAGACCAGCCGCGTGACATCGCGTTTGAAGGGACGTGAAATCAACAAAACGAACGGCACGGCGAAGTGAAAGAGAACCAGAAACAGTCCCACGTATCCCCAGCCGCCATTGAGGCGCCGCATGTACCAGGTGATTTCTTCCGGCAGGTTTCCCGCCCAGATGATGAGCCATTGTGAAAATGCGAAATAAGCCCACACCATGATGAAGGCGAGCATGAATTTTCCGTGATCGTGCACCTGCTCCGGCTTCAGCAACTCCGACATGGGTTTGTAGCGGAATAGAATCCGCTCTACGACCACGGCAAAACACAGCGCCGAGAGCACTTCCCCAATCAGAAACGAGAGGCCGAAGATGGTGGAGATCCAGCTCGGGTCGATCGACATGACCCAATCGATTGCGGCGAACGTGATCGTGAATCCGTAGAGGATCAGCCCCGGACCGCTGAGCGCTTTGAAGCGCGAACTGTTATCGCGCATCGGAGGATGATCCTGCTCCGCCGACCATTTGGTCAGCAGGAATGACAGCAGGTTCCAGATGGCGAAGTAGATAACGGCGCGAATGACAAATCCGTTCACCGAGAGATAGGTCTTGGTGATCTCCTGCAAATGCTCGCGCAGATGTTGGTCCGCGACAGAATCAAGCGGCCGCGCCCATATATAAAGTCTGCGAAGCCCGAACAGAAGCGGCACGAACAACACCGTCATCAGCGGGACGCAACGCATGGCTGCGCCCAGGATTCTGCGAATTACCATCCCCCATGCGCCTTTGGTCAAATGCCGCAGCATAAGTATGGCCATCGATCCCAGTGTCACGCCCAGCCAGGCCATAAAAGCCATAAGGTAGGCACGGAAAAATTCGTCCGGACGAACCCACGCCCCCAGGACTGCGATCACTCCAAAAACCAGGCCCACAATCAGCGAACGCTGCTGGATGGTCTTGACCACCGGAGGCGCCATCAGGTCCAGATTACGCAAAGGAGCCGCGTTCATTTCGGTTCCTCCTGGACGGGCTTGGCTTCCGGAACTGGCAACGTTGCTCCCGAGCCCGGCTCCTGGAACTGCGGGGGCTCCGAAGGAACGGGCTGTCCTGCCGGGACGTCTGCCGTGGTGGCGTCCTGGCTTAACTGCAGGGCGCGGATGTACGCCACGATCGCCCAGCGATCTTGTGGCGGAATCTGGGACGCGTAGTCAGGCATGACGCCAAAGCCGTTAGTCTCGATATCAAACAAATATCCCAAAGGCGCTTTCCGCAAACGATCGCTGTGGTACGAAGGCGGCTTGCGCGGGAAGCCACGCGCGGGAATCACTCCATTGCCGTCGCCCACCCGCGAATGACAGGGAGCGCAATATATGTTGTAGCGCTGCTGCCCGCGAGCCAATACTTCCTCGGTGACCGGAAAAGGCATGTAGTCTCCGGGATTGTTGCCAATTTTTCCGGTATAGAAATAGCTGTCTTCGTGCAACTGTCCGCGCGCCACGGTGCCTTCGACCGGCGGCCGCGCCGAGCGCAGGTCGGTATAGAAATCGCTCTCGGCGAAAGGCTTGAAGCGTGGCTGATCGTGCATGTCCTGGCGGCACCCGGCCAGGACAAACGTGGCGGCCAGCAAGACGGTGAGATTCAATGTGGGCGCGAGCGTCCTCGCTCGTGCGAAGCCATGAGCCACCTAAGGACAGCCGCCCTCGGCTGTCCAGCGGAGCGAGGCTCCGCCAAGCGGGTCGTCGTAAAAAAGTCATACCAGGACTGTCGAGCTTTGGCTCGACCGGATAGCCGATGGCGGCTGTCCCCACGTGGTCCGTGGTGACTTCCACCACGAGCGGGGACGCTCGTGCCTACATCGATCCTGCCGTGCGTCTTAATCCGGCACCTCCGAAATCGACCGGGGCGCCAGGCCCTCCAGGAAACGTCGAACCTCGACCGGGTTATATTTGGGATCGGAGGAAAACACGATCAGGAAGAATCGATCTTTGGTCGCGAACGCGAAACGCGGCACATTGAAAACCGGATGGTAGGGCATGGGCAGACCATTGAGCGCCAGCATGCCGAGCACGGCGAAGATTCCGCCGAAGAGAATGGTCATCTCGAAAGTGACGACAATGAACGCCGGCCAGGAATGATACGGTTTGCCGCCCACATTCACCGGGTAGCTGATCACCGAAATCCAGTACTGCATGAGGTATCCGGTCAACCCGCCGAGGATTGCCCCGATCAGGACTACAAGCGGTACTTCGTCGTGATGGAAGCCGATCGCTTCGGCCAGACCTTCCACGGGAAACGGACTATAGGCGTCGATCCTCTTGTAACCCGCTTCGCGCGTGCGATTGGCCGCCTCCAGCAGAGTGTGGACGGAATCAAACTCGGCCATTATTCCGTATACGCCTGCTCGCTTCATTCCTTCACCTCCGCCTCGGGCAGCAGGGTGCGCATTTCAAAGATCGAAATCATGGGCAGCACGCGCACGAACAGGAACATGGCGGACAGGAACAGTCCGATGGTTCCGATGTAGGTCATCCAGTCCCAGCGCGTGGGATAGTACATGCCCCACGATGAAGTCAGGAAATCGCGGTGCAGGCTGACTACCACGATGATGAACCGCTCCAGCCACATGCCCACCAGAACGACGAACGAAATCAGGAACAACCAGACCGGGCTGCTGCGCAGCTTGGGGATCCACAGAACCTGGGGAATCACGATGTTGCAGATCAGCAGCATGTAGTAGAAGAACGAGTACGGCCCGTGCAGACGGTTCCACAGCAGGAAGGCGTCGTAGCGATTGCCGCCATACCATCCCATGAAAGCTTCGACGACATAGCCGTAGGCCACGATCAGGCCGGTGGCCAGCATCACCTTCGCCGAGTTCTGCAGGTGGCGTTCGGTGATGAAGTCTTCCAGGCCGTAGATCTTGCGAATGGGAATGGCCAGCATCAGCACCATGGCGAAGCCGGAGTAGATCGCGCCCGCGACGAAGTATGGCGGAAAGATCGTGGTGTGCCAGCCGGGTACGATGCCCACCGCAAAATCGAAACTGACCACGGTGTGCACGGAGAGCACCAGCGGTGTCGCCAGTCCGGCGAGCAGCAGATAGGCGGTCTCGTAACGATGCCAGTGCCGCGCCGACCCGCGCCAGCCCATGGCCAGCATGCCGTAGATAATTTTCTTCCAGCGTTCTTCGGAACGGTCGCGCAAAGTCGCGAGATCAGGAATCAGTCCGATGAACCAGAATAACGCCGAGATGGTGGCGTAAGTGGAAACCGCGAATACGTCCCAGACCAGGGGGCTGCGGAATTGCGGCCACACGCTCATGGTGTTGGGATAGGGAAAGAGCCAGTACGCCAGCCAGGGTCGTCCGACGTGGATCAGCGGGAAAATGCCTGCGCTGGCCACGGCAAACAGCGTCATGGCCTCGGCAAAGCGGTTGATCGAGTTGCGCCACGACTGCCGCAGCAGCAGCAGGATGGCGGAAATCAGCGTGCCGGCATGCCCGATGCCGATCCACCACACGAAGTTGACAATGGCGAATCCCCAGCCGATGGGGATGGTCACTCCCCAGATGCCCACGCCTTTGAGAAAGAGGTAGCCGACGGCAAACAACAGCATCATGGTGACCAGGAACATGACGCCAAAACCGACGAACCACGCGTTGGAAGTGGGACGAGTCAGCACAATCGAGCTGATCTTGTCCGTGACCGAGCCCAGAGTGTATCCGGGTTCGATGACTGGCGCGCGCTCGTTTTCGACTGGGTCTGCCATGATCTAACTGCGCTCCGCGTGCCTTTCTTTTGGCGCTTCGAGTTCCGGGTTCGGGTTGCGAATGTCGGCCAGGTAGGTGGTGCGGGGCCGCGTGTTCAGGTCGCCCAGCAGGCTATAGTTCCGCGCGCCTACCTTCAGTTTCGCCACCCGGCTGTTGGGGTCGTTGATGTTGCCGAAGACAATGGCGTCCGCCGGACACGACTGCTGGCACGCAGTCTGCAACTCGCTATCCTGAATCTTGCGGTCTTCGCGTTCGGAATCGATGCGGTGCTGGTTGATGCGTTGCACGCAATAGGTGCACTTTTCCATCACACCGCGGCTGCGCACGCTGACGTCGGGATTGCGCATCATCTTGAGCTGCGGCGTTTCCCAGTCCTGGAACAGGAGGAAATTAAACCGCCGTACCTTGTAAGGACAATTGTCGGAGCAGTAGCGCGTGCCCACGCAGCGGTTGTAAACCATGTCGTTCAGACCTTCGCTGCTGTGCACAGTCGCACCCACCGGACAGACCACCTCGCAGGGAGCGTTTTCGCATTGCTGGCAAGGCACCGGCTGGAAGTAGGCCTTGGGATTGGCGCGATCGCCTTGATAGTAGGAGTCGACCCGCAGCCAGTGCATGTGCCGCCCGATCACCGTCTGCTCCTTACCCACGACCGGGATATTGTTTTCCGATTGGCAGGCGACGATGCAGTTGTTGCAGCCCACGCAGGAGTTCATGTCGATGGTCATGCCCCAGGCGTAGGGCTCGCTCGCATAGGGATAGGGCTTGTATAAAGTCAGCTCCTTGGGCGGCTCTTCCTCTCTGGCGAACTCTGGTTCCTTGCGGTACTCCTCCAAAGTCGCCGAACGCACCAGGGGACGAGTGCCGGTAGGCGTCTCCATGGTCTGGTAGCCCTGCGTGGAAGCCAGCTTGTAAGTGCCTCCGGTCTTGCGGATGGTCACGCCACTGGTAAACCAGGGCGTGGAGCTGAAGCGCAGTTGGTACATGTCGAAGCCCGCCCCAGTGCCCACCCGGCCCGCACGGCGTCGACCGTAGCCCAGAAATACAGTGATGGAGTTATCGGGATGACCGACCTGGATCCAGACCGGCGCGGTCACCTTCTTGCCGTTGAGCTCGAGCTCGACCAGATCTTCGGTCTGGATTCCCATGCGCTCGGCCATGGCGGCAGCCATCAGCACCGGGTTATCCCATGTGAGCTTGTTCATGGGCTTGGGCAGTTCCTGAAGCCATCCGTTATTAGCGAACCGCCCGTCGTAAACCGAGGGATCGCGGCGGAAGTTGATTTCGATCCCCTTATCGTCGACCTTCGCCGCTGGCTGGACGCTCGCGCCCTTGCCTGAAACCTGTTTCGGCGGGAACGTAGTCCCTTCGACCCAGCCGTCATGCAGAGATTTGCGCCAGAAAGTGTCGAAGTCGGCACTGGCGCGCTGGGTTTTCCAATATGCCTTCACGATATCGTGTCCGCTGGTCTGCGGCTGCCCGGACAGCATCGCCACCAGCTCGTATGCGCTCTTGCCGTCATACAGCGGCGCGATCAAAGGCTGCACAATGCTCACCGTGCCGTCATAGGCGCGCGCGTCGCCCCAGGCCTCAAGATAGTGCGCCTCATTTACGTGCCACTGGCAGAGTTCGGCAGTCTCGTTCTGATAGAGGCCGAGGTGCACGCGAAAGGGAACGCTTGGGCTCTTGAGGGCATCCGCGAAACCAAGGTCGGCGGGAGAATCGTAAGCCGGATTCCCCCCCAGGATGATGAGAATATCCACCTTGCCACCGCTCATGTCGGCAACCAGATCCTTCAGGGAGTCGGTTTGACTGATCGGGTTGGCGTCGACCGGGTCGCTGTAGATGACGGTCTTTCCAACATTGCCGAGCGCCTGGTTGAGCGCATGAACGATGGCGTGAACCGCGGGCGACTGATGATCACCCGCGATAACAACGCTGGAACCGCGATGAGTGCCCAGGTCCCTGACCAGCGCCGGATAAAATCCCGGAGCCCCCGCCGGGCCGCTAGAGGATCCTGCGTTGGAAGCGACCGCTTCCAGAAGCGAATTTGCAAATTGCTCGATATCCCGGGCACGCATTGGCGCTCGGTGATCCGCCTTTGCCCCGGTCGAAGTCGATGTGCTCTCGACCGCATAGAGCCGATTCATCTGCCCGCTGTCCGGGTTTCGCCGCTTGGCGAAGTCTCGTGCATAGCGCGTAAAGCCGGGGAAGCCTGCGTAAAGGAAATCGGCGTCCAGCGAGAGAATTACGTCTGCATTTTCCAGCTTGTATTGCGTTTCCACTGGCTGACCGAATGCGAGCTTCGCGCCTTCCAACACGTTGTCGCGATTTGCAGGTTCGTAAACATGCCACTTCGCGCTGGGATAGACCTTGAGCAGGGAACGCAGCTGGTCGGCGAGGGTGGGGGACGAAATCGTCGGGGTCAGAATGCGAATGCCTGCACCCTGCAGCCCTTTTTGCACGCTGAGTGGGGCGCGCAGAGCGTTTGACAGATCCCCCCAGGTTCGGACGTCTCCTAAATAGGTAGTGGTCTGCGAACGATCGGGATCGTACATGCCCAGAATCGATGCCTGGGAGAAAATATCCGTCCCGCCGAGACTCGCCGGATGCCGGTCGTTGCCTTCAACTTTGGTCGGGCGATAAAGATGACTCTCCACCAGAATCGGACTGGCGTATCCGCCCAGCGTAAACGCCGTGGCGAAGAACAACGGCCGCCCGGGAACTACTTCCTCGGGTTGCTTCACGTAGGGAACTATCGGTTCGAGCGGCTGCTTGGTGCAGGCGGTCATGCCTGCCATGGCGAGCGACGCTCCCATCAGTTTCAGAAAGCCGCGTCGCGAGACTTCATCCAGCCACTCCGATGCACCCCTGGGGAACTCGCGGTGCAGCATCTCCTGGAAATCCGGACTGCCCGCCAGTTCTTCGAGGCTGCGCCAGTATTCCGGACCATTCGTCCCGGCGATCCGGTCGCGGGCTGCGTCCAGATCGAGCTTGCCCTTCTTGCTGGGGCAAACCGCTTCGCTTCGCGGGCTGTCTTTCATCTCTTTCATCTTCGTAGCCGGCCAAAAACCGGGGCGAGCAGACCTTCAGGCCCGCGCCCTGCCAACCAGAACTAGCGATGGCACGTCGAACAGCTGGTTATGTCGGTTACCGTACGCAACTTGTACTTCTTCACCAGGGCAGTCCCCAGCGAAAGCTGATCGGTGTAGGCTTTTCCGTCGACCACCACCGGCTTGCTCTCCGACGGCTCCTCGTACCGCATGTTGAACACCTGGTCGCGAGGCCGGAGATTTTTTTCCGGGGCGCGATGGCAATCCAGACACCACTCCATTTGCAATGAAGCCTGGTTATACATCAGGGGCATGCGGTCGACGGGGCCGTGACAGGTGTTACAGCCTACGCCTTTGTTGATATGAATGCTGTGATTGAAATAAGCGAAATCGGGCAAGTCGTTCACCCGCGTCCACACCAGCGATTTGCCGCTCTTGTAGCTTTCGCGGACTGGCTCCAGCAAGGGCGCATTGGTCCAGATCTGCGAATGGCAGTTCATGCAAGTCTTGGTCGGGGGTATGCCGGCAAAGCTGGAGGTCTCCACCGAAGTGTGACAGTAGCGGCAATCGATTCCGAGGCCGGCAACGTGGTGCTGATGACTGAAAGGAACAGGTTGAGGCCGGCGCACCCCGGCGTAGGTCACATAGGGAGAGCGCTGAATTTCGGCCGCCGCCCAAAACAGCGCGGCCACCACGAACACGGCGCCATAGATCGTCGCTCGCGAAAGTGTGTTCGTGCTGCGATGAAAAATCTGCATCGAAAGGACGTCCCGTGCCGCGGGAACCTCGTTCCAAGGCCCCCGGTTCGTGCAGCGTTCTAGTAAATGGCCACTAACCGAGAATCATAGCGAGCAAGAAAACTCTGGATTATAGCAGCACGGCGCACCGTGAACGCCCGTCGCGCTGCAAGATTAATTATCGATTAATTTTTCATGCGAACGCCGTGCGCCTACTTCAGATTCATCACCAGCAGCTTGGGTTCGGTCATGTCCTCGATCGCGTAGCGTAAGCCTTCTCGGCCCAGTCCGGAATCCTTGATCCCGCCATAGGGCATGTGATCAATCCTGAACGCAGGAACATCGCCCGCAACCAGCGCGCCCACTTCCAGTTCTTCGTAAGCGTTGAATATTAATTTGGCGTCGCGGGTAAAGAGCCCTGCCTGCAACCCGTATGGAGAGTTGTTCACCTGCTTGAGGGCCTGGTTAAAGTCGTCGTAGGGCTCAACGGTCACAACCGGGGCGAAAATCTCCTGGCAGTTCACTTTCATCTCTGGCCGTGTGCCGGTAAGCACAGTCGGCTCCATCATCGAGCCCTGGCGCTGCCCGCCGTATAGCAGTCGCGCTCCGCCGCGGACGGCCTCCTGCACCCAATCACTGGCGCGGATCGCATCCCTTTCCCGGATCAGAGGACCCAGATCGGTGGACTCATCCAGCGGATCTCCAGTCTTTAGTTTTTTTACTCCTGCCAGCAGAAGGTCGATAAATTTTCCGCACACCGAGCGTTCTACTAGGATGCGCTGCACCGAGATGCAGGTCTGGCCGGCGTAGGCAAAGCTTCCTACCACGCATCGGTCAGCCGCGTAGGCCAGGTCGGCGTCGCTATGCACTATGACGCCGGCATTGCCTCCCAGCTCCAGCACAACTTTCTTTTTTCCGCAGTTATTTTTGATCTGCCATCCTACCGCGGCGCTCCCGGTAAAGCTGATGAGCTTTATACGCTCATCGGTTACCAGCAGTCCGGCATCGTCATTGGAAAGGGGGAGCACGTTCAGGCCGCCATCGGGCCAGCCCGCCTGTTGCACCGCTTCCGCCAGAAGCAAAGCGGTCAAGGGAGTCTGCGGCGCAGGCTTCAGGACCATCGGACAACCTGCGGCTATGGCGGGTGCAACCTTGTGAGCCACGAGGTTCAAGGGGAAGTTGAACGGAGTGATGCCAGCCACGGGTCCCAAGGGAAAGCGGCGCACGATACCCCAGCGCCCCGCGGTAAATTCCTGCCAGTCGAGTGGAAGGTACTCGCCGTAAATGCGGGTACTTTCTTCCGCAGCAACGTTAAATGTGAAGATGGCACGCTCCACCTCGGTACGCGCCGCCTTGATCGGCTTTCCGGCCTCCTGAGCCATGGTCCGGGCGAATTCCTGTTTGCGTCCCGAGATGTTCTCCGACACCCGCCGGAGTACGCGCTGCCGTTCGAAAGCGGGCAGCCGCCGGGTGGTGCCAAAAGCCTTGACCGCGGCTACGATCGCGGCTTCCGCGTGTTCCCGTCTGCCCTGGAAAACTGAAGCGATCACCCCGCCGTCATACGGCGCCCGTATTTCAATCGGATCGCCTTCCTCAATCCACTTGCCATCGACAAAAAAGCCTTGCGTGCTGACGGGAGACGCGGTCATCTGGGCCATGACGTATCTTAGACCTCCGTCGAAAGTGGAATGGTTAACAACCGAATAATTATAGGCCTTTCCCAAAACGCTATTGAATCTCCTGCTTCACGCGCTGAGCGAATTGGAAACACCACGAACCACGTGGGGGCACCCGCTCCCGGCTGTCCAGCGGACCGAAGCTCCGCAGTATTATTGCCGGGCAAAACATGTCTAGCTTTGCTCGACCGGACAGCCGGGGGCGGCTGTCCCCACGTGGTTCGCGCTAGACGATAATATTCCCTGGCACGAGGACCAAGGGCTTGCGGCAATCCATTCAGCAAATCGGAGAATTACTCCGTCGAGGCTCTATCTCGCCGGTCGAGTTGACTTCCGAGTGCCTGGCACGCATCGAGAAACTGAATCCGCGACTCAATGCATTCATTACTGTGACCTCGGAGTCCGCGCTGGCGCAGGCACGCCAGGCGGAAGCCGAAATTCGCCGTGGCGACTGGCGCGGCCCGCTGCATGGCATTCCTCTCGCGCTGAAGGATCTGATCGACACCGCCGGAGTCCGTACCACTGCGGCCAGCGCGCTGTTCAAAGACCGGATCCCCAAGGAAGACGCCGAAGTCGTCCGCCGCCTGAAAGCCGCCGGCGCTGTGCTGCTGGGAAAGCAGAATCTGCATGAATTTGCCTACGGGGGCAGCTCGATGGTGAGCTACTTCGGTGAGGTGCGAAATGCCTGGAACCCGGAGCACATCCCGGGCGGGTCCTCCGGAGGCTCGGCCACCGCAGTCGCTGCGGGATTGTGCTATGGCTCGATCGGAACTGACACGGCCGGTTCTATTCGAGAGCCGGCCGCTCTGTGCGGCGTAGTCGGCCTGAAGCCCACTTATGGAAGAGTCAGTGCCGGCGGCGTGATTCCGCTTTCAACTTCACTCGACCACGTAGGGCCGATCGCGCGAACAGTAGCCGACGCCGCTATTATCTTTCAGGCCATCGCCGGGTTCGATGAGAAAGACAAGGCCGCTGCAGACGTTCCTGTTGAAGATTATGTCGCGGCGCTGGGGGAAACCCTCAGGCCGGTGCGGATTGGAGTTCCGAGAAGTTTATTTTTTGATGATCTGAATGCCGAAGTCGCATCAGCCATCAATCATGCTCTGACCGGCCTGGCCTCGCTGGGGGCTGAGCTTCGCGACATAGAGCGGACCGACTCGACCGATCGAACCCTGCAAAGCGCCGAAGCCTACGCATTTCATGCCGAGTATGTGGCTCGCAGCCCGGAGCTTTACCAGCCGGAAACGTTACGCCGAATTCGCACTGGAGAAAATGTGAGCCACGAAGAGGTGCTGAAATGCCGTCGCGAGCTCGAACGCATTCGCCGCGACATTGCAACTACATTCCTGAATCTGGATGTGCTCGTGACTCCGACCACGCCGATTCCGGCTCCGATAATCAGGGAGTTGAAACAGAATCCCGATCTTCTTCGTCCCCGCGAACTGCTGCTTCTGCGAAACACACGCCCCGCTAATGTTTGGGGACTGCCTGCGATTTCGATTCCGTGCGGCTTCACAGCGGCAGGTCTGCCCATCGGCTTGCAGATCATCGGACCACACTGGGGCGAGGCAAAGGTCGTGCAACTGGCTCAGGCGTACGAACAGGCTACCGCCTGGCACAAACGTGAACCCTCCTGAGCGCAGTAGCTGCTTCGCAAAGCGAAGCAGCTACGAAGTCGAAGGACCGCTATTGCGTCGGACAGGCTTGCTTAGACACCTTCAGCCATCATGCCATCTTCACGTGCAGTAAAGGGATGCTTCGACTGCGTCCGGCCGGTCGCAGCGACCGGACAGACGCCGCTCAGCATGACAAAGGAAAATCAGTTCACCGATTTGTCTATGAATCCCGCCTCATCAGTCTTCAGTTTCTTCAAGCCGTCGCTGGGCAGATAGACCATGTGTCCCGCTTCGTAAGTCGCGAATGAAATATTCTTGCGATATTGCGGACCCAGATCCAGGTGATCGATGGTGTAGTTGGCGGCATAGAACGGAGTGGCCAGATCGTAGAAGCCCTCCAGCACCAGAACCTTCAAATACGGATTCTTCACGATAGCTTGGCGCAGCGCGGTCGCGGTATCCGGAAAGCCGGCAATGCCCGATCCCCAGTTCCAGGAGTTCTCGAAATTCTGGTCCGCGGGGAAAACCTGGTAGGGCATATCGGTCTTGTAGCCCAGTTCAGTGCGCACATAGTTGTTGAAGACTGAAGTGTAAGGGCCCATGATCGCCGACTCGCTGGGATCGTAAAATGGCGTGTCGAGCAACCCGGTCGGATCGGGGCCGGTGAAGCGCCCGTCCAGACGGCCGACACGCAGTTTCTGGTCGAGCAAAAGGTAGTGAGTGAATTTGGGCACGTCGATCCGCAGGTTCGCCTGGTCGATCAATTCCTTGCTCAATCCGGTATAACGCGCCATCTGGTCGACAAGTTTTTGCCGTTCGTCTCCGGTAAGCGCGTCGCCTTTGGCCAGCGCCTGGGCATATTCAGTCGAGGCCCACTGCACTGACTCCTGCCGCGCTTTGTTCATATCCTGTGCCAGGTCAGAGGGCAATTTCTTGTGATAACCGGCAATCATGGTGAAGGTCGGAATTAGAAGAACGTAAGGCTGATCGTTGCTGCGATTGTCCACCAGGGTCTGAAAACTGAGCGCGGTTGAAAGCAGGCTGATGCCGTTGAACGAAATTCCCTGATCGGCAAGATTGCCCGCGATGCCCGCCGCGCGCGTGGTTCCATAGCTCTCACCGAAGAGAAACAGCGGAGAATTCCAGCGCTCATAGCGCGTGAGATAGAGGCGGATGAATTCGGAGAAGGCCTCGATATCGCCCTTTACGCCCAGGAATTTCTTTGCCAGCTCCGCATTGGCGGCGCGGCTGAAGCCGGTTGACATCGCGTCCACCAGCACCAAATCGCTTTTGTCCAGCAACGTGGAGGCATTGTCGGCAATGTGATAAGGCGGAGGCGGCATGAAGCCGTCGGGCTGCATGACAACATGCTTCGGGCCAAGCGCTCCCATGTGCAGCCAGATCGTCGCCGAGCCTGGGCCGCCGTTGAACGCAAACGTCAGCGGACGTTTGCCGCCGTCCTGACCGTCAACAGTGTAGGCCACGAAAAACATCTCGGCCTCGATCTTGCCGTCCCCGCGCTTGATGGGCAGCCGTCCTGCGGTTGCGGTGTATTTCAGCAGTTTGCCGTCGAGGGTTAACTGGTGATGCGTCACCACGGGCGGAACTTCCGACACGTCGTATTCTTCTTTGTCCTTGTCGGTTCCAGGCTTGGGGCTGTTCGCTTTCTGCTCTTCGGTGGTCGGGGCCGGCTCCGCGGTTTTCTCGGGCTGGCCCGGCTTCTTTTCCTGAGCCCTGGTCGCCGGTTCTGTGTTCTTGGACTTCTTTTCTTTGGGTTCGTCGCTTGACGGATTCGCCTGCTGCGCCACGGCTCCGGTAACCAGCGCGCACAACAAAGCAAATGTCACAAGAAGGACACGCATGTATAGGGCTCCTGAAGTGTGTGAGATTTTTTGCACTGCCTCTATGGACCAGCGCGGAATTATACGCGCACAGCGGTTGGGACGCGCGATCCTGCATGTGATCGTCGGAATCACGGTCGGATTTGTTAGAGGCCACGTGTCACAGATGGCAGGGACGTTGCTAAGATGTTTCGGTGCCGCTGAAAATTTCCCGTAAGCCTCACTACAAAATCCTGCAGGCTGCTTCTTTTAAGCCGATCCCTTGGCTGATCCACGGCTTCAGCACGCGGCCCGGCGGCGTTTCGAAAACTTATGGAGGCCGGACGCTGAATCTGGGACTCACCCGGGAAGATGCCCGCGCCGCCGTCGAACGCAACCGGGCGAGCTTTCTGCGGGGACTGGGCGCCCTCAGCAGAGGCCGCCCTTGGCCACTTGTCACCTTGCGTCAGATACACTCGGACCTCATTCACTGCGTAGCTGGCGTTCCGAGCCCGGAGCTTGCCGGCGATGGCCTGATCACCCAAACACCGGGTATCCTGCTCGCAATTCTTACGGCGGATTGCCTGCCCGTGATCCTGGTGGACGCAAAGCGCCCTGCGGTCGGCGTGTTTCATGCGGGCTGGCGCGGGACGGTGAAACGCATCGTGGAAAAAGGTGTGGGCGAGATGTTTCGCAGGTTCGGCACCAGACCCGGCGATCTGCGCGCGGCTATTGGGCCAGGTGTCCACAGGTGCTGTTATAACGTTGGCCCAGAGGTGCGAACTCAGTTCGAGTCCCAGTTCGAATACGGGAGCAAATTGTTCCGGGAAGTAGAAGAGTCGGATCCAGTCCGCGAGAAATACCCACTGCTCTTCCTGACTGCTCGCGCTCCCGGTCACAGCGTGCTCCCCAAAAAAATATTTCTCGATCTGGTAGAGGCCAACCGGCGACAGTTGCTCGCCACTGGAGTTGCGGCCAAGCACATCAACGCATCGCCGCTTTGCACCGCATGCCGCACTGATCTGCTCTTTTCCTATCGCGCGGAAAAGGGAGTGACGGGACGAATGATGGCGGCGGTTGGAATTCGTCCCTGACATTGCGTAGGAGATCATGGTGGAGCAATCTGGCGGACAGTGTAAAAAGTTTGGAAGCGAAGGCTGTGCTTTGCGGCCTTTGTGGTCCTTTTTTGCGGTAAAAGAACTTAACCGCAAAGTGCACGAAGGAATTGCAAAGTTCGCAAAAGCTGGGTTCCGCCATATTGGGTTACTGCTTGCACTTTCGATATTGTGCCTCGTCGCCTGGCCTGCGTGTAAGGCTGAGAGCGTGGTTCCGGAAAACAAGATCGATCAGCTTTTTGCCGGGCTGGCCTCGTCTGGTGGTGCGCACGCACCGGGCGCAGCCGTACTCGTGATCAAGAATGGAAGCGTTGTGTTCGAACGCGGCTACGGCGTAACGGATTTGCGTTCGTTTCAGAAAATCGATGTGCACACCAACTTCCGCCTTGCATCTTGCACCAAGCAATTCACCGCCATGGCGATCATGCTGCTGGTCCACGATGGCAAGCTGCGTTACGAAGACCGGCTTACCGACATCTTCCCTGACTTTCCGGAGTATGGGAAATCCATTACTGTTCGCAATCTTCTCAACCATACTTCCGGCCTGCTGGACTACGAAGACCTGATGGCCAAGCCTCCTGCCGGCACGCCCGCGGAACAAATTCCACAGATCAAGGATGCCGGCGTCCTGGAAATATTGAAGCGCCAGAGGACCACAAAATTTCTGCCCGGAACAAAATGGGATTACAGCAATTCCGGGTACGCGGTTCTGGCTATGATCGTGCAAAAGGTTTCCGGCCAGCCCTTTGGCGATTTTCTTCACGACCGTATTTTCGCGCCCCAGAAAATGGACAACACAGTGGCGTACGAAAAAGGAAAAAACAACGTCTCCAATCGCGCTTACGGTCACACTCACGAAGGGGGCGCCTGGCGGGAAATGGATCAGAGCTCAACTTCGGCGGTCCTCGGTGACGGCGGCGTCTATTCCTCGCTCGATGATCTGGCGAAATGGGACCGCGCCCTCGCGCAGCATAGCGTGTTAAGCGAAGTTGAGATGAAGGCAGCAATCACTCCGGTGAAAGTCTCAGATGGCAGCGTGCAGGAACCCGATGGCACTCCCGCCGCTTACGGCTTTGGCTGGTTCCTGAATTCGTACCAGGGCCATCGGCGCATATGGCATTACGGCGAAACCGTTGGCTTTCGCACCACGATTCAGCGCTTCGCGGATGATAACCTTACAATAATCGTGCTCTGCAATCGCGATGACGTGGTTCCGGCAAGCCTGGCGCTCAAGGTCGCCGATCTTTTTCTGGCTGCGCAGCACTGAAAGAAGCAGATTGCAGTAAGATTCGAAAGACGCCCCGTAGCGCCGGCGTCCCGCCGGCTGTCCCGAGGGCGTCCCGCCCTCGGATTGCGAGCGAAACGCACGCTGACAGCCGCCGAGACGAGGCAGCCCAAAGATGATCATGTCTGGAGTTGTCGAAAAACCCGCCACTGAAAACTCGAACTCCGAACCCGCGCCCGCGCCTTCGGTAGAAGTCTATGCCGTCTATGGCGTGGAGCCCGAAATTCAGGCATACGCCATGGCCAAGTATTCGCGCTCGGCGCTCTCCATGAAAGAGTCGCTGCGCGAGATCAGCCAGCAGAAGGCGGAAAAATTTCTCAACACTTTCTACTTTCAGTACGGGCACCGCTCCATTGCCGATCTGGCCCATATCGCGTTGGCTATCGAACGACTGTCGATTCTGGCAGCCATCGCCGTTGCCGATGAGCAGCGTTGGGACGGGCAGGAACGGTCCACCCGTTATCAGGATTTCAAAAAGAGCGGTTACTACATCCCGGACTTCGGCGCTGCACGTGTGGTGGCGGGCGACCCGCCCGCCGAAGTGTCTGCCAGGCAGCTCTATCGGGAAACCGTAGATTCCCTCTTCGCCGAATACGAATCGCTTTCGGAAAGCATGTTCCGGTATCTGGCCGGTATTACTCCCAAGCCGTCGGAGATGAAGCAGGAAGCCTACGATCGCACGTTGCGAGCCCGGGCCTTCGACATCTCCCGTTACCTGCTGCCGCTCGCGGCCAATACCTCGTTGGGAGAGATCGTCAACGCACGCACCCTTGAAAACCAGGTGTCGCATCTGCTTGCCCACACCCATAAAGAGGTCCGGCAATTGGGAGAATTGCTGAAGCAGGCTGCGACATCCCCTGCGTACAACGTGAACCAGGAGTCGTTGAAGGAGCTGGTCGAGCAGATTCGCGCTGCCTCGCCGGAGCTAGGCGCGCGCGCCGAGCAGGAGTTGTTGCGCGAGGTCCGGGTTGCACCCACCCTGGTGAAGTATGCCGATCCCAACCAGTATGAAATCGAGACCCGCTTCAGCCTGAGGCAGGTTGCCTCGGAGTTGATGGGAGATTTGCCCATCGCCGCCGCTCCGACGGTCGATCTTCTTGAAGAAGAGCCGCTGGAGATTGAGCTAGCTGCAACTTTAATTTACGAGCATAGCCACTATCCCTATCGCCAGATTCGCCAGGCGGTGCAAGCCGCCGGAGAAGCCATTCGCCGCGAGATCATCGATCTGGGATTACGCCATCGCGGCCGCCACGACGAGATGCTGCGAGCCTTCTGCGCCGGACAGCAATTCCGCTTCGACATCCTGATGGACATTGGCGGCTTCCGCGACATGCACCGCCACCGCCGCTGCATTCAAATCGGACAGGAGTTCACCACCAAACACGGATACGACGCCCCGGAAGAGCTGCAAGCTGCGGGTGTCCGGCAAAATTACGATGCCGTGATGCAACGAACCGTCAGTGCGATCGAACAACTGGCCGCACAAAGCGGAGCCGAGGCGCAGGAAAGTTCGCAGTACGCAATCCCTCTGGGCTTCCGCAAGCGGACGCTATTCAAAATGGATTTTGCCGAGGTGGTCTACATCTCCGAACTGAGGACGGGACCCGCGGGACACTTCTCCTATCGCAACGTGGCATACAAGATGTATGAGGCCGTGGCCAAGAAGTATCCGGCTCTGGCGAAATATTTGCGGGTGCATGATGTGAGGGAGCCGGTGGATTTGCTGAAACGATAGTTCACGCGAGGCGTACCGCATGGGCGATTCCAGTCAGACAGGCGAGGCTCAAGTTCGTTTTGAATGCATCGAGCCGATCTTGCGAGTTGAAAACATGCAGGCCAGCCTCAAGTTCTATGTTGATCTTTTGGGCTTTGTGAACGCCAGTTGGGGCAACGACGACTTCACCCAGGTGTCACGAGATGGACGCGGCATTTATCTCAGCCGAGGTGACCAAGGACAGGGCCGGGCGTGGATCTGGGTTGGTGTGGAAGACGTCGAGAAGCTTCATGAACAATACAAGGTCAGGGGAATAAAAATCAGGCTCCCTCCAACCAATTATCCCTGGGCGCTTGAGATGCAGATCGAAGACCCCGACGGCAATGTACTCCGCTTGGGATCAGATCCAATTAAAACTCAGGCCTGAGCAGGCTGCGCGCGGCCAGGAAATAGAGGGTTAAACTAGAGGAGAGCGCTTCTCTCCTTACGTGTACATCACCTTCCGGTCGCCCTTCACAATCCGACCCACCGTGAAGGCCTTTTCTCCCGCCCGCTCCAGCACCGTCTGAGCCTTCTTGAACTTCTTTGAGGGAACGACCAGCAGCATTCCCAATCCCATGTTGAAAGTGCGCAGCATCTCTTCCTGCGGGACGTTTCCCAGTTGCTGCAGGTGCTCGAAGATGGGCGGCACCTGCCAGGATCCCATCTCGATGACCGCCGCAACGCCACGTGGCAGCACGCGCGGCAGATTTTCGGTGATGCCACCGCCGGTGATGTGGGCCATGGCCGATACGCACTCGCCATCCACCAGGCGCTTGATCGCCGGCCAGTAGCTCTTGTGGGTGCGCAGCAGTTCGTTGCCGACTTTGCCTTTGAGTTCGTTTACGTAGGAGTCGAGCGTGTACTTACCGACTTCAAACAGCAGCTTGCGGGCCAGCGAGTAGCCATTGGTGTGCAGACCGTTCGAGGCCAACCCCAAAATCACGTCGCCGACTTCGACCGTTTTGCCGGTGATGATGCGTTCCCGCTCGACCGCGCCGACGATGAATCCCGCCAGATCGTATTCGCCGTCGGCATAGAAACCCGGCATCTCGGCGGTTTCGCCGCCGATCAGGGCGCAGCCGTTGTGTTTGCAGGCTTCGGCCAGGCCTTCGACGACTTTTTCCGCGATTTCCGGCTCGAGCTTGCCGGTGGCCAGATAGTCCATGAAGAAAAGCGGCGTGGCGCCCTGCACGGCAATGTCATTGACGCAGTGATTCACCAGATCGGCGCCAATGGTGTGGTGAACATCCATTTCGAAGGCGACTCTTCAGCTTGGTGCCGACGCCGTCCACGCTCGAGACCAGAATCGGGTCCACCCACTTCTGCTTGTCCACGGCGAACAGGCCGCCGAAGCCGCCGATTTCGCTCAGCACGCCGCGGGTAAAGGTCTTGTGGGCCAGATACTTGATCCGCTTCTTGGTGCGATTGGCGCGGTCAATATCCACACCGGCATCGGCGTAGGTGACAGCGCTCTTCGAGGGATCGTGGGCCACGGAAGTCAGTACGTCTCGGTTAAGTGGGGATTTGCCAGGCGTCGCTAACCGGGCAAGCGGGGATTGTAGCATGGTCGCGGGGGAGCGGCGGCGGGCGATACAAAATCCGGATTTCAGGACAGATCACCGACGGCCGGTCGTTCGCTAGACAGAATGGATGCGCAAAAAGACCGCGCCCCGCTGGAAATGCGAACTCATCCACCGCTGGAATCGCGCGCTAAAGTGAGGGCTTGGCTCTGCAAAAACTACTGCGTGATGTAGGCCGAGACGTAGTAGATCAGCACGCCAAACAATGCCAGTCCTGAAACCGCGTACACGGTTAGAACCCAAACGTTACGGCCTTCATGCGGCCGGGTGATGGACTGTGATTTGGTCGTGGTCGAATTCCCAAGGGCTCGATCTGGCATGACACCTCCACGGACATTGTGGCCTGAGAGGCGCGGCGGGGCGTCTCCTGCTGCCGAAGGCAGCGTGAACGCGGAGAATTTTACTACGATTATCTTGCTCAAATGGCAGAAAATTAACCTGGGTGGGCGGACCTTCTTCCGGTTGAAGTTGGCAAACATTGGAACAGTCAGTCGGGGAGATCTGTCCCGCGAGGACAAGAGTCGGCGCCACAGATCCACTACCTGGTTCTGTTTCGGGACTTTTCCACAGCTATCATTTGCAAATTCGCCTTTTATTCGCTTCAGGCCCAGTGTATAATCCACGCCATCAACATCTTCCTACATTCATAACTCACAAAGGAGCCGCATTCTTATGGCCGATGAACGGACAAAAGCAATTGATCTGGCGTTCGCGCAAATCGAAAAGCAGTTTGGCAAAGGCTCCATCATGCGGCTGGGCTCGAAGGAAGCGATCGTCCCCATCGCCGTGATCCCCACCGGCGCGATTTCCTTCGACGCCGCCCTGGGCGTGGGCGGATTTCCGCGCGGGCGCGTGGTCGAAATCTTCGGACCGGAATCTTCGGGCAAAACCACCATCGCGCTACAGGTCATCGCCCAGGCGCAGAAAACCGGCGGCATGGCCGCATTTGTCGATGCCGAGCACGCGCTCGATCCCGGCTACGCCAAGAAACTCGGCGTGGATGTCGACAACCTGCTGGTTTCGCAGCCCGACTACGGAGAGCAGGCACTGGAGATTACCGAGGCGCTGGTGCGCTCCGGCGCCATCGACGTGCTGGTGGTGGACTCGGTGGCCGCGCTCGTCCCCAAGGCCGAACTCGATGGCGAAATGGGCGACAGCCACATGGGCTTGCAGGCACGACTGATGTCGCAGGCTCTCCGCAAGTTGACCGGAACGGTTTCCAAGTCGCGCACCTGCCTGATCTTCATCAACCAGATTCGCGAAAAAATCGGCGTCATGTTCGGCAATCCGGAAACCACCACCGGCGGACGCGCCCTGAAGTTCTACTCGTCGGTGCGCGTCGATATCCGCCGCATTGCCGCCATCAAAGAGGGCGACGTGGTCACGGGCTCGCGCACCAAGGTCAAAGTGGTGAAGAACAAGGTCGCCGCGCCCTTCCGCGAAGCCGAGTTCGACATCATGTACGGCGAAGGCATCTCGCGGGAAGGCGACCTGCTCGATCTGGCGGTGAATAACAATCTGCTGGAAAAATCCGGCGCCTGGTACAGCTACAAAGGCGAGCGCATCGGACAGGGCCGCGAGAATGCGCGCCAATTCCTGAAAGACAACGCCGAAACTTTCTCCAAGCTGGAAATGGAAGTGCGCAAGCATCTGGGATTGACTCCGGCAGGTGCACCTGCCGCGGCGCCACAAGCACAAACCGCTGCTGCCGGCGCTCCGCAGGGAGCCGGAGCTCGCGTTACCACCATGCCCAGCGCCGTTCCAGAGGCTGCCAAGGTTCCGGCGGCGAGACGCTAGATCAACCGCTGTCATCCCGAGCTGCGCTCGGGATGACAGTTCGTTCGGGTAAGACATTGCCATCCCTCGCCTTCACCGCATAGAATCTTCTTTATACCCAAGCCTGCCTGTTTTCCGTCAGGAACAATGAGGACGCTTGAAAAAGGTCATCGCTATCTATCCCGGCTCGTTTGATCCACCTACGAACGGGCACCTGGATTTGATTGAACGTGGCAGCAAGATTTTCGACGAGTTGATCGTGGCCATCCTGCGCAATCCGGACAAGAACCCCTTGTTCAGTCTGGGCGAGCGCCGGGCGATGCTGGAAGCTTTGACCGCCGATTTCAGGAACGTTCGCGTGGACGTCTTCGACGGCCTGACGGTGGACTACGCGGCCCGGGTCAAGGCCAGCGCGGTGTTGCGCGGCATTCGAGCACTCAGCGACTACGAATACGAGCTGCAGATGGCGATGATGAATCGCAAGCTGCAACCCGACCTGGAGACGGTTTTCATGATGCCGGCCGAGCAGTATTCGTATCTGAGTTCGCGCCTGGTGCGCGAAGTCGCAAAACTCGGAGGGGCGATCCAGGATCTGGTGCCGGAAATGGTTGAACGCCGGCTGCGAGAAAAACTTGATCCCGCGATCAAACTGCAGAACGCAAGAAACATCAAGAACAGGAAAACGAGCATGACTCCAGTTACGGAAGCAACGCCAGCTGTAAAGCTTACCGAGCGAATCAACCGCATTGAGCCCTCCGCCACCATGGCGGTGGTCGCCGAGGCTGACAAACTGCGCCAGCAGGGCATCGACGTCGTAGATTTCGGAGCGGGCGAGCCGCATTTTTCCACGCCGCAGCACGTCAAAGACGCAGCCATCAGTGCGATTCAGGGCAATTTCTCGAAGTACACGGCCGTGGGCGGAATTCCGGAACTGCGCGATGCCATCGTAAACCGCCACACCGCGGACTTTCGCTCCGATTACCGCCGCGAGGAATGCATCGCCTCGGTCGGCGGCAAGCATGCGCTGTTCAACGCCATCCAGGTGCTGGTCGATCACGGCGACGAAGTGATCCTGCCGGTGCCCTACTGGGTTTCGTTCAAGGACATCGTGCGCTACGCCGGCGGCAACTGCGTGCTGCTGGAAGCCGACGAGAACCAGGGCTTCCGGGTGACGGCTGAGATGATCACGCGCCTGGTGACTCCGCGCACCAAGATGATCATTTTGAATTCGCCATCGAATCCTTCCGGCGCCGTGATGTCGCCAAAAGATTTGAAGGCGGTCGTCCAGCTGGCTGCAGAGCGCGGCATCTGGGTGTTGTCCGACGAGTGCTACGTCTATCTGAATTACACCGGAGAGAATTTTTCCGTGGGATCGCTGCGCGAATATCGCGACCGGATGATCATTATCGGATCGCTTGTCGAAGACCTACGCCATGACGGGCTGGCGGCTGGGATACGCGTTAGGGCCGGCCGCGGTGGTCGCTGCCATGCAGAAACTGCAGAGCCAGTCCACTTCGAATCCAACATCAATCGTGCAGAAGGCTGCGGTGGCGGCATTGAACGGCCCGCAGCAGTGCGTGGAGGAAATGCGCCTCGAATACATCAAGCTGCGCGACCACGTAGTTGAAGGGTTGCGCGCGATTCCGGGAGTGAAGTGCACCTTGCCGGAAGGAGCGTTCTACGCCTATCCCAACATTTCTTCCTTCATTGGACGTGGTGGAATCAAATCGGCCTCCGATCTCGCGGGCAGGTTGCTCCGCGAAGCGCACGTAGCCACTGT
The DNA here is from genome assembly GCA_963748935.1 of Terriglobia bacterium. Taxonomy (GTDB): domain Bacteria; phylum Acidobacteriota; class Terriglobia; order Terriglobales; family Acidobacteriaceae; genus JAIQFF01. The sequence goes on from CAVVLA010000005.1 coordinate 101,011, forward strand.
GCCGGGCGAAGGCTTCGGCACCCGCGACCATATTCGCGTCTCTTATGCCACCTCAGTGACTGAACTGGATCGTGGACTGGAGCGCATGCGCAAGTTTGTCGCGGCGCTGTAATCGTTCAACGCGTCGAAGTCTCCACGGGTCCGCTGGCATGCGCGGGCTGGCCCATCGCATGAGCGCACTGTACCCACTTCTCGATGCAGCCCGCCTTCGACCCGCGTCCCTGGGGCACTCTTGATCTGTCGCCAATCTATCCCAATCACAAGTTTGAGGAGAAGATCGGCGAGGCCTGGCTGACCGGAGACGCCTGCCAGGTCGCGAATGGACCGCTCAAGGGGAAATCGCTCGCCGAGTTGAGTGTGCAATACGGGCGTGAGCTTGTGGGCGATGCCGCTCCCGACCCCAAACGTTTCCCGCTGCTGCTGAAATTCCTTTTTCCGCATGAAAAGCTCTCCGTGCAGGTCCATCCCGATGACGAGGCGGCTCGCCGCGTCGGGCAGCCGTGGGGCAAGACCGAATGCTGGTATGTGGCTCACGCCAAGCCCGGCGCACAGATTGGACTGGGCCTCAGGCCAGGGGTTACTCGCGAGCAATTTAAGTTGTCGGTCGATCAAAAACGTGCGGAGGAACTGCTGAACTGGATTAACGTCTACCCCGGCGAAATGATTTACGTGGCGGGCGGGACGGTGCACACGCTGGGCGCGGGAGCGATCATCGTGGAAACTCAGCAGCAATCGGACACGACTTATCGTCTCTACGACTACGGGCGTCCTCGCGAGTTGCATCTTAAGAGAAGGCCTTGCCGCCATAAAAGAGAGAGTCAGGTCGGGCAAGGTGGTTCGCCCCGCGCCATCCAGTGTGAACGGCTCCGCCAATCGGCGGGCGCCTTTGATTGCGTCGCCCTATTTTGTGGTGGAGATGTTCGAGTTGAAAGAGCCGCACCGGTTCCGGACGCCGGACGAAAGCGGCAAGCGTTCGGTTCAAATTCTGGTGGCGGTTGAGGGCTGCGGAATCGTCGAATCCCTCGGAGCAAATCCGGTGACGCTGGCGAGAGGCGACGCGGTGGTCGTGCCGGCGGCGGTCGACGAATTCAGCGTGCGGCCGCAATGGTCGGTGGAGTTTCTTAAGGCAGCGATCCCTGGCGCGGCGGTGCCGGAGCCAGAAACCAGAATGTAGAAAAGTTCAGATTGAAGATTCCAGATTTCCGAAGTGTCTTCGCAATCTGAATCCGAAATCTTAATCTTTCGCACTTGTGGCCAAACACCTTCCATCCCGTGATCCTCGCCGGCGGCCGCGGCACGCGCTTCTGGCCGCTGAGCCGGCGCCGTCGCGCCAAACAATTGCTGGCGCTCGACGGAAAGCAGACCATGATTCAGCAGACGGTCGCGCGTCTGCTGCCACTGGCGCCGCGCCGAGCCGGTTCTGGGTCATCACCAACGATCATCTGCGCGCGCGAGATCCTGCGCCAGCTTCCGCGACTGCCGAAAGAGCAAGATTCTCGCCGAGCCGGTCGGGCGCAATACCGCGCCCGCCATTGGGCTGGCTGCGTTCATTCTGCTGCGACACCGATCCCGACGCGGTCCTCGGACTGTTTCCTTCCGACCACGTGATCGGCGACGAAAAGCGATACCGGCCGATCCTGAAGAATGGCAATCGAGATCGCGGCGGCGGGCGAGAACATCGTAGTGCTGGGGATCCGCCCCACGCGCCCGGAGACCGGGTATGGCTACATCGAAGCGGCTCGCCATTTCAGGGCGATGCCCTGCGCGTGCGCCGCTTCACCGAAAAGCCCGATGCAGCCCGCGCCGCCGAGTTCGTGCAGCGCAGGAAATTATTTCTGGAACAGCGGAATGTTCCTGTGGAGCGCGCGCACCCTGGCCAACGCGCTCCGCGAGCACCTGCCCAAAACCGCCGCGATCTTGAGCAGATCGCGGCTACTTTCGGCACGCGCAAATTCGCCGCTACTTTCGCCCGCCTCTACCCGAAGTGCGAAAACATCAGCATCGACTACGCCGTGCTCGAGCCCCGCTCGGCCAAGGGAGAACAAAATTCCAACATTATTCTGCCTTCCCGCCGATTTCGGGTGGAACGATCTGGGCTCGTGGACCGCGCTGCACGAACACCATGCCGCGAAGGCTCAGCCTCAGGACGGCAATCTGGTTATCGGCAAAGGGCCTCTTCACGCTGGACGCCCACGGAAACTACATTCACGCGCCGGGAAAGTTTGTGGCGGCGCTGGGAGTGAACAATCTGGTGGTGGTGGAAACCGAAGATGCGCTGCTGATCACCACCCGCGAACGGGCCCAGGACGTGGGAAAAGTGGTGAAGTATCTGGACGAAAAGAAATTGAATAATCTGGTGTGAGGAAGGCAGTCGTCGAGCCATCGGTCGTCAGTCTTCAGCACAAGAACAGAAGCTGGCGAATGATTTCCTGACGACTGAAGACCGACGACTGACGACTGACTATGATCAAATTTGGCACCGACGGCTGGCGCGGACTCATCGCTGACGATTTTACTTTTGATAACGTACGCCGGGTTGCGGGCGGGATTGCTGCCTACGTGCTAAAGCATGAAGATCCGGCACACGGCGTGTTCATCGGTTATGACACGCGCTTTCTGTCGAAGCAGACCGCGCGCGTGGCGGCCGAAGTCATCGCGGAGGCAGGCATTCCAGTACGCCTTACCCAGGATTCAGTTCCAACGCCGGCTGTTTCTCTGGCAGTAAAAAGCCAGGGCGCAGCCGGTGGAGTGATGGTCACCTCCAGTCACAATCCGTGGAACTGGAATGGCGTAAAGTTCAAAGGAAAGTTTGGCGGATCAGCTACGCCCGCCATCATGGAGGTTATCGAAGAGGAAGTCGCCGCCGGCTGTGCGCCCAAAGGCCAGAAGGCTGCCATCGAAGAAGTCGATCTCACAACGCCATATTCCGAAGCCATTTGCCGGTTCGCTGATCTCGAACTGATCGCCAAAGCAAATTTCAACTTCGCGGTGGATTCGATGTACGGTTCCGGCCGTGGCGTCCTGACCCAAATCTTCAAGACTCACGGCATTCGCTATGTTGCCATTCGCCAGGAACTGAATCCTCTATTTCCTGGAATCAATCCGGAGCCGATTCGAGCCTCACATAGAAATGTTGCGCCAGACCGTGTTGAAGGAAAAATGCACATGCCGGGCTGGCGACCGATGGCGACGCCGACCGCATCGGCGCTATCGCGGAGGACGGCAGCTTCGTCGATTCGCACAAGTGCTTCGCCGTTCTACTTCGTTGGGTACTGGAGCGAAAGAAGTGGCCCGGCGACGGTGGTGCGAGCCTTCAACACCACCGGCATGGTCGACCGCATTGCCGCCCGCTTCGGCCGCAAACTGATTGAGTGTCCCATTGGATTCAAGCACATTGCCGATCTGATGATGGACCAGGAAATTGTGGTTGGAGGGGAAGAATCCGGCGGCATCGGATATTCCCGCTACTTGCCCGAGCGTGATGGGATTCTTAACTGCCTGTTGCTGGCGAATGTGATGGCCGAGGAGAAGAAGCCTCTGGGGCAGCTCGTTGCTGATCTGCAACGGGAGTACGGGCCGCATTACTACGGGCGCCGGGATTTGCACATCACGGAAGAAATGAAGCAAAGCGCGATCAGGCGGGCCGGTTCCGACGCAACCAAACGCCTCGGGCGGTACTCTATTCTTAAGAAGGAAGGGCTTGACGGCGTAAAATTCTTTCTCGACGCATCTACCAACGGCAACGGGGCCGAGCCCTGGGTGCTATTTCGCGTCTCCGGCACCGAGCCCCTGCTGCGGGTTTATGTCGAGGCGGCATCGCCGGAGTTGGTCAGCGAGATTCTCACCACGGCCGAGGCATTTGTAAGGGGCAACAAGAGCTGAAGAAACGCAGAGGACAGTGATCGCCATTGGACTTCCGGGTCTCGCAATTCGTCGGCCGCGATACGATAATTGGTCAAGCAGATGGCATCAAGGGCCGCAACCGTTCCCTCCCCCTCCGATTCGCCAGAGGCGCGGCGCTATAACCGCATCCGGCGCTGGCTGGGCATCTTTGACTTTATTCTCGGCCTCTCTCTGATGGTGGCGCTGCTGGTTACCGGGTGGACCGGAACCCTGCGGGACGTTGCCTATAAAGCCAGTTTTCAGCACTACAGCGTGGCTTTATTCTTTTACGTGCTGATGCTCATGCTGCTGAGCAAAGTGCTGGGGCTGGGCCTCGACTACTACGGCTTCCGGCTCGAGCATCGCTACCAATTATCTAACCTGCGCCTGCGGGCCTGGATCTGGGACGAGGTCAAAGGCTTTCTGGTCGGAGTCATCCTGGCCGGAATCGTAGCCGAGCTGCTCTATTTCATCATGCGCCAGGCACCGGAGCACTGGTGGCTGATTGCATGGGCGGCATTTCTGGGACTGTTCGTGCTGCTGGCGCAACTGGCGCCGGTAATTCTGTTTCCCATCTTTTATAAATTTGCCCCCCTGGAGAACGAAGAATTAAAGGCACGCCTGGTGCGCCTGGGAGAGCGCGCGGGCACGCGGGTCCGCGGAGTTTACCAATGGAAGCTTTCAGAAAAAAGCAAAAAGGCGAATGCCGCGCTTACCGGCCTGGGCAACACTCGCCGGATCATTCTGGCCGACACATTGCTGGCAAATTACTCGACCGACGAAATTGAAGCCGTTCTGGCCCATGAACTTGGGCATCACGTTCACCGCCATATTTTCAAGAGCATCCTGGTGCAGGCAGGAATGACCTTCGTCGGATTCTGGGCAGCCAATTTGGTTCTCCACTATGCAGTCGACCGCATGCACATGTTCGAGACCCTTTCTGACTTTGCCAGTCTGCCATTACTGATGCTGGTCGCAACCACGCTTTCGTTTCTGGTGTTGCCCCTGCTGAACGCTTATTCCCGCTTTAACGAACGCCAGGCCGACCGCTATGCCTTCCGCTCGATTGCCGCAGTGGCGCCCTTTATCTCCGCCATGAACAAGCTGGCAGAGCAGAATCTCGCTGAGCGCTCTCCCTCCAGGTGGGTGGAGTGGCTGTTCCACTCGCATCCCGCGATTTCCCGGCGGGTTGCGGCCGCCGAGGCCTGGTCCAAACTTCAGCCTGCAACCTCAAATCGCTGATGATGCGGTAGCGCCCAGCTCATCCCAAATGACGGAATTGCTTGACCGCGCTGTTCACCCGCCGTATCTTCAAAATGTCCGGCAAGATTTCCAACTCGACTGCCGGACCAAGTCTTCTAAGGAGGCGCCTATGTCTGCCGTGTTTACCCGGAAGGATAGGTTCGCCTCTGCCCTGATCTCGTAGGCTGCGCTCAGCTTCGACGCCTGGAATCCCGCACGCGAGCTTTGTCCTTCCCCTACCTCCATTCTTGAGGCTCGGTCGCCGTCTACGCCACGGTCCCTCGGTCTCGTCAAGCACATGAAGAGGTCAGCGAGCGAACCGTTGCCAACGGTCCGCATAGAAGGGACGTTCCTACCATGGCGAACATTTTTGATCTCGAGGATTTTGGCTGGGATGAGTTTTTCAGTAGCCACTTCGGGCAACTCAACCGAAGTGAACTCACTCCCGCCCGGGTGACCGAAGAATTCAAGGGCTCTTACAGAGTGCGTGCTGAATGCGGAGAGTACCTTGCGGAAATCGCCGGCAAGATCAAGCATCAAGCCGCGCGTCGTGAGGACTTTCCTGCGGTCGGCGACTGGGTTGCAACCCTGGTGCGTCCACATGAAGGTCGGGCACGGATCGAGTTCATCCTTCAGCGCAAAACCAAGCTGTCACGCAAAGCCGCGGGACGAGAGCTGAACGAACAGATTGTTGCAGTCAATCTCGATACGGTTTTTGTGGTCAGCTCTCTGAACCGCGAATTAAATCTGCGGCGGATAGAGCGCTATCTAACCATGGTTTGGGATAGTGGTGCGCGTCCGGTGATTCTGCTCAATAAGGCCGACCTCTGCGCCGACGCCGTTGCGCGTGCCGTGGAGGTTGAAAGCATCGCGCTGGGAATGCCGGTACACCTGCTGAGCGCGCTGGAAAAAACCGGACTGGAAACCGTTCAGGGTTATCTGGCCCGCGGAACCACGGCGGCTTTCGTGGGCTCCTCCGGAGTCGGCAAATCGACAATCATCAACACGCTCGCCGATACAGCGCTGCGAGTTCAACCGGTACGCGAACATGATGACCGCGGACAGCACACCACCACTTCGCGGCAAATGATTTTTCTTCCCGGTGGCGGCATCGTGATCGATACGCCGGGAATGCGTGAACTTCAATTGTGGAACAATGAAGAAGGCGCAGAGCGCGCCTTTGAGGACATTGCAGCCCTGGCCCAAGGCTGCAGGTTCCGCGACTGCGCTCACCATGGCGAGCCCGGATGCGCAATCGGGGCAGCCGTCAACTGCGGATTTCTTCCACTTGAACGGCTTGAGAGCTATCGCAAGTTGCTGGCAGAACTCCGCTTTCAGGAGCGCAAGATGAATCCGGAAGCAGCCCGGCAAGACAAGGCAAAATGGAAAAAGATTCACAAAGCCATGCGCAATCAGCCGGAAGAATTTTGAGCCGTCACTTTGGCGAAGTGTCACGGCTGTACTCGATTTTTAGCGACTGGATTTAAAGATGTCTTCCACGCGCTTCAAATCTTCCTCGGTGTCGACGCCGACGGTGTCGTGGGAGGTCTCCGCCACATGAATGGCAATTCCATTTTCCACGAAGCGCAACTGTTCCAGCCGTTCGCTGCGTTCGAGGACGGATTCCGGCAAGGTTATGAATCTGTCCAAGGCGGGTTTGCGATACGCATAAATGCCGAGATGCTTGAAATAGTTTGGCCTGGCGCCGTCGCGATCGTATGGAATCGTGGCGCGAGAAAAATAGAGAGCGCGCCCAGCTGAATCCGTCACCACCTTTACCGCGCTTGGATTGTCGATGTCGGCAGCGGCCGCTTGAGTCTTTAGCGTTCCTACCTGCACCTCCGGGGCCTGCATCAATTCGATCAGGGCCGCGATATGCTCGGGGCGAGTCAGGGGCTCGTCGCCTTGAACATTGAGATAGACATCGGCGGCCGCGCACTCGGATATCTCATGCACTCGCTCCGTGCCGCTGCGGTGCGCGGCTGATGTCAACTGTGCTTTCCAGCCGTTGCGTTGACACACGGCGGCAATTTCCTCGGAGTCGGTTGCTACGATCACATCATGAAGCAGCGGTGACGCCCTCACCGCCTCGTATACCCGGCCGATAAGGGGCCGGCCCGCTATCTCGCGCAGCATCTTGCGGGGCAGCCGGGTCGAGGCCAGGCGGGCAGGTATGACGGCGATCGCTCTCATAACGGTTCTCGCTCCCACATCATATATATCCCAGTTGCCATAGCGCCTCCCGACATGCCGTATCTCGCTCAAAATCCAGCTGGTAACAGACTCCAATAGTGCCGGGTCGCCCTTGGCCGTCTGTTCACTTCCGAGTGTCGGAGCCGCTGACACAGGTGGGACTCCGTTATATACTTGTCACCTCGCGGGTCGCACCCCCGATCGTTCCGCGCGTTTGGCTCGTGCACAAGCCAGGGCTGCCTTAAAGAACTTCCGTTGCCCCGTCACGGGCCGAGGTCATTGGCCGAGGTCATCGATGGAAGAGTTCTCTCCAGGCCGCCCCGACCGAAACCCTTCAGACCCTGGGGATGGAGGGGCAGCGATACGCACGCCTTCAAAGGGCGACAGCTCCTCTTCGGGCTCACTTCCAACCCCTTCGGACTCGCCGACTCTGATCGACCACCATGCCTCGGATAGTGACTCTCCGAATTCGCCTACGCTGGTGAACATTCCCGGCGGGTCTGGCAGCGATCCTTCCGACTCTCCCACGATGGTGGACCACGGGTCCAACTTTGGGCCAGACGCTCCTACCATGGTCGGCGGCACTCCCTGGCCGGCTCCGACGACACCTGTCCCGCGAGCCCCCAGGTCCGGGCACCAGTCCATGCTTCAGCCCGGCCAGGTGCTCGGCCAGCGTTACGAAATCCTGCAAATCCTCGGCGAAGGTGGGATGGGCGCGGTCTACAAGGCGCGCGACCGCGAACTGAATCGCATGGTGGCGTTGAAAGTCATCCGGCCCGAGCTGGCCGGAAGCCAGGCCATCATCGACCGCTTCAAGCAGGAACTGCTGCTGGCTACTCGGGTCACGCACAAAAACGTAATCCGGATCTACGACCTGAGCGAAGCCGAAGGCATGAAGTTCATCACCATGGAGTTTGTCGAAGGTGAGGACTTGCGCAGCCTGATGCAGGAGAAAAAGAAGCTGCCGCCGGAGGAAGCGGTAGAAATCGTGCTGCAGGTCTGCCGCGCGTTGGAAGCGGCGCACAGCGTGGGCATCATCCACCGCGACCTGAAGCCGCAAAACATCATGCGCGACAAGGCCGGCCGAATTCTGGTAATGGACTTCGGGCTGGCCCGCACCCTCGAAGGCGACGGCATGACCCAGACCGGAGCGCTGGTCGGGACCATGGATTACATGTCCCCGGAACAAGCCCTGGGCAAGGACTTGGACGAGCGCTCTGACCTGTTCACGCTTGGCCTGATTTTCTACGAGTTGTTGACCGGCAAGATGCCCTACAAGGCAGACAGTGTCGTTGCCAGTCTGCTCAAGCGCACGCAGGAACGGGCCGCCCCGGTTTCAAGCCATGACGCTTCCATACCGCGGCCGCTCAGCGACATCGTCGGCAAGTGCATGGATCCCGACGTCAAGCTGCGCTACTCGAGCTCCAGCCAGATCATGGCCGACCTCGAAGCCTGGCAAGGCGGACGCGCCGCAGCAACACTGAACTTCCATGCCAGCAGCAAGCCTTGGGGACAAACCATTCCCTGGCATTGGATTGGGGGAGTGGCGGCGGTAATCGTGTTGGCGATTGTCGGATTCCTGTACCGGGATACGTTGTTCAAATCCACAGCTCGCGCTCCCTCCGGCCCGGTAGTTTCACTGGCGATTCTGCCGTTTCGTAATGCCTCCGGCGATCCGGCGCTGGACTGGCTCGGTCCGAGCATTGCGGAGATGCTGAGCACCGACGTGGGGCAGTCATCGCAGTTGCGCACCGTCAGTCCCAATGTTGTGCACCAGATCTTCACTGACTTGCGCATTTCTTCGGCCACTGCCCTGGATCCGCCCGCGATTCGCCGTGTGGCTGATTTCAGCAACGCCGATCGCGTGGTTTGGGGGCAATACGCGAAGTTCGGCGACCAGATCCGCATCGATGCCACTCTGCAGGACATCAAGAATGACCGCTCCGTTCCGCTGAAAATAGATGTGCCGGGCGAAAAAGAAATCCCCGGCGCTATCGATCGCCTGGCTGAGTCCATCCGCCAGAAACTTGCACTCTCCGAAGATGTGCTCAAGGAATTGAAAGCCAGTTCCTTTCAGCCGGTTTCACAATCTGTGGCTGCGCTACGCGCTTACAATCTCGGCATCGGGCTGCAGAGAAGCGGAAAGAACCTTGAAGCCCAAAAACAATTTGAGGACGCAACCAGGCAAGACCCGTCTTTCGCGCTGGCTTTTTCCAAGCTGGCGCAGATCTTCAGCAGTTTAGGTTACGACGCCGAAGCCGAGCAGTCAGCCCAGAAGGCGGTGACGCTCAGCCAGGATCTTCCGGAGGCGGAGAAATATCTGATCGCAGCCATCCGTTCGCAGGTAACCAGGAACTATCCCGAGGCGATCAAGGCATACGAGAATCTGGCCAAGGCCTCGCCTGGTAACGCCGACGTGCAGTCCGCCCTGGCCAGCCTCTACGAGCAAACCGGAGACTTCGCTAAGGCGACCGAGTACAACCAGAAGATTCTGGCCGCGAATCCCAAAGACATCAACGCCACTTTGGCGGTTGGGCATCTCGCTCTCGACAGCGGCAAGGCGCAAGACAGCCTCGATCCGCTCAACCGCGCGCTCACGCTCTCGGTCCAACTGGATAACCAGGAGCAGAAGGCGGCCACCTTGCACTACATGGGCAGCGCTTATCGGATGTTGAGCAAGCCTGAAGAGGCGTTGCGCAACTACCAGGACGCGCTCGCCATCCGGCGTCAGCTCGGGCAGAAGAACGGCATCGCGTCCAGCCTTAATGGAATCGCGAGGATGCAGGCCGTGCTCGGCAAGAACAAGGAGGCTCTGGCCAATTTCCAGGAAGCGCTGCAGATTCGGCGCGACATCGGAGACAAGCACGGCCTGGGCGATTCCTTGATCGATATGGGCAACCTGTTGGACGACCTTGGGGACCATGACCAGGGCTTGAAAATGTATAAGGAAGCGCTGCAGGTTCAGCGCGATGTCGGCGATGAAAGCATGCAGGCCACCTGTCTGAACAACATCGGTGCGGTCTATTTTGAAAAGGGGCAATACGAAGACGCCCGGGCCTATTACCAGCAGGCGCTGGAACTGCGCGAGAAATCGAAAGCGCCCGGCGGCATCGTAGACAGCATCCACAACCTGGCTCAGACTTCGGTTCGGATGGGGGAGTACGACCAGGCGGTGGCCCAGTATATGCGCGCTCTGGAATTACATCGCAAGACGGACGACGTGTCTGGCGCAGCCCTTGATTCCTATGCCCTCGGCGTGATGTTCGATTACCAGGGACGTTTCGGCGCCGCCGTCAATGCCAAGGGCGACGCGCTCAAAACCTTCCAGGATCTGAAAGAGAAATCTGCCACGATGACCGAGATCCAGGGGGGCTACGGAGAGTCGCTCGTGCTGGCTGGCCGCGGCGAAGAGGCCAAGGCGCCCCTCGACGACGCCCTTAGCCTGGCGCGCACGCAGAAGAATGATGGCCTGATATCGCAGACTCTCGGATTCCAGGCAGACGCGGCCTATTACCGCGGTGACTCGAAATCCGCGCGCGTCCTCTATGAACAGGCTTTGCAGGCCGCTGTCCGCGGCAAGGAACCCGACAAAATCCTCGCCGCGAAAGTGAATCTTGCGCAAGTCAGCCTGCAGGAAGGCCACTCCCCGCAGACCATTGCTAATTTACGTCAGTTGATGCAGCAAGCGGATGAACAGGGCGTCCAGAACGTTTCTGTCGAGTGCCAGATCTACATGGCCGAGGCCATGCTCCAGAGCCACGACAACGCGCGCGCGCAGCAGGAGCTGCGGCGCGCGCTGTTGCGGGCCGATAAGATTGGCTTAAAACCCTTGAGCGCCAAAGCGCATTTCCTGTTGGGCACCGCGCTAAGCGCCTCGGGCGACCCGGAGGCCCAGCAGCACTATCGCACCACGGTCCAACTGCTGGACGATATGCGCAAAGATCCGGGCGCCGATAAAATCCTCGAGCGCGTAGACTTCAAGACCATGTACGACGAAGCAACCCGCGAATCGCGGGCGGCCAAGAGCTGACAGGCTGCCAAAAAAAATCTTTCTTCGACGAAAATGGGAACGGCATGAGTTCACTCGTGCCGCTGAACCATTCAGCAATATCGTTCGACACGACCCAGCACCAACTCTGGCTGCTGAGGTCGTTGCGCCGGATGGGCGCGTGGCATGAGTTAGCGATCGTCAACGGCACCAGTGAACCCATGCCGCTCCCATCCCCCAAACCGACATTCCCGCCCCATGCGAAAGCGTCCGCCGCAGAGATGAACACGGAAGGCCGCGCCCGGGCACAATGCCACATGTTTCGTAGCACGAAAAAAGGGTGCAGGCTGTAGCCTGCACCCCATTCGCGTTAAAAACACTAGATCAGTTGGCGTACTGGAACTCTGCGGGAGACGCGACTGCGCCGCTGCTAAAGGTCAGCACAGGGATAACTTGACAGCCCTTTAGACCATTCGGGTTTGTGAGAGTGTTCCAAAGGAAAGCGTACTGTCCTTTCCCGAGGTTCACCAGACCCGAGTTGCCGACGGAGGGAAGCGACGCCGTCGTCAGTGCCTGGCAGGCAGCAGTCTGAGTCAACGCAGTCAGTGCCAGGTTAACCCAAGGCGGGTTTGTGCCGCCGGTGGCGCAACTGGTGTTCTTGCACAGTTTGAGAGTTGTGATCTTATTCCCCGAAGCATCGGTTTGGATCCAGCTCAGGAGGACCGGTACGGGGATGAGAATGCAGTTTACCGGCACGATCAGGGGTCTAAGCTGCGCTTGGCAGCTTGGGGAAAGGGTATTGGTCACGGGCCTTTGAAATCCAGGGAAGCCAACGGTCTGTCCTGGCTGGATTAGCCGAGGATCTGACGGTTGGGTGATTGTGGGATCAAACGCTGACACGTAGCAAGAGGGCCCTGTCTTGCTACCGCCCTTGATCGGAGGAGGATCGGGTGAAACAACATCACCCGCGCTCGCTCCGGTGTACGAGGAGAAGATGTCCGTATCAAACCCATTGTCGGGACAGGTGGCGCCGTGGTGAACCAGCAAATGAGGACCACCGATCAGGCCGTTGCTGGCAGTGACACCGGCGCCGTATACGCCGTAGTCCAGTTGTATCGAGTTTTGGAAATTGCATTGATCGGCTCCGCTGCAGTCAACCTCGATCTCGACGCAAAGGGACTGGGCGCCGCCTTCAGCACCAACACTGTAATCCTGGTAGGGGAGGCACTTCAGGCCCTGGAAGGCGCTGGTGGTGGGGGCGAAGTCCCCTTGGTTCACTATCACTGGAGTCACGGTTAAGTTGTCCAGGGTGGCACTAGTACTTGAGGGCGTGATCTTGAAGTCGTCCTCGCTGCCAGGGGCGAGGGGGGGATTGTGATTCGGGTTGCCGGGGCCGAATTTGTATATCGCTGTCACGCCCGCCGTCAGCGTCTGGCTCTCTCCGATCGCCACGACAGAGCTAGGCGTGCGCTCCAAAGAAAACCAGGCGGTCCCACCGGCGGCCACTGGCGTTGTGAACAAGACCTTCCCCGTATTCAAACCGGGGCTGATGCCTACAAACGTGTTGTTCGGACCCTGATAGCCTCCTGACCCGCAGCTCGGGCAGGCTCCATCTGTGTCGCTGAAATCGAAGAGGTTTTCACTTTCTTGGAGGGGTGCGGTCAGTATGATGGCACCAACCTTCACAGTCGAATTGTTTTTGACTCCAATCAATTTGTCGTCGCCCTCGGCGGAGGGATAATTAGTCCCGAGATCGACAATGTTGGCCAAAAGATTGCCCGCCGAACCGGTAATTTCGATCGTTACGTCACAAGGAGCAGCTTGAGCTGGGCTCACGCTTTGGCATATGGCTGGGCTTACTTCCGCCCAGGCCGGCGCAGTCGCGATCATCAACAAGGTCACGCTGAGCATCGCTAAAGCCACGTTCCTCACGTACAACGCAATTGCTGACATCAGAATTCTTTTCATGGGAGACTCTCTCTTTTCTCTTTTCAGGATGCGAAAATTTGCAGTCATGGGGCGCATTCCTTCCTGGAGGAATTTCGCCTTGGACTCGAACCCAAAATCTGTGATCGGAAAAGGGGGGGAGTCTGAGTTGACAGAAAACCTGAACGCGAGCCGGTTACATCCGGCTGTCTTGGCGTCCCAGCGCCTCGTCGTTCAAAGCCTGCAACTGCAGTTAAGGGATTCTGCTATTGAATGGCCTGCCTGTCAATGGAATTAAACGAAATTGACACCTAACTTGGGGCACTGAAATTCGTTGCACTCGATGCAATCGCTTGCAGAGTCTGGACTGACCTGCCCGGCCAGATGCGGCGCGGCACCGGCCATCTGGCCTGGAGTTACGCGCAGTTTGACACTGGTTTGCGCCGCCTCATAGAATCAACTGGTTGGACGTGGCGGCAACTTTCTGCATATTTGCGCCATGGAAGTCCTGCCGGGCCGAGTTCGGGCCTGTCCGCGGATGTTTCCTCAACAGTCTGTGCCGTGGCGGCGTAGCTCAGGTGGTTAGAGCGACGGTCTCATAATCCGTAGGTCAGTGGTTCGAGTCCACTCGCCGCCACCAATCAAATCAGCGGCTTCCGGTAGAACCTTGGTTTTGCGGACTTCCGCTAGTTGCGCGGGGGTTGCGGATTGTTGCCAACTTGTTTTCTTGCACAATTAGTGTAGAGTCGGCAAAAAGGCTCTCCCTTCCCGAAGCACGTCTGCTTCGTTCGACAGGAATACAAAATGGCTCGCACCCCATAATTCGACCACACGTGCCCCGCCAGCGGCCTGGCTAATCCGCTTGATTCGATTCTTGGTCATGCCCACGTACGTTCCGAACACAGCTTCAACAATGATCCGGTCTGTTGGATTCGTCACATGGTTCTTCTGTATCTGGTCCTGCGGAAACTCCGGGTAACCAACAAGCGCCAGCACGGGTACTCGAATCTGGGAATAGTCGTGTTTGTGGTCGCCTTCCATGATCGCTACTGGGACGTTGCTGGGAACTTTGTAGTCGCCAACTGTTCCGTCCGGCTTCTCAGCAAACTGATTGCGCAATTCGGCTTCCGGGATTGAAATCCCATCGACTCGAAACCGCCATTCCCGATAGGCTTGGAATGATTTCAAATCAGGAGGCGAAGGTGAGGGTGGCTTCCGCATCACTTCCGGCAATTTACTGCTAACCGCATCGTAGTCTGTGTAATCGTCCGTGCCGTCGTTTAGGGCCTCCAAATAAACCAGGCCCGCAATCCGCTCATAATGGTGAATGCCCAGCTGCGACAACTCATTTCCTGCAACTGAATGGCCTGCTACAACGGGCGAAACCAGCCCCAGGGCATCGAAAACCCGGAGGTCATCCTCGACTCGACGCTGCTCCGTGTAACCCGATGCTGGCCGACTGGAGGCTCCGTAGCCGCGTCGCGTGATCCCGTAGACGTGATACGAATCGGTTAACTTCTCGGCGAAGCCGTCAAAAACATGTGCTGTGAATCCCAGTCCAGCCAGCAGTACAACGGGTCGTCCCGTTCCTCCCCAATCGAGCACCTCCAGTCGGACGCCATCCTCGACCGTCACGAACTGCACTCCGTGTTTGGACGGATCATGCCAAGACGCAGACCTTTGTGCGTCAGTTGCGGTGACCGCCAGACCTAGAATGAGGAAACAAACGGTTATGCGGCGATTTCTCTTCACAAGTGCCAAAAGGATAACTGCTGTAAACGCATTATAAGAGGGCGTCCCTTTAGGAGTAGGTTATGAGCGCAAGCATCATTCCCTACGAAAGGAACACCCTCCATGAATAGCGAAACAGTATATTGGGCTCGACGTTCATCAAGCAACCATCTCGGTGGCAGTATTGGATTCCACTGGCAAGTTAGTCATGGAATCCATCCTAGAGACAAAAGCCGCGACCATTCTGGAGTTCTTTGCGGGGTTGCGCGGAACTCTATCGGTCACCTTCGAAGAAGGAACTTGGGCCGCGTGGCTGCACGATTTACTGAAGCCGCGTGTGGCCAAGCTGGTGGTGTGCAATCCGCGAAAAAATGCTCTGCTCAAAGACGGAAACAAGAGTGATCGTATCGACGCCCACAAGTTGGCCGAACTGTTGTACCTGAACAAGCTCAGCTCGGTCTACCATGGCGAGACCGGCGTGCGCATGCTGCGCGAGCTAGCCCGGAGCTACCTGACCATCGTCAAAGATCTGAGCCGAGTCATGTGTCGGTTGAAAGCGGTCTATCGCAGCTGGGCGATCCCCTGTGCCGGCCGGGACGTCTACTATACCCGTCATCGAGCCGAGTGGCTGGGCAAGATCAAGGAAGCCGGCGTCCGTCGCCGCGCCGAACGACTCTACCAGCAACTGGACATGCTGCAGTACTTGCGCCAGCAAGCGCGCCGCGAGCTATTGGCGGAGAGTCGCAAGCATGCCATCACCGTCAAACTACGGCAGATTCCCTCACTAGGACCGATTCGCTCCGCCTTGGCGGTGGCGCTGATCCAGACCCCGCATCGTTTCCGCACCAAGCGACAGCTTTGGGCTTACAGCGGACTGGCTTTAGAAACCCGCACCAGTGCCGAATATTGCTATGTCAAAGGCGGACTGCGACGTTCTAAGAAACAGATCTCCATTCGCGGTCTGAACAAGGACCACAATCATGATCTGAAAGGCTTGTTCAAAGGTGCGGCCACCCGGGCCAGTGTACTGCCCGGCCCGTTCCAGGATTTCTACCAGAGATCATTGGCCAAAGGTATCAAGCCCACGATGGCGCGTCTGACGCTGGCGCGCAAGATTGCAGCCATCACGCTAACTCTATGGAAGAAGGGAGAAAACTTCGACGCTGACAAACTGAAATCGCAAGCCGCTTGAGCGTCTCACGGGAAGAGCCCTCCATCTCCGGTGATCTTTTCTGGTGGTGGCCAGTTGGTTCTTGAGACGCTCGGGTTCGAGGGTGAGCATCCTAATCGCCTGTAGGCGCACAGTGCCCGTGGCAGTGAGCCTCTGTGTTAACCCTATGCCCTCTCGGATAACCCGAAAAAGCACTAGGCCTCGAGTCGCAGATAGAACCATGGTTGACCCCGTACAACCACGAGTGCTTGCCAGTTTCAGAAACCGATCGGCGTTGTCGCTACTCATGAACAGGCAGCTGCTGAGATGGAGCAAAGCAAAACCCCAAACCACAGGGCAAGACACAAGACTCGAGCGGCACTCCTATCTGACAAGGGACTGGATGCCGCGAACCATTACCGCGCTTCCGGCGGAGGTAGAAGAATGTTCTTGATTCGCACCGCCAATTGACTTACAGGTGTCCCCACCCTAAGATTCCCATCCGAGTGCGGAGCTCCTCTTATTAGTTCGCTCGGCCAAACCATCTCGCATTACCGCATTGTAGAGAAGTTGGATGGCGGCGGGATGGGTGTGGTCTACAAGGCCGAAGACCTATCACTCCACCGCTTTGCTGCTCTGAAATTCCTTCCGAATGAGCTAGCCAAAGACTCTGAAGCTTGGGCTCGTTTCCAGCGCGAGTCTGAGGCCGAGGATAATGGGGCGCCGCGAAAGGAATCGTGGTGAGCGGCAGCTTAGGGAATTCGTCGGTCGCGATGGCTCTCCTCGTAATTCCCAGCGAGGTGATTTGGTCATATATCTCCTTTGGAGTGGTTCTGGCAATCGGGCTGGTCGCGATATTTCTTCGTGGCAATTGGCAAAAGGCGCGAGGACTGGACAAGGTGATTACGTTCGGGCCGCTTTTCTACGCGGCGCCGCTCGCGGCCTTCGGTACCGAACATTTCACCCTGACCAAAGACATTGCGTCGCTCATCCCGACGTGGATTCCGTGGCATCTGGTTTGGGCGTACTTCGTCGGCGCTTGCTTTATCGCAGCCGCGCTGAGCCTGGTGACGGGGATTCAGAGGCGCCTCTCGGCGAGTTTGCTCGCCTTGACGTTCTTCCTTTTCGTAGTGCTGATGGATGCCCCAGGTTGGGCACACAATCCGCGAAATCGGTTTGCGCTGGCGTTAATGCTGCGGGAATTATCCTTCAGCGGCGGCCCTCTGGCGCTGGCAGCCAGCCTTAGCGAGAACTGGCGCGAGCGCGGCACGCACATCCTTGCGACGGTAGCGCGTTATTTCGTCGCAATTCCCGTGCTGTTCTACAGCTTTGAGCAGTTCATGCATGGCGATCACGTTCCCGGCATTCCGCTGGAAATGGTGACTCCGCAGTGGGTCTATGGACACGCCATTTGGACGTACGTTACCGCCGTGGTTTACGCAGTCGCCGGCCCCCTGTTGCTTGTTGGCAAGAAAACCCGAGCAGCAGCGACGTGGCTGGGCTTGACAGTGCTCTTCGGAGTGTTAGTCGTCTACGTGCCGATAGCCGTCGTGGAACGCGCCAGCCTCGAAAGCTTTAATTACATGGCTGATACACTGATGTATTGCGGTGCCCTTCTTCTTCTCGCGGGCGCCATGCCGCGCGAAGCTAGCGGCGGGAATCATCGCTAATCAGTGGGCCACAAAGCCCGCGTCAAGCTTCACATCCATGAATCGAACAGGTTTGATTGATGACGTGAAAAACGGCTACGCAGAAAAACGGCTACGTAATTGTTGCAATCAGCGTTTACACTCAGAACAAGGCCAAGGTGTCGTCCACGTCAGACGAGGCTCGCAACCACGGATCGTCTGATCGTTGCTGCACTGATTTGGCCGGATTTGTAAATTTTTTCCCTGCACGCGACCAAGTACATGTACATGGCCCGCGGGCGCGATATACCTTGGACAATTGGCAGGGACATTCTGAGACGACTCGGGGAAGTTTGTGTCGTGAGTTTGTCGTACCCCTCGTATCCCTGCCCGTGTCGGGCCAGTTTGCTTAGTGTCGCTCGGGTACGGTGAAGGACAGGAAAGATGCTGAAAAACTGCCATCGAGCTTGTCTTCATAGATTTGGTCCATGCGGATGCGTACCGCCGCAAAGCGTTGCGGAAGCGCAGCGAGATTCCGATTAGGTGTGGGGCTACTCAGTTCGCGCTGGTGAACAACACGGCGTCGCTTTGACGCGAGCCACGGGCCAACGCAATCGACTGTCCGTCCGCAGAGTAGGCACAGCCCCAAGTCACGCCAGAGGGAAAATGCGTCACCTGCGTTTGCGGGCCGCCAAAGAGCGGCAGAGACCAAAGGTTGGGCACGCCGCTTCGCAGATCTACGAGAGCCAGAGACCGGTTATCGGGCATCCAGCATCCGGCACTGACGCTCATATCAAACGTAGGTGGGGAAGGTACCCTGGCCTCCGGTGTACCGTTCTCGGCGGACACAACCGAAACCTCAAGCGTTCCGTTCTTCCCCGGCGCGGCAAAAGCTACATGGCGTCCGTCCGGGGACGCAAACCCTGGACTGAGTGCTACCACATCGGAAACCCGAGTCGGACTGCCCCCAGAAACCGGGATCTTGAATATGTAAGAGGTTTCACCTGCGACCTGTCCCCAATAGAAGACCCAGTCGCCGCCTACTCCACACGAGGGGACCAGCTCACCCGCTCCATTGGTCAGCCTGGAAGATGCTCCCGTCCGCAAATCGAGCTTCCACAAATGGTTGGTACCATCGAAATCGGTGTGGTAGACGATGCTGCGGCCATGGTCGCACACAGCCGGCGGTCCGTGGAAGTGTTGGTCGAAGGTGAGTTGGCGGGCATTGCTCCCGTTAACATCGGACAGGAAAAGGTCCCAGTTCTGGGAGTGGTTGCCGGTGTAAACAATCCGGTTATCGGGAGTGAAGGTCGAGCCACTGTTACCATCCAGCCTACCTGAGATCACCTGTTGGACACGGTCTGGCACATTGGCAGGACCAACCCACAGGCTGCTGCTAAGATTCAACTGCACGGAGGCGATGGTGCGTCCGTCGGCAGAAACCGCGACAGAAAGATATTTGCTCAGATCGTTCGAAATACGGCGGACCATTCCGCCCGGATAACTGACCATCCAGAGCTGGGGATCAGCGCCGGTCTTAGCCAGCGCCGCTAACAAAAGTCCGCTGCCATCCGGCAGCCAGGTAGAATCCAATACCTCACGCCAATGCCTGCTTGGTATGGGCTTCGCGTTGCCGGTGGCGATGTCAATTTCGAGCAGCCCGACGGTTAATCCGTTGGAATCGGCCAGGCTCTTGTCCACGGCGGCAATCCGCCTCCCGTCGGGTGACCAGCGCACAACATACCCACTGCTCGCGACCGAACCAGGGTATTCAGCAAGTTTTCGTGCGCCGCTGCCATCTGCCTTTGCGATCATCACCCCGACCTTGCTCGACTGAATGTCCAGCAGGGCATATGTCAATTGAGTGCCATCGGGCGAAAAGGAAACACCTGTATCCGCCTTGTCGATCAGCAGGCGCGGGGTGCCTCCGAGCAATGGAATCTGGTACACCTTGCCAGATTGGTCTTGTCCCGTAAAGACGGTGTAATCGAGAAAGCTGCCGTCAGGGGTAAATGTAACGTCGACGATCGTGTCGGTGCCCGGAGAAACAGTCTGAACCGCGCTGGTGGTCGCGATCTGGCGCACCCAAAGACTGTACTTTCCGCGTTGGTTTGAAATATAGGCTAGATAGCGACCGTCGGGCGAGATGCGGGCGAGAGTAACGTCCCCGCTGGAGCTCAGGCTGGAGATAGTGAGATTTTGGAAACCAGTTTTCGCTAGGCTGGCGCTGAAAAATCCCCGGCGATAAAGTATGCCAAGCACCGCAAGCCCGACGACGATCAGCATGGCCACAGCGAAAGCTAACTTTCGCGCCACCGAGGGACGCGACATGGCAACCGGGACTTGAGTGGAGTGACTGCTTGTCGATGGTCCTGGACTTACCGCGACCCCAGCCGCGGAGTCTGATGCCAAAGCCGCCACGTGGCCTGACCCTGAGTCGCGCTTAAGCCGTTCCAGATCGGCGCGCATCTCCGCAGCGCTCTGGCATCGCAGCTTTGGATCTTTTTCCAGAGCCTTGTTGATGAGTTCTTCCAGACGCGGCGGCAAATCGGGATTGAGTCGAACCGGCTGAACCGGGGTCCGGTTCAAAATGCCATCGAAGATCACGCCGGAGGTATCGCCCCGAAAAGGCAGCGCCCCAGTGGCCATCTCGTATAGCACAACGCCGAAAGAGAACAGGTCAGTGCGCTGGTCGAGTTCCTTGCCGCGCACCTGCTCCGGCGACATATAAGCGACGGTACCCAACGCTGCGCCCGGGCTGGTCAGATTCTGGTCTTCAATCGTTTCCGTTCGTTCCGCTGCAATCTGGCTGGAAGACCCCAACGCTGCATTGATCTTCGCTAGTCCGAAATCCAGAATCTTGGCGTGGCCACGCTTTGTAATAAAAATATTGGCGGGCTTGATGTCGCGATGCACTATCCCTTCGCCGTGTGCGGCGTCGAGCGCGTCAGCTATCTCAATGGCAAGTGGAAGCAGCGTTTCGGTTTCCAGGGCTCGGCCCGCGATCCGATGCTTCAACGTCACTCCGTCTAGGAATTCCATCACGAGGAACGGATGGCCGTCTTGCTGCCCAATCTCATAAATAGTGCAGATATTGGGATGATTCAGAGCTGAAGCCGCCTGTGCTTCCCGCTGGAATCGGGCCAAGGCTTGGGGATCCTTTGCCACGTCGTCGGGTAGAAACTTCAAGGCAACAAACCGGTGCAACGTTACGTCTTCCGCCTTATACACCACGCCCATGCCGCCACCACCCACCTTCTCGACGACGCGGTAGTGCGAGATGGTTTGACCGATCATGTCTGGCGAATGTTACGTCGAAGAATCGGGTGAGTCAATGAAAGCAGGGGAGTTGCGCCTTCCGCGTGGGCGCATTCCAGAAGCCCCGAAAAGGTTCGGAAATCGTCTGCCAGAGTGTGCCGATCGATCTAATTCAGTTTCAAACGGCTGAAAGGGTTAGTTCAAAAATATCGGTGTTGAACAGAAAAGTTCGAAAATCGTCCTCTAGGGCCGACCAACTTTAACTAAGCCATTTGAGGAACATATCGGAGGTGCCACGGGTTCACTCTTCTCGCTTGTATCTCCGCTCTGCACAAAATTGTGCCCACTCAGCCGATCCAAGGCAGCGTGGACGATCAGATTGCGGAGGATCGGCCGTCTAAAATGTCGGCGTTTCAGGCAGTGAGCTTCATTGACGCTGGCGGGTCATCCTTCTTCTGCTCAATCGGGCCATCCTTGGTCCGTTTCGCAAGCTCAGCGTTCAGTTCGGCTCCAACCAGCATGGCAAATCCGGTCCAGTATAGCCATACCATTAACGCGATGCCCGCTCCCATCGTTCCGTAGGTCTTGTTGAAGTTTGCGAAGGTTCTGAAATAAATGCCCAACAGGTAGGAGAGCACAATCCAGAAGCCCACCGAAAGAAGTGCGCCCGGCAGAGTAGCAAGAAAGCGCTGCTTCACATTAGGAGCGAGGAAGTAAAGAGCCTCGACCGCCAGGACAGTGAAGCTGACCGAAAGCGTCCAGTGGATGTATGGCCAGGCCCACATCCAGACTTGCGACAAATGTATGCGGCTCGCCAGCCACTCGCCGAAATGCGGACCCACGATCATGGTGGCGAGAGCAATCAGGAGAAGCAAACCAATCACCAGGGTGAGGATCATGGCCAGAGGTCGAGTTCGCCAAAAGGGGCGGGTCTCCTCGGCATCGTAAGCAATATTGAGAGCTTCGATCGCTGCCGCGAACCCACCTGACGCGGTCCACAACGTCCCCAGGAGCCCCAAAGACAGGAAAGCTCCGCGATTCGGCGTTACCACATCGCCGATAACCTTACGCACGAGAACCATGCCGTCCGGCGGAATAAATCGGGACATCAGGTCGAGCGCCTGGTCAAACAGACCGGAAAGCGGGAGGAACGCCACAATCGCCGACAGGAAAATAAGCGCGGGAAACAGGGCCATCACAAAGTAATAAGAAAGTGCGGCCGCCATCTGCAGAGTGTGGTTGCGCTGGACGTCGGTGTATGTCCGCACCACTGCCGACTTCAGCTTCCGGAGTTGCACGCGTTTTTGATGCGCTTACTGCGATAAACGTGCGCCCGCATTGTTAGGGCGTTAAAACCGACTCTTTACCTGGTCATTTTTTCTAGGCATTTCTCCGAGGGCATACAAAACAAAAGCGATTACCGTCATCCAACAAACCCGGCGAATTCCCACGTGCCTATCCCGGCGCATTACAGCCCGGTTTCGAATGCGGCTCGGACGGATTCAGGAACTGATCAGGGATCATGCGAAACGGAGAGATCAATCTGGTTCAATATGTGCTCGCGTGCATGCTGCTCGGCGGAATACTGTTCGTTCCCGGCGGCGCAGGCCAGGCGCAGACCCAGCGTCCGGCGAACCAACGTCCGGCGAACCAGGTTCCGGCGACAGCACCACAGGTGCAAGAGGTCTTGCCGTCTTATGAGGGACAAAACGTAGTCTCGATTGAGATCGCGGGCAGGCCCGACCTTGACCAGCAGAAGCTTCTGCCGCTTCTGGTGCAGCGCGAAGGACAACCGTTTTCACAGGAAAAAGTTAACCAGTCGATTGCCGCGTTGAAGAGCAGCGGCCAAGTCAAGGAGGTTCAGATCGAAATTCGTCCCCAGGCTGACGGCGTTCGTGTGCTGCTGGTTTGTCAACCCTCGATTTACTTTGGACTGTTTACCTTTCCGGGAGCCGAGGGCAGGTTCGCTTATTCGCGGCTGCTGCAGGTCTCGGACTATCCTCCGCGAGGAGCTTATTCCCCCGTCGACATCCAGAGAGCTCAGGCATCCCTGGCCAAGTTTTTTCAGCAAGATGGCTACTTCGAATCAGAGGTAAAGTCCGAAATCCAGACTGACACGGTGCATGAATTGGTAAACGTGGTTTTTCACGTCACCCTTAATCGCCACGCCAAATTCGGCAAGGTGATTCTTAAGGGCGCACCGCCCGAAGAAGAACAACGACTTCAGGATGCTCTAAAGTCATGGAGAGCCCGAGTTCGTGGATTGTCGATCCGAACTGGAAAATCGTACTCGCTGAAAAGAATACAGAATGCTACTCAGTATCTTGAATCGCAGCTGATCAGCCACGATTATCTCGGCAGCCGGGTTCAAATGGCGGGGGCCGAGTATGATCCGGCGACACACCGTGCCGACATTCAATTCGACGTAACCCCGGGGGCACGCGCCCACGTCATCGTGGAAGGCTCTCATCTGTGGGGACGGACAAAGAGGAAGCTGCTGCCCATCTATCAAATCGCCGGGCTTGATCCTGAACTGATTCAGGAAAGCCGGGAGAATCTAATCTCGCATTTCCAGGCCAAGGGCTATTTCGACGTCGCGGTACAGTCCGACGTACAGCCCGCCGCCAACGGGCAGACCATTCTTTTCCGCATCATTAAAGGACCACGCCACAAGGTCACCGAGGTTGCGATTGTTGGAAATCAGGGCCTCTCAGACGAACAACTGCAAGGCCACGTGAAGGTGCAAAAGGGGTGGTTCTTCTTTTCGCATGGCGCATTCAGCCAGCGCCTGGTCAAAACCAGTGTCGACAATCTTAAGCGGGTGTACCAGGCGGCGGGATTCAGCAGCGTAACCGTCACTCCAGAGATCAAGCGAAGTGGCGGCAACATTGCGGTTGCGTTTCGGGTAAACGAGGGGCCGCAGGACATTGTGGAAGCCTTGCACGTGACAGGCAATAACACGGTGCCGTTATCCGCGCTCGCTCCCCAAGGATTAAAAGTTACCGAGGGCCAGCCCTATTCCACGAAAAATGTCGACGAAGACCGCAGTCAGATTGGCGCGCAATACCTGCGAATGGGCTACCTGAATTCAAACATTCGCACCACCGCGCGCCCGGTCGGAAAAGATCCTCATCGGCTCGACGTGACCTACACGATTTCCGAGGGCCCCAAGGTGATTCTGAGTTCGGTAATAACCCTTGGCGCAAAAATTACACGGCAATCGCTGGTTGACAAGACGGTGCGACCTCAAGACAGAAGAACCGCTTCAGGAAGATGAACTGTTAAGCGCCGAGGGGCGCCTTTACAACCTGGGAATTTTCGACTGGGCCGAGATTGACCCGCGCCGTCAGATAACCACGCAATCCGAGGAAGACGTTCTGGTCAAGCTGCACGAAAGTCGGCAAAACGACATCAAGTACGGCTTCGGCTTCGAAGTGGTGAATCGCGGGGGCAGCATACCCAGCGGAACAATCGCTCTTCCCGGACTTCCTCCGGTCGGTTTGCCGTCAAACTTCAAGACCAGCGAGACGACATTCTGGGGGCCCCGCGCTACTTTCCAGTACACACGCAATAACTTTCGCGGGCTGGGCGAAACCTTGACCTTCGCGGCGTTGGGCGCGAGGCTGGTGCAGCGAGGCTCCGCCTCTTATGCGAATCCTCATTTTATTGGAACCAACTGGGGCTCCAACCTTACGCTCTCGGGAGAACGCAACAGTGAGAATCCGATTTTCACCTCCCGCATCGGTGATTTTGGTTTCCAGTTGGAACGGCTCTTGGATGAAAAGGCAACCAAAACACTTACGCTGCGCTACGACTACCGGCAGACCGCGCTCACCAACCTGCTGATCCCCGATCTGGTTTCTCCTGAAGATCAGCATGTGCGCCTCTCGACCTTATCTGGCACCTTTGTCCGAGATACGCGCGATCAGCCTCTGGACGCCCACAAAGGTATGTACCAGACGGTAGAGCTGGGGATCAATCCGACAGCGCTGGGGTCAAGCGTAAATTTTGCCAGGCTGCGCGCACAGCAGGCTTATTACAAAGGTGTGGGGAAAGGGATCATCTGGGCAAACAGCTTGCGAATTGGAGTGGAGCAGGAATTCGCCGGCAGCCGCGTCCCGGTGAGCGAGTTGTTCTTCTCTGGCGGAGGCAGTACGTTGCGCGGCTTCCCGCTGAACGGAGCCGGGCCGCAACGTTCGGTTCAGGTATGCGGCAATCCCTCCGATCCTTCTACCTGCGCGTTCATCCAGGTACCGACGGGGGGCCGCGAACTGTTCATCCTCAATTCGGAGTTCCGAATTCCCGTTCCCATTAAGAAGGGGCTCGGTGTCGTCGCTTTTTATGACGGCGGAAATGTCTTTGAGCACGTCGGGTTTCGCGACTTCGGATCCAACTACACAAATTCGCTGGGATTCGGCTTGCGCTACGCCACTCCGATTGGGCCGGTGCGGATCGATATTGGGCACAACTTCAACGCTCTACCCGGAATCAAAGCTACACAAATCTTTATAACTTTGGGGCAAGCCTTTTGAACGCTTTACCACAACCGCCCTTCCATCGTTCGCCGGAAGCTGTCCGACGGCCAGAGCCTGGCCGAACGGGCGCGAAATGGAAGAAGATTGCGACTTGGATCGGGACCGGCGCGAGCGCTTTGCTGGTCCTGACCGTGCTCGCGATCGTGTTGCTGCTCCACAGCCAGCGCTTCCATGCCTACGTGCTCCGGACTGCACAGCAAAAAGCCAGCGAAGCATTAGGCAGCCAGGCACAGATGCGAGACTTCGCGGTTCACTGGTCTGGCATCAGCCCTACGGTTGATTTGTATGGTGTCGTAATCCATGGCGCCGCACCATACTCCGACCCGCCCCTGCTTGAAGCGGATGCGCTGCACCTCGGGCTGACGGTGACGTCATTGCTGCACAAAGCCTGGTACGTCAGCGATGTCCGCATCGAGCACCCCGTCGCCCGAATCTTCGCGGACCGGGACGGCCATACCAACCTGCCTCAACCGAAGCAAGAGAAGCCCTCTCAGAGCACAACCAACGTATTTGATCTTGGCGTCCGTCATCTGCTGCTCGAACGGGGCGAGATTTATTACAACAATCGGAAGAGCGAGCTTAGCGCCGACGTGCACGACCTGACGCTCCAGTCGAGCTTCGCGTTGCTGACGAAGAGCTACTCCGGAACGTTGTCATATCGCGACGGACATCTTCAGTTACAGAACTCCAATTCGATCGGACACAACTTCAGCGCGCGTTTCGTGGCGACTCCGGACGAATTCAAACTGGAGAGCGCTGAGCTGCAAACCGGAAGTTCGCGCTTGTCGGTTGTCGCCAGTTTCCGTAACTATTCGCAGCCCCTGGTGCACGCCACTTACGAGGGAGCAATTGACGCCGGCGAATTTCGACGTGCCCTGAAGAATCCTTCCCTGCCGACTGGCATTCTGCAGTCCAACGGCGTCGTCGATTACGACAGTCGGTCGAAGAGTCCGTTCATGGCAGCTGTCGCAGCCCATGGCGATGTGCGCAGTACGGGCATGACGGTAACCAGCCAGAATGCGCAGGTCGAACTACGAAACATCGGCGCGCACTATTCGCTGGAGAATGGCAATGCGGACATTGCTGCCATTCACGCTGAGTTGCTGGGAGGCACGCTGGCAGGTTCGATCACGATGCGTGATCTCGCGGGCGCAACGCGCTCCCATATGTCTGCCTCGCTTCGCTGCAGTTTCACTGGCCGAGTTGCAGAGGGCGACGCAGAGTGCAGTGCGGAACGGGGGATCATCATCCTCGGTCACGAATCAGATTGCGGTGCGCGGTTCGCTTAACACGACCGCTGACGCGACCTGGGGCAAGACTATGCAGGATCTGATCGCACGCGCCGACGTCACGCTTCAAGGCGGAGTTCAACCGTCGAAAGGGGGCACATCAACTCCGGTTGATGGCGTCATTCACACCCGGTACATGGCGAAGAGCGGGCAACTGGCCTTCCAGCAGAGCTCCATCCGAACCCCAGGAACGTCGATCGCGATCAACGGCACCATCAGCGACAATGCGGCCTTGCAGATTCGTGTGAACAGCAACGACTTGCACGAACTTGAAACCATTGCAGCCGGGTTCAGGGCGCCCGGCGCTGAGCCGGCCGGAGTTTATGGCCGCGCAACCCTGAACGCCACGGTCAGCGGATCAACCCGGAGTCCGCAGATTTCTGGACAACTCACCGCCGACAATTTGCGAGTGCGAGGCAGCGAGTGGAAGACTTCTCCGGGCTAACTTCGCGGCCAGCCCCTCGCAAATCCGCGTGGACAACGGCGAGCTCGATTCCGCCAGCCGGGGGCGTGTCACCTTCAAGCTGGCTACGGCTTTACAAGCCTGGTCACCGACCAAGTCAACACCGTTCCAGGTGCAAATCGCTGCTTCTCAAATCAACGTGGCGGATTTAATGAAAGCCGCCGGCTCGACGACGCCAGTCGCCGGGACACTTTCGGCCGACGTCACCGCCAGTGGCACCCAGCAGTCTCCCGCGGGACACGGCACTATCGGCCTCACGTCCGCGCGTATCGCCGGCGAGCCTATTCGGGCGGTCGACTTGCAATTCCAGGGGACCGGCAAGCAGGTCAACGCAAATCTCAAAATCGACCTGCCCGCAGGGTCCGCTAACGCCAATATTCAATATGAGCCCGCGACGCAGGCCTACACCGCGGAAGTGCATGCGCCCGGCATCAAGCTCGACCAATTGGAAACGGTGAAGGCGCGGAACCTGGAGCTGCAGGGCGTGTTGGGTATTAACGCCAGCGGACGTGGCACCATACAAGACCCTCAACTCCAAGCGGTAGTTGAAGTGCCGCAGCTGCAAGTTCGTGATCAGGTGATTCGCGGACTGAAGTTGCAGACCAACGTCGCGAATCATATTGCGAACTTCGCACTCGATTCGGACGTCATCAATACCCACGCCGGCGGACATGGCACCATCCGGTTGAACGGCGATTACTTCGCAGATGTGAGTCCTTGACACGCAGTCAATTCCGATCGCGCCATTGGTGGCGATATACGTTCCTTCGCAGGCTGGAAATGTGACCGGGCAAACCGAGCTGCATGCGACTCTGCGTGGTCCATTGAAGGACAAGGCCCGTGCTGGAAGCGCACCTGGTGATCCCGCAACTCGCGGTGAACTATCAGGACAGCATTCAGCTTGCGGCCGAAGCCCCGATTCACGCCGATTATGCGAACGGAGTTCTCACCTTACAGCGATCGACCATCCGCGGCACGGGCACCGAGGTGACATTCCAGGCCAGTGTGCCGGCGGCCAAAGACGCGCCTGCATCCATGCTGGTGCAGGGCAGCGTCGATCTTCGCCTGGCGCAGTTGGTCAGTCCCGATATCACCAGCGCAGGTGAACTGCAATTCGACATTGATTCGAACGGCCGCCGCTCCGATCCGAATGTGCAGGGCCAAATTCGTATCGTCAACGCCAGCTTCGCCACCGCCGGCGCGCCGCTAGGACTGCAGAACGGCAATGGCGTGCTCACGCTCACCCGGGACCGCCTCTCTGTCACGCAATTTCAGGGTAAGGTTGGCGGGGGTTCCGTCACCGCGAGTGGAGGGGTTGTGTACCGGCCTCAGTTGCAGTTCGATCTGGCGATGGCCGCCCAGGGAGTTCGCGTGCTCTATGATCAAAGCGTGCGAACTACGCTCAACTCGAATTTGGCTCTTACCGGAGAGCTACGAGAATGCGATTCTGAGCGGACAGGTCGCCATCGATCAACTTTCGTTCACTTCAGATTTCGACGTCTCGGATCTCATGAGTCAGTTCGGAGGGGACGAGCACGCCGCCCGCCCAAGGTTTCAGTCAAAACTTGAACCTCGACGTGGGCATTCAGACGCCTGGCGGACTTAACCTGACCAGCCGCACGCTAAGCCTGGCTGGTTCTGCGAATCTGAACTTGCGCGGAACGGCGGCTCAACCGGTTCTGCTCGGCCGCCTGAATCTAAGCAGCGGGGATCTGATCTTCTCCGGCAACCGCTACAAGCTGCAGGGTGGGACAATTGATTTCACCAATCGTTCGCGGACCGAACCGGTCGTCGATATGGCGGTAAACACAACAATTGATCAGTACGACATTCAAATGCACTTTTGGGGACCCGCCGACCATCTGCATACCAACTATGCTTCAGACCCGGCGTTGCCGCCCGCGGACATTATCAACCTGATTGCCTTTGGAAAAACTTCTGAGGCTGCCGCGGCGAATCCAACCCCTCCGGGCACAATGGGAGCGCAGTCGCTGATCGCTTCCCAGGTCAGCGGCCAGATCACAAACCGGGTCGAGAAGCTAGCGGGCATTTCTCAGTTGTCGGTCGATCCCGTGCTCGGAAGTAGTTCGCAGAGCCCGGGGGCCCGGGTAGCGATTCAGCAAAGAGTAACCAGCAAGATTTTCGTGACCTTCTCCACCGACGTCACCTCAACCGAGCGCGAGATCATCAAGCTCGAGTATCAGGCAAACCGCAAAACCTCATTCAACGCAGTTCGCGACCAGAATGGCGGCTTCTCCTTTGAGACCACATTTCGCAAACAGTGGTAAAGACGCGCATCGAGATAATGTCCCGGTCTCGGGTTGGACCGGAACCCTTTCTTCAAAGCCACACGCGGGCGGTAGATTAAGTGCGGTAGTTCAGCAGGTTGACCCACGACGTGAGGTAGGGATGCGCTCGGGCTCACGCTAATCATCTTTTTGGCCACACGACGACATGTCAGCTAGTAGCCTTGAACTTCGCGACGATCGCCGTGATGTCGTCGTGTTGTTCCTGAAAACTGAATCGCCGGACACCATCCACGATTGCGGTCAACAAAGCCTGGCACGGCAAGTCCCGATGTTGCTGAAGGGATTCAATCAGGCAGCGCTCGCCAAATTCCTCTCCTTGCTCGTTACTGGCTTCGGTGATGCCATCCGTGTAGAGCGCAAGCACATCCCCGGGAAAAAGCTCCTGCTCTCGCATCGAGCAATTCCACTCTCTGAACATTCCGATCAGCGTGCTGGTGGACTCGAGCCGATCCACCTTGCCGTCGCTTCTTACCAGGAGACCTGACAAATGGCCGCAATTGACGTAACGCAGTCGCCGCGCCTCCTCGTCGTAATCGGCAAACAAAAGCGAGGCATAAGCACTGTCACCGGTGTTGTCATAGAACAGGCGATTCACAGACCGGAGCAACGCCTCGGGCTGATCGAAGGCCAGCGCCGACTGGCTCCGCAGGCTGGCCTGCAAATTCGCCATCAGCAGCGCTGCCGCGATTCCCTTGCCGGAAACATCGCCGATGATCAACCCCAGCCGCTGCGGCCCGATATTCAGGAAATCGAAATAATCCCCTCCCACCTGGCGTGCTTGTTGGCAGATACCTGCGTACTCGACCGTTTTCATCTCCGGCTGAATCTGCGGAAACAACCGCGCCTGCACCTGCCGCGCTATTTCCAGTTCCTGGGCGGTGCGCCGTTCGGATTCGAGTTTCTCGGCGTGCGCCTGTCGGCGCAACTCCAGGCTTTGCCTCACCTCATCGAAGCCCTCCAGGCCAAACGCATTCCCGTCCGGATCCTCGAAACGCGCATAAGTGCCGCCCCACCCCGGCGTCTCCGGACCAGTTGTGAAACGAACACCGCGTTCGCTCCATTCTTTGTACTTGGCGTGGACATCTTCGGTCATGAATAGGACCCAGCGGTAGCCACCAATCAGTTTGTATTCCGGCGCGTCGGGCTTTGGTTCAACCAGCGCGAGATTCGCGCTGCCGTCGGGAGGCGCCACTTCGATCCAGCGTTCGCCGGTGGGAAGGCATTGTTCTGTGAGGAGTTCGAAGCCCAACTGCTGCAGGTAGAACTGCTTGCTTACTTCCAGATCGCGGACGAAAACGACGATGTCCTGGATCGACAGGTACGGCTCTTCGCGCCCCGGGCGAAGCACGGTCCGGTTCGCCCACGCGTGAAAGGAGTCGCTGGCCATCGGCGTGATTATAATGGGCCGCCCCGATAAGTGTTGAAATCGGGCGTTTACCTTCACAACCGCGAAGATTTTAGTAGGTAGCTCGGCCGCCGGAGACGTCGAATACGGCGCCGGTGCTGAATGAGCATTCTTCGCTGGCCAGCCAACACACCAGAGATGTGACTTCCTCGATTTGACCGAAGCGGCCGATTGGAATTTTTGACAGCATGAATTCGACGTGCGCTGGAGTCATCTGATCGAAGATCGGCGTTCGTACGGCCGCGGGTGTGACGCAGTTGACGCGGATCTGAGTCTTAGCCAGTTCCTTGCCCAGAGATTTTGTCAGGCCGATAACGCCTGCCTTCGAAGCGCTATATGCGGACGCATTGGGGTTTCCCTCCTTGCCTGCGACCGACGCGATATTGACGATGCGGCCATAGTTGTTGCGCTGCAGATGCGGCACCACCGCGCGATTGCAGTAGAACAGGCCGTTCAGGTTTACATCCATAACCTGACGCCAGGCTTCGATCGGATATTCCCACAGCGTCGCATTCGGACCGGTAATGCCTGCGCTCGCAATCAGAATATCCATCTTGCCCAGGGCTGCAGCGGTCTCCGCCATCGCGCGCTCGACTTGATCGAAGTCGGCAATGTTCAGAACAACATGATGAGCAGCGCCCGTCTCCTTCGCGGCTTCGAGTAAAGCAGCCTGATTCAAATCCCAGAGGCTAACCTTCGCACCTTCGGCGGCCAGGCGCGCCGCAATAGCTCGCCCGATGCCGCCGGCAGCTCCGGTCACGATGGCCGCCCTACCCGCAAAGCGTGAATCGTAAGGCATGCAGATCCTCCCTCGAGCGGTAGACAGCGCGACCACGCTGACGAATCGGACACGAGTGTTGATCTTGCCACACGGCGGTTGGAATCTGAAAATGTTTGAGGAGAGGTTCTTAGCGATTTGCGCTCGAAAGTAGCGCCGCTGTCCGGTGGGCGTCTCGCCCACCGTGGGAGGGCTAGATACCCTCCCGACAGCCGGCAAAGTCTGCCCTGAGCGCAGTCGCAGGGATGCGGGCGCCACTTTTCAGAGTGCGCAGCGGTCACTTACCGTTGTAGTAATACCCGTCCCGGGCCTGGACGACCAAATCTTTCTGCCGCGCTGCAACCTGGATCTTGTGATAGCCGGGCTCTGCGGCATTTCCTCGATCGGGCGTGTAGCCTAAGCTGTACTGGTTGCGCAGCTCTTCTTCGATTTGGGTATAGATCTGATCCACCGGCTCTTTTTTCGAGACTTCGAACATCCGTCCACCGGTTTCTTTGGAGATTCGCTCCAGAACTTTTTTGCCATCGGCATGCTGTTCGGGGACTCTGCGTCCACCGCCGCGTCCCATTCCGCCGCGGCCCATGCCGGGTCCACCCATTCCGGGAATGCTGATCCCGGCTCGACCAAAGCCTCCGCCATTGCCGTAGGCCTCGTCGTCCTTAAAAAGAATGGAGTAGACCACAGTGTTGGCGCGTTGGGCCGATTCGATGGCCTCGTCCAGAGTCTCCTTGCTGCCCATGTCAACCCCGTCCGTAAGCAAAATCACAGCCTTGCGACCCTCCTGCTTCGCCATCAACTCGTCAGAAGCCAGGTAGACGCGAGTCGTAGAGCAGAGTGCCGCCCCCGTGATGTCGTCCCGAGCCGCCTCCGGAGCCGCCGCCACCCGGATATCCGCGCTCCGCACCGCCTCCTCCGCCACCCGGATATCCGCCTCCTGAAGTGCGGCTGAACTGCGGGGTGTCCAGCGACTCCAGCGAGACGCGCAGCTTTTCGTGTGATGAAGTGAGATCCTGCAAGAGCTCAACCTCGCGATCGAAGTGGATGACGAAGGCTTTGTCTTTGTCTTCGCGTAGCATCTGGGTCAGAAAGCTTTGGCTTGCACTTCGCTCCTCGCCGAGAACCCGCCGCTGACTCATGCTGGTGTCCACCAGTAGTCCGAGGGTCAGCGGGATGTCGGTTTCACGGGAGAAATAGCGAATGGTCTGGGGCCGTCCATCTTCGCTGAGCGTGAAGTCGTCTTTGGTCAGGTTATTGATGATCTTGCCGTGCTTGTCGCGCACCGTGGCAAGCACATTCACCACCTTTACCTGGACGGACATCGTGGTTACGGACTGGTCCGCCGAGTTTTCACTGGCGTTCTTCGTGTGCGCGCCGTCTCCCGACTGCGCGGCGGCAAGGTTGAACACCATAGTCGCCGCCGCGAGAAAAAGGGCGGGACGCGCGAAGTTAATTCTCACTGTGATGGCCTTTCAAAACTATGCGGACAAGAATGCTGGCTGGATTGGTGCTTGCACTGCATAGATGAGAACCCCATGGAGCAGGAATTGGTTGTGAGTTCTGATCGTAAAAGTTTGTAAAGACGGACGCGTGTGCATTCCAGATGCGACCGAAAGCATTTAACTGCGAAGGGCGCAAAGGACGTCCGCAAAGAGCGCAAGGGCTACGACTACGGGAGAGTGCCAAGGGTTTCGCAAAGGGCTCGGAGTCTGAACTATAGTGATTGTTCTCAGAGTAGACCCAAGGGTGGCCTGTAATGATTAAAGATGCTGCGACTGGCGAACTTATGCCGATCGGTCCTCGAGTCGACGCTTCTCCGGCCAAGCGTCCCGGCCGCACCACGATGGCAGGACGACTGGTCACGCTGACACCTCTCGACCTTCTCGCCCATGGCGACGCCCTGTACGAAGCTACGCGGGAAGAGGCTGAATGACTCATTATGGCTTTATCTCTTCGAGGGACCGTTTCCTGATCGGACGGCGTTCGATCTCCATCTGCAGAAGGCGGCGGCTTCCGAGGATCCGATGTTTTTCGCGATCCTGGATCGAGCTTCGGGAGCAGCCGTCGGATATGCCGCCTACATGAGGATCGAGCCCGTCCACCGGGTCATCGAAGTGGGCAGTATCTTGTACACCCCACAGCTGCAACGAACCCCGCTGGCAACTGAGGCCATGTATTTGATGGCGCGGCATGTCTTCGAGGATCTTGGTTATCGCCGCTACGAGTGGAAGTGCAACGCCCTGAACGCGCCGTCGCGAAGAGCAGCGTTGCGTTTCGGATTTACCTTCGAGGGAATCTTCCGGCAACACATGATCGTCAAAGGCCGCAATCGGGATACAGCCTGGTTTTCCATGCTCGACTCCGAATGGCCGGCGCGTAAAGCGAATTTCGAGCGCTGGCTCGACCCCTCAAACTTCGGTCCGGATGGCCGGCAAAAGGTGCTCTTTCGATGCTTAATGGAGCCCCCGGCACATAGCGGCCGTCATAGCTGGGACGGGATTCGGGCCACGGAGGCCGGCCCACCGGCCGCGCAGGCATTTGCACGAGAAGGTTTCCCACACCTGAATTCGTACTATTGTTGCAAGCCGAAGCGGGTCTTGGTCGACTGGAACCGCCCCCCAGGGTAATTCCGGCCTTTCGACCGCAAGCAGCTGAATTCCGGTTTTCCGACGAAGCCACCGAAATACTCCCTAAACGTCTGATTACAGGGGAAAATCAGAGGTAATTCCTGTGCAAGTCCACAATCGGCCGCTTTTCGGGGACTTTTCAGAGGGCGCCCGAAGACTTTCGAATGGCCGCTAGTGTTTGCGACCGAAATGGCCGATAAAGAGGTAGGAGGGGTTGGCCGCAATGAGTTCTCCTGGACTGAAGACCGCGATGGGTCGCTTGCTGCTGATCAGCAACGATTCGGCAGTCGATCGAGCAGGTGGCGGAGGGGATGAGAGCGTTTGGCATTACCACCGAAGTGTGTGGCGAGGTCAGCATGGCTGCTCCCCCTGTTAAGCCGCCAAAAGTTCGAAGCCGTGATGGTTGATGTCGAAGTTGGGCAGGCAGAGCGAAATACTGGACAACTTCGCCTTTCTCCCTCCAATCGGACCGCCGTGACCTTCGCCATCACCGATCCCCAGAAGCCTGCCCCGCTCGTAGACTCAGCCGAACTTTGTGATGGAGAAAGCCACTTTCGCCGAGTTCAGTCGCACGCACTCTGAAAGCCGCGTTTGGTCTGATCGTGCGCGAACGCCGCCGCTCTTTCCGTTGTCCTTACGATGGTGCCCGCGGTTGTCCTGAGCGATGGCCGGGAGTCCAATTGCCACGTGGTCAATATCAGCGAGGGCGGCATGGCCATTGCCCAATCGCCCGCACTGAAGCACGGTGGGCAAGTACGAGTCCTGTTCACCCTCCCCGGACAGCAGCGATTCGCTTCACAGTTGAGTCCGAAGTTTGCTGGTATGACGAGACCGGCCGGGCCGGACTGCGCTCCCTGGCGATTCCAGCCGGGCAGCAGTCTGTCCTGCAGGAGTGGCTAGCCGCCAAGCTGGAAGAAGACCTGCCGGAATCGGTGGCTCTCCCAATTCCAGAAGGATTAAGACCAGCCGGGCGTGGACCCGTGGTGCTCCAAGCGGTCTCGCGGAGCGCGGTTACCGTTGGCACTTGTCCGAATGGACAGGTAATCCGGCATGCGGTTACATGGTCCGCGGCTGTCCGCATTCTGGCAGTTCGTAACTTGCCGGCCCGGCAGTGCGCCGTTAACCTCGTACTATGTGGCCGCTCTCTTTGTTGTTCTCCTCCGACGAGCAGACCTCGCACGTTCTGAGTCAGGCTCTTACCGAACTGGAATTCGAGGTTGAGTCTTGCCCTGAAATCTTCAGCGCGGTGGAAAAGATCACCAGCCGCGCCTTCGAAGTCATCGTTTCGGACTGGAACGAAGGACTGGAAGCGGTCTTTCTGTTGAAGACGTCGCGCGAACTGAAAGCTAATCATGCGGCGTTCACCGTCGCCATCGCCGATCCGGAAGCCGCGAACGCGGCCCACGAAGCCGGCGCTGACCTGGTTTTGAGCCGGCCCATGATCGTCCGGATCGAAGTCAAGTATGCTCTGCTGACCTCCGATCCATTTCTGGCGCACATGAAGGCCTGGTTGCCGAAAATGGCGCCAAAATGATGATGGGTATTCCTCCGGCGTTCGAGCCGCACAGGAAACCGATCCACACGGAAACGGCTGCGCTTCCAAGGTTGGAAATCCATCGCTCGGAATCGCCGCGACCTCTCCGCGCCTGGCCCTCCCCGCCTCCCCCGCGCAGGCCTGAATACGAGTTGCCGGTTGTGGCCGCCGAATCGATTTTCGACGACGATCTGTTGTACCGATCCCGAGCGCACACTCTATTTCAGACGAGAACCAAGCTTTTCATCCGCGACGGCTCTTCGGCGGAGGGAGCCAGGCAGACTGCTGCCTAGCCTGGCGATTGCGGTCGCTTTCCTGTCCGTCGGTTACGTATTCAGCGAACCGCTCTACAGCCAGGGCACGGCAACATCGGTTGCTCAGATGTGCGGACGCGCGCTCGACCGCACTCAGGCATGGCTGCACCATTCGGATCAGAATGAAGCGCCTGCGCCCGCGGTGCAGATGGCTGAAGACGATGGCCCTCAACCCGATGCTTCGCGCCGCGGCGCCTCGCGTATCCGGGTGACTCCGGTAAGAGATCCGTTTCTGGCTGGCGCAACCACTCCTGCACCGGTACCTGCGCAGGCACCGACCGCTCCACGTCGAAGACCCAGCCCCCAAGCGTGCAGCAGTCCCCAGCAACCGCCGCGGTCCGCATTCCGGAGAGTCTGAAGGCGCCGGTGCAGACCTCAACCATGCGCACCGTGGCCGCTCGGATTACACCATCGCTTCTCGCCGCGCTCGAGCCGGTGGAGTTGTCCGAGGATCTCTCGCGCCGCTTGCTGCTGCAGAAAGTTCTGCCCAGCTATCCCGAAAAGGCGGTCCGGGCAAGGTTGCAGGGTCCAGTCGTGCTGCAGGCATTCATCGCCCGGGACGGCACCATTCAGGACCTTAAGTTGATTCGCGGCTCTCATGCTTCTGGGTCAGGCGGCGTATCAACGCCGTCCGGCAATGGCGCTACCAACCCTACCTGGTCAACGGTCGCGCGGTCGAAGCCCAGACATTCGTGACGGTCGATTTCAAGCTACCGTAGACGATGGGTGTGGGGCGGGCGCCCTCGCCCGCCGCGTTTGACCTGGATTTTCACTTGGGGCTCGCGCCCTTCAACGCAAACCGGCAAAACCGAAATCTCAAGATCAAGTCCAAAGGCGGCGGGCGAGGGCGCCCGCCCCACACATGCCCTCCTGGTACCTTGCTGATCAATCAGTTCACAACTTTTTACGTATTTTTACCCCTAATTGACACCGGTCATGCCTGGTTTGACTATGTTGGCTGTGGGCTGATTGAACACGATTGCCCAGCCCGGGATCAGGACTTCAGAATGAAAACGAAACCGCGGAACGAGCGAACCCGGCTGCTCCTGACTCTGGAGCTGGCTGTCGTATCTTGCCCGCCGCGGCCCTGGTAATCCTGAGCGCCTGGCATGTGCTGCACATTCAGCGCGACCGCGCGGTCGAAGCTGCCATCCAGCGCGACTTCAGCCAGGTGCTGGCCATTTCTGAGAAGCAGATCAATCAAAAAGCCTACGAACTGGTTGACGATGTGCGCACTGATTTCCCCGCGCCCAGCGAGGCGTGCTCTGTAACCCTGGACAGGATTTTGGCGGCGCATCCCTATGTCGCGCACATCTTCGTATTCACGCCCGGCAGTGGCATTGTATTTCGCTCTCAGGCCGATCGGCTGAAAAATGAGAGCGGTTTTCGTGACGAGGCTGACTACCTGAGCAAGATGTATGACGGCTGGTTCAAGATCGACTTTCCCTCGATGTCCGAAAAGCTGGTGCACCTCCAGAAAAAAGGAGCGCCATATATGTTTGAGGCGCAATGGGTGCCGCGAGGCGACAAGAAGGTCTATCAATCCACCGCGCTGTTTGCCGTTCAAGGTGAGAAAAAAGGCGAGGCCGCGATCGCCGGGGTGGCTTTCGACGCCGACTATCTGCATGACCAATTCTTTCCCGAGATGCTGAACGACGTTATCAGTCGTAACGTCAGCGATCACGCAGAATCACGCCGTCATGATGTTGCGGGGCAAGTATGATTCCACCGCGTTTGCCCAGTCCAGCGGGTGGGATGGCGGCACGCCCGAAGTGGAGCGCAATCTGGAAGGCGCGTTTCAGGGGATGACCCTGGCGATCAAGTTGCGGGGTACCACTCTTGCCGCTATCGGCCAGCGTTTCGCGCGCATCAGTTTTCTCACCCTGGCTGCGCTCTCCCTGGTGCTGGCCGGCGGAATTGCGCTGACTTATCGCAATGTCACCAAGGAAATGGCGCTGGCGCGGCTGAAGTCGGATTTCGTTTCCAACGTTTCTCACGAATTGCGCACTCCGCTCTCTCTCATTCGACTCTATGCCGAGACCCTCGAGATGGGCCGGCTTACCAGCCCGGAAAAATATCAGGAGTACTACCGCATTATTCGCAAAGAGAGCGAACGCCTGACCGCGCTAATCAACAACATCCTAGATTTCTCCCGCATCGAGGCCGGCCGCAAGGAGTACGACTTCCGCGAGACCGACATGAGCGAACTGGTGCACAACACGCTGGACTCCTATCGCTACCAACTGGAGCAGAGCGGTTTTCAGTTTGAAGAAAAAATCGATGAAGTACCGCCTATGCGGGTGGACCGCGAGGCCATGGCGCGTTCGTTGCTTAATCTGGTGAACAACGCGCTCAAGTATTCGCAGGACAGAAAGTTTATCGGGGTGAATCTTTATCGCGACAACGGCTCGGTGAAGCTGGAAGTGGTGGACCAGGGTATCGGCATTCCTCATCAGGAGCAGCAGAAGATTTTTGAGAAATTCTACCGGGTGGGTGATCCGCTGGTCCACAACACCAAAGGTAGCGGGCTGGGCCTTTCGCTGGTGCGCCATATCGTACAGGCTCACGGGGGCGAAGTGTCTGTGGACAGCACTCCCGGGCAGGGCAGCAAATTCACTATCGAGTTGCCGGTAAAGTCGGTGCAGAACGGTGGTACAGCAGCCTCGGCCTAACAAGAACCACGTGGGGACAGCCGCCCTCGGCTGTCCGGTCGAGCGAAGCTCGACATAGCAGCAGCAAGGATTTACGAAATGACCAGAATCCTGATTGTCGAAGACGAGCCCAACATGGTTTCGGGTTTGCGCGACAACTTCGAATTCGAAGGATACGACGTCATCACCGCGCCCGATGGCGTGGCCGGGCTGGAACGAGCTCTGAATGAATCTCCTGATCTCGTTATCCTCGACGTCATGATGCCCCGCATGAGCGGCCTGGACGTTTGCAAGCAGCTGAAGGCCAAGCGGCCTTCGGTGCCGATCATCATGCTCACGGCACGCGGTCAGGAAGTGGACAAGGTAGTCGGCCTGGAACTCGGCGCTGACGACTATGTCACCAAGCCGTTTTCCATACGCGAATTGCTGGCTCGGGTGAAAGCCGTGCTGCGCCGCTCCAAGACCGCCCCAAAGGAGCAGGAAAGCTATTCATTTGGCGAGGTCCAGGTGAACCTGAAGAGTTGCCAGGTTTCACGGAGCGGCAAGGAGCTCGATTTCTCCTCGAAGGAATTCGAACTGCTCAAATATTTTCTCTGCCATCCCGGCGAGGCCTTGAGCCGCGATCGCCTGCTCGAAGAGGTATGGGGCTACGACCGCTTTCCGACGACGCGCACGGTGGATGCGCACATCGTCCGCTTGCGGCAGAAGGTTGAACCGAAGCCGGAGGAGCCACGCTTCATCCTCACCGTGCATGGCACGGGCTACAAGTTCGTGGGTTAAAGGTCGAGAGGTAGACGGAGATGAGTGTGCCGGAGACCAGCAAAATTCGCGAAACGCCGTTCCTGAACCGTCCGGTACTGGCTTCTGTGCAAGCCGCCGGTGTCGAAGGCTCCTGTCCGCGTGGACGATTCCGCGCTGATCCGCGAGGCCCAGCGGGGGAACACCGCAGCCTTCGAAGAACTGGTGCGGCAGTACGATCGTGCCGTGCTGCGGCTGGCGGTTCACCTTACCGGATCGCAGGAAGACGGTCAGGACATTTATCAGGAAGCGTTTCTCCGGGCCTATATCAACCTGGCGCGCTTCCGTTTCGAGTGCTCTTTCTATACCTGGATCTATCGCATCGTCACCAATCTCTGCCTGGATCATCTGCGCAAGAAGCGGTCACGCGGCCGGGACCTGACTACGATGGCGTCTCCGGAAGGTGAGCAGGAAGATGTGCTGGACCGCATGCCCGATCGCCGCCCCGGATCCAGCCCGGAGCACAGCTTTGCCGGACGGGAACTGCGGCAATGCATTGTCAGCGCGCTCAGCCGGCTTTCGCCGCGCGAACGGATGGTCTTCGAACTGAAGCACTACCACGGCATGAGGTTGCGAACGGTCGCTGGAATGCTGAATACGACCGAAGGCACAATCAAGAACACTCTATTCCGCGCCACCCACAAATTGCGCACTCAACTCGCCGAGGTCCGCTGAGAGGTTTAGTAGCGCCGGCGTCCCGCCGGCTGTCGTGAGGGCATCTAGCCCTCACCTGGCGGAAGTCCGCAGCCCGATTCCTGCACGAGTGGGTCGCTCGCGCCTACATTTTCAGGTCTTCTCAGGATCAAACGCCTGATCCAGATAGATCCAAAGTACACGAGCCAGCAATGAGATGGCTGGCGCGAGCGGCAGGAACAGTATCACCGCCCAAATCGTGACTCGGGTGATCCACCATCCGGTGATGGCCCAAAGCAACCCAGCGATCAGCGCGATGATCACGAGCGCCAGGCCGAAGCTGATGTACATCGCTCCCAGGAAATAACCCTCTTCACGCTGAAATTTGAGATCGCAGACGGAGCAGCGTTCGCACATTTTTGGAAAACCGCGAAAGATGGAATAGGGGAAAATGCGTCCCTCGCGACAGCGCGGGCAACGCTGGCCAAGCATAGAGGCCAGGGTGGACGATGTTTTTCTGGTAGGCATCGGGCGGTGGCGAAGACAGTGTATCCGTTTGCCGGCTGGCCCTCGCGCGCCGTCCGTGCAGGTTTTAGAGTAGCGCCGGCATCCCTTCGACTGCGCTCAGGGCAGGCTTTGCTGGCTGGCGGGAGGGCATCCTGCCCCGTCAAACTGGAAGTCGATTTACTTTTGCGAGGGGGCGTCTTCCGCAACCACCACTTGTGCCTTGGGTGCAGCGGCATGAGCGGCGCGAGCGGCGCGGGCTATATCCCCTAAAGATGGACTCAGCGCCGGCAACGCCTTAGGCTGCACTACAGGTGCTGGTTGTTTGGCTGAGCCACTTGCAATGATTTGGTCTCTGGACTGCATGACGGCAGAGTCATGCGGGACGATAGCTTTTTTAGGTTCTTGTGCGAACCCGTGGGTGAGCAAGACCAGACTGGCGATCAACAACTTCAAAACCGGTTTCATAAAGCGCCCCTTGGTGTATTCATACTCTGTCACTATCATGGCCTTGCACCAGTACTTAATGCACGTTGGAGGCCGTCGTTTTACCATGACCGGCGATCTTCGTAAGTCAAAGTAATTGTGTAAGATAGCTCCGAGATGGCAGTTGGATAAAGGAAATGGGGGACGAGTTTGCCCCTTCCCCCTGGGAAATGATTTTCCCTCGGGCTCGAACTTGAACCGATCGTTTTTTCAGGCCTGATGCCTATGTCCGTACCGTCCATTCCGCCCGTCCAACCCAACCAAATTGAGCCGCAACTGATGTGCATTCCGGCGGGCTGGTTCTGGATGGGATCCGATGCCGGACAGGGCAACGAACGCCCGGTTCACCGCGTATGGGTCGACGCGTTTCGATTGGCGTCGTGCCAGGTAACCAACGCCGCTTACGCTCAATTCGTGCTGGCCGCGGGGTCGGCGCCCGCCCCCTTTTGCGACAATCCCGGTTTCAACCATCCAGAACAGCCGGTGGTTGCGGTGTCCTGGTTTGAGGCTGCGAAGTATTGTGAATGGCTCAGCCAGAGCACGGGCCTGCGTTACCGTTTGCCCACCGAAGCCGAGTGGGAACGCGCAGCGCGCGGTGGTGTCGAGAACGAACTCTATCCCTGGGGGGACGCGCCGCCGCAATCATTGCCAGGTTACGAAGCGCGTTGGAAGCATGGTCCCGAGCCGGTGGCGCGCTATGCGCCCAACGCATTTGGCCTGTACGACATCTGCGAAAACGTTCACGAGTGGTGCAGCGATTGGTATCAGGCCGACTACTATTCCGTCTCACCGGAGCGCAGCCCAACCGGTCCGGAACAGGGAGTCCGCCGGGCTTCCCGGGGAGGCTCCTGGCGCCATCACATCAAAGCCAGCCGTTGTGCGGCGCGTTCCAGCATTCCTCCGGAATTTCACTATGCCGATTACGGCTTCCGAGTAGCGTGCGAGGAGTAGCGCTCCAAGTCCTGCCGCATTTGGCGGCCCGCGTGTGAAATCAGTTCGATAAAGCTTGTCATCCCGACCCGGAGCAAAGCGGAATGGAAGGACCTGCTGTTCCGGCCACTTCGAGATGATCAGTGAACCGGCTCCGAACACTAGCTGCGGCTTCCCGACCCAGCCAGCCAGCGAAAGAACATGTTGACCAGAGCAAGAACAATGGCGCCTATGAAAGCTGAGCCAAAGGTGTCCACATGGAAGCCCGGAACGATGGCCGAGGCCAGTTCGATCATGGCCGCATTGATTACCAGCCAGAACAGACCGAGGGTGAGCAGAACCAGCGGGAAGGTGACGATCTTAAGAAAAACTCCCAGCGTGGCATTGACGAAGCCAATCACGAGGGCCGCAATCAAAGCTGCCAGCGGCCCGTTGACGTGAAATCCCGGCACCAGCCTGGCCACGATCCAGAGCGCCAGCGCGCTCAACGCCCAGTTCAGGAGATGTTTCATGGCACTCTCCGAAACGGTGACTATAGACCGCCACCCTCAGCGGGTGCAACCATGCGTATGTACGCGCGAGCGTCCCGCTCGTGCGTCCCTGATCCGGATGTCAGTGTAGGGATCTCTGTCATTCCGACCGGAGAGGCGCGAAGTGGAGGGACCTGCTTTCCTCCAAGCAACTCGCGCCGGTTGGTCGCAAGCGGCCCTTCACCGAAAATGCTCTGGTCGATGCCCGCATTGCACGAGCGGGACGCTCGCGCCCACATTTGCTGGGTGTGATCTTATTGATTGGGAATGATTTAGTCTTGGGATTGCCTTCTCTAACCTTGCTCGGGGTCGCGTCTGGCGAGTATGATTCAGCGTTTATGACTGCAAAGCTCTCTCCCCGTCCATCCAATCTGCGCGAGAAGTCGCAACTGATGTCCGCTTCTGAAATTGAGCGCACACTGGTCCGCCTGGTTCACGAAATTGTCGAAAAAAACAATGGAGCCAACGATCTTGGACTGGTAGGCATCCGGCGCCGTGGTGTGCCCCTGGCCCAGCGCCTGGGAGAAATGATTGGGCGCATCGAGAAGACTTCCGTCCCGGTGGGCACTCTGGACATTACTCTGTATCGCGATGACCTTTCCACTTTGGGGCCAAAGCCGGTGGTTCAGAAGACCGAGGTAGGTTTTCCGATCACGGGCAAGAACATTATTCTGGTGGATGACGTTCTCTACACCGGACGCACCATTCGCGCTGCGATGGATGCCCTGTTTCGCGAGGGGCGCCCAAAACAGGTCCAGCTCTGTGTGCTGATCGACCGAGGACATCGCGAGCTGCCCATCGAGGCCGGTTTTATCGGTCGCAAAGTTCAAACCACGGATCGGGAAATTATTGAAGTAAAGCTGCGCGAAGTGGATAACGTGGAGAAGGTCCTTTTGGTCGAGCGGCAAGACTGATCACGACGCAAAAATCGCAGACCGACTGACGAAAGAGACTGATTAACGATCGGAAGTTGGCATGGACGGCTCGTCCATGCGCTAGCCCTGGCAAAACATGAATCAAGCGGCGCGCGGCTCCCTGCTGGGAATTGAACATCTCGGGGCAGAGGAAATTCTGGGCCTGCTCAAACTGGCCCGGCGCATGAATCCGCAAAAGCCCCGCCCCTTGTTGCGAGGCAAGCGGGTGCTGCTGCTGTTTTACGAAGCGTCCACGCGCACTCGCAGTTCCTTTGAGGTTGCGGCCAAGTCCATGGGCGCGATGACCACGCTGGTGCTCTCCAGTGGGTCAAGCATCGAAAAAGGCGAGTCGCTGCTGGACACCGGTTACACCCTGCGCGCGGTAGGCGCGGATATGATCGTGATCCGGCATCCTCAGGCTGGCGCGGCGGCGCTGATGGCCAAGTATCTGGATATCCCCGTCATCAACGCGGGTGACGGAATGCATGAACATCCCACGCAGGCGCTGCTCGACGCCTATACCATCCTT
Source organism: Terriglobia bacterium (assembly GCA_963748935.1). Taxonomy (GTDB): domain Bacteria; phylum Acidobacteriota; class Terriglobia; order Terriglobales; family Acidobacteriaceae; genus JAIQFF01. The sequence continues at coordinate 145,235 of CAVVLA010000005.1, forward strand.
CGGCACAAGAAAACCCTCAAGGGATTGCACGTTGCGATCGTGGGCGACATCTATCATAGCCGCGTCGCACGTTCTGCCATTCACCTGCTGAGCAAATTTGGTGCGCGCATCACACTCTGCGGTCCGCCGGAATTTTTGCCGGAAACGGCCACAAGCCTGGCCCCAGGGCTGCATATCACACGCACCGTGGAAGACGCGGTCCATGGCGCCGACGTAGTCATGACCCTGCGGGTGCAAAAGGAACGGCTTGCCGGCACGCGGATCAGCCTGCAGGACTATATTGCCCGCTACCAGATGACCTTACCGCGACTAAAGCTGGCCAAAAAAGATGCGATGCTCATGCATCCCGGACCGATCATTCGCGGATTGGAACTGACCTGGGAAGTGGCCGATTGCCGGCAGTCAGCCATTGTCGAAGAAGTGCGTAACGGAGTTCCCGTTCGCATGGCGGTACTGGCTAAGGCATTAGGAAGGGCAAGATGAGAATCGCTACTTCAATTCCGCGGATTCACGCGGATCAAAACGGATTAAAACATCGCGAATTAACGGAGAAGCTCATCGGCATCTTCTACAGTGTCTACAACGAACTCGGGCACGGATTTCTCGAATCAGTCTACGAACAAGCCTTTTCAGTCGAACTGGCCGAGAGAGGGATCTTTTTTCCAGCGCCAAATTGCGGTTCCCGTATGGTTTCACGGCCAGAAGATTGGAGATTTTCGCGCTGACTTGCTGATAGATGAGAAGGTCATTATCGAGCTAAAGACGGGTCGAGACGTCGATCCAGCTTGGGAAAAGCAGCTGCTGAACTATCTTCGAGCGACCCAGATCGAGGTGGGAATGCTGTTCAACTTTGGTCCCACTGCACAATTCAAACGCTACGTGTTTGAGAATGAAAGAAAGAATCCGCGAAAATCCGTGTGAATCCGTGGAAAAGAAGTGCTCAGGTCCCACACTTGAATAGAAAAGAAAATCGCAGCGTGCTGATTAAAGGCGGCCGTCTCATCGACCCCGCAGCAAAGATCGATGCGCCCATGGACGTCTTGCTGCGCGACGGCCAGGTGGCCGAGGTGGCACCAGCCGGCAGGATTCGCGGCGTTGCAGAGGAAAAATTCGATGCGCGTGGCCTGGTCGTCGCTCCTGGTTTCATTGACCTGCACGTTCACTTGCGCGAACCCGGGCAGGGCTACAAGGAAACCATCGCTACCGGCACCGCAGCGGCCGCGGCCGGGGGGTTCACTTCGGTGTGCTGCATGCCCAACACCCAGCCTGTGGTCGACTCGCCGGACTGGGTCACGTGGATGCAACGGCCCGAGCGTGGTGCCGTGGTCAACGTCTTCCCCATCGCGGCTGCCACGCACGCCAGCAAGGGCGCGGTACTTACTGACTTCCGAGGACTGCAACGCGCCGGGGCAGTCGCGGTCACCGACGATGGCAAGCCGATTCTCAGCGACACGGTGATGCGGGAAACGCTGCGGCTATCTTCAGAGATCAATCTTCCGGTGGTGCAGCACGCGGAGGATACGCGCATGACCGAACGCGGCTCCATGAACGAGGGGCCGACTTCGTTTCGGCTGGGGCTCCGTGGCATGACAGCGTTGGCGGAAGCTTCCATCGTTGACCGCGATGTGCAACTGGCGCAGCAATTCACCGGCGCCCGCCTGCACGTGGCTCATATCTCGACCGCCGACGCGCTGAAAGCGGTACGCCGCGGGAAGCGCAGCAAGTCCCACGTGACCTGCGAAGTTACGCCACACCACTTCGCGCTTACCGACGAAGATGTGGGCGAATACGACACCAACTTCAAAATGAATCCGCCGCTGCGTTCGGCATCGGACCGCGAGGCCATCCTGGCAGCGCTGGCTGACGGTACTATAGACGCGATTGCCACCGACCACGCCCCCCACGCGCCGCATGAAAAAATTATCGAGTTCGAGCGGGCTGCATTCGGAATCACCGGACTGGAAACCGCTTTGGGCCTCGCGATCACGCACCTTCATCGCGACCAGAAACTTTCGCACAGCCGGATTGTCGAACTCTTCACCGCCGGCCCGGCCCGGGTGTTCACGCTGAGAGGCCGCGGGACGCTCGCCCGCGGCAGTCACGCCGATGTCACCATCTTCGACCCTAAAAAGCGTTGGACCTTTGAAGCCGCGAAGTCTCACTCCCGGTCGCACAACACGCCTTTTGACGGATCGCAGCTAACCGGAAAAGTAGTGGCGACAATTGTGGGTGGCAGGATCGTGCATCGCGCCGAGTAGACGATGTAGGCGCGAGCGTCCCGCTTGTGCAGCTAGACCGACTGTCGAATGACGCCGCACGAGCGGGACGCTCGCCCTACACTAGAATCTCCATCCTCTTCCCCACCCGCTTCAGTACGTCCAGCGCCTGCTGCAATTCGTCTTCGGTATGCGTTGCCGTCACTATCGTCCGAATACGCGCCTTGCCTTCCGGTACAGTCGGGAACGCGATGCCAGTGCCCATCACGCCTTCCTTGAACAGTTCGCGGGAAAACTCCATAGTGAGTTTACCGTCGCCGATGATGATTGGAGTAATCGGGGTTTCGCTGGCGGGTGTGGTTTTGCCGCCAATGTCGAAGCCGAGCAGGGCCAGCTCTTTTTTCCAGAACCGGGTGTTCTCCCAGAGTTTTTCGATACGCTCCGGTTCGTTTTCCAGAATATCGAAAGCCGCGATGCAGGTTGCCGCAACCGAGGGTGGATGCGAAGTCGAGAACAGGAATGGCCGGGCACGATGATACAGAAAATCGATCAGGTCGCGGGTTCCACAGACGTATCCGCCCAGCGCGCCAATGGCTTTGGATAAAGTTCCTACCTGAATATCCACGCGGCCGTGCATTTTGAAGTGATCGATAGTGCCGCGGCCGTTGCGGCCGAGGACGCCGGAGGCATGGGCATCGTCAACCATCATGATCGCGCCGTATTTTTCCGCCAGCCCACATAAGGCGGGCAGGGGCCCGATGTCGCCGTCCATGGAGAAGACGCCGTCGCTGATCAGCAGCTTTCTGCCGGGCTGATCTTTGAGGCTGGCCAAGCGCTCTTCGGCCTGAGCAATATTTTTGTGCTCAAAGACCAGAATCTTGGCGCGTGACAGGCGAGCGCCGTCGATGATCGAGGCGTGGTTAAGCTGGTCGGAGATGATGAAATCGTCTTTGCCCAGTACCGCCGACACCGTGCCCGCATTGGCAGCAAATCCCGACTGGAAGACCACGCAAGCTTCCACGTTCTTGAAGCGCGCGATTTTTTCCTCCAGCTCCATGTGGATTTTCATGGTGCCAGCTATGGTGCGCACCGCGCCTGAGCCGACTCCATACTTGCGGGTAGCTTCCAGCGCGGCCTCGCGGAGCTTGGGATGTGTGGTGAGGCCGAGGTAATTGTTCGAGGCGAGGTTGATGACTTTCTTGCCGTCGAAGGTGCACACCGCTGCCTGTTCATCATCAAGGACGCGCAGGCGGAAGTGCGTGCCCTTGGCTTTGAGGTCGCTGAGTTGATCGGTGAGGTAAGACAGTGGATTGCCGCGGGCAGCGGTTGTGGTCATCTAGGGCTCTCCGATTGCAAGGTACGGAACGAAAAGGATTGTCTCCAGTTTAATACCGGGTGTGGGTGCTGATACCAGTTTGGAGTTCATAGTTCTCGGTTGTCAGTCTGGCCAGCGTCGTCAGGTCGGGTACTTCGATGTCGGGTTTACCCGTGGCGGCTTTGGCTGCACCTGCGCCGGGACGCGGCGAAGGACGGTTCACCCATACCGTGGAGATGCCTAATGACTGGGCCGGTATCACGTCATGGTAGATGCTCTGGCCAATATGCAGCCAATGCCGCGGGGCGACGCCGGTTCGTTGCTGGGCCAGTTTGAAAATCTCAAGCGAGGGTTTGTAGGCTCGGGCTTGTTGAGCGGTGATCACGTAATCGAAGGCCACGGGGAGCCGGAGGGCAGTTGCAGCAAAAAGGTCGTCGTCGACATTGGAAATGATCGCGAGTTGATAACGTGATTTCAGCTGGCTGAGCGCTGCCACGGTGTCGCGGAAAGGCGGCCAGCTGGGCAGAGAGTCGGGCAGTGCGTGCACTTGACTTTCAGTCGGCTTGAAAACCATGCGGTCGCCAAACCCGCGCACTACGGACTCGAGCACAGTGCGGTAAGGGCGAAATGCTCCCTTCTCGGCTTCAGACTCCAGTTCGGAGTAAAGAGTCAGCAGATCAACGTCAGAGATGGTTTTACCGTGCGTGGCCAGAATGGGACGCAGTGCCGAGAAGATTCCCGTCTCCCAATCGATGAGCGTTCCGTAGCAGTCGAAGGTGAGCACCCGGAATTGAGCGAAGTCGAGCATAACTTTCAGGTTGCAAAAATGCAGCCCACGACTCGCGCCGTGGGCTGACGACGACTAAAGACCGACAGACGACGCTGGTCTACTTCGCTTGCAGCGGCTGCTCCAGCTTGAAGCTGAGCGCGGACTCCGCCGGCAGGACAATGTCCTTGTTGCCAGTAAACGCGGCGCCGCCGGTTCCTGCACCGCCGCCCGCGAGTGCGCCGATGGCGGCGCCCTTTCCGCCTCCTGCCAGGCCGCCAATCAGCGCGCCCAGGCCCGCGCCACCACCCGCCAGGATGGCAGTGCGCTTACCTTTGCCGGCTGCGGTTCGGGTTACGGCAGAAGTGGAAACAGACTGGTCAACCCCGTTTACAGTGATCGAAGTCAGGCGCAATTGCAGAACCGCTCCGCCTTTGAAGCGGCCCAGCGGTTTCGCGTCAACCACGGTCCCGGACGCCGTCGCCCCCGCCGGGACAACCGTAGTGCCCTCTACCGTGATCGGACTCGCCACGGTGGCGGTGAAGGTTTGTCCGGGAGAACTGATCTTGGAGCCAACTGATTGCCCCAGGCGAACCGTTAGCACAGTTCCGGCGGGCACGATCAACGGCTTCGGAGCCGGAGCCTTCATGCCCGACATCGCCGAGCCGGAATTATTAGACATCCCGGAGCCGGCACTACCGCTCGATCCGGCAGCGTTGTTATTCGGTGGAGCGTTGCTTGGACTGTTACTGTCATTCGAATTGGAAGCCGTGGAATCCGCCGGCTTGCTGTTGCAGCCGAGCACGGCGAAAGATAAAAAGAGACCCAGGGTGAGTGCCACCAAGCGGGTTCGCATGATTCCCTCCATGTCGGGATGGTTTGTCAGAAAGCTGAACGGTGCGCAAACGCCCTTAACAGGACGCTAACGAGGACCCCAAACGGGATGGCTAGATTTTATCCTCATGCCCGGCCGATGTCATTGCGGTATTGGTGTTTTCTCTCTCGCCGGGTTCGAGGCCGGTTAACAGCGGAGTGCCGCCATCCGCAGAAGGCGCTTCGGCCGAACCGGCGGAGGCGGTTTCTGTGACAGGATTCTCGCCGCCTTCTGGTACTTCCTCTTCGGTCGCCTTCTGCGCCATGAACTTCCCGATGTTCAGCACGGGACGCCCAAGCGACGGATTGTAACTGGTCCAGGCACCGTCCGAATCTCCAGCGCGCTCAAACTGCGCCCGCATGGCTTCCATCTTGGAATCAAGATCGTCGAGATAGTGCAGTAGAAGGGCCTCCGGAAACATGGGCAGCTTGGGTGAGCCGAAATCGTATTGCCCATGATGGCTGATGATGAGGTGTTCAATGAGCGTCTTCAGAGAGTCCGGAAAAGTTGGGAACTGTGCGAGTTTGGCCTGCAGCATCTCCAACTCAATAATCATGTGCCCGAGCAACTGGCCGCGCGTGGTGTAAGAGAAGGAGCGGTTGTAAGTGAGTTCGTGAATCTTGCCAATGTCGTGCAGGAAAGCCCCGGTGAGCAGCAGATCGCGATTGATCTGCGGGTAGTTCCGGCACATCAGGTCGCAGGAGTGGAACAAAGAAACCACGTGCTCGAGTAAGCCACCAATAAAAGCGTGATGCAGGGTCTTGGCAGCGGGCGCGTTGCGGTAGGCCTCAGCGATCTCAGGGTCGGCCATGAACGCTTCCACCAGGCCCTTGAGATGAGGATCCTTGAACGAGGCAACAAAGCCTGCAAGAGTCTTCCACATCTCGCCGATATCCTTGGTGGTCTTTGGCAGGTAATCGGCAAAATCAACTTCGGATTCCCCCATCCGCCGAAGTTTGTGAATGGTCAGTTGAAACCGGTTCTTGTACTTGTTGATCAGCCCCTTGATCTTTACGAAATCGTCCTGGTCAAAGGCGTCGATGGCATCGTCGACGTTGTCCCACATCTTGGCTTCGAGATGGCCGCTGCGGTCGCCCAGGACGAGGGCCAGGTAGGGCTCACCGCTTTTCTTGGGTTTGACCTGCCGGGAGACGACTACGAAACTGGACGTGATGACCTTGTTCTCATGCTGGAGGCAATCGCAAATGAAGAATTCCTTCATAGACTACTGTCCAGCTTAAACTAGATTATGCCCAGCTTTTTCTTCTTTTTCTTGAGTTCCTTGGCACCGGCATCCTTGGCGGTAGTTTCCACCGGCTTGGTCTGGTTGGGGCTGGCGCCGGTGTCTACGTATCCTGGCTTGATGTCGATGTAGGAATCTTCGCGCAGTTTCTGCAGATAGCCTCGCAGCGCAGGCTGCAGCTTTTGCATGTAGATCGCGTCCTGAACCTTGGGTTCAATCTGGCTCAGCGGCGGCACGCCGGCCATCTGATGTTCCACCACCTTGAGGATGACAAATCCTTGCCGGGTGCGGATCACATCGGACACTTCGCCCGGTTTCATGGCGAAGGTTTTGTCTTCGAGTTCCTTGGCCAGAGTCCCCCGCTTGAAGTACCCCAGATCGCCGCCCTGGACCGCGGTTGGCCCATCTGAATTCTTCTTGGCGGTTTCGTCGAAGGCCGCTCCCTTGCGGATCTGGGCCAGCAGGTCGTCCGCCTTGGCCTGCGCGGCCGCAAGCTGCTGGGGATCGTCCGGCGCGGCATCCTTAGTCTTTTTCTCGGTGGAAACCAGCAGCTCGCTCAGACGGATTTGCTCCGGCTGCTCCATCTGGCTCTTGTGCTCATCGTAGAACTGTTGCAGCTCCTCTTTGGAAATTGACATCCGGGAGCCGACTTCTTTCGAGATCACTTGTTGGGTGATGATCTGGTTTTTCAGGTTCTGTTTGAAATCTTCAAACGAGATACCTTGCCCCTGGGCAGCCTTTTCCAGGTCTTCCATCGATTCCAGTTTCATGTCCTTGCGCATCTCGTCTAACCGCTTGATGACTTCGGTTTCGGCGGTGATACCAAGGTCCTTGCCCTTTTCTAGGAGCAACTGCTGGTCGATCAGATCGCGCAGAACGTCTTTGTCCCTTTCGGCAACGATTTTGTCGGCGTTAGCCGGGTCCTGCTGTTGCGCCTCCTGCTTTAACTGATCTTTGCTGCGCAGGTATTCGGTGCGAGTAACAATTTGATTATTAATGCGGGCTATAATTTCTTCCACCACGGTGTCGGCAGACACAGCTAGCGGCAGGGCGGCAAAACAAATCAGCAAAAGGCAGAGGAGTAGTTTTCGCATAAAGCTTATGAGGGCCGCTCCTTGAAGTTAACAACAACGAAGGTAACAACAACTCACGCGGTTACGGCCTGGCTAAATTGTACCTCCGGATGCCGGCCCGCGGCCACTGAGCCCTTGCTATTATGATCGGGCTTGTCACCCTACTTCCGTTTTGAGTCCGAGGAGAGATGAATGAGGTTTCTTGCCCTGGGCGTCATTGCGCCAATTATTTTTCTGGGAGTGGCCGGTATTTCAGCCCGGGCCCAGAAGGCCAAATCCAGCAAAGCCACTAGAACCACCCGGGCGCAGAACCGGGCGCCGGGACTGGGCGAACTGGAGAGGATGACCGCTCGCTTTGCGCCGACGCCACTGCGCGTTGATACATCCAAACTTTCCGGGGCAGACCGGCAGGCGCTGGTCAAATTGATCGAAGCCGGCCGCATCATGGACGACGTTTTTATGATGCAGTATTGGAGCGGCGATCTCGCCCTCCATGCCCGTCTGCAGAAGGACACGACGCCGCTGGGCAAAGCGCGCCTGCGATATTTCTGGATCAATAAGGGTCCCTGGTCAGCGTTGGATGGATTCAACGCCTTCCTCCCGGGCGTTCCGCCGGAGAAACCGAAGGGGGCAAATTTCTATCCTGAAGATATGACTCGGGAGGATTTCGAAACCTGGGTTGCGTCCTTGCCGAAAGAAGAGCAGCAAGAAGCCAGGAGCTTTTTCACCGTTATTCGGTGGAAAGAGCTAGCTTCAAAGACCTTCGTGGCCATCCCCTACAGCGAAGCTTACAAAGACGACCTCGCCCAGGCAGCGAAGCTGCTAAAAGAAGCAGCCGGGCTCACCGACAATGCGTCGTTGAAGAATTTTCTCAACCTGCGGGCGGATGCGTTTCTTTCCAACGATTATTACGCCAGCGACCTGGCCTGGATGGATTTGGACGCCCCCATCGACATCACTATTGGCCCTTATGAAACCTACAACGACGAACTATTCGGCTACAAAGCAGCCTTCGAAGTTTATGTCAACCTGCGCGACGATGAAGAGAGCCTGAAGTTCTCCGCTCTCAGCGCGCACCTGCAGGAGATCGAGGACAATCTTCCGCTTGATCCGCAATATCGGAACCCCAAGCTGGGAGCGGCAGCGCCGATCCGCGTGGTCGACCAGATTCTCTCCGCAGGCGACGGCAATCGCGGAATCGCGACCGCGGCCTACAATCTGCCCAACGACGAGCGGGTCGTGCAACAGAAGGGCAGCAAGCGGGTCATGCTCAAGAACGTGCAGGAGGCCAAGTTCCGCAGCGTGCTGCTGCCGATTGCTCGGCGCATGCTCTCCGAGTCAGCCCGTGTGGATGTGAACTTCGAATCATTTTTTACCCACATCGTGGCTCATGAACTGATGCACGGCCTGGGACCGCACCAGATCAGAGTGGACGGGCGTGACACCACGGTGAGAAGTGAACTGAAGGAGGTTTACAGTCCGATCGAAGAAGCCAAGGCTGATATCACCGGCCTGTTTGCGCTGCAGTACATGATGGATCACGCCAGAGAGATGAAATTATCCGCTATGCTGCCTTCCGATGATGCGGCGCAGCGCCAGCTTTATACCACTTACATGGCATCCATGTTCCGCAGCCTGCGCTTTGGATTGAGCGACGCCCATGGCAAGGGCATGGCAATCCAGTTCAATTACCTCATGGACAAGGGAGCGTTCGCGCGGCAAGCCAATGGCACTTTTGCCCTCGACCTGAAAAAATTCCAGCTCGGAGTGCGGGACCTGGACCACGATCTTTTGACCATCGAGGCACAAGGTGATTACACGACCGCGAAGAAGATGTTGGACGAAATGGGAGTCATCCGCCCCACACTGCGAAAATCCTTTGAGCGCCTGGAGGGCATTCCCACTGATGTTGAATTCAACTTCGTCACTGCGGACGAATTGGCTCCGGAGAAGCCCCAGTCGACCGCGAAGCCGGTACGAAAAAAGCGTCCGTTCTAGGTTGGTTTGTGACGCGGCTAGGAACGCGCAAACTCTCTTAGCATGGTAATGTCTCCGGCATCTGCAGTTCTCATTGCTTGAAGATACTTTTCCCGCGCCTCGCCCGGGTTGATGAGATTGTTCCGGCCCCAGGTGAAGACAGGTCTTCCCAGGCGAACCGCCAGGACGTCCGCAATCAGCCGGGCATGTCTTCCGTTTCCGTTCGGAAAAAGGTGAATTAGCGCCAGCCGGTGGTGAAAACGGACAGCGATCTCGTCAGCTTGATACGTGTTGTTTTCGATCCAGTACCTTGCGTCACCGAGAAGTGCCACCAGCATCTCTCGCATCTGCGAAACCGGAACGCCGATATTCTTTTCCGTCTTGCGATAGATGCCTGCCCACCTCCACGTCTGATCAAACATCCGGTCGTGAAGCTTCCGAATGTATTCATCCGTGATGGGATCCGCTGTGCTGGTGTTCTTGCGGCGCAGCGCCCATCGCCTTGCGCGCAGAATATTCTCGCGCTCCCATTCGTTGAGTTCTTCCCTGGTCGCAAGGTTGGGAATAAGATCCTCGAGTTCCTCGCGAGCAATCGACGTGTTCCCGTCCCCCTCATTTAATAGCGGCATGGGTTCTACTTCTGCTGCTTCAGTATGCGTTTGGCCTCTTCCTGAATTTTTTCTCTTGTTCTTCCAACCGCTTGGTCCTCCAGTGCCATGCTGTGTTCCACTGCTAAAACGTCGGCGGTAGCTTCCTCGGTCGCGCGACGTTGCGCCAAATCTTGAATATCTCCGCGCTTGGGTACAAGGGCGTACACAAGGTCGCAACCGAGGGCGTCGGCCACTTGCCTGAGACTGTTTAGAGTTATTCGATACTCTGCCTCCGACCTCTCAAATTGTGCTGCGAGGGAAAGACTGCTCTTCATTCGCGTGGCCAGTTCCCGCAGAGTCATCCCGGAGGCTTCGCGGATAGCGCGAATCCAGCCTCTTTGCGGCCGCGGGATCTCCCGAGCCGCCAAGAACGGCTGCATGCTTCGCTCCAATTGCTGAAGCCGCAAATTCCTAAATTCGGATTTCATGGCAGAGTCAAACTTGGATCACAGTTACACTTTAAAGTGTAACATATTTCTATAAATTATAGTTATAAATGCATGTTACTATGTAAATATACACTTATAAGTAAAAACAGCCTCCTCTGGAAATGGATTCACAGGAAAGAATTTTAGAGATAAAAGACTAATTTTGGGCCAAGGTCGATGCCTTGGAATTCGCAGCCCTGACCAGGGCGAGGGCGGTGACGTCATTGTGAACTGGCGGCTTGCGCATGAAATCCTGCACGCCATCGATCAAAGTCACGCACAGTTTCTTCGCGGTTTCGCCGGCAGCCTGTTGCAGTCCGCTTTTTACCCGTTCCAGTCCGAATTCTTCGCGCTTGCGTTTGCCTTCCAGCAATCCTCGTGAGACCAGGAGAAGGGCTGCGCCCGGCGGCAACGCAACCAATGGAGCCTCGCAGGTGGCATGGGAAAACAGCCCTAGCGGCAGGCCGGTTGCCGAAAGTTCAGTAATGCCTAGCGTGTCGCGCAGTAGGCCTGGGGTGTGGCCGGCGTTGAAGTAGCAGATAGTGCCCAAGTCCTCGTTGTAGCAACCGGCGAATGCGGGACAGGAGCGGATGCCACCTTCCGCCGACATAATAGCCCGATTGAGCTCAAGGCAAAGCTCAGCCATGGCGTCGGCTTCATTCACGTCTTCGGCGGTAAACAGCTCAGGCGAGCGGGTGCGAAAGGTGTTCTGGGCGGCGGAGACAACCGAACTGTTTTCTTCAATACGTCCCGCGATGTCCAGCAGACCGAACAACACCCGAGTCGGACCAACCCGGACAAAATCATAGTGGTCGCCACCCTGCCGTTCGCCGTAATAGGCGGCAGCCAGTTCGGCAAGGCGGAGTTCCGGAACCTCGGCTTGTGTCGGCTCCTGGGGCGCCCGGACAGATTTTTCGTGTTGGAAAAGGAAGCGCACTAGAGCAGTATTGACCGGCGAAGTTAGCACAGAAGTCGACAGGGGGCAACACCGCGAGACCCTACACTTTCAGCCAGGAATCAGACTACTTACACTGGAGGCGAACCACCCGGCAGCCGATGATCTCTTGGGGCCATTACGCAATATGGGATCCGTCCGCCGGAACCTTTGGAAGCTTGCGCTGGGGTTGGCGATGCTGGGATGCGGAGTGCGGCCAAACGAGCTTCCGGTCGGGTTTGTCAACCAGACTCATCATTCCGATGCCGAGCTTTGGACGATCTGGAAGGGGCGCAGGAGACCCTGGCTTAGCAGGTTGACCTGAATCCTCTGCAGCGCTCATTCTCCGGAGCACCGGCCGACATCCGTCCCGGAGATGCTCGTGCGCTGGAAATCGTGCCGCACCAACTCCAAGTGGGGGCCGAACCGGATGCGTCTTCCACCGCACTACTGGCAGCGACCGGCATGGACCGGCCTAACCCGACCGGAATGATCGCGTGTCCAAAACCTTGCAACGTCCGCTATGCAGCCGCCTACTCCATATAGAGCGGTAACGTCACCCGATATGCCGCATCCTGGGAGGATCAGGACAGATTTATCTTCGTCCTGGAGTATGAGTTTGAGAACCAGATCATGGCCGCGCTGGGCTACAGCTTGAAGTGGGGATGATTAATCGACCGACAAACAGTCGAAGAATTCAGCCCATCCATTTTTGGAGAGATGGTTACTTCAATCCTTCGACCAGGTAAAGATCGCACAGAGTGCGAATGTAGCCGTACACATACCCCTTAGCGTCAGGGGTCATCATCACGCCGTTGATTGTGTCGATTCCCGCGGCGTCAGCGGGATCGAGTTGTTTCCAGGGTTTTCTCTGCCCAGTAGCGACGTCGACCTGAACTACCTGAGTCGGAATTTCGCCGTAGCGAAAAACAAATAACGAGCGTCCATCCGATGACCAGCCGGTTGGCGCTTCGTCGGGTTGCACGCCGGGGATCAGGCGGGGCTCGCCGCCGTTGATTGGATATGTATAAATCTTGTGATCCGGACCAACCGCCGCCACCAGTTCGTTGTTCGGAGAGAGAACAAATGTTGAGTTCACCCCCTCCGGACTGATGGCGCGTGGTTTGCCTTCTTCCAACGACTGCACGTAAAGGCGCAGGCCGTGGCCAGCTTCGTTGCCCGAAAACACCAGCCGTTTCCCGTCAGCCATCCAGCGGACCCTTAGGTGGTTCGTCGAGTCCTGGCTCAAGGGCTTCGCCTCTCCAACACCGGTAGGCAAGAGGTACATGGGGGCGGGCGAGGTGTTGGGACGGGCTACAGCCCATTTCCCGTCTGGAGACAAGGCTACACCGGTGCCTTCTCCCAATCGAACCGCCGGAGACCCATCGGTCTTGCGAAGGTAGACAGCGTACTTGGGACCGCCGCCCTCGCCGGCTTCGGAAAAAAGAACGGTCTTGCCGTCAGCGGACAAGTCGCCGGGAGTCGACCAATCGAGCCAGGACAAGTCGCGCTCCTTGGTTTCGCCCGGAGCAAGTCCGACAATTCCGGCGCGGTCGATACCACGCGTCAGCAAAACATTTCCTTCTTTGCCAACGTCGAGCAAGGTCAGCTCGCCGGGAACGCGAGCCAGAATCCTGACCTTTCCGGAAAGATCGACCGCATAAAGAGAACGGTCCCCGCCGGTCCTGGTGGCGGTAAACCAGATTTCGTCGCCGGCGGGGGACCAGGCCAGGCCCTGAATGCTGTCCCAGCCGCTGGAAAGAACTGTCTTTTTACCCGCTAGATCGACAGTGGCGACGGACCCGCCGTCGTCGCGATGCTGAGGATGGTCGAGAAACGCAACCATATCGCCTTTGGGTGAAACTCGCATGTGGCCGATCCATCCATCGGCCTCATACAGCACCTTGCCCGGCGGAAATTCAAGGCGCTTTCTTCCGGCGACATCGTGTGCGATGGCCAGAGTGGAACCGTCCGGCGACCAATCGGCGAACTCGACATTTTCCAGCAGTTCCCTGGGCGCGCCTCCACCCAGGGGGACGCGAGCCAGCGTGCCGGAATACAGAAAGCCTTCACTCGGCCGGGCCTTCAGCGCCAGGGCCATCTCTCCGGTTGAGGATATAGCGAGAACGTCAGCGCCCGGCGGATCCAGTTCACGAGACTGCGGGCTTTCCGGCCGGGTACTGAACAGGCTCAGGGGTTTGCCCTCCCAGGCCGCGCTGTAGATGACTGTCTTGCCGTCAGGAGTGAATCGCGCCGAGCGCACAATTCCGCGGCGAAATGCCAAGGGATGGTAGGTTGGCAGTGAAGCCAGCGCTGGCCGCTTGAATAGGAACACTCCGGCAAGAAGTCCAAGGAGTAATGCGACCGCGCCCGCCGATAAGGCGGCAAGAAAAACCCGCGTTCGAGGAACCTTATTGCTGTCGCGAACTGGCGCGGGCGACGCAATTTGGCCGGAAACGGACGCCGAAGCGGATACGCTGGCGTGCGCTCGCGACGTGTCGAGACTGCGCTTGATCCGCTTCAGATCGCCGCGCAACTCGGCGGCGGTTTGATAACGCAGTTCGCGGTCCTTGTCGAGAGACTTCGAAATCACTTCTTCCAGCTTCGCGGGAAGTTTCGGGTTTAAAGTTGAAGGCTCGGGAGGATTCCGGTTGAGAATAGCCTCAAAGATCACGCCACTACTGCTTCCGGAAAACGCCAATTCGCCGGTGGCCATTTCGTACATCACTGCGCCGAACGCGAACAGATCGGTGCGCGCGTCCAATTCTTCGGCGCGCACCTGTTCCGGTGACATATAAGCCACGGTTCCCATCGTTGAACCCGGACTGGTCATCAGTGCGTGGTTGGTAGCGGTGCGCAGACCCGAACCGTCCAGGCCAGCGACCGCGTCCGGAGCCAGCTTGGCCAGGCCGAAGTCCAGCAGCTTGGCTTGCCCGCGCTTGGTGATGAAAATGTTTGCCGGCTTTATATCGCGATGGATGATTCCCTTGGAGTGGGCGGCATCCAGGCCATCCGCGATTTCGATAGCCAGGTTCAAGAGCAACTCGGTGTCCATGGGCCGCCCCGAGATGCGATGCTTGAGCGTCTGCCCGTCCAGGTACTCCATCACGATGAAGGCTTGACCGTCCTGCTCGTCAATTTCGTGGATGGTGCAGATGTTGGGATGATTGAGAGCAGAAGCTGATCGCGCTTCGCGGCGGAAGCGCTCCAGCGCTTGACTGTTTTTGGCGACGTCGTCGGGAAGGAACTTGAGAGCGACGAAACGGCCAAGCTTGGTGTCTTCGGCCTTGTAGACCACGCCCATGCCACCACCGCCAAGCTTCTCAATGATGCGGTAGTGGGAGATGGTCTGGCCGATCATGATTGACTGGGTATTACTGGAAAGCGGATGCAATCTTAGGCGGGATTTGAGGCCAGGTCAATCCGAAGCTGAGATACCTCAAGGCAACGCGCGAAGCTGAACAAAGTCATTTAACACCGATTTGGCCGTCATATTGACGCATAATTCGGTAGCACTCGCAGGCAGAACTTTCGAGTTTCTTGCGGTTCACGATCGTCACCGCGCCGCGGGTGTACTCAATGAGCTTCTTGCGCTGCAAAATGCCGGCTGCCAGGGTCACGCTGGAACGATTTGTCCCCAGCATCGTCGCCAGAAAATCATGGGTGATGGGCAAGAATTCTGACTCTACCCGATCCTGTGTAGTCAGAAGCCAGCGGGCAAAGCGCTGCTCGATATTGTGCAGCCGGTTGCACGCAGCGGTTTGCGCGATCTGCATGCCCTGGACTACGGCATACCGGCTCAACAACAATTGAAGATGCGGGGCAGATTCCAAGGTTCTTTGCAAAGCTCCTGCTTCGATCCGAAACCCATGCCCTTTGATTTGTACGACCGCCTGAAGCGGGCTAGTGCTCAAGCCTACGGCTGCGGGTATCCCAATGAGACCCTCATTTCCGACCACACCCGCTTCCGCGGTTTTTCCATCCTCCATTGCGACTACGAGGGAAATCAGCCCTCGATTCGGAAAATATGCGAAATCCAGCTTTCCTCCCGCCTCGTGGAGCACCAGGCGGTTGGGTAGCGCGACGTATTCGAGATGAGGACGAAGCGCTCTGTAATCGCTATCGGATGCCGCTAGAAGTATTACGTTGCTGACTGGTTTCCCAGCGGTATTCGTCCGCTCACCGGATTGCACGACTGGGAGGTTTTTGCGTTCCACGGGCGATCCTCAAGAAATTAGAGGAGCGGTTTGATCCTGGCTGAACCTCGCCTGATCGCAGCGCTCTTCCGGCGAACCCGCACAGGTGCGATGCCGTCAGCTGCCACAAGTTGGTCCACATGTTCCATAAATCTGCCGGGCATCTAGGGCTTGGCGCCGGAATCCGGGCCGGAAAGGCTTCCTCTGAGACGTTTGTCCTTCGCGGCCAACAAACGGTTGATTTCTGCGATCAGATCCATAAGCTTGTCAGGGTCTTGTTCTTTGGCCGCCTGCTCACATAGTTGCTTCCATCTCTCCTCGTTTTCTTGCATTAGGCACCCTCGGAAGCAAGGAAAGCGCTTATACCATGCCGAGCGCTCTTTGCTGTGTTCGATGCCAGACATTAGCTGCGCCACGCAAGTTAGGGAGTCAGTCGTGTGACGGCCCGAGATGATTCGGTGTTTCGATGAGGAGGTTTGCAGTCACAGCGAGATCTGAAGAGATCAGCTAGGGGTGATTGGAGCTGGGCAGGAGCGACGCCGGGAAATCTAAATTCGGTTTATCTGTGAGGCAGCGTCTAGTCTTTCAGGGGCACCATGTTCTTATCACCCTGGCAGAAAGTGGCGACACGCTGAAGTCCGCCTTCCGCTTGCGGCAACAATCTGACTGGACCGTAGCAATACACTGCATGGCCGTTTTCCGCAAAGTACCAGCGGCCTCCCTTGCGGGCGGGATGTTGGGCCACCAGACGATCTACGGGAGGCTTCGGTGGCGAGAGGCGGTAAGAGCCGTGGAGAGAAACTGACAACAGCAATGTGGCAAGCACTTTCATTAAAAACCTGGGCCTTCGCTACCTGAGATTCTCAACCGAGCTATCGCTCTCTAGATCCGGAGCGACATTCTTCGTTCGTCCCCTTCATCCGACGCGCCCTTCGGAGGTTTCAGCGGAAGTCGTTTCCGCATCTTGCTGGACCCGTGGGTCTTGGCATCCGCCGAGGGTGTGGCCTCGGTCGGGGCCGACTGTACTTGCGAACCTTGCGGCGACATCTGCGACGCCGGCGCTTTCGCATGTGACTGAGCTTCTGCCTGTGCGCGGGCACGGGCGGCAGAATTTTGCTTGTAGATTGCCTTCGATCGAAGACTCGCTAGCTGGACGCTGTCGTCAAACAGCAGCCCGATCAGGCTGCGCTGCGAGTCGATGGTTCGGGCCTGTTCCACCACCAGCATGGTCAACAGACCGTACGAGACGACAAACAAAGCAATCAGTACGGGAAGCAGCGTACGTTTGGGCTTGCCAATTACTTCATCGCCCGTCAGGTTCCACAAAACGGCACCCCGATCTCCGCCCCCGGCCACAGCTGGGCACAGGTACGGATTGCAGCTAGTGCGCCAATAACGGGGATCCCCTTAAAATGCTAATGTCAAAGGACTTAGGAGGAATTTAGGTGTCGCGAAAAAGACCCGTAAATGCAAGACGCTGCACAATATAGGTAACCCCAATGTGTTACGGCAGCAGAACGCCAAAAGGCGTGACCGGTAAGGGATCTGACGCAATGTGGGCGGGGGCGTCCCGCCCGTGCAGGTTCATCCCATGACCTTGCACCGGCGGCCTCCCAGACACTGCAAGAGCGGGACCCTCGCGCGCCCACATTGTTGGACCTAGTTGAAAAAAATTGACCGCCAGAATCGACCAGGTGGCACGAGGCCGCATCTTAAACCCGCTCTACTCTTTAGGCAGTGGTTGAAGTAGAGCGGCAGCGGTAGCTTGCGAAGTCACTTCCGCATATTGTCACGAAGCGTCAAAATTCAATGTTGAGTTTCAATCCCGCACCAAAATGTATCCAAGCAAGGAAGCAATTATGAAAATCCTTCGATCTGCGATCTGCGTGTTGCTTTGGGCTGCTTTTGCCGTAGCTCAGCAGGAGAATCCGCCCGTACAACCGATGGATCAAACCCCGGTATTTCGCGTAAACGTGGTTTCACGGACGACCAAAGCGGTGAACTATCGCCACCGCGGTGGATCCACCACAGTCGATATCAAAGGCACCGACCTCATGCCCGAGGTCAAGGGCAGGGCCAAGGTGGACAGCAAGGCTGGCCGTCTGACAATCAATGTCGAGCTCTCGAAGCTGGGCCCGGCCAGCAAGTTTGGTCCGCAGTATCTGACCTACGTTCTCTGGGCCATCACGCCGGAAGGCCGCGCCAACAACCTCGGAGAAATTGTTCCCGATGAAAATGGAAAGAGCAGCCTCGATGTCACTACGGACTTGCAGGCCTTCGGTCTGATCGTGACCGCGGAGCCTTATTTTTCGGTGACGCGGCCGAGCAATGAAGTAGTAGCGGAAAACATTATCCGGCAGGAAACCAAGGGATTCGAGGAAGCCATCGACGCCAAGTTCGACATGCTCGAAGGTGGTCAGTACACCATTGACATGCCGGCTCAGCAGCTTCCCTCGATAACGGCCGATCCTAAAACCCCGCTTACTCTGCTGGAAGCGCGCAATGCGCTAGCCATCGCGAAAGCCGCAGGTGCAGCTCAATATGCCGCCGACAGCTTGCAGAAGGCAGAAGACTATCTCAACCGGGCGGAAGACTATTACCGGCGCAAACAAGGCAAGACTCCAATCGGCACGGCGGCGCGTGGGGCCACGCAGATGGCCGAAGACGCCCGCGTACTGACCTTGCGTCGCAAGGAGCAGGAACGGATCGCGGCGGAAAAGCAGGCCATGCTCGAGCGGCAGCAGAAAGCCGAAGCCGACTCCAAAGCCGCTGCCGAAGCTGAAGCCCAGGCCAGGGCTCAATCCGACGAGGATGCCCGCCGGCGCGCCCAGGCCGAACTGGATCGAGCTAACGCTGAAAAGGCGCAAGCTCAGGCCCAATTGCAGCAGCAGCAGGCCGACGCAGCCCGGGCCGCCGCTGAAGCCGAGCAGGAGAAAGCGCAAGCCGCCGCGGCAGAGGCAATCCGCCAGAAGGAAGAGATGCGGCAGCGCTTGCTCAACCAGCTGAACCAGGTGCTGGAGACCAAAGATACGGACCGCGGCCTGGTGGTCAGCATGCCCGACGTGCTGTTTGACTCCGGCAGTTACACGCTGAAGCCTGCGGCTCGCGAGCGCCTGGCCCGGATTTCAGGAATTGTTCTGGCCTATCCCGACCTCCGCCTGGAAATTGAAGGCCACACCGACAGCGTGGGCAGTGATGCCTACAACCAGGCATTGTCGGAGAAGCGGGCGGGGTCAGTGCGCGACTACCTGGTTGATAACGGCGTCTCGATCAATAACGTAATTGCGCGCGGATTGGGCAAAGGAGACCCGGTGGCAGACAACCGCACGGCCGCCGGCCGCAAACTGAATCGCCGCGTGGAAATGATCGTTTCCGGTGACGTGATTGGAACCCAGATTACCCCGGGAGCGGTCCGGACGCCTCCGCCACCCCCACCGCAATAGACTAAGGGCCGCAACCGAGCGACGGGTGCTAACGCCCGTCGCTTGTCTTTATGTTTGATCTGCTCTTAGAAACCACGACCACGTCACCACACCCGGCAGGCATTGACGGCATCATGGGTTGTCCCAATTTGTCCCGCTCCGACGCTGCCTGCGCTAGTTCCTGCTTAGTCATTTTCGCGAAAGCGGTTGGCGGCCGACTTGGCTGAAGCGCTTTCTCCAGCGTGCTGCTTCTTCCACTCGTCTTCGTCCGGCACTCGAATGGCCTCGAGCTTCTTTTTCTTCAGGCCGGCGTTGATTGCCGGCAGCTCTTTGTCATTGAGCTTACGGAAATCGGCAACCACGTCTTCCAGTTCACGCGCCAGGGAATCCGTGCGAGCCGCCTGGTAATCCGTGGGACGGCCCTCCCAGCCAGTCACATCGCCATACACTTTTCCCAGAAGCTCGCGGAGCCGCTCCTCTCCAGTGATCATGCCGCCCTCTTTGGTGGCGACAATTTTGGAACGCAGCTTGTCTGATTCATCGGCCAGTTGCTGCAGCCGGGCGCGCAGGGGATCTTTCTCCTTGAGTTTGGCCGCGCGCCCCGTGGCGTCATCGCGCACGCCCTGAATCGCGCCGGTGGCGTAGCTCATATGTTCCAGCAGATGGTAGAGCTTCATGCTCAGGTCAAATTGCGCCTTGCGGTCAGCGAGGTTGTAGGTCGCGCGCGGGTCGAGCACCACTTTCAGATTTCCAGTGTAGGTCTGGTCGCCTTTGATCAGTTTGACAGTGTAGGTTCCGGGGATCACTCGGGGACCTTGTGCGGCCTCGAAAAGCACCGCTGCCGCGGGAGGAACCATGGGCGGCTTGAGCCGCATCCCCCAGGTAGCCCGGTTAAGGCCGCGATGCTTGCTGCCTGCGATGGTATCGAGCAACTTGCCGTCCTGGTCGAAGATTTCTATCTTGAGATCGCCGAAGATGTGCCGCCGCTTCTGGTAGTAGGTGATGAACGCATCCGTGGGACGGCTGGGGCCGTTGAAAGTTTCGTCTCCTTCCGGCCAGCCGCCATTCGACTGGAAATATTGAATGGCAGGTGGACCGTCGATCACGGTTGCATCCTTGTCCATCAACTCCGGCTTCAAAGCGCGCAGCGGCGAGATGTCGTCGATGATCCAGATGCCGCGCCCGTGGGTGGCCAGCACCAGGTCAGACTCGCGCGGCTGTACCACGATGTCGCGCACCGCCACCGCCGGGAAATCGCTTCCTTTGAATTGTCCCCAGCGCTGCCCGCCGTCGCTTGAGATCCACAAACCGAATTCAGTGCCCAGAAAGAGCAGACTGGGATCGACGGTGTCTTCCGCAATCACGTGGGCATAGCCGCGAACGTTATTTTGCTGCACCGGCAACGCCGTCCAGGACTTCCCGTAATCCGTGGTTTTGTAGGCGTAGGGCTTCAGGTCGCCAAAAGTATGACGGTCAAGGGTCGCATAGGCTGTGCCTTCTTCGAACCGGCTGGCGGCCACGGTTGAGACCCATGAATATTTGGGCACGTCGGGAATATTGCCGACTACGTTAGTCCAGGTTTTGGCGCCGTCGCGCGTGATCTGCAGGTTGCCATCGTCGGTGCCGACCCAGATGATCTGCCCATTCTTCGGAGATTCCGAGATGGAGTAGATCGACGTGTGCATCTCGGCGGCGGAGTTGTCGACGGTCACGCCACCTGATTCCTCCTGTTTCTGCTTTTCGGGATCGTTGGTGGTGAGATCGGGCGAGATACGCTGCCAGGACTGGCCGTGGTCGCGGGAGCGGAACAGAAACTGGGCGCCAATATAGATCGTCCCCTTTTCGTTGGGGCTCATGTGAATGGGCGTGTTCCAGTTGAAGCGCAGTTTCTTTTCCCCGTATTCCGGCAGCGGCTGGATCGGACGGGTGTCGTGAGTGTAGCGGTTGACTCTGCCGATGCTGCCACCCTGCGCTTCGGCATAGATGTAGGCGGGATCGGACGGATCTTCGAACATCCAGAAGCCGTCGCCGCCGTACATGTTTTCCCAACGCGAGTTGGTCACGCCTCCGGGATAAGAGGAATCGCCTACCCAGGCGCTATTGTCCTGAAGGCCGCCATAAACGTGATAGGGATCGGCGTTGTCTACGCTCACGTGATAGAACTGCGAGACCGGCAAGTTAAGCTGGTGCTTCCAGCGGGTTCCGCCGTCCTCGCTTCGCCATAGACCGGCGTCGTCGGTGGCATACACGATATTGGAATTTTCGGGACTGATCCACACATCGTGAAAATCGCCGTGTGCGCTGCCCGAAACCACGCTGAAACTGCGGCCGCCATTTACGCTCGCCAGGAGCGGTCCATCCGGTTTGAAGACCTTGTTTTCGTCTTTCGGGTCTACGATCAGGTTGCCGAAATAAAAAGGACGCCACACCACGAACAGGCTGGCATCCAGCCGGGCCCAGGTGCTTCCGTCATCGTCGGAACGATAGAGAGCACTTTTTTTCGATTCGATGTTGGCGTAGACCACTTGCGGCTTCGAAGGCGCCACTGCGACCGCGACTCTTCCCCAGGGTTTTTCGGGAAGTCCCTTGCTGTTGTTTTCGTTCAGTTCGGTCCAGTGATCGCCACCATCAGTAGATCGGAAAAGTCCGCTTCCTGGGCCGCCGGAGCGAAACGTCCAGCCTTGGCGGCGGAAATCCCACAGCGAAGCGAACAGAGTTTTTGGTTCGCGCGGGCTCATGGCGATCAACCCGCAACCGGTGGATTGGTTGGCGCCGCCGAGAACTTTCTTCCACGTCTGCCCGCCATCGGATGTCTTGTAGACTCCGCGCTCCTGGTTGTCGTCCCACAGGTGGCCGGTGGCGCAGGCGAAGACGGTATTGCTGTCCTTGGGATCGATCAGGATTTTCGCGATGTGCTCGGAGTCGTGCAGCCCCATGTTGGTCCAGTTCTCACCGCCGTCGGTTGATTTGTAAATACCATCTCCAACCGAAACACTGTTCCGGAGCCACGACTCGCCGGTACCGACCCACACAATCTTGGGATTTGAAGGGTCAATAGCCACGGCGCCAATTGACTGCACCGGCTCGCGGTCGAAAACCGGCTTGAAAGTGGTGCCTCCGTTGACCGACTTCCACACTCCTCCGCTCGCCGTTCCCACGAACACATTCAGGCGGCCATCGTCGGCTGCGGCATCCACGGCAGCGATACGTCCGCTGGTGGTGGCGGACCCGATGTTGCGGGCTGGCAGACCCGAGATGGTGGCCGCGTCGAATTTGACTGGTTGCTGCCCGGTCGAGGTTAAAGAAAGAAAGAAAAGTGCGGCGAGAGAGAAAATCAGCAGTCGGCAGGTCCAGCGGCAGTGATCACTCATCTTAGAAAAACTCCTCAATCGTAGCGCCGGCGTTCCTTTGACTCTGCATCGGCCCGCCGGTTTCGCGGAGGCGTTCCGCCCCCGACGTAGCATCACAGAGATGCAACTAACTTATTCCTTGGCTGTTTCTTTTTTTGGAGCGTCCTTCAGAGATGCCGGCACAGCGAAATCAGAATCCTGCAGAGGCACATTAGCTTCGATCTTTTCATAGGTGACGCTCTGCCACTGCGTAGGATCTTCCTTAGGACCACCGTTTACCGAGAAGGGGAACATCACGCCGGACACCGGCTTGTAGGAGCCGAGATCAGCCACGCTGTCGTGTACCGCACCACGAACAAATTCTCGTCGTTCGGTGCGAATCTCCAGGAAAGTGTCAGGATCGAGGTAGTAGTAAATCATGTCGCCGTTTTTCAGCATCACTTTAAGGCGTAGGGCGTCATCGCCATCGACCGTGTCGTGGCCCAGGTATTCGACCTGGTTGCCCTTTTCCTTGTAATCCACGAGAGGCCCGTCCAGGTCCGCGTCGATCAGCAAATCGCGCACGTCATCGTCGCCCATCAGTTGCGGGTCTTTGCGGCCGCCGAAAGGTCGGACCTGCCAGGCTGTGGAACCGTCGTAGGCTTGCACCTGGGTCATCCCCTGAAGGGTAAAAGTTTCGCGCACCAGGTTGGGACGCTTATTCTCCTGGCCGACGGTTGCGGTGAAACCTCCTCCGCCATCCAGTTTGCCGGTCAGTCGCAATGTCTTGATGGCTTTCATCTTTTCCAGTCCTCCCTTGGCCTCGATGTTCTTTTGGATCAACTCCTCGGCGGTCTGGGAAGAAGCTGTAAGGCTCAGGGTTAAAATCGCCATCATCGCGATCAGGTAGTTGCGCATGCGACGGGCTCCTAGGTACGAAAGTGCTCAGATTGCTGAAGGGCCGAACTGCCCCGCGGGTTCGACGTGCTGGTTTCTCATTTGTAAGCAAGGCCGCCGGATTTATTGGAACCGCAATGGTGAGTCAAGGATGTCCAGGTTCAACGATGAGCAGGTTCCTGAAGGCTATTTTGCTCCCATCACCAACTTGGCGATAGTGGCCAACTGCATGTTTGACGTGCCCTCGTAGATTTTGCCGATTTTGGAATCGCGCCAGTATTTTTCCACCGGGTAGTCTTTCGTGAAGCCGTACCCACCGTAAATTTCTATCGCCAGGGAGGTGACGCGCTCGGCGACCTGAGAGCAAAACAACTTCGTCATTGCCGCTTCTTTGACGAAGGTCATGCCCGCATCTTTCATGCGCGCGGCGTTATATACCATCAGGCGCGCGGCTTCGATCTCGGTGGCCATTTGAGCGATCTGGAACTGGATTCCCTGAAAGTCTGCGATTGACTTGCCAAACTGTTTTCGTTCCTGGGCATATTTCGCAGCATATTCCCAGGCACCGCGGGCCACTCCCGCCATCTGTGCGCCGATTCCGATGCGGCCTTCGTTCAGCGTTTCAATCGCGATCTTGTAGCCCTTGCCGACTTCTCCCAGTACGTTCGACTTGGGCACGTGGCAGTCTTCAAGGATCAGCTCGCAAGTCGATGAAGCGCGAATTCCCAGCTTGTCTTCCTTCTTGCCGACGGTGAATCCGGGAAAATCTTTCTCGATGAGGAAGGCGGTGATTCCCTTGTACCCGGCCGCCGGATCAACGGTGGCAAACAGAACGAAGAGCCCGGCTTCCTTGCCGTTCGTGATCCAGAGTTTGCGCCCGTTGAGAACGTAGTCGCTGCCCTTCAGCTCGGCTTTCGTCTGCAGCGCGAAGGCGTCCGAACCGGAACCGGCCTCGCTCAGCGCGTAAGCGCCGCAAGTGTCCGCAACCATGCGGGGAAGATAGCGTTTTTTCTGCTCCTCGGTCCCCCAGCGCAACAAGGCATTGTTCACCAGGGTGTTTTGCACGTCCACGATGACGCCCGCGGAGGCGTCCACGCGCGACAGTTCTTCGACCGCCAGAATCGCCTCGAAGAACTTGCCGCCGCCGCCGCCGTATTGTTCCGGGATCTCGATTCCCATCAGCCCAAGCTGAAAAAATTGATGGATGAGGTCTTTATCGAAGACGCCTTTTTCGTCCATCTCCTTGACCAGCGGCCGGACTTTCTCGTCGGCGAACTGGCGGATGTTGTCGCGAAACAGGATTTCGTCCTCGGTGAACGAGGTCAGAGGAGAAGGCGAGGGGGCTGCAGCGTAATTTCCGGCATGGAATACCTTCGGACTAAGGATGGCGAACCTGGAATTCTAGCACCGCTCTTGTAGTGCCGCCGGACTGCCGGCCTGATGGGCGGCGGGACCGGCCGTACTGCCAGCGAGATGCCGGCGCTACAGTCGCCTGAGCATGTGTGGAATGGAGGTCAGCCCTGCTTGCCGCCGTAGACCAGCTTCAGTCCGTCGGCCTGCAGGATGCGCTGGATCTGGTTGCGGGCGTGCACCGCCCAGGGGCCAATTGTATCCAGCTTCACATATGCGCGCCAGTGTTTCAGAGCTTTACGCGGTTCTTTCATCTTTTCGTAGGCAAGCGCCAGGTTGTAATGCGCGTCGGCGTATGTGGGCGCAAGCTGCAACGCGGTCGTATAAGTCTGGATGGCTTCGGCTACCCGCCCGGTTTCGTCCAGCACGTTGCCCAGGTCGAAGTAGGCCAGGGCATAGCGCGGATCGACCTCAATCGCGCGCCGGTAATGCTTTTCCGCCAGCGCGTACTCCTGCCGGTTGTAGTGCAGCGTGCCCAGGTTAATGTGCGCCGCGGCGTGATCCGGGTCTAGTTCGAGCACTTGCTCGTACATCTCCATCGCCTGCGCCTGGTTGCCGGGATCTTCCTCAAGGGCAATGCCGTGGGCGAAAAGTTCGGCCACATCGACCGGCGCCGGCTCAGCGCTGCTGCTGGAGATAGGAGTGCTGGTCACTAAACGCTGACCACTGGAGAAGTCGAACATGAACTGTCCTGCGATGGGTTCAACCACTTTGCCTTTGTGACGAAACGCAATCCGGTGACCGGTGCTAAACGCTCCCGCCTCGAGCAGAGGATTCTCCATTCCCGCTACCTGCTTCTGCATGGCCTCGAGCGATTGACGGATGACCGCGGGCCGCACTTTGCGGGCACACAGGTCACGCACTTTCTTGATTTGCAGGAGATCAAAAAACGAATAGCTCTCGGCGGCGGCTACCAGTCCAGCCTTTTCCCAAGCTGCCAACTGACGCGCCGTGAGCCGAAGTATGCGAAGCAGATCTGCTCGGTTGTATCGGTACACGTTGATAACGGTGCTCTGCCCATATTATCGGAAAAGTTACTCCCGGTCGCAAGCAGAAAGTGGACGGGAACGGAATCTAAGCAAGCAACTTGACGCATCGATGGTGCAGATTCAGTGGAAAACTGGAGCCGACGATCGGACTTGAACCGATGACCTGTCGATTACGAATCGACTGCTCTACCAACTGAGCTACGTCGGCTTGTGTTCGATTCTAAATGCGAGCGCAGTGAGCGTAAAGGAGGAGCGCAGTCATCAGTCGTCGGTCTTCAGTCGTCAGCACAAAACGAACCTTGTGCGACGATTTCATTTGCATTTGAATTTGCTGAAGACTGAAGACTGAAGACCGACGACTGACGACTGAACGGCTGGCGCAAACAAAAAGGCCGCCCTGGCAATGAGCGGCCTTCTCTTTTAGGGAGAATAGTTCCAACGGGGCAAAAAACCGTCAAAACTTTCTGGCGAAATCTTATGAGTCGAAAAAGGGGGGTGTCAAGGAATTTTTGGGAAATAAATATCTTTGCTTTCAATAAGTTAGAAAATAGGTTAACAGAGCTTTTTGGAGACTCATTTTGAGACGGCAGCCCTAATTTCTTACCCTAACCGGCTTTGATTGATGAGCTTACCTTCGAATGAGGGTCGTCAGCCTGACCTTCGGACAGGTTCAGGGCAATAAAATCGACCTCCTTCTCGCGATGCAGGAGACTCTCCGGCAGAATGCGATTGAAGAAGATGCGAATCCCTCCGAACGCGAGGCCGGCAACGGCCGAGAAAGCGATCAGGATCGCGCACAGCAGAAAGACATTCAACAGCAGATTGCCCAGGTTGTTTCTCTTGCCCGAGTAGGTGTTCTCGTTCCAGGTGACATCGGCTTCGTAGTTCACCGCGCTCAGAAGCGATTGCGCTTCTCCCTGCGAGATCGCGCCGGTGGCGACCACCAACATAGGGCCGGTGCGCTTGTCGAAGATTGGGTCGCCGATATTCAACAGCGCCGGAGTGCCTGTCGGTTGCGCTGGGTTCGGCTGGTGAGCCGCGTCCAGCCGGCGCAGATGTTCGGCCGCGATCTGCGGCGTGGGATAGGAGAGCAGGATCAAGGTAGCGTGGCCGTCGCTGGTTTCATACGTACCGAGTGCAACTTCGGTGCCGACGCTGAAGTCTACGAGTGACTCCGGAAGCGGCGAGCTTATCTTCTCCAGCCCGACCGGTCCGACCACGTACTTCGCAGTGTTCTTCACGTAACCCAGCTTGGGAAGATACGCCGGCAACGCGGGCAGATTTCGCGCATTCCCCGCAGGCAAAGGCAGGGCCTGCGACAAGTCCCGGAGTTCAGCAGCGGACATGGCAGTCAATTTGTCGAAGACCGCATCAACCAGGATGTTTCCGCGGTAGAACAGCACGCGTTCATTCAGCGACGCGCCCTGATCCGGAATCGTCTCCTTCAGCATCTGCGGCATCTTGTAATAGGTGAAGGCGCCGTAGGCTCCGCTGGTGTCGCCGAAGCGAGCCGCCTTGAGGTTCAGTTTGCGGCCGTCGTCGCGAGTGTAAGTGGCGGATTCGAAGTCGGTAAATCCATACTCTTTGAGCAGCGCCGCATTCGCGGAATCGGCTGCAACGGGGTCTTTGCTCGCCTTTGGCGCACCCGCGATCTGCCATCCCGCAAATCGCGGCGGCAGGATTGAATGTATGGATTGTGTGGTCGCGGGCGTCTCGCCCGCGAAGGCTACCTGCGCCAACGCTGCCAAAATAATCCCGAAGATAAGCCGGGAAAGCTTCATGAAGACACGTCTGGGCCGAAGAGAAAGCCTAATCATTAGACTACAGACCGGGCTGGAAAGTTTCCAGTTGCCAGGACATTAAAGGCTTTACCGCAAAGGACGCGAAGGAAGCTGCAAAGGATGCAGAGGAAGGTAGGGAAGAACGCATTCCAGGAAAATCTATTGGCCTTCGCCTTTGTCGATCTTGCTGGCGACTTTGATCCCACTCAGGCCGCTCACATACTTCGAGATGCCGCGGTAAAGCGATTCGGCGATGCGCTGCCGGTATTCGGGAGTTTCCAGCCTGCGTTCGTCGCCGGGGTTGCTGACGAATGATATCTCAGCCAGGATCGAGGGCATGTTGGCGCCGATGAGCACGATAAACGGCGCCTTCTTCACTCCACGGTCGCGGATACCGGGATTCTTCGTGGCCAGCCCGGTGTGCAGGGCGCGCTGCACGTTGGAAGCGAATTCGCGCGATTCCTCGATTTTTTCTTTCAGCGCGATCTTCTTTACCAGGTCTTGAAGTTCGTGAATCGATTTGTCCGAAGCAGCATTTTCGCGCGCCGCAACCTCCAGCGCTTCGGCCGACGAGGTGAAGTTCAGGTAGTAGGTCTCTACCCCACGCGCATCCGGATCGCGGCTGGAATTGGCGTGAATAGAAACGAACAGATCCGCCTGCTCCTGGTTGGCGATCGAGGTACGAGTTTCCAGTGGAATGAAGGTGTCGTCCTTGCGCGTAAAAACTACGTCCGCGCCCAACCGCGCCTGCAGCAGTTTGCCCAGTCGCCGGCCGACGTCCAGCACCAAATCCTTTTCCTCAAGACCGTTAGGCCCGATCGTCCCTGTATCGTGGCCGCCGTGGCCGGGGTCGATCACAATCTTGCCGATTTTCAATCCCAGCGCACGGATGAGAGACCGATCGCCACGAGCTGTAGGTGAAGCTTCACGCGCATCCGGAAAGACCTCCGGAGCCTTACGCTTATTTTTAGCCGAGCCCTTGGGCAGCGGCGACGGAGTCAGCGTGGTGGGCGTCGGGTGGCGTAGGTTGATTTCGGGCGGATCGAGTTTGGCGATGGTCACAACGTCATCGTCTTTCCCATCGTCCGCTTCCACTATCGTTTTCCTGGGCCCGTTGCTGTTTATTTCCCTGGCAAGCGAGCCTGACTTTTTGCCCGCGTTGGCTGGCGAAGCTGGGGCTTCAGAATCGGGGATCGCTCCGGCATCCGCGATTTTTGCCGGCTCAGGCCCCTTCAGCGATGCGGCCTGCACGGCTTCCTTCGCCGTTCGGTGTTTTTCTTTGGCCGCAGCGAAATCGCTAGGGCTGGCGTCATCACTGTTGGGAGCGTCCTTGTTGTCGTTGTCGGAAGTGTCCTTGTGAATATTTTTAGCGTGGATATCCCTGCCGTGAATGTCAATGATGAGTCGCGGCGGGTCGGTCAACAGGAAGGTGTCGACCTCCGAACGATCTGCCACCTCCAACACGATCCGCGCTTTTCCGGGCTGGAACTGCGCTGCCCGGATTTTCTTCAACAGCCCGTCATCCACTCCGAAGGTTTTGCCCACCAGAGCCGAGGCGAGATTGGTATCAAGCAAATCGAAGAAAATGCGTTCGGGGTGGTCGATGCGTTGGGATTCGAACTTTACATCCTGATCCAGGTCAATCGCGACCCGGGTGTAATCCGGATTGGACCAGTGGCGAACATTCGTGACCCGCGAGAATTTCACAGATGTGCCGTGATTCTCGGGCGGGGCCGGGATTGCGGCATTTTCGGTTGCGGGAGGTAGCGGCTTGCTCAAGGCCGGTTTCGGCAGGTTCCCCTTCGGCGCCGCAGAGTCGCTGTCGGCGTCCTCGTCCTTTGACTTTAAAACCGGCTGCTGCAAGGGCTCGCTGAGAGCTTGGCGGGCTGTATCGGCCAGACGATTGCGAGGATAGCGGCGAAGAAATTCTTCGAATACTGGCTTGGCGTGAACTGGATCTTTCAGGTCATCCTGATAAATCTGTGCGATGTTGATCAGGGCCTCGAAGCGATTGTGGCTGCCGGGATACTCTCGCCGCAGAAACTTGTACTGGCCGATCGCCGAATGCAGAGCGCTTTCGCTGTGGAAAGAACGCCCCATTTCAGCCAGCAGCTCCGCCACCGCAAATGCGCTGGGATCGGCCTTCCCGGAGGCCGGCGCGCCGTAGTAAACCCGGCGGTAGGCGGCAATCACGCGCTGGTATTCATGCCGGCTGCGTTCGGCATCGGGGACGTTGTTCAGCGATTCCCGCAAGCGCTCGGCAGTTGAGAATTGGGTATTGGCCCAGGCATCAGATCTGCCCCGCGCTTGAGCGGGCAGCACCGGAAGCAGCAGCAGGAGCAGAGCCGTGCCCAGACGCCTTGCGCGTTGGCCTGGATCGAAGGTCTTCAAATTTTCTATCCGAAATTTTCTAGCCCGTAATCGTTCCGCCTGGAATTGCAGCGACGAACCCACAATGCCGGGAATACCTATCTACAGATGCAGGTCCATCAATCGGTGTTACTGAAATGCAGAACGCCCCGGTCATCTCGTTGCACCCGAACCGGTTCGCGGACCGGGTCGCTCAGGATGCGAAAGCCAGGGGACGTGCCGCCGTAATACAACGCTGTGATCCGCTTGACGTAGTTGCGAGTCTCGCCAAAACGCGGAATCCCCGCGCTTCGTGCGACCGCGCCCGCGCCTGCGTTGTAGGCTGCCAAGCTGAGTTTAACGTCGCCACCGTAACTTTCCATGAGCATCTTCAGGTGGCGCACGCCTGCATCGACGTTCTGTTGCGGATCGAACGGGTTGACTACGTTCAGTTGCCGCGCCACGGGACTGCTTACTGCTGTTCGGCCAAGAAGGTCCCGGTATCAGCGACGACGCCCGAGACGGCGCTGCGTTGACCGTCTCGATCGCTCAGTTCGGCTCGACGCGCAGCATCAATGTCGCGGTCGCGGCGGGAATCGCCATGCACAGCTGGATCAGCCAACATGGCAACATCGACTGCGCCTGGTAGCGTGCCGATTCGCTAAGTCCTTGGTGTGACGTCGAATTCGATGGGCAGAGTGGTGGGTCCCGTCAGCGCGGTCAGCGGTTTCCACGGGGCCGGTCCGGTTCGCCGGGGGTGCGGCATGCTGCTGGGTCATCACCGTGAGGGCTTCGGCGAGTTCAAGCCGGGCAAGGTTGGCGCCCAGGCAGTAATGCATGCCGGCACCGAAGGTCTGCATTGGGTGCGCGCCATCGCGGGTGATGTCGAGTTGGTCGGGGTTCTCGTAAAAGTCGGGGTCCCGGTTGGCCGAGGCGGTGTTGGCGACGACCA
Source organism: Terriglobia bacterium (assembly GCA_963748935.1). Taxonomy (GTDB): domain Bacteria; phylum Acidobacteriota; class Terriglobia; order Terriglobales; family Acidobacteriaceae; genus JAIQFF01. Next base: position 176,036 of record CAVVLA010000005.1, read on the forward strand.
GTGTGCCGGCCGGGATCATGACATCGGCGAGTTCGACATCCTCGAGGGCGACGCGCAGGGTGCCCCAGGCGATCGGGGAGTGTCGCATGGTTTCCTCGACCGCATTGGCGGCCAGCTCGGGATGCTCGAGCCAGCAGCGCCCACTGGTCGGGGTGATCGCAGAGCACCTGCACCGAGGCGGCGAGCTGGTTTCGAGTGGTGTCCGTGCCGGCAATCAGCAGACCCACGACCAGCATGCGCAACTCGTCGGCGTTGAGCCGGTCGCCTTCGTGTTCGGCGCGGATCAGCTCGGAGATCAGATCGTCGGTCAGCGCGTCGCGGCGGTCAGCGACCATATCGTCGACGTAGTCGTCGACGGCCTCCCACGCCGCCAGGATGGAATCCGCCTCATCGGCGACGTTCCAGCTGAAGACCTTGAAGATGTCGTCGGTCCATTCCGAGAACAGCTCCCAGTCCACGGCCGGTGCGCCGAGTAGCGCGCAGATAATCGGGATCGGGTATTGACGCGCGATGTCGGTCACCACGTCGCAGTGCCCGTGGACCGTATGGCGTCCAACGAGTTCGGAGATGACGTCGATGACCGTCGAGCGCAGCCGCGAGGTGGCCCGGGGCGTGAAGGCCTTCGATACCAAACGGCGGAGGCGGTGGTGTGCGTCTCCGTCGAGACTGATCAGACTTGCGGCGACGCGGTCCCATAGCGGGCCGGACGTGATGCCTTGAGCGGCCAGGAACATGCCCTTGGGCACGCGAAAACGAGGGTCGCGCAGCACCGTACGAACCAGTTCGTAGCGCAGGATTTCCGGGCCATGGGTGCCGATGGCGATCGGTGCTCGATTCCGGGCCTGCGCGACGAGTCGGTGCGCCGCCTCGGGATCGTCCAGATGCTCGTAGGCCAAGATGGGAAGCCCTGCGTCGAAGACATCCGGGCAACTGCGGGTAGGCATCGTGTCGACGGTCATGACGACTCCTTGCTCGAAACATTTCAGCTGGACGTTTGCGGTTGCTGGCCGCGACGCAATCGTTGCTCCGGTGCCGCCAAGACTCGTCAGTAGACGAATACTGATCTTTCGTCGCACCGGCCGGGTACCGCTTCTAGGCTGTATGGGTGCGGTTGGCGTGGCCGTTGACCGGCCGTTCGAAGGAACAGCGGCTCATCGAAGCTGCAATTTTCGACTCGGACTCGGCCGGGATCGTGGTTTGCGGGCCTGCCGGTGTGGGGAAGAGCCGGATCGCGCGTGAAGCGCTCAGATCTGCCGGGTCGCAGGGGTGTGAAGTCCGATGGATGGTGGGCACGTCCTCGGCGCGGTCGATTCCGTTGGGAGCGCTGTCCTCATGGGCAGAGCCCACCGGTGACGACAACCTCGAATTGATCCGCAGCGCAATCGCCGCGCTGACCTCCTCGTCGCCGGGCAAGACAGTCGTGCTGGGTGTCGACGATGTGGCCCTACTCGATGATTTGTCGACATTCGTTGTGCATCAGATCATTCAGCGCCGCGCCGCCAAGGTCGTGCTCACCATCCGCGAAGGCGAGTCGATTCCTGCCGGGGTACGGGAGTTGTGGGCCGGCGGACAACTTGACCGCCTCGATCTGCAACCGTTGTCCGAAGCCGAAACAACCGCGCTCATCTCCGCGACGTTGGGTGGCCCGGTGGATCCGCAAGCCGCAGAGCGATTATGGACATTGACCCGCGGCAATGCCTTGTATCTGCGAAACATCGTCGAGCAGGAGGTCTCCCATGAACGCCTTGCCCTGCAGGACGACTCTTGGTGCTGGCTCGGTGATCCGGTCCTACCGCCCAGCCTGATCGAACTGATCGAGGGACGGATCGGAGGCCTGCCCAGCTCGGTCAGCGACGTGATCGATGCCCTCGCCGTCGGCGAACCCATCGAACTCGGGGCGCTCACCCGAATAACCGATCCGGCCGCGGTCGAGCAGGCCGACATCCGCGGTCTCATCGCTCTTGATCAACAAGGCGATCGGGTAGAGGCAAGGTTGGCGCACCCGCTATACGGGGAGGTCCGGCGAAATAGGGCCGCCGCCATCAGGTTACGACGGCTACGCGGCATGGTCGCCGCCGAACTTGCCGCGTCGGATGATCGTGATGACATGCGGGTCGTGGTCCGGCGCGCGACTCTCAGCCTCGACTCGGACCTCGAGCCGGACCCAGACCTGCTGGTCAGGGCGGCCAGCGGCGCGGTCTGGTTATGGGAATTCCCGCTTGCTGATCGGCTCGCCGGGGCGGCAACCCTTGCAGGAGGGGCCGCGAACGCGAAGCTCATTCGCGCCTACGCTTTGTCGTGTACGGGCCGCGGCCAGGAAGCCGACGCGGTGCTCGCCGGCATCCAGGCAGACGAGTTGGCCGATGCATTGTTCGGCCGGATGGCCTTCCTGCGCGCCACCAATCGGCTGTTCACTCTGGCCGACCCGGTAGGGGCGAAGGAACTGATCGATGATGCGTCTCGCGACGCAGGTCCACAGGCTCGCAGCTGTATCGACGCATTTCTGGCGGTGTACTGGGCGGCGATGGGCAAGCCGGAGGCAGCCATCGAGTCGTCCGGCAAGTTCACCTGGCAGGAGCTGCCCGACCTCGTCGCCCAGCGGGTTACCGCCTGGGCCCTTGCCCTTGCGTTCGGCGAAGCGGGCCGCGCCGGCGAAGCCGCGGCAGCGGCAAAGGCCGGTTACCCCGTTCCAATACGCTCGTTCGTCATCATCACCGACGCTCACATCGGCGCCCTACTTTTGGCCGGTCACATAGTCGATGCCGATGCACCGGCGCAGACCATAAAACAACGTCAACTTGAGTTCCAGGCATTTCAGTCTTTCCAAGTCGGCACTCTCGCAATGGGCAGAACGGCCCTTGGTTCCGGGCGACTCGACGTCGCGATTTCGCAGCTGACCCAAACCGTCGAAACCGTAAATGCGTCCACCGACGCCACCGGGTGGCGCTATCGGTGCCAGATTCCGCTGACGACAGCGCTCGCAATGTGCGGCTCGACGGACGAGGCCGCGGCCCGGCTCGACGCACTCGAAAAGCTGCGCCATCCCAGCTGGCGATACCTGGACTACGAGCACGCGATTGCCAAGGCATGGGTGGTAGCCGGGCAGGGCGCCGTCAGTGAAGCAATCGCGATCTCGCTTGCTGCCGCCGAAACAGCCAGGGCCAATGGTCAATTCGCTCCTGAAGTGATGTGCTTACAGACCGCTACGCAGTTCGGGGAGCATTCCTACGGGCCTCGGTTGCGAGAGCTTGCAACGATCGTCGAAGGGCCCCGCGCCGGCGTTGCCGCCCGTTTTGCTGAAGCATTGCATGCCGACGATGGTGCCGAATTAACCTCGGCGTCAGCTGAATTCGAAGATATGGGTGATGTGATCGCTGCTCTCGATGCGGCGGCGCACGCAGCTATCGCATACCGGCACAAGGACTTACGCGGGTCAGCGTTGGGATGCTCGGCCAGGGCCGAAGCGTTGGCCAAGCAATGTGGCGGTGCCCGCACGCCCATTCTGCGCAAGGCGGTCGAACGATTGCCCCTGACCGACCGCGAACGAGAAATCGTCATGCTCATCGGGCAAGGGCTGTCCAACCGGGATATCGCGATACGGCTGACATTGTCGGTGCGGACCGTCGAAAGCCACATCTACAAAGCGATGGCCAAAACCGGGACGCTCAACCGCGACGAGCTCGCGGCGCTGTTGCCTCAGCGCCGGAAATAACACGACGGCACGCATCAGCTCAGCTGATCGACTACCGCCGCCGTATCCAGCCAGATGTTCTCCCGGCTGATCAGGCCGTTGCGGAATTCGAACAGGTGCATCATTCGGAAACTGATACGTCGGTCATTACCCGGCAGCCCAAGCAATGATCCGATGACCGTGCCGGTCATGAGCTGCTCGAGGATCATGGCGTCGTCGGCGAAATACTGACGCAGCACGTCCCAGCTCTCGCTGCGGAAGTTCGCGGTGAGGTAGGCGTAGAAATTGCGCGCCGCGTCCTTGCCGTGAGCGGGGCTATCGGGGAATCCGACGACGTCATGCTCGATGTCGTCGGTGTACACAGCCACTGCCCCGTCGATGTCGCCGTGATTTTCGGCCGTCATGTGGCTGTCGACCAGCGCCTGCATTTGGCTGCTGTCCATCGCCGCCTCCTGGGTCATGGCCACAACTACTGATCGCCCCTCGGTGATATCACGCCGCAACGCTGCGAAATATCAGTAGTGCGCCACTGACATCGATCAAGCCACCGCGATCAACGATTCCAGTAACGGATCTCACCGACGGAGGATTGAAATGCTTACCCAAACCCTTGCAGTCATCCCCCCTGACGAGGCCGCAGAGCGATTGGTCTTGCCGGCACCGGTGCTGATCACCGAGCAGGAAGTTGCGCTTGGCACGGCGATTGCGCTGCGGGCGCGACCGGCGACCCGGCGTCGGTGGTTCGAAGCGACCCACGTCCTGCTTGCCGCCGTGCAGCGCTCGCTTGCTCCGTCGCCGCAACAAAGCCGTCCGGTGCGCCGCGACTACCCGAAGCACTACGCCTTTCTAGAGAACGCCTGCATGGCGCGCGCGATGGAACGCCTTTGACGTTCGTGCAAGCGTGACCGCGCTGCTCAGGTGATACGGGCGGCGTGCTGGGTTGCTGTTCTTCCGACTCGCACCCTCAGCGGGCATCCTTTCGGGAGCTTGAATTCCGGGACTGAAAGTTCCCGGAAGGATGCCCGCTTGCTCGCCGGCCTGGTAGGGCAGGATCTGCAGACATGGATCAGGTATGGGTCAACCGGGCGGTCAGCGCGGAAGCCGCTGTCGCCGGCCGGCATCTGAAGCGGCTGTGGGCGCTGCCCGGCACCCAGCTGGGCGTGGTGGCCTGGCCGCCGGTCCGTCGCGACCGCTGGTTCGGCACCTGGCATTACTGGTGGCAGGCGCATCTGCTGGACTGCCTGGTCGACGCGCGAGGTGCGCGACCCGCAGCCCGAACGGCGCATCAAGATCGAGCGGCAGATCCGCTCGCATCGACTGCGCAACAACGGATCCTGGATCAACAGCTACTACGACGACATGGCGTGGCTGGCGCTGGCGCTGGAGCGGGCGTCGCGGATCGCCGACGTCGAGCCGCGAGCGGCGCTGAACAAGCTGACCGACCAATTCGTCAACGCGTGGGTGCCCGAGGACGGCGGCGGCATCCCGTGGCGCAAGCAGGACCAGTTCTTCAACGCCCCGGCCAACGGCCCGGCCGGAATCTTCCTGGCCCGCTACGGCGACCGGCTGCGCCGCGCCCAGCAGATGGCCGACTGGATCGACGAGACGCTGATCGACCCCGAGACGCACCTGGTGTTCGACGGCATCAAGGCGGGTTCGCTGGTGCGCGCCGAGTACACCTACTGCCAGGGCGTGGTGCTGGGGCTGGAGACCGAACTGGCCGCCCGCACCCAGGACGACCGGCACGCGCCGCGGGTGCATCGCCTGGTCGCCGCGGTCGACGAGCACATGGCGCCCGACGGGGTGCTGCACGGCGCCGGCGGCGGCGACGGCGGCCTGTTCGCCGGCGTCACCGCGCGCTACCTGGCGCTGGTCGGCCACCACGCTGCCCGGCGACTCGCCGACGACGCCGAGGCCCGCGAGACCGCCGCGCGAGATCGTGCTCACGTCGGCGCAGTCGGCCTGGGACAACCGGCAGACCGTCGACGGCCTGCCGCTGTTCGGGCCGTTCTGGGATCGCGACCGCCGAGTTGCCCGACGGCCGGCGGGCAGCAGGCGCAGTTCGTCGACGGCGCGGTCACCGGCTCGGAGATCCCCGAGCGCGACCTGTCGGTGCAGCTGTCCGGTTGGATGCTGATGGAGGCCGCATACGCCGTGACCGTCAACGAGGGGACGAGCAATGAGTAAAGTCTACCCCGATGCCGCGTCGGCGCTGCACGGCCTGCTGAAGGACGGCATGACGATCGCCGCCGGCGGCTTCGGCCTGTGCGGCATCCCGGAGAACCTGATCCAGGCGCTGGTCGACAGCGGCGTCAAGGGCCTGACGATCGTCGGCAACAATGCCGGCGTCGACGATTTCGGCATGGGGCTGCTGCTCAAGTCGCGGCAGGTGAAGAAGGTGATCGCCTCCTACGTCGGCGAGAACAAGGAGTTCGAGCGCCAGGTGCTGGCCGGCGAGCTGGAGCTGCAGCTGACGCCGCAGGGCACGCTGGCCGAGAAGCTGCGCGCCGGCGGCGCCGGCATCCCGGGCTTCTACACGCGCACCGGCGTTCGGCACCAAGCTCGCCGAAGGCAAGGACACGCGGGCCTTCGACGGCACGGAGTACGTGCTCGAAGAAGGCGATCCACGCCGACCTCTCGATCGTCAAGGCGTGGAAGGGCGACAAGTCGGGCAACCTCGTCTACCGCAAGACGTCGCGCAACTTCAATCCGATGATCGCGACCTGCGGCAAGGTGACGGTCGCCGAGGTCGAGGAGCTGGTCGAGGTCGGCGAGCTCGATCCCGACCAGGTCCACACGCCGGGCATCTACGTCGACCGCATCATCCAGGGCGCGAGCTACGAGAAGCGCATCGAGTTCCGCACCGTCAGCGGCGGCGCCGCGTCGAAGAAGGATTCGCCGATCCGCGAGCTGATGGCGCAGGCGCGCCGCGCAGGAGCTGCGCGACGGCTACTACGTGAATCTCGGCATCGGCATTCCGACGCTGGTGGCCAACTTCATTCCCGACAGACATCAACGTCACGCTGCAGTCGGAGAACGGCCTGCTCGGCATCGGCGCCGTTCCCGGCCGAGGACGCAGGTCGACCCGGATCTCATCAACGCCGGCAAGCAGACCATCACCACGCTTGCCCGGCTCGAGCTTCTTCTCCAGCGCCGACTCGTTCGCGATGATCCGCGGCGGCCACATCGACCTGTCGATCCTCGGCGCGCTCGAGGTCGCCGAGAACGGCGACCTCGCCAACTGGATGGTGCCCGGGCAAGATGGTCAAGGGCCCGGGCGGCGCGATGGACCTGGTGTCGGGCGTCAAGCGCGTGATCGTGCTGATGGAGCACACCGCCAAGGACGGCAGCCCGAAGATCCTCAAGCACTGCACGCTGCCGATCACCGGCAAGGGCGTGGTCAACATGATCATCACCGACCTGTGCGTGTTCGAGGTCGCGCCGGCACACGGCCTGGTGCTGACCGAGCTGCATCCCGGCGTCACGCTCGACGAAGTGCGCGCCAAGACCGGCTGCGATTTCAAGGTCGCCGTCTGAGGACGAGTCGTATGTTGGAAGCATGACTGCTTCCACACCATCGCGCTCGGTTCTGACCCGTCGGCGCGTGCTGCTCGGCGTCGGGCTCTGCGGAGTGCTCGCCGGCGCCGGCGCCTTGAGTGCCTTCAACGCGGCCGGCGCTCCGAGCGCTCCGCTGAAAACGTTCGAGGTCAACCATACCGACGAGGAGTGGCGCAAGCTGCTGACCTCGCAGCAGTACGACGTGCTTCGCACCGCGGGCACCGAGACGCCGTACAGCAGCCCACTCAACGACGAACACCGCGCCGGCACCTTCGCTTGCGCAGGTTGCGGCCAGGCCCTGTTCTCGTCGACCACCAAGTTCGACAGCGGCACCGGATGGCCGAGCTTCTGGAAACCGATGGAACGCCGTGCTCGAGCGGCACGACAACAGCGACGGCATGTCGCGCACCGAGGTGCTCTGCCACCGCTGTGGCGGTCATCTCGGCCACGTCTTCGACGACGGCCCCCAGCCGACCGGCCTGCGTTACTGCATGAACGGCGTGGCGATGACGTTCCGGCCGTCGTAGCTAGTCGGCGACGGTCAGCTCGTCCGCGTACCGCGACGCTCCGATTGGGGCTTCGGGCAGCGAGATCGACGCTAGCGAGCAACTCACTCGCACTTCTTCGCGCCAGCGTCGATCTCGACGACTACTAAGCGCGAGGCGGATGATGCTCGACCACTCGCGACGCGGAGACTAGTCGGCGACGGTCAGCTCGTCCGCGTCGTCCTTGGCGGCGCGACGGCGCTTCAGATACGCCCGGCCGGTGGCGATGAATGCCGGCAGCATCGACACGAACAGGATGGCCAGAACGATCTTTTCCAGGTTCTGGTGAATGAACGGCACGTTGCCCAGGAAATAACCGGCGACGGTCACGCCGCCACCCCAGAGGATGCCGCCGAC
>CAVVLA010000006.1:0-84339 GCA_963748935.1 Terriglobia bacterium
CAAAGACCCAGGCAGCTCGCCTCTCCACCTTGCTTTGAAGATCACGGTAGTCTCTCGCACTGTTCTGAAAACCTAAAATTTCCCAAAGTGGGAAACGTTAGCCCCTGATCCTGCTCTGTTCCAGAAACCGAACAAGAGCCAAATAAAACGCGGGCTCTGTACCCGGCCTGGCTATAATGCGTGCACTTCCTTGAATAGATGAGGATCGCGTTGATTGAGTTCCTCTGGCCATTTCGAATCTGACGCCGAGCTTCGTCGCTATGAAGCACTGCTGGAGATGGCGGACCTTGTGGTGCGCCATCAGAGTCTGCCAGAATTGTTCGTCGCGATGGCCGCCCGCTTGCGACGAGTGACGGCAGCAGATGTCGCCAACTTCTCGCTCTACGATCCCAGCAAAAATACGATGAGGGATCTGTGGCATGGGGACGAGAGAATCCCTGCCCAACTGGATGTCCCGGTGGAAGAGTCTCCAGCCGGATGGGCCTGGCAAAACCAGCAGCCGCTGATTATGCCTGACCTGACGTCGGAAGCCCGTTTCCCGGCGGTCCTGGGTATTCTGCGCGAGAACGGATTGAGATCATATTGCTGGTTGCCTTTGAGCACCGCGCAAAAACGATTAGGAGCGATGGGGCTCGGGAGCTCAGAAATCAATGCCTACAGCGAAAGAGACGTCCGGCTTCTCGCGCGAGTGGCGGAATTGGTGGCGGTGGCAGTCGAAAATACCCTGGCGCGTGACGCCTTGCAGCAGGAAAAAGAACGGCTGAACATGCTGCTAGAGGTTAACCACACACTGGTTACAAACCGCGACCTGCAGAAACTGTTCCCGGCGATATCAGCTTTCATCCGCCGGATGATTCGCCACGATTACGCCAGCGTTGCGGTCTACGACGAATCCGCTCACTCCTTGTCCTTCTATCCGCTCGATTCTCCACTCACGATCGGGCTGGCGGGGACCGACACTACTCTTCCCGTGAAAGACACTCCTGCCGGGCATGCCTTGATGGAACGGGAAACCAAAATTTTTACATGCGAAGATCTGATGGGAATTCAATCCGGCTTCGTGAGTGAAATGCTGGAACAGGGTATCCAGTCGCTGTGTTGTATTCCGCTGACCACGCGCAAGGGCGAGCTCGGCACCTTAAATCTGGCATCCCGAGAGGCCAACGCTTTCGCGCCGCAAGACATCGGTTTTCTGCAGCAGGTAGCCGGACAGGTGGCGGTCGCGCTCGACAATGCTCGGGCCTACCGCGAAATCGCGGATCTCACGCACAAGCTGGCCAGCGAAAAACTCTATCTCGAAGAGGAAATCCGCTCCGAACTTAACTTCGAAGAAATTGTAGGAGAGAGTACGGTGTTGAAGCGCGTCCTGTCCCAGGCGAGAACGGTTGCTCTGAGTGATGCCACCGTGTTGATTTTGGGAGACACAGGCACTGGGAAAGAGTTGATTGCCCGCGCCATTCATCGCATGAGCGTCAGGAAGGATCGGGTCTTCGTTAAATTGAACTGTGCCGCGATTCCTACTGGATTGCTGGAGAGCGAACTCTTCGGTCACGAAAAAGGCGCTTTCACTGGCGCCATCAGTCAAAAGATCGGTCGGCTGGAACTGGCAGACAGGGGAAGCCTGTTTCTGGATGAAGTCGGGGACATTCCCCTGGAGCTGCAGCCCAAGCTGCTGCGAGTGCTGCAGGATCAGGAGTTCGAACGGCTCGGTAGCACACGGACGATCAAGGTGAGCATTCGACTGATCGCAGCCACCAACCGGGACTTGGCCAAGCTTGTGGTTGAAAAAGAATTTCGCAGCGACTTGTATTACCGGCTGAATGTGTTCCCCATCCGCATGCCCTCTCTGGCCGAGCGCCGAACCGATATTCCGATGCTGGTGCATCACTTCGTTCAGAAGTTTTCTCGACGGATGAACAAGGAGATTGAGACCATCCCCACTAGCACTATGAATGCCTTTGTCAACTGGGACTGGCCGGGTAATGTAAGAGAGCTGGAAAACCTGATGGAGCGATCGGTGATTCTGTCGGAAGGCAAAGTTCTGAATGCGCCTTTGGCGGAACTAGCCGGCACCCGCGAAGGACTGGACAGTGATGGCACGCTCGAGAGTCTGGAACGCCAATATATTATTCGAGTGCTGCGCGAGACCAATGGAGTGATTGCCGGACCCCATGGCGCTGCGGTGCGCCTGGGGATGAAACGCACTACGCTTCAATCCAGAGTCCTGAAAATGGGGATCTCCCGCGAAGAATACCACTAGCTGAACACCTCCGTCGGGGCGACAGTCTTGTCCGTCGCCTTCGAAGTTGACCCCGATCTGACCAGCTGGGCCTGGGTCCGAGGTCATGGCTGACGAACCATCGGCATCGTGCCGTAACACCGGCAGTCGATTCCGCCGCCCAACCCAGCATTCTTCTCATTCGATGAGAGCAAAAATGCGTGTTTGTCATAGCTTAGCGGCGCGGTCGATGTTTGGACCTCGGGCTGCGACGGACATCTGCGGGGCGCTTACCAGAAGGTGTCCTTTACCCGCAATATTATGTGAGATCACTACTACCCGGCTAGCTGCTACAGGGCGAATGCCGGAGACGAGGGCTCTCCATGCTACTTAAATAGCACGATCAGCAGTGGAACCTGCACAACCGAATCGACCCACACCCAGTCCGTGGATCTGTCCGAGCCGGCGCGGTTCGTACTCAGATCCGGCTGCGCCCATACATCGGTGCGGAAACAATACGCAGCGGAAGCCAGCGGACAGAAACGACGCTCGATCCGCTTTATCTTTTCGGCTGCGCCGGGCTTTGGCTCAAGCAGGAAGATGTCGACGCGGGATGGGAACTGGTCCGTGACTTGAAGGCGTCAGAATCCACGGCACGGATTGCAGAGACACTACTGGCAGAAACCGCGAATCTTGAACTGCAAGTTCGGGACTGGGACCGCGCGAATAGCGATCCCGATACGCCGATTCCGGAAAGTGGACTAGAGATACTAGACGTTAGCAAGGCGGCAGCGACCATGAATACTCCCTAATGGTTTGGAAATTATCGAAAATTGTGTGACCTGCAAACTTTTGTTTGTCGAGCGCCAGATGGCTTGGTTCTGTGCTCGGGCAAGGTAAAACTCTCAACCACCTCCCGCGATGGCAAAGTGCTCATTCTCAAGATGGCCACGCCCGGCGAAGCGCTAGGCCTGAGCGCTGTGATTTCGGGGACGCCTTACGAACTCACCGCTGAAACCGTCGGCCCCTGCCAGGTGAACTTCATCGATCGTGAAGCCCTGATGAGGCTCCTGGACAAATATGGAGAACTAGGATTGCACTCCGCCCAGGTTCTGAGCCGGGAATTTCAATCAGCCTACCGCGACATCCATGAGCTGGTGCTGGCTCGTTCCTCGGCCGGCAAGCTGGCGCGGCTGTTGCTCTCATGGGGCGGCCGCCGCGAGTGGGATCCGCAATCGGCCAGCCTTGGAAGCACTGGCTGCATAGCAACTCGGCAGCCAGAACTGGCGGCCGGTCCCTCCAGCCGGCCGCCTCCCCCTCCCCCGGGAGAGGCTTCAAGGGCAGGCGATGTAGTTGTGGCCGGGGGTGACTCGCTTGCGAAAGAAGTCGCAGCCCGCGGGCGAGTCGCCCCGGGCACGCTAACTCTCACAATCCGAACAACTCGCGCAGGCGCTTGGTCTGCGCCCGGCTTACCGGGATTTCTGTCTGTTTCTTGTCATCCATGCGTAATTGGTAGGAGCTCTTGAACCAGGGGACAACTTCCTTAATACGGTTGATATTCACCAGGTAGGAGCGGTGGGCACGCCAGAAAAGATTCGGATCGAGACTCTCCAGAAGTTCTTCCAAGGTACGGCAGTTCGACTGACCCTCCATGCCGTTGGGACCCCCGGTCACGACAGTTATGACGCCTTCCTCGATCGACGCGAAACCAATGTCTTTCTGATTGACCAGGAACAGCCGGCCACCAGCCTTGATTAAAAGTTTGGACGCTTGCGGCTTTTGCGACTCCAGCATCCGCACCAGGGTTTCCAGTTTGTCCGATGAAGCGCTGCCGGATTCCAGCTTATCGCGCACCTTCTGGACCGATTGCGCCACGCGCTTCTTGTCGAAAGGCTTCAACAGATAGTCGACCGCGTTTACCTCGAACGCTTTGACCGCGTACTGGTCAAAGGCGGTGGCGAAGACGATCTTGGGCAGAGTGACTTTCTTGTCGAGAAGTTTTTTGATGACGCCAAAACCATCGAGGCCGGGCATCTGCACGTCTAGAAAGACCAGGTCGGGATTGTGTTCGCGGATAAGGTTGACGCCTTCAACCCCGTTCTTGCCCTGGGCGACAACATCCACATCGCCAACGTCTTTGAGGAGGAAGGCAAGTTCGTCGCGGGCAAGCTGTTCATCGTCCACGATGACGGCGGACAGAGACATTCTTTCTCCTGGCGGGGCGCAACCCAAGTATAGCGAGGGCGGGTTCAAAGTGCTACCTGGGAAGGGCCAGGGCAACAGTTTCAAGAGCTTTTAATCGCAAAGGGCGCAAAGAATTCCGCGAAGGCCGCTAAGAACATTCAGTCGCTAACATCACGGCCGCGAGAACATCTCGCATCCGCCTCGCGCGCATGCCTTTCCAGGCGGTAAACTGACGGCTCGATGAATTACATTTACGGGATCAATGCCGTCGCGGAAGCGCTGAAGGCGCGGGGGCGATCGTTCGAATGGGTTGGCGTGCTGAAGGAGCGTCACGACCTGCGATTGCAACGGGTGGTGGAAGAATGCCGCCGGAACGGCGTGGCTGTGCGCTTTCTGTCGCGCCCGGAACTTGACCGCATGGCCGGGAACAACGCGCACCAGGGCGTGGTGGCGGTGACTTCGGCCAGACAATATAACGATCTCGATGACGTGGTCGCTGCCAAGCGCGGGCAGTATTCGCTCATTGTTGTGCTGGATGGAATTGAAGACCCGCACAATCTCGGCGCCATCCTCCGCACCGCCGATGCGTCGGGTGCCGACGGAGTGGTAATCCCCGAGCGCCGTGCCGCAGGAGTGACCGCGACCGTGACCAAGGCGTCGGCCGGCGCCAGCGAGCATCTTCCCATCGCCAAAGTGACCAACATCGCTCGTACTTTGGAAGAGTTGAAAGAGAAGAACCTATGGATCGTTGGACTGGATGAGCGCGGTAAGCAAAATTACGACGCGCTCGACTACAACATGGATTGCGCTATCGTGCTGGGTTCGGAAGGCAAAGGCGTCCACGATCTGGTAGCCAAGAAGTGCGATTTTCTGGTTTCCATTCCTATGCTGGGGAAAGTGCCGTCGCTGAATGTATCTGTGACCGCGGGAGTCATGTTGTATGAAATCGTGCGGCAGCGCCGAAACAAAGCGCCGGATACAAGAAAAGCGATGGATACAAACAAAGCGACGGATGCAAAATGAAGTTCCTCCGCGTCCTGGGTGTCCTCTGTGCTTTGCTGGTTCAGGCTCGCGCCATCGATCGCGAAGCCTTCACTTTCACCAGCTACAACCTGAATGTTCGGGTTGAACCGGAGCAGCAGAGGCTGGCGGTGCGGGGCAAGATCACTTTACGGAACGATTCCGCATCGCCGCAGAAAAACCTGTCACTACAGATTTCGTCCAGCCTCGATTGGAGGTCGATCCGACTCGATGCCAAGCCGGTACAATTCGTCTCCCAGCCTTATACCTCGGACATCGATCATACCGGCGCTCTTTCGGAGGCGTTGGTAACTCTGCCCAGGGAAGTCGCCGCCAAAGGCTTGGTGGAACTCGAAATCGGATACGAAGGCGTCATTCAGCCTGACGCGACCCGCTTGACGCGAATCGGTGTCCCCGCCGAAGTGGCCCGGCACAGTGACTGGGACGAGATCGGGAAATCCTATACCGCGGTGCGCGGCGTCGGATATGTGGCCTGGTATCCGGTGGCGACAGAGTCGGCGAATCTCTCGGAAGGGAACAGCGTGTTTGAAACGCTGGCCAGATGGAAAGCGCGGGAGTTGCAGGCGCAGCTGAAAATCAAGTTGAGCCAGTCGGGAGAAGGCGCGCCACCAACCCTGCTGTGTAACGGTGAGGCCGGAGGGTTACGATCTTATCAGCAGGCGGGGGCAGCATATTTGAGCGTGAACGAATGCGCGTTCCAGTCTCTTGGCGAGACCGTGCCGCTCTTTGTGATCGGCCCTTATGACGAACTGGATCAGCCTGCTGTGAAGATATCCTACCTGCCGGATCATAAGCCGGCGGCACAGACGTATGCGCTCGCAGCCCAGTTGGTGGCGCCCCTGGTGACCGAGTGGTTCGGTACTTCGAAGGGACCAGCCGAAGTCAAGGCGGAGGTAGTGGAGTTGAGCGATCCCGCCGCCGCTCCCTATGAAACTGGAAGCATGCTGCTCACTCCGCTTAACAGTGATTCCAAGCTGGCCCAGCTTACCGCGGTTCACCAACTCACTCATGCTGTTTTCTTTTCTCCGCATCCCTGGATATACGAAGGATTGGCGCATTTTGCCCAGACGGTTTATCGGGAGCGAGTGAGCGGGCGCCAGACCGCCCTGGATTTTATGGGATTGCGTCGCGCGGCCGTGGCAGAAGCGGAGAAAGCATTGGCGGAACCGCGTGGCCAAAATGCCGGCGCTGCCAACGCGCTGGTCAACACCCGTGTCGAAGAGTTCTACCGCAGCAAGGCCATGTATGTTTGGTGGATGCTGCGCGACCTGGTCGGCGAAGGCGCGCTCAAGAAAGCGCTGGCGGGATACCGTCCTGATGCCGACACCACGCCTACCTACATGCAAGGTCTGATCGCAGCCCAGACCACTCGCGATCTGAATTGGTTCTTTGATGACTGGGTCTATCGTGGCCGCGGTTTGCCGGATTTCCGTTTCGCATCGGTGTATTCCCGGCAAATGCTGGAGAATAATTATGTGGTAACGGTGGTGGTGGAGAATCGGGGAGATGCCGGGGCTGAGGTCCCAGTCGTTCTTAAGATGGAGCAGGGCCAGATCACCCAGCGGCTGGTCGTGCATGGCAAGTCGACAGCAACCCTCCGCATGGAAGCCGCGTCGACGCCGCAGGAAGTTGTCTTGAATGACGGCAGCGTGCCGGAGAGCGATACGGGCAACAACGTGTACAAGATCGAGATGCCGGGGAAAGGCAATTGAGGGGACAGACAGATTTCAGATTGTAGATTTAAGATTTCAGATCACAGAGTGATGAATGCGATTAGGACCCTCAATGTGATGTTTAAATCTGAAATCTGAAATCTGAAATCTGAAATCTGCACTCACCAGTCGGCAATAGTTTTCTGCGGAGGCGAAGTTTGGCATACATCCAATTTCTGGGGGCGGCGGGCACGGTCACCGGATCAAAGCACCTGGTCAACACCAGTTCGGATCCCAGCGGCAAAGGTGGATTTCAGATCCTCATTGATTGCGGCATGTTCCAAGGTCCCAAAGAATGGCGGGAGCGCAACTGGCAACCGACTCCGGTTCCTGCTGTCGCCATCGACGCTGTCATTCTGACTCACGCTCACCTTGATCATTGTGGCTGGATTCCACGCCTGGTAAGAGAAGGCTTCCGCGGTCCTATTTTTGCCACGCCGTCCACCATCGATCTGTGCGCGATTGTCCTGCCTGACTCCGGACATCTTCAGGAAGAAGACGCAAATTTCTACAACCGCCACAACAAGTCAAAACATCATCCCGCATTGCCGCTGTACAACCTGGCTGAGGCAGAGGCGAGTCTGCAGTATTTCAGCCCGGTACAATTTAATGAGGCCCGGCAGCTCTCGCCCGAAGTTTCCTTTCGTTTTGTGCCCGCGGCCCACATCCTGGGATCTTCCATGGTGGAGCTCACACTTAACCTGAATGGCCAGGCCAGGCGGCTGCTGTTTACCGGAGACATTGGCCGGGTGCGGGCCAATAACGACGCACCCGGCAAAGTGGTGCGTTCCGGGCCCCCGGAAGGCGAAGCGGCCGACATTCTGGTGATGGAATCAACTTACGGCAACCGCCAGCACCCGACCGACGATCCCCGGCCCAGGCTAGCCGAGATCATCCGTGAGACCGTGCAGCGTGGAGGCAGCGTGATTGTCCCCGCCTTTGCTGTCGAACGCACGCAGAAATTTCTTTTTATCCTCAAGGAGCTGATGGAGTCCGGACAACTTCCTCGCATCCCCGTCTACTGCGACAGTCCCATGGCCATCAAGGCGGTGGAAGTTTTTCTGAAGCATTCCGAGGAGTGCAGTGATGAGACCTGCCATTTGATCCGTAAATACGGCTCGCCGCTGCAGTGGCCTGGATTTGCGTTTGCCCTGACGGCGGATGACTCGAAGAAGATCAACCAGACAAATTTTCCTTCAATCATTGTCTCGTCCAGCGGAATGGCGACCGGCGGACGCGTACTCCATCACCTGATGCAGCGCCTGCCTGATCCCAGGAATACCGTAATTTTTATAGGATTCCAGGCGCCGGGAACGCGCGGATTCATCATAAAGAGCGGCGCGCCTGAAGTGCGTATTTTTGGAGAAACGGTGCCGATCCGGGCCCAGACCGCGACCTTCGAACAATTCAGCGATCACGCCGATACGCCGGAGCTGCTGCAATGGCTGCACACCTTCACCAACCAGCCCGGAGTCACGTATCTGGTGCACGGCGAGCCGGCAGCATCGTCCCAGCTTCGTGATGCCATGCGGAAAGAGCTGGTCTGGAATGTGCAGGTAGCTGAGTGGATGGAAAAGGCAATTGTGTAATTGCGTAATCTGGCAATTGTGTAAAGTTTTGGATGAATGGCAAATGATTTTCAATGCTCAATTACTAGATTACTCGATTAGCAAATTTTAGAGTGTTTAGAGGAGCTCCCATGACCGAAACTGACCTCAAGAAGCATCTTGATGCGGCGGAAAAAAGCCCCAAGCAGGTGGCGGCGGCAGTGTCTGGGCTGCCGGAAAGGGTGTTGCGTTACAAGCCTGCTCCGGACAAATGGTGCATTCTCGAAATACTCGGTCATCTGGCCGATGTGGAGATCGTCTATGCCTACCGCCTTCGCCAGATGCTCGCCGACAAGAAGCCGGTGATCGCGCCTATGGATCAGAATGACTGGGCACAAAATCTCGGTTGTATGGATACTCTGCCCGCCGAGATGATTGCACTCTACGGACTGAACCGCCATGCCAACCTGCGGTTGTTGCAGCGGCTCAAACCGGGGGACCTGGAAAAATCGGCCTTTCATCCGGAAACGCAGAAAAACTTTTCGGTGGCCGAACTGGTTGAGAGGATGGCAACCCACGGGGCCAATCACCTGCAACAAATTGAAAGACTAAAACGGGAAGCGAAGTAGGGTTGATAACTTCGTTGATCAAAAGCGGCACCCGGGCTGACCCGGTATGGCCCAAAGTGCCGGCGGGTGCGGCAACTCGGGGAAGGGTACAGCCATCTTGCGGCTATAATGTTTTCACACAGGAATCAGCCTTTGGCCCTTCTGTTCGCCCATGCTTAAGACCCAAACCAGCGTTTTGCAAGCGGACGCGATACCCGTGTCCGCCTACCAGTATTGTGTTTATGGTGTAACTCTGCACAGTGATATCCAGATGGCGCTGCCTGTGGACGGGTTCGGAGAGCTGGCTCAGATTAGTCTGAGGACCGCTCCTGCCTCCTTTTTCTTCAACGCTAAGCGGCAGTTGTCTTCCTCCGATGACTCGGGCTCCTTGTACAAATTCAGCCGCTTGGCCGACCATTCCAGCTACGTGCGCTGGCAGGGAGTGGGAGAATTTCTGGTTTCAGCACGCGGTGGTTGCGCACCGCATTGGCCAGGTAAGCGCCTTTGAGATCGGAATGAACCCGTTCAGGAACGCCGGGAAAATCAAGGTCGCGCAGGTTGCGATACAAGAACGGATAGACCTGGTGGCCTTGCGCACGCTCCAGAATCAGCGGCCACTGAAGTGGCGTCGCCAGGAGCTCCAGACTGCGGCTCTGCACTTCCGGTGTACAGTGCCCGCGGGCGAGCAGCAGGCAAAGTTCGTCCTCGCGAGTCATTACCGGAGTGGCGGCGCACATCATTTCGACAGGCATGTTTCTCAGAAGGCCGCGGCGCGGCCTCCGCAAATTCAGGCTATACGATAAGCGCGGCAGCAACTATGCCCAAATTGACGTACTCGCCCAAAACTATGTAGAGTTCCTTGCTTCTCACTCGACCCTTAAAACTGGAAGCGGGCGTCATGTCCAATTTTTCCCGGCGGGACTTGCTTTATGGATTCAGCGGCCTGGCACTGCTGCCCTTTCTGCGGGCACAAGAGCCCGACATGGTGTTGTACAACGGCAGCTTCTGGACGGTCGATGACAAGCAGCCGCGCGCGCAAGCGGTGGCGATCAGCGGCGGTTGGTTTACCGCAGTGGGATCCAATGAGGAAATTCTGCGACTCGCCGCCGGTCGCTCCCGCAAGCTCGATCTCGCTGGGAAGACCGTGCTGCCCGGTTTCATCGATGCGCATGCTCATCCGGTCGTGGCGGGCCGGGAGCATCTGAAGATGGTGGCTTGCGGTCTGCCCTCGATCGGCGAAGTTGTGGCGGTATTGCGCAAGCGTGCTGACAAAACCGCGTCGGGAGAGTGGGTGCTTGGCTTCCTCTATGACGACAGCAAGACCGAGCATCCCATTACGCGCCAGGAATTGGACGACGCAGCGCCGGGTCATCCAGTCATTGTTTATCACCGCGGAGGTCATATAGCGTTTGCGAATTCGCTGGCCCTGAAAGCTGCAGGCGTGAACGAAAGGACTCCCGATCCCGATAGCGGTCTGTTTGAACATGATCCATCGGGAGGTCTCACCGGCCGCATTGCCGATAGAGCCGTCGAGGTCGTCAACAAAGTTATTCCGACTCAGAGCAGCCCGCAGGACGGTCGCGAGGCGGTCAAGCTCATCACAAAAATGATGACCAGTAAGGGAATCACTTCCGTAGGCGACGCCGACGCCGAGCCCGAAGACCTGCAAGCCTACCAGGAGGCGCGCACAGCGGGCGAATTGTCGATGCGCGTTTACTGTGTGATGTCGGTCAGGTGCCTGGACCGCATGATGGCGGCAGGAGTTTACACCGGTCTGGGGGACGAGTGGGTGCGCGTGGGAGGCATAAAGCAGTATGCCGACGGATCGATTTCCGAGCGGACAGCGCGACTCTCGCAACCTTATATAGGGCGGCCGGACTATTACGGACTTTTCCTCAGCTCGGAAGAGCAACTCTACGAGAATGCTCGTAAGGCCCATGCGGCCGGCTGGCAGCTCGCCACCCATGCCAATGGGGATGTGGCGATTGACCGCATACTGAATGTCTACGAGCGCATTCAGCGGGAGATGCCGAGGAGCGACCCCCGCTATCGCATCGAGCATTGCACTTTGATCAACGATTCCCTGGTGCAGCGCATGAAAGCGCTGAATGTTATTCCCGTGCCTTTCTCCGGTTACGTCTATTACCACGGCGAAAAAATGCGCTTTTATGGCTCGAAACGCACGACGCACATGTTCGCGATGCGCAGCTTCCTCGACGCAGGCCTTCGGCCCACCGATTCGTCGGACTACACCGCCAGCCCCTTCGATCCCATGATGTGGATGCAGTCCCAGCTCACTCGCACCGACCCAAAAGGCAATGTTTGGGGACCGAACCAGCGCATCAGCCTGGAGGAGGCCATCCGCTGCGGAACCATCAATGGAGCCCACGCGTCGTTTGAAGAAAACATCAAAGGATCGATCGAGCCGGGAAAGTTAGCCGACGTGGTTGTGCTGGGGAGGGATCCATTTCGCGAGAACGCTGGCTCACTCGCCTCCATTCCGGTCGAGCGCACCATGGTGGGCGGGAAATGGATCCATGAATCTTAAGCGGGGCGGTGGATTTGCCGAATGTTACCCCCTGTACTTGTGCCGAATTTCGGCAGCTCTAATCCGAATCCGGGCAACCTCTTCCGTAATCTCTCCCAGCCTCCGGCCTGAGCTGCATACTTCCGTACGCCATGACCTATTTCCCCCAACCGCATTCCAGGCGGCGCGCTGCCCGGATAAAGCTGCCTGGCACGCCATCGACCGCAATCCGGTTCGAAGATGGCAGTCGCACCACGGGCAAGCTTCAGACCGTTTCTGTAACTGGAGGCTTACTCCGGCTTCCCAAACCCAGGTGCCCAGGATCGCTAGTGGAAATAATGTTCCTGACTCAATCGGGTCCGGTCCAGGGCATGGCGGAGCTGTTGAGCCCTTGCTCAGCCACGCTGAGGTGCTTGCAACCATTCCGGTTCATCATGATGGATGACGGAGATTTTCACCGCCTTGGAACAGTGCTTGCATCATCGTTGAGCGCAAAGCCGCCAAGCCGCACCATCCCAGGATTTTGGGTAAGGTGAAATCGGGTCACGTGGCGCACCGTTTCATTTCCTCCAGTTGTCAGGATGGCAACTGGTTTCGATTCTTCCATCCTCGATCCTCGCGACGGCGTCCCCGACTCCTGCTAAGCTAGTGCGTTCTCGCATCAAGACCGCAAGGAGGGCGACTGTGGAAGTAGTGGCCGGAGTTGATCTTGGTGGAAATGCCATCAACTACACCTTGGTGAACCGGGAAGAGCAGTTTCTCATTGAAGGTTTGTGCGAGCATCCAGCGCTGTCCAGGCAGGGGCCGGATGTTTGCCTGAGCCAGATCGAGGACGGTCTCAAGATTGCCGTTGAACGGGCTGGCGTTCGCCCGTCGGACGTCGTAGTCATCGGACTGGATACCCCCGGCCCGGCGAGTGCGGCAGGCGTGCTGAGCGTGCGCGGTTCCACGAACTTTGTGCATCCCGACTGGGCGGGATTCGATATCCGTGAAGGTCTGGCCAAGCGGCTCGGCAAACCCGTGACTTATTTGAACGACGGGAATGCCGGTGCGCTCTGGGGACACTTCACCATCTTTGGCGCCAGCACCAGGGAAACCTCGATCTCTGTTGTGATTGGGACCGGCTTGGGCGGCGGCGTCATCATCGATAGCAATGTGGTCAAGGGCAAAATGGGATTTGGCGGAGAACTGGGCCACGTCCTGATTCCATACCAGAGCATTGCTGGAATCGAGGGGTTGGAGCCTGACTGCAACTGCGGACGCACCGGAGATCTGGAGTCGTTGTGTTCTCTCACCGCGATCGAAAAATCTCTGCTGCCGTTTTTTCTGCCACGATTTCCCGGCCATCAGCTTGCGAGTGCAGGAAACCTGCATCAGGCGGCTAAACTGGTTCGGGGTCTGGCGGAAAATGGCGATGAACTTTGCCGGGAGATTTTCCGGGTGCAGGCCCATGCGCTTGGGCTTTTCTTCGACGAGATGGTGAATACCTTTGATCCTGATGCGTTGATCGTTGGCGGGGGCGCTCTCGAGACCAGCAAAGAATTTCAGTCCTGGTTCATTGACCAGATTCACGCCGGCATGCCGCCCCAGCGCGAGGAGCAGGCGAGTATCCCAATCTATGTCATGCCCAACGGAGACACTGCCGGAGCCCGCGGTGCTGCAATCGAAGCGCTCAAGCTTGCCCGCCAGAGTGGTCTGGCGTAGCCCTGCATTTATCCTAAAAGTTTTAGCGAGAGTGAATTTCTAATATGCCAAAGGCTCCGAATCTCATGCGCCGCGTTGCTCGGGCTTGCGCAATCTCGTTTCTCGCGGTCGTGGCTGCGGCGAGCGCTGCGACCGCTCAAATTGCCCCGCCATTCGGGGACTGGACGCGGCTTTCTACTGATCCGATCATGGCTCCGCGGGGAGATGGTTTCGAATCGGCAGGCACCTTCAATCCCGCCGTCATAAAAACAAAAAAAGATAGGCACTTCGTGATGCTCTACCGGGCGCAAGACCACAAAGGCACATCGTCGCTCGGTTACGCTACAAGTGAGGATGGCACTCGTTTCCTGCGCCGGGCGGAGCCGGTTATGAATCCAGAGGCGCCGTATGAAAAAGGGGGAGGCGTTGAGGATCCCAGGCTGGTGAAAATCGGGAGCAAATACTACTTAACCTACACCGGATACAACAACGTTGATGGCATCGGTCCTGGCAAAAAAGACGCGCAGCTCTGCCTCGCAACCTCGGATGACACTGTGCACTGGAAGCGACAGGGCATCATCATGCCGGCGTACAAAGGCAAGTGGAACGTGGGATGGACCAAGTCAGGCGCGATCGTGCCCAAGAAGATCGGCGGCAAATATTGGATGTATTACCTTGGCGACGTGCGCGGTCAGTCCAGTCAGATGGGAGTCGCCTATTCCGAAGATCTGATTCATTGGACAGACGCGCTTGACCGCCCCATTTTGTCGAGCCGCCCGGGATCGTTTGATTCCCGGGTCGTGGAGCCAGGACCGCCGCCCGTCATAACCTCGCAAGGCATTTTTCTGATATACAACGGCGCTGACGACAATCTCCTGTACTCGACGGGCTGGGTTCTGTTCGACAAGCAAGACCCAACCAAGGTGCTGGCCCGCGCTCAAGAGCCGGTATTCAAGCCGGGGCCGGAATGGGAGAAAGTCGGGCAGGTTCCGAACGTTGTATTCGTAGAAGGACTGGTTCACCAGTCGAAGCGCTGGCTTTTTTATTATGGTGCCGCGGACAAGTACGTAGGAGTCGCGACTGCGCCAGATCGCTGAAGCCCCGAACCGTCTCCCTGCGCCGCTGATGCGCTTGAACATCCATCTCGATATCCATCTCGAATATCCATCTCGAATATCTATGAAGAGCATCCTGCTGACGCTTTGGTTGAGCCTTGTGATGGCGCTGGTGCTTGAGTCACGGGCGTCCGGACAGAAGTTCTCGTACGATCAGCCCTGGCGGCCTCAATACCACTTCACTCCGCCAAAAAACTTCATGAATGATCCGAACGGGACCGTCTTTTACAAGGGCGAATACCACCTGTTCTACCAGTACAACCCCGAAGGCAATGTGTGGGGACACATGAGTTGGGGGCATGCCGTCAGCAGCGACATGGTGCATTGGCAAAACCTGCCGGTTGCGTTGCACGAGGAGCCTGGGCAGTACATGGTTTATTCCGGAAGCGCGGTGGTTGATTGGGACAACACCAGCGGCCTGTGCAAGAACCCCGACCCACAAGACCGCTCCTGCCTGGTCGCCATCTACACTGCGGCCTACAAAGACCGTCAGAAACAGCATATCGCCTTTAGCAACGACCGCGGCCGAACCTGGACCAACTACTCCGCCAACCCCGTGGCCGACCTCGACGCCCTGGACTTCCGCGACCCCAATGTTTTCTGGTATGAACCGCAACACAAGTGGGTGATGGTGGCGGTGCTGGCAGATGAACGAACCCTCGTCATTCTGGATTCACCCGACCTCACGCGCTGGACCAGGCGTTCGACCTTCGGCCCGGCAGGAGATACGGCAGGACAGTGGGAATGTCCCGATCTGATCGAACTGCCCGTCGAGGGCACCAACGAGAAAAAGTGGGTGCTGATCATTAACCGCAATCCGGGAGCGCCGGCTGGCGGAACCGGTGTCCGCTACCTGATCGGCAAATTCGACGGCACTACCTTTACGAGCGAAGTCCCGGACACTCCCGTGCTTTGGGCCGACTGGGGAAAAGACTTCTACGCCACCAATACCTGGAATGATATGCCGCGAAGCGACGGCCGGCGGGTATGGATCGGCTGGTTCAGCAACTGGCAGTATGCCAATATCGAACCCACGGTGCTCTGGCGCGGAGCGCAGTCCATTCCGCGCACTTTGATGCTGCGACGCTACGGTGACGGTCTCCGCCTGGTGCAGAGACCGCTTCGTGAATTAGAGACGCTAAGGCACGAGCGGCTGCGCGTTGAGAATGCCAGCGTCGCTGAAGTCAACCGGAAGATTCGGCAGGCCGGATTCAAGGGCGAAGTTTACGAATTAGAAGCTGAGTTGCAGGCGGACAAGGCCGGCGAGGTTGGCTTCCGTATGCGCAAGGGAAAAGATGCCGAGGCTCTCGTAGGTTTCAACACCGCTCATGGCGAGGCATTCGTTGATCGTACACATTCCGGCGACGTTTCTTTCAGCAAGGATTTTCCCGGGCGCCACACGGCCCGGCTCGAAACGAGTACGCGAGTGAAGCTCCACGTGTTTGTTGATCGTTCCAGCGTCGAGGTGTTTGCGAACGATGGCGAGCGCGTGCTCTCGGAGCGCATCTATCCCCCGCCGGGCAGTGATGGCATCGAGCTATACACAGATGGTGGAAGGGGAAAAATCATTTCTTTAACGATATGGGAGATGGATTCGGTCTGGAAGTAAGCGCCCGCAATCGTCAGGCGTAAATGCCGCGCTGCCGCAGAGTGTAGGCCACGCGGTCGATAGCCAGCATGTAAGCTGCAATCCGGTTACTGACGCCGTGAATGTTCGCGTACTGCAAGACTTCCGCGAAGGATGTCCGCAGAGTGTGACCCAGGTGCTCGTTGACCAGTGCTTCCGACCAAAAATATCCCTGGCGGTCCTGCACCCATTCAAAATAGGAAACCGTAACGCCGCCGGAGTTCGCCAGAATGTCGGGAACGACGAACACCCGCTTTTCAGTCAGAATGTCGTCCGCTTCCGCCGTGGTCGGACCGTTCGCTCCCTCACAGAGGATCTTGGCTTTTACCCGCTCGGCATTGCGGGTAGTGATCTGATTCTCCGTCGCCGCTGGGATAAGGATGTCGCAGTCTGCAAGCAGCAGGTCGGCGGAAGTGATTTCTTCCACGTCCGGAAAACCCATCAGCGTTTTGTGTTCCTTATAAAACTGCGTCAGTGCTTCAATGTCGATACCATTGCGGTTGTACACGCCACCCGTGGTGGTGGAAACGCCGACCACCTTGTAACCCTGCCGGTGCATAAGACGCGCGGCATTCGAACCGACATTGCCGAAACCCTGAATCACCACTCGCGTCCGGTCCCGGCTCATGCTGAGCCGCTTCAGAGCTTCATCGCAGACGATCGTCAGACCGCGGCCAGTAGCTTCAATCCGACCGTGCGAGCCCCCCAATTCGATCGGCTTCCCGGTCACCACTGCGTTGACGGTATGGCGCACGTGCATGGAATAGGTGTCCATGATCCATGCCATGATCTGCTCGTCGGTGTTGATGTCCGGGCCGGGAACATCTTTTTCCGGACCGAGCAATTCCATCAACTCCGCCGTGTACCTTCGAGTGAGTCGCTCCAGTTCACGCTTGGACATTTTGTCCGGATCGCAAATCACGCCGCCCGCCGCGCCGCCAAAGGGAATATTCACCACGGCACACTTCCACGTCATCCAGCTGGCCAGTGCTCGAGTTTCGTCAAGAGTCACATTGGGGCCGTAACGGATGCCGCCCTTGGCTGGCCCGCGATCAATTGAGTGTTGCACCCTGAATCCGGTGAACGTCTCCAGCCTGCCGTCGTCCAGCTGGACCGGGATGTGCACGATAATTTCGCGGCTGGGGCTGCGCAATATCTTCCACAAGCCTTCGTCAAGCTGAAGCTTCGACGCAGCAAGGTCGGATCGCGCAACCTGCGCTTCCCAGGGATTGACTTCTTCGAGATATGCCGTCGTGGTCATTCGTACTTTGAGGCGCTGCAGGCTCTTTTCAAGGTCGGACGTGCGCATATGAACCGTAGCTCTGGTCCTTACACGAGCCGTCATCATGCAAGATCGCGCCCATTAAAGCCATACACAGAATACAACGGTTCAGGCCTGGCACGGACGCTCAAATAGGACTTTGGTACCGTGCCGTTGCCGTTGTTGCATCGCAGTTCGATGTTATCTTTATGGGGACTAAGGCGGCCAGGCTGCGCATCGAAAGCTGAAATCGCTGGAAAACCATTCATGGACGTTCTCAAAAATCTTTTTGAGCAGCATTTCCACTCACCCGTAACTCAGGTGCAGCCCCTGAAAGGCGAGCTCGGAGGTTCGGGGCGGAACATTATCCGGCTGGCCAGCCAGGACCGCAGTGCGATCGGTATTTTGTATGATGTGCGCGAAGAGAATCTCGCTTTTATCGAGTTTTCCAAACACTTTCGCCGCCATGGTCTGCCGGTGCCGGAGATTTATGCGGAAGATTTGAGCCAGGGCGCTTATCTCGAAGAAGATCTGGGAGACGTCACCCTTTTCGAATTTCTCTCGGAGAATCGCGCTGGGGAGAACATCTATCCGACCGGCGGTGGAAGCGTATCGCAAGGTCGTGGGCGTGTTGCCGCGCTTCCAGGTTGAGGCCGGCCGCGACTTAAACTACAAGGTGTGTTATCCCCGGGGTAGCTTTGACCGGCAGTCGATCGCCTGGGATCTGAACTATTTCAAATACTATTTCCTC
Organism: Terriglobia bacterium; assembly: GCA_963748935.1. Lineage (GTDB taxonomy): Bacteria > Acidobacteriota > Terriglobia > Terriglobales > Acidobacteriaceae > JAIQFF01. Next base: position 18,275 of record CAVVLA010000006.1, read on the forward strand.
AGGCTTGCCGGCATTCCCTTTCACGAACAAGCGCTGGAGGACGATTTTCACCGCCTGACAAAGTTCCTGCTGAGCGCGCCTCGCGATTATTTTCTGTACAGGGATTTCCAGTCCCGCAACGTCATGCTGCTCGCTGGCAATCCATTTTTCCTGGACTATCAAGGCGGCCGCAAAGGCGCGTTGCAATACGACATCGCGTCGCTTTTGTACGATGCCAAGGCCGATCTGCCTCCGGAACTGCGCCAGAGATTGCTCGATCACTACCTCGACAAGCTTGCGGGCTTCATTACTTTTGATCGGGACACGTTCATCCAGCAATACTACGCCTATGTTTACGTCCGCATCATGCAGGCGTTGGGTGCTTATGGCTTCCGCGGTTTTTATGAGCGCAAAGCTCATTTTCTGCAGAGCGTGCCCTACGCGCTGAAGAATTTGCGTTGGCTGCTTCATCATGTCGAACTGCCCATCGAACTGCCCACGTTGATGGATGCGTTCAAGAGCATGCTGGCCTCGGAGAAGCTGCATAGCCTGGCTCCCGAATCGGAGAATGTGGTGGTACGAATTTTCAGTTTTTCATTTCACAAGGGCGTGCCCAAGGATGAAACCGGCAACGGCGGCGGATTTATTTTCGATGGCCGCAGTCTCCCCAATCCAGGCCGCGAAGAACGTTTCAAGACTCTTACCGGCAAAGACGCGCCCGTGATCGACTATCTCAACCAGCAGGAGAGCGTGCACCAGTATCTGGCCAGCGTCATGTCGCTGGTGGATGCCAGTGTGAGCGACTACCAGCGGCGCGGCTTCAAGAACCTGATGGTGTCTTTCGGATGCACTGGTGGCCAGCACCGCTCGGTATACCTGTCGGAGCAATTGGCGAAACATCTGCGCGCCAGGAACGGAGTGGACGTGGTGGTGCGTCATCTTAATCTCGAGAAGATGGGGCTGGAGAGTGTGGCCAAATGAAAGCCATGATTTTGGCCGCCGGTCTGGGCACGCGCCTGCGGCCGCTGACCGATGACCGTCCCAAGGCCTTGGTGGAAGTCGGCAACCGCACAATGTTGGAGATCGCGCTCTCCCGCCTGCGCGATTGTGGGATTCACGACGTGATGATCAACCTGCATCATTTTGCCGATATGGTGCCCGAGTATCTGAAGGCGAATCATAATTTCGGCATGCACATTGAGCTTTCCCGCGAAGAGGTTTTGCTCGATACCGGAGGAGGTCTGAAAAAGGCGTCTTATTTCTTCCTCGACAATTCTGCGGCCGAGCCGTTCCTTCTGCATAATGTCGACGTCATCAGCACCGTTGACCTCGGGCGCATGGTGGAATTTCATACTAAGAATCAAGCGCTCGCCACGCTGGCAGTGCAACACCGGAAGACGTCGCGATACCTGCTATTCGACGAGCACATGCAGTTGTGCGGGCGGCGCTCCGGACGCGACTTGAAAACAGAAGTGGGGGGTGCTTCAGAACCAGGAACCGCGCTGGCCTTCGCCGGCATCCATGTTATTTCTCCTCGTCTGCTGGGGATGATGACTGAAGAAGGCGTGTTCTCCATTATTGATACGTATCTCCGCCTGGCTGCCCAGGGAGAAAAAATTCAGGCCTTTCGAGCTGACGAATACTATTGGCGCGATCTCGGCAAACCGGACCAGGTGATGCAAGCCGCCCAGGATTTGAAGGAGAAAGTTCGCCTCTAGTCAACGAACGATTGCAGAAAGTCTGCACGGGTTATCGAAGAAGTTTCGGGAAGGGCACGACTTTAGTGTGCCAAACAAGATACGCGGCGATGGACAGCTTTAGCCGCTGAGGTTTGCTCTCTCCAGCTTCCTACGCTACTTCAAAGTTACCGTCGCCAGGTTGTCATCGGGCACCCGATCCACGAGCAGCAATAGCGGGTCAATGCCTGCTTTCTCAGGAAGCCTGTCGGTCGTGAACGTGTAGGTACTTTTCCCTCTGGTCATGTGCACGCGCTCGCGGTGCAGCACCTGACCGTACTTCTTACCTTTTTCCGGAGCTGCCAGCGCTCCCACCTCGATCCAGTCATTCACCGGCACTTCGGTCTCGTTTCCTTTTTCGTCAGCTTTATACTTGTGCGTCTCTACCTCGACGGTCAGGTCGAATTTTCCGTCGCTTCGCTTGTGTGCCGTCGCCGTGATCCCGCGATTGGAAAACAGCGTGATGTCGTAAAAAAGATCTTGCAGCAGATATTGCAACTCGGGCGGCGTCTGCTCCCGGAGAGCATCGATCAAGGCGTAAGAAGTCGGATAGGGCGGCTGCTTGTATCCGTATTGACCTAGCACCTTGCGCAGCGCGCGATTCACCGCTTCTTCGCCAATCATTTCGCGCAGGTAATACATCACCACGCTGCCCTTGCGATAGTGAATGTAACCCTGGCTGGATTCCACTCGCAACAGCGGCCGTTCTTTCAGGAGTTCAGTTCCGCGCGAGCGCAGGTAATTGTCCATCTCGTACTGCATGAACTTGCGCATGGTGTCGCGGCCATATTCCTTTTCCATGATCATCAGGGCAGAATACTGCGCCATGGTTTCTGAAAGCAGGGTCGCGCCTTGCATGTTGGCGCCGACCACTTGATGCGCCCACCACTGGTGCGCCATTTCGTGGCCGACCACGTAAAACACGAAGTCGATGTCGTCAGGATGTTCAAGGTCAGCGATAAATCCAATCGATTCCGAGTAAGGCATGGTTCCCGGAAACGCCTGGGCGAATCTGGCGATCCGTGGAAATTCGATAATCCTCGCTTCCTTGTGCGGGTAAGGCCCAAAATTCTGGGTGTAATAGGTGAACGACTTCTGCACCGAGTTCAGCATCTTGGGAACGTTCCAGGGATGCTCTTTCAGGTAGTACACCTCGATCTTGATTCCGTTCCAATCGCTTCGCGCCACCTCATATCGCGCCGAAATGAAGGAATAGAAATTGAGAGAGTAGTGGTCGAGTTTGTAGTGGTAGTAGTGACGTCCATTCTCCGATCCATTCCCGCTGCAGCGATCCCGGGGCGATCGCGATCTGGTCGGGCGACGTGCTGATCACAGTTTCCACATTCACCCAATCCGAGTTGTTGCTGAGATAGGTGTCCATGCAGTCGGCGGTGCAGTTCTGCTCGAGCGCCGGCATCAGATCTTTTTCTTTCAGGCCGAACTTTTTGCGCTTATTCCGGTCGGTCATCTCATTGGTCGGCTGATAGCCAATCATGGGCGCCACCGTGCTGTTGAAGAAGGTTCCGTTCTGCACGATCTCCCGGTTGGTGACCGAATTTTCGAAGCCCCGATTCCGGGCCTTGACAGTAAAGTGCATGACCCGCGACTCACCCGGCTGCATGGGCGGTTCCAGAGAATATGTCTGAAACAGGAGCCGAGTGTCGCCCTGGGCGAGCTTTCCTCCAGGCAGATCGATCCGCGTGTCGTAATTGTTCCCCAGGGTGAACTGTATTTCGGACAGCGCTTGTGAAGTCTTATTGACGATCGTCTGCTCCCCTCGCATTTCCATTCCGCGCGTTTCGGGATAGATGTCGATCGCATACTTTACGTCGGTAATTCGGGGCTCAGGCTGGCTCTCAAATTTCTTGTACGTCTTTTCGTAGTCCGCCTGTAATGCGTCTTGATCATTTTCACTGCGGAGCGTGTTCAGCACCTTGGTGTTGTAGTAGATCCATGCGCCGATGCCCACGAAGGCGATCAGTCCCACGGCCGCGAACACGCGCAGCGGCCCTTTGAATCGAAGGCGCGCGTTCCGCAGCCGGCTGCTCCACCGCAGGTCGCGTCCGCGCGGCCACAGCAGGAGCGTAGCCACCACCAGGACCACGCAAAAAGCTGACCAGTACAGTGTGAACCATGCCCAGGCGCGGAAGAATGGCTGGTAGCCGAAGAAATCCGAATAGACCATGGACGGGGCTAGCCCGAACTGGACCAGATAGGTGGCAACATGCAGCGGACGCCAGACAAAAAAATTGAGGATCGAGAAGGCGATAAAGGCGAAATACCCCACGTACTTGTTGGGCGAGAGGACGTGGATGAAAAATGCCAGCACAGCCAGAAAAATGAATGCGCTGAAGTCGATGCCAAACAGAGTTGCGACAAACAGTCCGAGTTGATACCGGTGATAGTGGTGAAAGTATTGAACCAAGATCGCGGTCACCATCGCGATCGCGAGAATGATTGCGATGCTGCTCAGCAAAGCCACGAACTTAGCCGCAAAGGCAGGCCACTCCGGCATGGGCAGGGCATCCTGCACCTCGTCATTGTTGCTGTCGCGCTCCTCCCAGATCAGCACTCCGGCGTGATAAGTGATGAGTGCGATCAAAAAGAGGTACAGCGTTCCGGCAATCAGCTCGAGCATTTCATACGTGACCGGAAACGAAGTGTTTCCATAGGCCTCGGTGGCGTTGGTGATCAGGGCCGTGAGGCAGTTAAGCAGCGCCGCGGCCGTGACCACCACGAATGGAATTGTCTTGATCAGGCGGCGAAATTCGAGCTTCGAGCTTCCCCAGAATTGCGACCATTGCGCGGCCGGCCCGAATTGCCGGTCTGCTCCGGGAACCACAATCGCGGTCACAGAAGGCGTTTGTTCTGTCTTGCGCTTTTTCTTCGGCTTCGTGCTTCTTTCGGCAAAGCTGAAGCGCCAGTAGGCGAACGCGAACACCAGGGCTCCCACGCTCAGCCAGATGAGCCGGTTCCACAGCAGTAAGCCGCTGTAACCCAGGGTCAAAGTGTTCTTGTCCGCAACCGTCCAGTACTTGGTTGCGATCACGAAGGTGTTCGTGCCAAACGGATCGATCAGCGCAGCGACGGTCTGGCTCTGCAGATCGCTGGTGAGCGCCTGGGAAACTCCATATCCCACCAACAGCACCAACCCGCCGATGAACGAGACAACCGTGCTCCGGGTCAGCACCGCGATGGCGAAAATAATTGCTGCGATGAACAAGGTGTTGGGTATCGCGAAAACCAGAATGGCCTTCAGATGCGCCATCCAGACGACTGCTCCCCAGCGCTCGGGATCAATCCACGGCATATACTTTCCCGCGAGGATTCCAGCCGAGACCCCCAGCAGTGGGATGACCGCCACCACCGCCGATCCCAAAAACCTGCCCGCAAGATAGTCGAACTTCCGGATCGGAGTCGCGAACACAATCTGGTTCATATTGCACGCGAACTCGCGCGAAGCCGCCGAGTTCACAAACGCCGTGGTCATCAGCAGCGTAAGAATCGAGCAAACCGCGTAGAAATTCTCGATTACCCAGGGCGCATTCTTGTAGGTGTTGCCCAGCGTATTGCCCACGGTTACGTGGTCGGAGCTGACGGCTCCGAAGAAGAGCAATCCCACGACCAGAAAGAAAATCCACACCATCCATCCGCGCAGCCAGAAGCGAACTTCAAATCCGAAGAAGTGGCTGAACATCGACCGCCCGGGACTCGATGGTGGAGAGCTCGGTGGCCGCGAGCCCGATGGGCCAAAGTTCGATGGCTGAGAGGTGGATGGCGCAGATATTGATGGCGTGGTCATTGAATTCCCGTGATGCGAGTGAAAAACACATCTTCCAGGTCCGGACTTACCGGCTGAAACCCATCGCCTGGGCTCTGGTCAGCGTGTATGTGAATCAGGGGTTTGCCCGCAATCAGCTTGTTCGAGATGACTTTGTAGCGCTGCTCGTACTCTTTCATCTCGGTCTTTGCGATCGTCTTCTGCCAGATCCGGCCCTGCAGCCCCTTGACCGCATCCGCGGGCGCCCCCGCAAAAAGAACTTTGCCCTGATGAATGATTGCCATGTTGGTGCACAATTCCATGACGTCTTCCACGATGTGAGTCGAAAGAATCACGATGACGTTCTCTCCAATATCCGAGAGCAGCCCGTAGAACCGGTTGCGCTCGCCGGGATCGAGTCCCGCCGTGGGCTCATCGACAATCAGTAGCTGCGGATTCCCCAACAGTGCCTGCGCAATCCCGAAGCGTTGCCGCATTCCGCCGGAAAATCCGGTAAGCGTCTTTTTCCGGTGCTCCCACAAATTCGTGCGCTGCAGTAGGGCCTCTACGGTGGCCTTGCGCTGCCTCGCATCCACGATCCCTTTGAGCAGCGCCAGGTGACTCAGCATGTCCTGCGCCGAAGTGCGCGGGTACACCCCAAACTCCTGCGGCAAATAGCCGAGAGTTTTACGCAGTTCCTGTTTTTGCCGGAGCACATCGATATCTCCGAGGTGGATCTGCCCGGTATCCGGTTCCTGCAGAGTCGCGATGGTGCGCATCAGGGTTGATTTACCTGCGCCATTCGGACCCAGCAACCCGTACATGCCCGACGAGATGGTAAGAGAAACGTTGTCCAACGCCCGCACCCCATTGGGATAAGACTTGGATAAGCCTTCAATTCGCAGTTCCATGAGCACTGCTCTCCAGAACACCGATCTCCAGAACACTGATCTCCTGAAAAACGATCGAAAAAACGATCTCCGGAACAACTGATTCCAGAACTGTGAGTCTCGCGGGCAGGCCCTATGGTTTTCTTATATCTGCCCAGAACTCCCGCTTAGGCGGCGAGCCGCTCCACCTCATCTCTATACGTGGCATTGCGTGCACTGGTTCCATTCTCAGGCTGGGCTACCGTTCGCTGCGGTTCCAGGCCGAATCGATCACTTCTTCATCCGGGCCTGCAGCAGAGCCACGGAGCGTTTCTCATCCATGAGGTGGCGCCGCCCGTCCTCGCTGGTGCTGGCGCCGGCTTTGATGAGTTCGATCGCTTCCGCGGGCGTAAGTGAAGGATCGAGGGCAAAGAGTTTAGCCGCGAGGTTGACCACGTTCGGCGAAGCCATCGAGGTGCCGGATAGCTTCAGCCGCGCTCCGCCGGGAACGTAGCTATCAACGTTGTAGCCGTCGGCATCCACTAACACGGTCTCGCCGTAACTGGTGAACGAAGTTTCATCTCCGGCCTGGTTCACCGCGCCCACCGCAATCAGGTTCGGGAGGTGCAGCGACGCCGGGACGTCATCGATGAATCCGGCATTGCTGTCGCTGTTTCCAGCGGCGGTGACAAACAGCGTATTCGGCGAACTCTTGATGGCAGTTTCGATGGCATTACGCCAGATGGCATAAAGTTCCGCGGCATGCCGCTTTCGCTCCGCGGGATCAGCGCCGCCGCCGGTTTTGGAAAGCCAGGTCTCGAATTCCTGGGGATCGTCTCCCCAACTCATATTGACGACGCGAACGTTGCGGGTACGGAAGTAGTCTGACATCTGTTGAAAGGCTGCGCCCAGGTGATGAGCCCAATCAGCGGTCGGAGGGAATGGCAGGTCCGGCAACTGATCGTTAAAGCGGGCCACCACCAGCCGGGCTGCAGAATTTCCGCGCACTGCGATCCCGGCACAATGCGTCCCGTGAATATAGAACCCGATCACCTTGTTTAACTCGAAAACCTGATGCATCTGCTCCGGTGATAGCGTACTGAACCTTTTTTGCAGTGCATCCGCCTCCGGCGAGTCGATACCGTTCTCGATATCCAGAAAGCCTTTGATCTGGTCGCGGTACTCGGGATATGCCTTCTGCTGCGCAGGAGTAAGCGGATACAACCATGTTTTGGAAGGTCCACCAACGTCGTCAAAGGCCAGCCCGTGCGCACCGCTGGCAGTTGGCTGCGGATCGGTAAAGAGCTGATCAGGGAAAAGCGAAACGTCGATACCGGAGTCCCAAATTGCGACCAGCACCGGCTTCAGATTCTGATCCTTAGTGAGCGTGACTTCGCGCGCCGCCCAAATATCCGGTTTGACCACATTGTGCGCGGCAATGTACTGCTTCAGCACCGCGCCGCGGGCGGGTCCCAGCGGAATGCCTGATCGCAGGTTGTTGCGCACCGAAATCAGATCCCAGGCCTCGAGGTTGTCAAGCGTTCCCGACTTCTCGACCGCAGGGTCGATCTCGGTTTTTACCAGGCCCAAAGCAACCGATTTGGTGTAGACCTTCGAACTTGCATAAGACTGGCGGATGGAGTCCTGAACCACATCCCAGGGAAGGGAATTAATGGCTTCGCTATAGAACTTGGTGAAAGCCTGGTCAAAGGCGGGGCCGCTGGTGCTTTTGCTCTCTATCGCGGCCTGCAGGCGGGCGCGAGCGAAGATTCCAGTCGTCAATTTCGGTGCCGGTTTCTCCTCCAACGCCCGCAGAGCTTCGACGGTTTCCAACGCCGCCTGATTTTCGCCGGCGATTTCCTGAAGGTCCAACCGGGCGGAAAGAAGGGTTCGCATGGTTGATTTGTCTTCAATCTCGTAGCCGCGAAAGATCGTATCGAGGTCGGCGCGTACCTTTGCCGCAAAAGCATTGAAGGTAGCGTCGTCCGCCTGCACCAGTTCGGAAGCCGAGCCCGCGACGGGATAGCTGAAGCGTGGCAGATCAGCCTGGCTGCTGACCTTCTTCTTTGGTATTGACTGTGAGTAGGAGAGCGGGATCAAGACGAAAAGGCAGATAAGAAGATTAATGGCACCCACTTCACGCTTCTGCATGAAACACCTCGACCGTGAGCTCGGCAATAAACGCAGGACTTCCAGGGCAGGAAGAAGTGTAGGCAGTGAGCCAAAGCCCGTCAAGGTTCGGCGATATCCCAGGCCCCTTGCGTGGCCGAATTCTATCGCGCTTTGAACTCCACGCCGGACGCCAGTTTCCACATAGTGATATTTGAAATTTTCGTGAATCCCGCGATTGACCGGGGTGGGCCAAGCTAATAATATGGTGTCCTCGCCCAGCTAAAAGGATAGGGGATGGAAATGAATGCAGCAATGTGGAAAAAAGAAGATGGTGTGCCCGCGCAACCGACGCCAACTCTGGCGACCTACACCGACGCGATGAACAAGTTCACCAAGTCGGCGACCGCTTTCATGGAACATGTCCATCTCCTGACCGAGGCTCAGGAGGCGTACCGCGAAGCCATGAATGCAAGCGCAGCGATGCGCAGTAGCCTGGATGCTGGCGACAAGACCCTGAGAGGTCTTATGACCCAACTGGAACAGGTTGTGAGCGACCATTTGGGTGAGCCTCCGCTCGAAAAGAAAAAGCCGGAGTCAACCAAAGTGGAACCCATCCGCGTAAACGGCGAAGGCGTGGTGAACACACCTTTTCCATAAGTGCTTGCGTGGTCGCCGCAATACTACCGGAGGCCTGATAAACACTCCTGGCGGGGAGGCCTGAGGGGCCAACGCGTAGCTGGCATTTTGTGGCGCATACAGCCTCCGGCGGCCCGCCGCAGTTCCTTCCGAACAAAATATTTCTACCGCGTCTATAGTAAATCGTTGTTCCAGGGTCCGTCGCGAACTGCTTCCTACAAGGTGCGCTGATATGAGGACATGGCAGATTCTTGGCTTGAGCGTTGTGTGCCTTGCTCTGGGCATGGCGCTGGCGATTCGTTCTTCCGCGGACAATCAAACCGAGGATCTGGCCGGCAATGTCAATGAGACTCGGGTGAATTGGGACGCCTCGCGGGGAAATGATTGGTTGCTCAACGGCCGCACCTTCGATGAGCAGCATTTCAGCCCGCTCAAAAACATCACCGATCAGAATATCAGCGGCCTCGGTCTGGCATGGTATCTGGACATCGATAGCGGAATGGGAATCGTCTCGGAACCGATTGTCGTCGATGGCATCGCCTACGTGAGCGCTCCGCTGTCGGTGGTATATGCGGTGGACGCGGCTTCGGGGAAACTACTTTGGAAGTTCGATCCGAAGATACGGCTGAATCTTGCAATCAACGGATCGTATTCCGCTCGAACCAATGCCGGGGTGGCGGTCTGGAATGGAAAAATCTACGTAGGTACCGGAGATTGCCGGCTGCTCGCGGTCGACGCGGCTTCGGGAAAACAGCTTTGGGATGCCACGGTCTGTGACCCAACTCAAACCGGGATCACCGGCGCACCCCATATCGCCAAGGGAAAAGTACTGATGGGCTACAACGGTTCGGACGACGGAGTCCGAGGATCGCTGGTCGCCTTCGATGCGCAAACCGGGAAAGAAGCCTGGCGTTTCTGGACCGTTCCCGGAGATCCCGCCAAAGGTTTCGAAACCAAAGCGCTGGAAATGGCGGCGAAAACCTGGTCCGGAAAAGACTCATGGAAGGTCGGCGGGGGCGATGCCTGGAACGCGATCACCTATGATCCCGTGACCGGTCTCGTAATTTTCGGAACCGCCGGAGCGGGCGTCGACTACGGCGAGCTGTCCTCGATCAAAGTGGGTGGAGACAAGCTCTTTGCCGGGTGCATTATCGCCGTGGATTCGGAGACCGGAGAGTATGCCTGGCATTTTCAGACCAGCGCTCCCGGACTGCAAACCGAAAACAATCACATCATGATCGCCGACCTGGTCATTGACGGCGAGAAGCGCCATGTCGTCATGACCGTCCCCAAGAACGGATTCTTCTACGTTCTGGACGCCAAGACGGGAAAACTGCTCTCCGCGAAGCCGCTGGTTAAGCTGGCTTGGGCGAGCTCTTATGATCTGGCAACCGGACGGCCCGTCGAGACGCCGGCGTCCGCTGGCGGCGGAAAGCAGTGGACGGTCCACAACTGGTGGCCCATGAGCTACAGCGCGATCACTGGACTGGTGTACATCCCTGCGACCGATCGCAAGCCCGCCTCCAAAGCTGCAGTGCAGTCAGGAGAATGGATGCAAGGCACCGAAGGGCAGGCTCATCGCATGGGATCCGGTCAGCCAGTCTGCCCGCTGGTCGGTGGAGGAGCCGATCGCAACCAACGGCGGCGTGCTCTCAACCGCTGGTAATTTAGTCTTTCAGGGACAGGGCTCCGGTGAATTCGCAGCCTATGCTGCCGACAGCGGGAAAAAAGTCTGGTCGATTCAAACCGGTTCCGCCATCCAGTCGGTTCCGATAACCTTTACGGTGAAGGGCGAGCAGTACGTTCTGTGCCCGGTGGGATGGGGTTCGGGATCGAGACTGTTTGCTCCAGCCTGGACGATGGCGACTCCGCAATCCAAGCGAGGACCTGCGCGCCTGTTGGCGTTCAAAGTCGGCGCCACCGTACCTTTTCCGACGCCGCCGGATGTCGTGCCTCACGTTCCGCAACCTCCGCAACAAACCGCCACCCAGGAGACGATTCACCGGGGCGCAGCTCTTTACGGAAAATTCGTTTGCGATGGTTGTCACTCGCCCGGGACGGATGGAAGTGGCGCCTGGGTACTGAATGGCGCCGTTCCAGATCTCCGCTACGCGCCGCCGGAAGTCCACCGCGATTGGTACGGAATCGTTTTGGCCGGCACTCACTGGGATAAGGGTATGCCCGGCTTTGCCGATCCGCCGAAGTTTGCCTTCCCCAATCTTAAGATGACGGTACAGGACGCGGACGCGATTCATGCATATGTCATAGACCAGGCTTGGAAGGCTTACAACCGAGAGCACGGTAAGGCGCCAAGCGAGGAAGACAAGGGCCAGTAGTTCGCCGTGCATACGCGAGGGTTAGTGACTCAGGTTGCGCAAACCCATGCAACGGCTTCATCCTGAGGGACTTCAGTCTCGAAGGATTTGGCGCGCACCGCTGCACCAAGTTGTTGTGACAACTGCGCGCTACTCCACGCCAGATCCGTTGACTTCGCTCAGGGCAAGCTCTTCGCCAGCCCAGGAACGATACCTTCCGTCCGGGGGAGAGCCACCACCGCCGTGTCCGCGCGGTTGAATTCCGGGGGCAATCGGGTTAGAGTCGCTGCGGCCAAGGTAGCGGCCGGTCGGGAGGCCAGCGATGATTCCCTCCAAACCAGTAAATGAGAAACAAAGGCTAGCTACACTGCGGGGCTATGAGATTCTTGATACGGAACCGGAAGCCGCCTTCGATGACCTCACCTTTCTAGCCTCCTACATCTGCCAAACCCCAATCGCACTGATCAGCTTGATCGACGCCGACCGGCAATGGTTCAAGTCGAAGGTCGGCATTTCGATGACCGAGACCTCTCGCGATATAGCTTTTTGCGCGTCGACGGTTCTCCAGCCGGATGTGTTCATCGTGCCTGACGCCAGCGAAGATGACCGCTTCTCGGAAAACCCCTTGGTAGTTTCCGAACCCAGGATCCGCTTTTATGCCGGCGCCAGTCTGATGACGGAAGGTCACGCGCTGGGCGCTCTGTGCGTAATTGATCGCGTGCCACGAACTCTGAGCCCGGAGCAGTTGGACGCGCTCAGGGCGCTAAGTCGCCAGGTGCAGGCGCAATTCGACTTGCGGCGAAACCTCAAACGTCTGGGAGAATCTCTGGCCGCGCGCGATCGCGCCGAACAGGAAAAAGAGCGCACCCTGAAAGAACTCAGAGCCGCACTCGCGAACATTCACACCCTGGAGGGACTGTTGCCAATCTGCTTGTCCTGCAAGAAAATCCAGGACCAGGCGGGCAAGTGGCAACCTTTCGAGTATTACGTAAGGGCGCACTCAGAAGCCAAGGTTACACACAAGATTTGCCCTGAATGTTCGAGGGCCATCTCGGCATGAAACCTTAATGGCTAACGCCTATGCTCCGCCGCGGGAATGGCGGTTTTGGGCTGATGCGGCAGGGGATGCTTTCGGCGAAGCAGGCTCGCTACTCAGTGTTGGGATCGTGGATGGCGCTTCCGAGCACGGTTGCACATCCTCTTCGACCACCTGTCGCATGACATCGCCAAGGGCAGCAGCGGTGGTGGTTCCGTCCTTGCCATCATCAAATTCCTGAGTCGTTTCCGTGGAAAGTTTGTAGGCTTGCACCCAGGCTCGCAAAGCGGCAGCACTGGGCATGCGCGTAATTACATAAGCAAGTGAACTGGTCGCAGAAGTTCCCGCCTCAATGACGAGGCCGGGCGGGCTGGGGGCAAGGCAGCGGAAGGCCTGCAAAACCCAAAGAGCGGCCGGCTGTCCAGACTTGGCTCCCGCGCAGTCAAATAAATGCACTAGCGCTTGTTCGGAGGTCGATAGATCGCGAGCAATGAAGGAGTTTATTCTTCCCCGGGTGACAGGCTCGACCAGTTCGTATTTTTCGGTCAATCTCATGGCACGTCCAGGTGCTCACGTGCGAAGCGATCCCCCAAATCGTTGACGACTCGCTACATCATCACGACTCCGGCTGCAGAAATACCGGCTGTCCAGCAGCTTACACTTCGGAGTCTGGACAGTAAAGAGTGGGCCAAACCCGCCGTGAAGCATAGTTGCAGTTATGAGATAAGTGATTGATATTAAGCGCAGATTCCTCGCTGCGGAGGTTTCAGGGAAGGGTTGCGGGCACTCTCGCTTTGTAGCAAAATAGCGCGGCACCAGCCGGCGCAGTGCTACCATCCATGAGCCGGCTCCTGCGCGCGAGTCGGGCGAGAAGAGGCGGGGCCGCTCCGCCAATCGGTCCAGGCTGAACGCTGGAGATGGTGCCAGCCCGCGCCTAGCGTCCTCCCGGCGCTAGAGTTAGGTTGAGTACAAACCGGTGGTCGCTAAACCGACAAAAATCGGAAAGTACGACGTCATCGACGTGCTCGGGCGCGGCGGCATGGGAGTGGTGTATAAGGCCACCGATCCGCACCTCAATCGCCTGGTCGCGATCAAGATGATGACCGGAGCCTTCTCCGACAATCCTGATCTGCTGAAGCGTTTCTATCGCGAGGCTCAATCCACCGGCAATCTGCAGCATCCCAACATTGTCACCGTCTACGACCTGGGTGACCTGGAGGGCAATCCATATCTGGTGATGGAGTATCTGGAGGGAGAAACCCTCGATGCTGTCATCAATTCCCGCAGCCCGCTCACGCTGCTGACCAAGATCAACTATATTTGCGACGTTTGTCACGGACTTGCCTACGCGCACCATCACGGCATTGTTCATCGCGATATCAAGCCCGGCAACGTCATGGTGCTGAAGAGCGGCGGCATCAAGATCGTCGACTTCGGAATTGCCCATATTGGCGACAAAACCGTAACTCGCACCGGACAACTTATCGGCAGCCTGGGGTATATGTCGCCGGAGCAGGTAAACGGCAAGCCCATCGATACCCGAACCGATATTTTCTCCACCGGCGTGGTGCTCTACCAGCTCCTGACCTACTCGCTGCCGTTTGACGGCGACAGTACAGCAGCAACCTTGCTGAAGATCATCCATGATCCTCCTCCTCCGTTGAGCAAGTACATAAGCGATAGCCCTCCTGAGCTCGAAGGCGTGATCCTTCGTTCTTTGGCCAAAGATCGCGAGGAGCGTTACCGGACGGTGGAGGACCTGGGCTTCGACCTGGCCCAGATCCGTGATCGTTTGAAGGAAGGCATGGTCGAGGGCCATCTGCGGGAAGCCGAGTCGCTGCTGTCGCGCGGGTTCACCCATAAGGCGAAGGAGCTGTTGCTTCAGGTTCTCAAAATCGACCGCCAGCACACCGGCGCGATTCGGCTTTTCCGCACGGTGCAGCAAAACATCGAACAAGAGCAGATCGGAGTACAGATCAAGCAACTCCGCGGCCAGGCCGAAGAGGCGTACGTCAATCAGCAGTATGAGGCCGCCCTGGGCTACGTAGACAAAGCCCTGAACCTGCACCAGACCGAACCCGGCTTGCAGTCGCTGAAGGCAAGCATCCAGGAAGCCAAGACGCGAGCTGAGGAGTTGCAGAGTCTTCTCCACCGGGCTGAGGCGGCGCATCAGGACGGAGATTTGGACGTCGCCAAGAAGTACCTGGAGGAAACTCTCGAGCTCGCCCCCAACGATCTCCAGGCCAAAGCCCTGTTCCGCGTGATCCACCGCGAATGGGAGGAGCGTACGCGCCGGGCGCAGGTCGATGGCCTCGTCGAATCCGCGCGCAAGGAAATTGCGTCACGTAGATTCACCGCTGCGCTCAACGTTCTCAAGGAAGCGGAAGCGCTGGATCCCAATGCTCCGGAGGTGAAGTCTCTGCTTGAATCGGCCACTGCCGGGCGAGCGCAGGAGCGTAGTCGCAAGGAACTTGAATCCATCAACCAGCAGATCGAAGAGGCTCTCGATCGCGATGATTTTGCAACTGCCGCCAAAACCATCGATCAAGGGCTGCTTAAATTTCCCGAAGACCGCACCTTGCTAAAGCTGAAAGTGCTAGCTGAAAAACAAAGGCAAGTCAGCGAGCGCAAGCAGTTCATCGATGAGCAGTTGGCGCAGGCTCGCGCCCTCATCCAGGCCGGACGTAGCGAGGAAGTTTTGCAGTTGCTGGAAGCGGCGCTGCAAAAAGTCGGAAGCGATCCCCATTTGCAGTCGTTGCAAGTGATCGTGCGCGAGACGGTCGAGCGCGAGCGCGCCGAAAAGCGAAAAGGCGAATTTCTGCAGCGCGCCAAGGAATGCCTTCGCCGGAAAGAATTTCACGAAGCCATCAGTACTTTGGAAGCCGCCACGGCGGAGTTCCAGCATGATGTCGACCTGGAAGAGTTGCTTCAATTCGCCAGGGAAGAAGCGGCGGTCGACGAGAAGAGGAAGGCGGTTGAAGCCGTCGTTGAAAAAGCTCGCGGCTTGATTGAAAACGACGAGTACGAGCAGGCTGTGCAACTGCTGGAGACTGAACTTCCGCAGGGACACGAAGAAGAGTTGGGAATTGCGCTGGCTCAGGCTCGTCAAGCTGCGGCCGAACATCAGAAACGTCTGGAAGCCGCGCTTGCGGCCGCCAGGAAACTGCTGCAGAACCGGAAGGCTGCCGAGGCCGTAAAGTTTTTGGAATCGCAGCCCAGTTCATTCCGGAGAAATTCGGTCTGCGACGAACTCCTGCAGCAGGCGCGTCGCGATGCCGGGCGCTGGCAGAATATCGAGAATACGATCGACCAGTCTCGCCAGCTATCTCTGCAGGGCAAGTTTGACGAAGCTTTTCGACTTCTGGAGGAATGCAAGACTACGTGGGGAGACGCGCCCGAACTTGAAAGCGCGAATGCGGAAAATCAAGCGCGCCGCTCAGCGGACGCTACCGAAAAACTCGAACTGGTCATGGCCGACGGCCGCATGCTGCTCATGGCCAAGGAATACCGCGCCGTGATCGACCGCCTCAAACCCGCGATGGCCCTGGCCAGCGTGGCTCCCGCCAAGTTGCGGACCGAATTCGAAAACCTGAGAGCCAAGGCAGGAGCGGCGCTGGTGCAGCAACGCAGAAGTCAGATCGAGCAGCTCTTAAGAAAGGGCGAACATCTCGAGGCTTCCGATTTGTTGCGCGGATCTCAGACGGAATTCCCCGACGACCGGTCTTTGTCGGAACTCAAAAAGAAACTTGACGAATCGGTCGCGCGCCGCACCGAGGTGCAGAATCTGCTCAACACGGCGCGCCGGCTTTTCGCTGAAAGCTCATGGCAACAGGGTGGAGAAGCCTGCGTTCGCGCCGTCTCGCTGGCGGCCTTGGACCCCTGGTTGCGCGAGCAGGCCATCCAGGTGGCGCTGCGAGCCGCCGATTCAGCCTTGGAAAAAGACTGGCGTTCCGCCGAAACCCTGGTGCATGAGCTCACGCAGGCGCGGGCTGGAACCGCGGTCCCCGCGTCCTTGCGCTCTCGAATCGCCGAAAAGAAACGCGAGCAAGCCATTCAGGATGCGATAGCGGAAGCGCGCCGGCTCCAGACCTCTGGAGATTTGCCGCGCGCTCAGAAAGTCGTCGAGACAAATCTCGCGTCATTCGGGAACGATCCAAGTCTGCAAGCGCTGCAAGCGGAATTCCTGCAGCTGCAGCGTGAACAGGAAAAACGGGCGCGGCTGGAGCACGAAAAAGCGCAGCGGCTGGAATATCTCAAGACCGTTGCCGCGCAACTCGATCGTGAATCCGGGCTTGAAGCGAGGACCCGCATTCTGGAAGAGGCTCTTCGGAAGTACCCCGACGAAGCTTCCCTTCAGCCTCGGCTCGCGGACTTGCGAGAAGTAGCTCAGCGTATAGCCACATCCGAGCAGAAGGCCAAAGAGTTGGAGCAGGCGCGGGAATACGCTCAGGCGATTGCGGTTTGGCAGGAAATCAGGGCTCTCGATCCTGGTGCTTCCGCAGCCGAGTCTTCCCTGGAGCGGTTGCGGGAGCTGCAACGGCAGGAACTCGTGGCTCGAAAGGCCGCTCTCATCGGGCAAGCCCAGAGTACGTTCGCCGACTACGAGCTGGACCGAACCCGCCAGTTACTGACGCAGGCGAAAGCCGAGTTTCCTGCCGATCCGGAAATTCTGCAACTGGAGAATGCGCTCGATGAGCGCTCCAATCTACGTTCAAGAGCATTAAGGCTCATTGCTGAAGCCCAGAGACTTTTTGAAAAGAGGAAATGGGAACAGGGCGGGGCATCGATCCAAAGCGCGGCGGAGTCGGTGCCAGCCGACTCGCTTGTCCGGCAACATGCAGTTTCGGCAATGCTTCAGGCGGCGGAATCTGCGGTGTCTCTGGAATGGCAGTCAGCCGAGAGCCTGGTTGGCCGAGTAGCGCAACTGGATCCTTCGTCGCCCGAGCTGACGAAAATCCGTGCCATCCTCGAGCGTCGCAAAAGGGAATCCGCAATAGAGGGTCATCTTCTGTCTGCCCAGAAGCTCGAGTCGACCGGCGACTTAAACGGCGCCCTCAGCCAACTCGCAACCGCATTGGTCGCTTTTCCGGACGAGCCGCGGCTCCTGCAGTGCAAGCAAGCTCTCGAGGCCCAGTTGCGCGCTGCGGAGGAAGCCCTGCAAAAAGAAAAACGGATCACCGAGCACGAAGCTTCCGCCCAAAAGCTGCATTCTGCCGCCGATCTGCAAGGCTCGCTCGCCCGTGTGCAGCAAGCGCTGTCCGAATTTCCCGGCGAAGCACGTTTGCTCCGGATGAAGAGCGTCGTCGAGAAGTCCATCGGCGAAGCTGAAGAGTTGAAGCGGCGCGAGCAGGAGCGCAAGCGTCAGGAGGAAGAGCGCAAGCAACAGGAGCAGGAACGGAGGCGTCAGGAAGAACAGCGCAGGCGCGAGGAAGAAGAACGGCAAAGGCTACAAGCGGAGAAAGCGGCAGCGGAAGCCGAGAAGAGGCGACAGGAAGAAGAGGCCGAGAAGCTGCGTCTGGAGCAGGCAAGACAACGCCAGGAGGAAGAACGCCAAAAGCTCAAGGCAGAGAAGGCGGCCCGCGAGGCGGAGAAGAAAAGACGGGCGGAAGAAGCAGAAAAGTTGCGCCTGGAAGCGAAACAGCGTCAGGAGGAAACTCGGAGAAAAGCGAAAGCTGAAAAACTTCGCCAGCGCGACAGTCTGAAGACCCAGGCGCCTGCCACCACCGTAGCATCGCAGCCCGTGCCGGTTCCGCTGTGGAAGCGACCGGCCGCAATGGCAATTGGTGGGGGTGCGCTGGTTCTGGTTATGGTCTGGGGAGGCATCCATTTCATCTCGACCAGGCGGCAAGAAGAAGCTGCCCGAGTTGCGGCGCCAAAATCGGGCTCGGTCACTCCGAAAGTAAATCCGCTTGAGTTGCAGCAGCGTCAGGCCCTGGACCAGGCCGATAAGATGCGCGTGGCCGGCGACCTCGAGGGCGCGTCGCGCGTGCTGCAGGATGCGGTCGCACTGAATGGCCCCCTGACCGGCGAAGTTCAAAAGATGCAGACCGCGATTGAAGCGGAAACAAAGGATGACCAGTTGCGCAAGCTGCGACAACAGGAAGCGCAGCTATGGCAGGGAGCGACCAGCGACGTCGATCGCGGTCAGTTCCGGACCGCGGAAAAGGAGCTCAACCATATCCTGACCTTGCCCGAGGGAGGAATAAGGAGAGACGACGCTCAAAAGTATCTCCGCCAGGTCATTCCGCAGCGCATCCACGAGGAAGCGTTGCTGACCCAGGCCAGGCAGGCAGCACAGAAGAGCGATCAAAATAGCCTGACTAATGCCGTCGGTCTCCTCGATCAGGTCATTGGATTAGAGGGCCCAAGAAAATCGGACGCCGAGCAGTTACGACAGCAGGTTTCGGCCAAGCTGGCGAACTTAGCTACACAGCAGCAACAAAAACAGCAGCAGATTGCCGACCTCGAAGCCGGTGCGCAGCGCGACCTGGCGCAGGGAGATCTATCTTCAGCCCGCCATAAAGCGGACCAAATCAAACAGGCTGGCGGCGATCCCGCATCCTTGACCGCAAGCATCGCCCAGGCCGAAAAACTGGAACAGGCACGCCAGCAATACGAGAACGGCTACCAGCAAACGGTGCAGAAGTACGAGCAGTCCGCGGCCGCGAATGACAAGAAAGGTTTGGAGACCGCGCGCACCAGTTTCCAGACCATTGTTCAGGGCAATGGCGCTCATGCAGCCGATGCGCGTGCCTACCTGAGCCAGATCGATGGCAAGCTTTCCGATCTGAATCAGCCGCCGCCGGCGGTGAAGCCGGAGGCGCCTTCCGCGAAAGCCATCGATGATGAAGATGCCATACGGAATGTCATTAAGAAATACCAGCAGGCGCTGGAGCAGAGAAATGCGGATGCTATGCGTGAGATCTGGCCGGGCATGGGCAAGAGATATGACCGGTTCAAGCGAAATTTCGAAAGCGCTACCGCACTGCATGTTCAGTCCCAGATTGAAGTTCGTGTCGAGAATTTGCAATTCAGCCAGGGCAGGCAACATGCGACCGTCAACGCCGTGCAGTTTCAAACCAACACCCTGCAAGGCAAAGCTCCCGAGAGCCGACAGGATAAGGTCGTTTTCGAATTGACCAGATCGAATGGACTGTGGGTTATCAGCGACGTTCAGTAGCGGCTCAGTTTGGAATTAACCTCGCTGTTTAGACTTCAACGCACTTTTCAGACACTACCAAAAATGTTCCTGGCTTGACAAAGCAACAACCAGATCATATAGACTTCCGACCTACAGGGCCCCGCAGTCCACAGTCAATGAAAGGTATAAGGTGGTCGCGCGATGTTGCGAGGGATTTTGTTGTCGTTCGGGGTCTTTTGTCTAACATTGACTGCTGCTTCAGCCCAGAATGTGTGCCCGCTGAATGGCACCTCAAGTAACAAGCTTATTTGCCTGATCCCCCAGGTGTATGGCCCTTTCGGATTCGGGTTCGACCCCACTACGCAGTCCAGCACACAATCGGTGCTGTTCACCGGCGATCATCACGCGGCTCACTTCGATAACGACTTCCTGGCCACATTTGCCCCGGTTAACGAAGCGGTCGGAATACAGGTTTCGCAATTGCCCATCGCGTCGCCATCTTCTGGAATCACCTTCCAATTCGATAAAGCTACCAAACTGGAAGTGCCGACCACCGATGAGAGCCTTGGACCCATCATTGGCGAACGCGCCGGTACCATCGGGCGCAAGAAATTGTTTATCGGGTTCAGCTATCAATATTTCAACTTCAGTACGATCGACGGTCAGGACACGAACAATCTTCCAACCGTCCTGCAACATCAACCTTTTACTCCTGTTCCCCCGACGATACCGGCCTGCCCTCCGCCCAACGGTCAGACCAACCTGACCGGAACAAAATACGACGGCGATCCATGCTTTGTTCGCGACTACATTCAGACTGCGAACAACATCGATCTCAGGGTGAACCAGTACACGTTCTACGTGACCTACGGCATCACCCGTCACCTGGATTTTTCAGCCGCGATTCCAGTTTTAGATGTGCGGATGAACGTCACTTCAAACGCTACTATCGTCCCGAATTCCACGTCGCCAACGGCTGTTGGCGCTCCCGGCAATGCCTGGCACCAGTTCAATCCCACCAACCCCGCAATCGCTTCTCAATGCGCCGCAGCGGCGGGAGCTGGCCAGGCTTGCCTGAAAGCCACCTTTTCCGATTCAGGCAGCGCCGTCGGGATCGGCGATGTGGTCCTTCGCGGAAAATATACCGTTCATCAGTGGGAGCGAGCGGGAGTTGCGGTTGGGGTCGACGTCAGGTTGCCTACCGGTGACGACACGAACTTTCTGGGCTCCGGCTCAGCGGGCGTGAAGCCGTTTGGCGTGTTCTCCTACAAGGCCCGGGTGTCGCCGCACGCCGACGTGGGTTACGAATTCAACGGAGACTCGACCCTGGCTGGGAACAACCTGGTTCCTACGGACGAGCCGCTCAGGGAGAAAGGCTCACTCCCCAATCGGTTCGTATACGTTGTGGGAGCTGACGTGGTTTTCACCAAGCGCCTCACCGGAGCATTTGACATTTATGGACAGAGGTTATTCAGCGCTCCACAACTCATTTCACAACCCTATAAAGACTTTGGAAATTGTAGCGGCGCGACTAACGCCGAGGCGGTGAACTGCGCCGTTTATACGCCCGGCACCACCCACCCCGACGTCGCCGAAAGAATTGCCGATGTGAACATCACCAACGCTTCTCTCGGTCTGAAGTTTCGGGCCTTCTTCAATCTGGTAGTAACCGGTAACGTCCTGCTGAAGCTGGATGAAGGGGGACTGCGGACTCGAGCTATACCCCTGGTTGGAGTTTCATACAGTTTCTAGCGTCTGGCAGCCATCCAAGCTCGCCTCGAAACCCAGCCCTGTGAGTATCTTGGAGCACATCTAGCGCTCGCTTAATCTCCGCGGTTTATCTTTACTGTGCCCTATTTCCCATCACTTGGAGACACGCCAGTACCTTAGTTGCCAACCGGCTTGTCAGCCAAGAAAAATCATACACGCAGGATCTGCTGGCTTAACTTGATCCATTACATTAGAATTATTTACAAATCTCATTATTTTCAGCCGATTGCTCATGAATCGCGCAACTTTATCCGAGTGCGAGGGTTCGTCTGATGGCCCTTTTTTTATTTTTCTGGACGGGGACAATCCGAGTTCCGTGCTTCACCACCTCAGTCTGTGGAAAAGTAAACGACAAAAACCACCACACAATGAGTAAGCTATTGTCAGATCAGGTGTTGTTAGCGGACCCGCTTCCCCCAAAGCGAAGGTTCACGTAGATGAATACAGAAGTGAGCATTCCGGTTTTTCTGCTGGCGGAGAATCGTCTCCTCCGCGAGGCGCTTGCCCGGATTCTAAATAAGAAAAATGACATCACTGTGGTGGGGGCGGCGACCTACTCGCCTTCCGTGACCGATGCGATTGCTGCGGTGTCGGCCCGCGTGCTGCTGTTTGATCCGGTCGATCCCCCCGCAAGCCTCGCCTTGGTTCGCACCATACGAGAAGTATTGCCCGGATTGCGAGTTGTACTGCTCGGGATGGAGCCCAGTAGTGAGCTGTTTCTGCAAGCCGTCCGCGAAGGCGTAGTGGGCTACCTGCTCAAGGATGCCACCGCAGCCGACGTTGCCGCTGCAGTGCGATCGGTGGCTAACAATTGCGCCATCTGCCCGCCTGAGCTGTGCCAGGCGCTATTCGACTACGTGGCCCACCAGGGCGCAAGATTCCCTAACTTCTTCATCAAGCAGCGCTTTGGACTTACCCGCCGCGAACAACAGCTGGTCGAGATGATCGGCCATGGCTCCACGAATAAAGAAATTGCGGGCGAGTTGGGCTTATCGGAGCAGACCGTGAAAAATCATATTCACCGCGTGCTGCGTAAGGTTGGCGTAAGGGACCGCTTGGCTGCGGTAGAGGTATGCCGCATGCAGGGTATCTCACCAGTCTGATTCCGAAATCTGGTTGTAGGAATAGTACAGTTTTAGTACTTTCCGGCTGCTGCGACGTATGTTGCTCACAAATCCCGTTGCCTTGTAGTACTTGCTGGTCACGCCCTGGTACGAGGTTCCACATCTTAAATTGAACCTGTTCTTTTCTACCTGCCCGCAGATACTGGTTTTGAGGTGTGGGCGTGGAGAAAATCAAGGTTTTGGTCGCAAATCGACCACGGTTAATGCGGGAGCTGGTGATGGCCACCATTTCCGATCAGCCGGATATTGAGGTGGTCGGCGTTCTGGAGGATGAGACTGCGATTCTTCAGATGGTCGAACAAGAGCATCCCGAATTCCTCATCATTGCCCTCGATCAATCCGACGAACGGCCGCACATTTGCGATGTGCTGCTCGACCGGTTTCCCCATATGCGCATTCTGGCGCTGGCCGCGGAGCGCAATAGCAGCATCTTCTACTGGGTGAGCCTCGACATTCGTTCCAACCGAATTGAGAACTCAGAAGACGGCATTCTGGGCGCTCTTCGCGGCCGTCGCTTGGTCGCCACATCTCCGCCTGGAACCGAACACAGGTCGCGGCCGAATTGAGCAGGCGAGTTTAGCTTTTGTTTGTTTATCGGATACCTGGCAAAGGGGTTAGCTCACGAACGCCCTGTAAGTGAGAGGGCGGAGCTGTGAGGGAAGAGGAATACCGGCGGTTCGAAAATAAAGTCTGGGAACGAAGCCGGACTAGAGGTCGCCACTGAGTTGGCGATTGAAAACGGGGGACAGGATGAGATTTTCAAGCGGCAGAGTTTTGATTCTCACCGGGCTGGTGGCTGCGACGATATGCCTGGGCGTGAGTGCACAAGAAACGCGACAAACGACTCGTGAAGAGACTGATGGGCAGCGGCGCGAATCGCGCGAGTCCGTCCCCACTGCGCGGCCGGTCGATCCCTCGGACCTCGGCCAGGAAAATCTGCAGCGGGTGGCAGCATCTTCGGCCCAAATTCAGGCAGTACTTGTAAAAGATCCTGGAATTCTGGTGGAGCTGAAGCGGTGGGTGGCCAAGGAAGCTACGGACAACGGACAGGTAGTGGATGACGCGGCACTGACCGATCAGTCGATCTTTGACCGGCTCGATCGCGACGTTGAATTCCGCTCAGTGGCCACGCGACTGGTGCAGCGCTACGGTTACCTGCTGCCAAGCCTCAATCCGGATTCTGAGATCGGAAAACAGCACGAAATCGCTCTCAGAGAGCGGGCTCGCCGCCTGGCTCAACTCGAGGAGCGCGGAGATTCGGACTCGCTGCCGTCACGAGAAACCGACAGAAGTAACGACAAGGATCAAACCCGGCAAGAAACAACCAGGATGGAGCGCACGAACTGCGATTCAAGGCGCCAAAACAATTGCGATGATTCCGGTTCCACTCGCGGGCTGCGAGGGAACTCCATCCAGGATGAGACACCCACGCGCGAACCGGATACCCCAATGTTGCCGGAGACCAGGTCGCCCTCCGATTTGACCCAGAGCTTGCGTACCGCGGCCGGTCGCGATGAGTTTGGGGACCGCGACTACTCCAGTCCAGACTTGGGTTTGACCTTGGCTTCAGGGCAGTCGCGTTCGCAGAGCGGTTTCGGCGGCGGAGGCATGTCCGCCACGGGGATTGACGGCGTCGACAGTTTGCTTCGGCGAGGCAACGTTGACGATTTTTCCAGCGCGGCCACAGCAAATCGTAGCGACACAGCAAGCAGCATGCAGAGAAGTACGAATCGCACTATGCGGCTTCCCGGTGAACGGGGAATGTGGGAAATGGAAACGGAGAGGGAAAGGGATGTTCCTTCCGTGGCCATGATCCACAAGAAAAACCCGTACTCCGACATTCCGTCGCTTTACGACATGTACGTGCAAGCGGCGTCGCGGGACCGGGAGCCTAAACGTTTCGGCATGGAGATGTTCCGCAATGGAACGCGAGAGCCGGACGCCATTCCGATGGACTTGCCGGTCGGGCCGGATTACGTGGTGGGTCCGGGCGACGGCTTGGCCATCAATCTCTGGGGTGGCGTGTCGCAGAGGATCGTTCGGTCGGTGGACCGGGAGGGGCGGATCGCTCTGCCGGAGGCGGGTCCTCTGCTTGTAAGCGGCCGAACTCTGGGAGAGGTTCAGGAATCGGTGCAGCAGGTGCTTCGCACCCAGTTCCGCGACGTTTCCGCCGATGTCTCTCTGTCACGTTTGAGGACGATTCGTGTCTACGTGGTGGGAGAAGTTGTCGAGCCCGGGGCTTATGACATCAGTTCACTTTCAACCCCGTTGAATGCGTTGTTCGCGGCAGGAGGGATCACCGAGCGCGGTTCTCTACGCAATCTGAAACATTATCGCGGCAAGCAGCTCATCGAAGAAGTGGACGCCTATGATCTTTTACTGCACGGCGTCGGCTCCGATCTCAAGCGGCTGGAAAATGGCGATTCGCTGCTGGTTCCTCCGCTGGGAGGACAGGTGACGGTCAGCGGAATGGTCCGCCGGCCTGCGGTGTACGAATTGCGCGGAGAGAGCACGCTCGCGGATGCGTTGGACCTGGCCGGTGGAATCTTGCCTGCAGGCGCGCTTCAGCACATCGAGCTGCAGCGTCTGGAAGCGCACGAAAAGCGCACCATGGTGAGCCTCAATCTTTCGCCTGGCGACAATCCCGACAACATAACCAATCAGCTGAACACCTTCAAAATTCAGGACGGCGACCAGATCCACGTCTTTCCCATCGCTCCTTACAACGAGAAGGCGATTTATCTGCAAGGACACGTTTTGCGTCCCGGACGCTACTCCTATCGCGATGGAATGAAGCTGACGGACATCGTCGGGTCATACAGCGATCTACTGCCGGAGCCCTCAGGACGCTATGCCGAGATCGTCCGGCTAAATGCGCCGGATTTCCGTCCCAGCGTGGAAAGCTTCGACTTGACCGCGGCGCTGGCGAATCCCGTGTCCTCTCCGGCACTGCAACCTCTGGATACAATCCGGGTTTTTAGCCGATATGATTTTGAACCCGCGCCGACGGTTTGGGTGGGTGGTGAAGTTCGCTCACCCGGCAAGTACCGCACATCGGGGCAGGTCCGGCTTCGTGACGCTATCTATCTTGCGGGGGGAATCTCTACCGAGGCAGGGCTTGATTTCGCGCAACTGTTCCGCACCCAACCCGATGGAACGCTGAAGATTTTCAGCGTGAATCTGGGCGGAGCGCTCGCGGGGAATTCGGCCGACAATGTGATCCTTGCACCGCGCGACCGCGTCCTGGTCCACCGCAATTCCGCGCAGGTAGACCCGCCAACGGTGTACGTGAAGGGCGAGGTAGCCAAACCCGGCCGCTATCCCTTGACCTCCAATATGCACATCGAGGATCTGGTCCAGGCGGCGGGCGGCCTCAAGCGGGCGGCTGATCCCATGCAAGCCGATCTCACCCGTTACGCGCTGGGTCCGCAGACTGGAACTTCCTATCAGAATTTGCCGGTTGAACTTTCGGCGGCGCTGAGCGGCAACGAAAACAACAACCTGCAACTGCGTGACGGCGACGTCCTCACCATCCGCCAGGTTCCGGGATGGAATGACATCGCGGCTTCAGCCACGGTGCGCGGCGAAGTTCAGCACGCCGGCTCTTACGGCATTCGACCTGGAGAGCGGATCAGCTCGGTTCTCGAGCGGGCGGGAGGCTTTTCAGCCGACGCGTACCCCTATGGCGCGGTGTTGATGCGGCGCGAGGTGCGCGAGGTTGAGATGAAGTCTCATTACGCCCTGGTGCAACGTATCAAGGCGGAACAGACAAACCTCAAAGCCCTTCCCGACGCCGATCCGGATCAGAAGAATGCAAAACTGACCGCGATCGCGCAGACCGAAACCACCCTGAACCAGCTTGAGGCTACAGCCCCCATCGGTCGCGTCGTGGTTCACGTCCAGCCCAATATCGAGCGCTGGCGGAATACATCGGCAGATGTGGCTTTGCGCGATGGCGACGTGCTGGTGATACCCAAGAAAGCGAACTATGTGCTGGTGTCCGGGCAGGTCTACAACCAGACCGCAATCAGCTACCGGCCAGGCAGGAGCGCGCAGTGGTACCTGAGCCAGGCCGGAGGGTTGACCCAGATGGCAGACAAGCAGGCCGTCTTCGTGATCCGGGCTGATGGATCGGTGATCGCCTCGAAGAACAACACCGGGTGGTGGCTGGGCAATCCACTGAACGCTGCTTTGAAGCCGGGCGACTCAATCGTCGTACCGGAAAAGACACCAAGAATCGGAACCAGAAACTGGACAACGGCCTTGCAGGCAGCGCAGATTGCCACCTCGGTCGCGCTGACCATTGCCTACATAAAGCCGTAATGAGGATAAGTTTGGGGAACGGGCTCAGGTGCATAGCCGTGGTGTGCGGGTGGATCGTGGTCATCTTGATGGTCTCGGAAGCCGCGCGTTGCGCCTCCCAGGTCGATCAGCAAGCGGGGGCGGGCACTGAAAATACGGGCGAGGCGGCGGACAGCAAGTCTAAGCCTGCACCAATCGCCACAGGCCTTGATCTTGATAAAGATGATCCGGAACCCTCGTCTCTACGCGTTAAGGACTTCGGAAGGGATTTTCTGCTGGACCAAAAACAAATCTGGACTAGTCCCGCCCGGCTTCGGTTCTCGGATACCGAGTGGCTGGTGCCGCTGGCGGGAATCTCGGCGGGATTCTTTGCGACCGACCGTGATGTGAGTCTCCATCTATCCCACGATCCCAAGACCATCAGCCACTACAACACGCTTTCGACTGCCGGCATCGGCGCCCTCGTCGGTGCCTCCGCAGGCATGTGGCTGTTGAGCTTTCCGCAGCACAATTCGCACTGGCGCGAGACCGGGCTGCTCGCCGGCGAAGCGGCGATCAATAGTTTGCTGCCGGCTGAGATATTCAAGTATGGCTTGGGACGAGAACGACCGTTGCAGGGAAATGGCGATGGACACTTCTTCCAGGGGGGCACGTCGTTTCCGTCTGAGCATTCCACTGCGGCCTGGGCGGTCGCGGGAGTGATTGCTCATGAGTATCCCGGTCCGATTCCAAAGCTGTTGGCCTACGGCCTGGCTTCTGCTGTCAGTTACTCGCGCATCCGGGGAGAGCAGCATTTTCCGTCCGACGTCTTCGTTGGCAGCATACTGGGCAGTCTGATCGCACAGCAGGTTTACAGCCGGCATCACGATCCCGAACTCGGAGGCGATACCTGGAGATCGGTTGGCGATTGGTTTCGCGATACCCGCACTTTGCCGCAGAACCATGGATCACCCTATGTGCCGCTGGATAGCTGGGTCTATCCGGCGCTCGACCGGCTGGCCGCATTTGGCCTGGTGGACAGTGAGTTCGCCGCCATGCGGCCGTGGACGCGGCGCGTTTGCGCACGCTTCGTCACCGAAGCCCAAGATCGCCTCGCCGATATGGACGTTGACAACAGCAACCAGGAGGCGCTGGTTAACGAACTGGAGCGAGAATTTCGTCCCGAAATCGACTCCAGCGACGGTGGTGAGAACGCCACCTTTCGCGTCGAATCCCTGTATTCACGCACCGAGTACATTTCCGGAACACCGCTCAGGGATGGCTACCACTTCGCTCAAACTCAAATCAACGATTTCGGACGACCCTACGGCGAAGGCTGGAATACGGCTACCGGCTTCTCCACTTATGCC
Organism: Terriglobia bacterium; assembly: GCA_963748935.1. Lineage (GTDB taxonomy): Bacteria > Acidobacteriota > Terriglobia > Terriglobales > Acidobacteriaceae > JAIQFF01. Next base: position 46,404 of record CAVVLA010000006.1, read on the forward strand.
ACCGAGGGCAGGTGGATGGCCTATTTCCGTGGCGAATGGCAGGCCTCGGCTGGATTGCCGCCGCTGTCGCTGACGGCGCGCCAAACCATTGCGCAGGTGGACCACCTGCTCACGCCTCCGCCCGATATCGGCCAACCATCGGTAAGCCAGTTCGAGGTACTGGATGCCTACGTCGGTCTGATGTTTTCGAACTGGCAGGTCTCGTTCGGCCGTCAGAGCCTGTTGTGGGGGCCGGGGGACGGAGGCCCGCTGATCCTGAGCGACAATGCCGCGCCGCTCAACATGTTTCGCATTAACCGCGTCACCCCGTTCAAGTTGCCCAGTGTCCTGGGATGGCTGGGCCCGTTGCGGCTAGAGTTTTTTCTGGGACAATTAACCGGACAGCAATTCGTCACCCTAGTTGCGATTACCGGTGACTTCATGCATACCCTGCACCCGCAGCCGATGATTCACGGAGAGAGATTTACCTTCAAACCCACGCGAAATTTTGAATTTGGCTTCTCCCGAACCGGGATCTTCGCCGGGCAAGGCGAACCGTTTACCCTGAATTCTTTTGGAAAGAGTCTTTTCAGCCTTAGTCGGTCGAATGCTCCGGGAGGCGGTCAGAGCGATCCCGGCGACCGTCGGTCAGGGATGGATTGGTCGTATCGCGTGCCCAGGCTTCGCGACTGGGTGACATTCTACGGCGATGCCTTCGCCGACGACCAGATTTCCCCAATCGCATATTGGGATCGCTCGGCGATCCGCGCAGGCCTTTATTTTTCCCACGTGCCCGGCATTCCCAAGCTCGACTTTCGAGCGGAAGGCGTTTACACCGACCTGCCGGCCGGAGGAGCGTTAAGCCACGGCTTTTTCTATTTCAACGACCACTATCTGAGTGGCTACACCAACCAGCAGCAGCTAATCGGGAGCTGGATTGGGAGAGAAGGACAGGGCGCCCAGGGTTGGGCTAACTACTGGTTCAGCGCGCGAAACCGCCTGCAGTTCAGTTACCGGCATCAGAAGGTTAGCCAGCAATTCATCCCCCAGGGAGGCACCTTGGCGGATTTCAGTGTACGTAGCGATTACTGGCTGCGTCCGAATCTCGGGCTATCCACGTGGGTACAGTACGAGCGCTGGCTATTTCCGGTGATTCAGCCGAATGCCGCCCGGGACGTGACTGCTGCGTTCGAGGTGCAATTTCAGCCCCAGAAGCTGTTTCGACGTTCCACCACAGACTTGTCTCAGCCCAGGGGCCGGCCATAGGGCCTGAGCCGGTTTTGGGTTGGTGAATTAGGTCCCATGATCCTATATGGGTGAGAGCTGGCAGCGGTTGGAGCTACAATCGACGGAGCAAGCATCTGAGGTGGTTTGAGCTGGCTCTGACGAGTACATCAGAGAGAGAAAAGGCAAGAATGCATTCCTCAGTGAGATTAGGCAGGTCCACAGAGCGATTACCCAGCGAAGCCCCGATTGTTGATCTTCGTGTGCTCGAAACCGGCGAGAGACGGAGTTCGGCGTTTCACTTCCGGCGTGCCGTAGTCGCTTGTGAAGCGGTCGCGGACGTGTTGACCATCATCCTGGCCGTGCTACTGGGCTACGTAATCTATTCCAGTTTTTCTCTCGGCAGACATATCCACTATCCCACGCATGCGGTTCTGGGTTTAGCATTCGCATTTGCTGTCATCATGGTTTTGATGCTGGACCGGATCGGCGCCTACCGCCGGGGCAACAGTCTGCTGCGCGTGCGAGAGACGGAGCAAGTGCTCCGAGTATCCGCGCAGGCATTCCTCATCGCTCTGGCGGTATCGTTCTTCAGCAGCGTGCTTTTCTCGCGCTGGCTGCTGGTGCTGTGTTTAACCCTGGTTCCGCTGGCATTGTTCATCCAGAAGACCCTGGTGTACCTGCTGATACGCGCCCTCCACTCCCGAGGATTTGGAATCGAGAGAGTGTTGATCTACGGTGCAGGCGCGACCGGGCGCAGGGTTTTTTCGGTGCTGGCGCGATCTCCAAAGCTGGGACTGGAGCCGGTGGCTTTTGTCGACGACGAACCCGTCAAAGCCGGGGCAACGGTTTTTGAGATGGGCTACGAGCGCAGACGTTCGGCGCGGGTTTTGCCCGGTCCCATCAGCAGCGAGCTGATTGCGCATAACGAAGTGGACCTGCTGATCGTCGCCATCCCTTCCATAGGGCGCGACCGTTTTCTCTCTACTGTTGAACAGGCCTTTAAGGCGAACGCGCGCATGTCCTTCGTCCCCAGCCATTTTCTGCCCTCGGATCCGTGGGTTGACTATCAGGACCTTGATGGCGTGCTGCTGGCGTCATTTGGGAAGTCCAAGCGGCGGATTGCCTACGAGCTGATGAAGAGAGTTTGCGACTTTGCCGGATCGCTGGCCCTGCTGGTGCTGGGAGCGCCTCTGTTCGCAATCCTGGCGGTGCTCATAAAGTTGGATTCATCCGGCCCGGTTCTGTTTGAACAGGAACGCGTCGGCCAGAATGGCAAGCTCTTCAAAATGTTCAAGTTTCGCACCATGCGCCTGAGCGCTGCGCCCTATGACTATTCGCCCTGTGCTCCCGAAGATCCCAGGATCACCCGGGTTGGCAGGTTCTTGCGCCGCACCAGTCTGGACGAGCTGCCGCAACTGGTGAATGTGTTGCAGGGAAAGATGTCGCTGGTTGGACCGCGTCCCGAAATGCCGTTCATCGTGGAGCAATATTCCGATGGCCACCGCCAGAGGCTGCAGGTCAAGCCCGGCCTCACCGGCCTGTGGCAACTGAGCGGAGACCGGGCATTCCTGATTCACGAAAATGTGGAGTACGATCTCTATTACATCCAGCACCGTAATTTCTTTATGGATTTGGCGATCTTGTTGCACACCTCGATATTTGCCATGCGCGGAATCTGAGCGCGCGTTCGCCTTCTTAAGCTATCTATGATCAACGCGAGAAAAAGCGGAAAGGTTGGATTGGAGAATTCGACAAAAGAAGCTCCGCTCCACGACCTGGACGATATTTCGGAAATCGAGTTTTCTCGCGTCCAGAAGGACACTGACTCGGAAGAATCGAGTCGCGATCCGGGATGGACGTCGTTTGGCTGGTTGCTCTGGGAGCATCGCGGGTTGTTTTCCAAGGTGGCGATTCGCGCCCTGCTAGTATCTACCGTCATCGCGCTTCTGATCCCCTCCCGATATGAATCCACGGCCAATATCATGCCGCCCGAGCAGAATGATCATGGCGCCTTGCTGTCCATGCTTGCAGGAAAAGCCGGAGGCGCTTCTGACTCGCTTGGTTCTTCCGGTCTCGCATCTTTAGCGGGAAGCTTCCTGGGCGGGAGCAGCACCGGAGCGCTGTTCGTTGAACTTATCCATAGCCGTACGATCCAAGATCACCTGATCGACCGCTTTGACCTGCAAAAGGTCTATTGGACCCGCTACAAGCAGGACGCTCGCAAGACACTTGAGAAGCGCACTGCAGTCGAGCAGGAACGGAAGAGCGGGGTGATCTCCATCAGCGTCACCGACTCAAGTCCCGAGCGGGCCCGCCAGATGGCTCAGGCTTATGTAGAAGAGTTGGACCGTTTGCTGTCTCAGGTAAGCACATCGTCCGCCCGGCGGGAGCGTATTTTTATCGAACAGCGACTGGCAACGGTTAAAGCCGACTTGGACGACGCTGAGAGACAATTCAGCGCCTTTGCCAGCAAGAACAGCGCACTCGACATCAAGGAGCAATCGAAAGCTGAGGTCGAGGCTGCGGCTATACTGCAGGGCCAACTCATCGCCACCCAATCCGAACTGGAAGGATTGGAGCAGATCTACACCGCCAATAATGTCCGCGTCCGCAGCCTCCGGGCCCGGATCGACGAACTGAAGCGAAATTTAACGAAAATCTCCGGCACCGATGCTTCACTGAGTGCGGACAGCAGCGCCGATTCGTCGTCGCAGGATTTATATCCCTCGATCCGGAGACTGCCTTTGCTGGGAGTGCAGTGGGCTGATCTTTACCGCAGAGCCAAGATCCAGGAAACCATCTACCAGCTGTTGAACCAGCAGTATGAGATGACCAGAATTCAGGAAGCCAAGGAAATTCCGACGATTCGGGTTATCGATCCGGCCAACCTGCCCGAGAAAAAGTCATGGCCGCCGAGGCTGCTCATCATTCTTGTGCTCACGGCCACCGCGCTCGCCGTTACTGCGGTATGGATCGTGGGCTCCGACCAGTGGGAACGTATTGATCGCCGGGATTCCAGAAAAATGCTGGCCCTCACCATGTGGGAGAAGGGCCGGCAGCGCGCCCGCAACCTCGCGACTGGTTTGCACCTGGATCGAGTGGCAACCAAGCTGGTGCGCTTCCGGCAGGATGACACCAAGCAGTCCTAACGCAGTGACTTCCTCTTAGCCTAGCGTTCAGGGATCAAGCACGCAGGATTGCGTCACGCGGCGCGATCGCGAGGCGCTTGCCCTGTTCGTGGGCCCGGCCAAACGAAATACGGCCAAAGATGACAGAAAGCGCCAAATCGCCTGTTGCCAAGTGGGTTGTCGTCATCGCCGAACTTTGCGCGCTGGGTTATTTGATTCGAACCGAGGATCTGGCCTCGAGCGGATTGCTCTTGCTCAGCCTCATGGGCGCGGTGGCTTTGTTTGCCCTGACCTTAATAGACTGGCCGTTAGGGGCTGTGGCGGCTCTGATCGCGACCAGTGTGATGCCGAGGTTCAAAGGCTCGGTGTTCGGCCTTCACCTGCGCCCGGAACACATCGGCATTGGATTCGTTGCGGGCATGTTCCTGGTGCAGGTTCTGCGGGGCCGTATGCGGCTGACACTACGCCTGCGACACTTCGACTATTTCCTGATCACATACATACTCCTGAATTTTTTTACCTCGGCGTTCACCTCGCCGGACCCACGCATGACTCTGCGCTGGGCCATGATGAACGCCATTGTCATTGCTCCGTATTTTTTGCTGCGATTGCTGATTACGAGCGAGAGCGTTTTTCACAAGGCGTTCGACATCATGCTTTGGATCGGCGCCGCGGAATCTGCCTATGGAGTTATCTGTTTCCTGTCCAATCGCATTTTCGAGACTCAGTTTGGAATGGAAATTAACCAGTACGGCATAATTCCAGGCACCTATGGCACCCAATACGAACCTAACTTGTTCGGAAGCTACTCGGCCTGCTGCGCCATCATGTTCCTCACGCTGTTTCTTCTCGGCGAAAGGTCCCGCTGGCACGGTTGCGGATTCTTAATTACCCTGCTCGGCGCAGCTATCAGCCTGTCGCGCGCGGTCATACTGGCGTTCCCGGTGGTCACCCTGGTCGTCCTCTGGGTGGCGTTCAAACGCGGGCGTTTTAAAATGCGGAGGTTTGTTCCACTCGCTGCCGCGGTCGCCGTGCTGCTGCTGATCTTCAGTCCCTTTTTGCTGGGTCTGCTTCGCGAGCGGTTCAGTACTATTGGAGTGGACGAAATCTCATCGGACGAGACCACGGCAGGGCGACTCGTACAAATGGTAGTGGCGGTGCAGGACGTTCAGGCCCACCCGCTCCTAGGCACTGGAACCGCCAGCTTCCAGTTGCTTTTCAACTGGCTGGACTACCAGGGTGAGGACCTGGGCGGATGGGTCGGCAACACGCCCCTCCGCATCCTGCACGATACTGGAGTGATAGGTCTCACGATATTTCTGTTGTTCGTTGGTTCCCTCCTGTTGACGGCTCGCAGGATAATTCGTAATTCTTCCGTCAGGACAGGAATAGCTATCATCGCGCTGGAGGCCGGCTTGCTTGTGTATGCGATAACGTTCCAATCATCGGAGGCGAGTCTGCTCGCGTTCACCTGGGTTCACTTCGGATTGTTGTCGACTGCAATTGCGACCGCCCAACCTCGTCACTCAGTCGTCATCAACGCGTGATCTGTTCGTACAAGTTCTCCCGCAAGAGGAACTATTGAACACTCTGATTGTCGTACTTAACTGGAACAGCCGGGAGATGACTCGAGATTGCCTACAGAGCTTGTTGGCGATGGAGGGCAATTCATTTCAAATCCTGCTGATCGACAACGGCTCGCAGGACGGCTCAGTTGAATTCCTGCAAGAGGCATTTCCCAATATCCAGGTGGTTGCCAATGGCCGCAATCTTGGGTTCGCAGCCGGCTGCAACATCGGGATGGACCGCGCGTTGAAGGAGGGCCACGAATATGTTCTCCTCGTCAACAACGACACTATCATCGATCCCAAGCTGCTGGTCGAGTTGCGAGGCGAGGCGGCACGCTGCCCCTCTGCCGGACTGGTATCGCCAAAGATCTATTACTTCGAGCCCTCTGACCGGCTCTGGTGGGCGGGTGGAACCTACAACTTATGGGCTGGCATTCCTTCACATATTGGACGAAAAGAAATTGACGCTCCTCAATTTGATGAAAGCCGAAGTATAGATTGGGCGACGGGTTGCGTGCTTCTGCTGCGCTGCGCGGCTTTGCGAGTGACTGGACTTTTCGACGAACAAATCTTCGGCAACGGTGAAGATCTCGATCTGTCATTGCGCATGCGCAAGCTGGGCTATGTCGTCCGTTATGCGCCCAAGGCTAAAGTCTGGCATCGCGAAGGAATCGATTATCAAAAGAATGTAGGGGAATATGTCCGGGCTTTCACCCTGGTGCGGAATCTGCTCTGGGTCATGCACAAACATGCGAAGGCGTATCATTGGCTCACGTTTGGGCCGGTCTTCATGGGCTATTACCTCCCGAGGATGACTCTTGTGTTTCTCTCGCGCGGTGACTTCCGCTCATGTTTGGCCCTGTGGCAAGGGATTGCGGCGTTCTGCAAAATGCTGCTGAACCCAGGCAGTTCCGTGCTGCCCCCCGGTTTGAAAGCCACGATGCAACCGGTCGCGACGGGGGACAACGTCAAGGCCAGTTTTTCGCCACGCGGATGAACCGCGGAAGAGTTGTCTCCAGCGTGGTTTGGCTCATTCAGGTGGGAGAATTCAACTTTTGAAACTGTCCTCTTTAGAAGCTGTCCTGCTGGTGGGAGGACTCGGCACTCGCTTGAGTCCTGAGCTGGGTCAGTTGCCCAAACCGATGGTTGACCTCGGAGGCTGTCCATTTCTCGAGCGCGAACTGCTTCATCTGCGGGAGTTCGGTGTTCGCAATATCGTGCTGGCAGTTTCTCATCGTCGCGAGGCCATCGAAGAGCGTTTCGGCGACGGCGCGTCACTGGGGATTTCCATCGTCTACAGTCGCGAGACTCAGCGCCTGGGTACGGCTGGCGCTCTCCGAAACGCGCTGCCGCTGCTTAGCGGAGACGAAGCGCTGGTGCTGAACGGTGATTCGTTCGCAGAAATTGATTATGATGACCTGCTTCGATTCCATGGAGCACACGGCGGCAGCCTCACGATGAGCGCGGTGTATTTGCCCGACTGCCGCGATTATGGTCGCCTGCAGATCGCCGAAGCGCGGGTTCTGTCGTTTATTGAAAAGCAGAACTCCGACCCGTCCCCGGGCTACATCAACGCCGGTGTGTATGTTTTTGGTCGTGACTTGATCGAAGACATTCCAGCGGGGGTGGTCGAGTCCCTGGAAAACAATATCTTTCCCGCCCTTCTTGCGCGCGGGAAAAGCATCCACGCTTATTGCACGCGGGGCTACTTCGTGGACATGGGGACACCACAGCGTTTGCAGCAGCTGCGCGCCGATTTTTTGCAAGGCCTAGTTCCCTTGCGCGGCACCGGCTCCGCGAAGGTGCCGGCGCTTAACAGCGGCAGTTGAAGCTAGAGAGATCAAATCTTTCGATTTCAGGAAACCCAGTGTTGATTCGAGCCAAAGCGCCACTTCGAGTTAGCTTTGCCGGCGGCGGGACCGACGTGCCGCCATTCCCCCAGGCGGAAGGTGGATGCGTCCTCAGCGCAACCATCAACAAGTACGCTTTCGGCACCTTGTGTCCCCGCGACAATGGCCAGATTCGAATCGAGTCGCTGGACTTCGGACTGACCGTCGAATATGACCTGCAGACTGAACTGGTGTACGACGGTAAGCTTGATCTGGCGAAAGCGGCGATCCGCAACCTCGGAGGCCAGAGCTGCGAGGGTTTTGATCTTTTCTTGCACACCGAGGTCCCGCCAGGATCCGGGCTGGGGTCCTCTTCCACATTGATGGTGGCTCTGGTCGGGCTGCTGAAGGAATTTAAGAGCCTTGCGCTGACCAACTACGAGATCGCAGAGCTGGCTTACACTCTGGAACGCAAGGAATTGGGCATCAAGGGCGGGCTGCAGGACCAGTATGCGGCCACCTTTGGTGGCTTTAACTTCATCGAATTTATCGATTCCCGGGTCATCGTGAATCCCTTACGCATCAGCCAGGATACTATTAACGAACTGGAACACAATCTATTACTATGCTTCACCGGAAGCACGCGGCTTTCGGGATCCATCATTGATGACCAGACCAATCGCTATCAGGATGGCAACGAAGACACGTTGTCAGGACTGCGTTCTCAAAAGCAGCTGGCGGTGGAAATGAAGAACGCTCTGTTGCAGGCACGACTCGATGACTTCGGGGACCTTCTGAATACAGCCTGGGAATTTAAGAAGAAGATGTCTCCCAGGATCAGCACTTCCGGCATCGATGAACTCTATGCCGAGGCTCGCAAGGCAGGGGCGCTGGGCGGCAAGATCATGGGCGCCGGCGGAGGCGGATTCATGCTGCTTTATTGCCGTTTCGAGCGCAAGCACCAGATTGCCGAGCGGCTCAAACAAATGGGGGCCGTGCTTTCCGAAATGGCGTTCGAAAACCACGGATTACAGACCTGGCGGGTCAACGGTTCGCAATTGGTTCTAACGGCCGCAGGGGCCAGGCGCGCATGAACAGCGCGCGCACCAAAGTTTCTACCGGCGTAGCCAACGGAAATCTTGAACTGGTCAGGCAACAGGTCAGGAATTCGCTAACGGTGAAGCAGGAGTTGCTGGAGGATGCCGATCTCCTCTCGCTTACGGTGGAGATCGCTGAGATTGCTTCTGAAGCTTTGCAGAACGGAAAAAAACTTTTACTGTTTGGAAACGGTGGCAGCGCGGCGGACGCAGTCCACATCGCAGCCGAACTGGTCGGCAGGTATCAACGGGAGCGCCGCGGGCTTGCCCGCATTGGCCTTGAGCGACAATTTGTCTTCAGTCACCGCGATTGGCAACGACTACGGCTTTGACTCCATTTTCTCTCGCCAGGTGGAGGCCTTCGGAACCGCAGGCGACATTGCTATCGGAATTTCGACCAGCGGCGACTCGGAAAACATCCTCCGAGCTCTGAAGACGGCACGCGAAAGGCGAATGACAACGGTTGGCATGACGGGCCGCCGCGGAGGCCGCCTTAAGACCAGCGTCGACTATTGCCTGGCGGTTCCGTCCGACGAGACACCGCGTGTACAGGAGTGTCACATTCTGTTAGGCCACATCATCTGCGATCTGGTCGAGCGCTCCTTGTTTCATGAATAAGGCTGTGTTCCTCGATCGTGACGGGGTCATTAACCGCAAGGCGCCGCAGGGCGACTATATCGTCCGATGGCAAGAATTCGAGATTCTTCCTGGCGTGGTCGAGGCCATCCGAAACTTGAACCAGGCGGGCTACAAAGTTATTATCGTGACCAACCAGCGAGGGGTGGCAAAGAACAAGATTACTATCACAGAACTGGAAGAGATCCACCGAAAACTAATCGCGGAAGTAGGCCAGTCTGGCGCGGTCATCGACCGCATTTATTTTTGCCCGCACGAAATCGAGAATAAATGCGAGTGCCGAAAGCCTGAGCCGGGAATGCTGCTGCGCGCCCTGGAAGAGTTCCAGATCGATCTCCAACAATCCTGGATGATCGGAGACAGTGCCGTCGACATCGAAGCGGGACGAAGAGCTGGATGCCGGACTGCGCTGATTACGGCAGGCCGAACCGAGCGGCACCCACGGAGCCGATATCCTCGCGGAAGACCTTTACCAGGCCGTTAAGAAAATTCTAAGGGCAGAGACCCCGGTGCCAGTTTCCACCAGTCTCTGATGATCGGGATTTTTTCGTGGCGGGCCATTGAAACTAGCGTTCTCGGCTCTGGTATCTTATGAAAATTGGAATTGATGCCCACACCCTGGGCAGTAAATCGTCCGGGAACGAAAACTATTATTTGCAGCTGTTGCAGGACCTGGCGCGAACGCAGCCCAATGGCAATCGCTACACGATTTACTATACCCACCTGCAAGGGTTGCCCAAAATTCCGGTTGTAGGCCACTTTGAATTGAAGCGAATTCGTCCGGTAAATCCTTTTATTCGCATTCCGCTTTCTTTTCCGTTTGAGTTCCAGCGCGGGAAGCTCGACGTTTTCCATGCCCAATTCATCATTCCGCCATTTTGCAATTGCAAAAGCGTGACTACAATTCCCGACATTCTCTTCGAACGCTATCCCGAGTTTTTCCCCTGGTTTGAAAACCGCCGCTGCCGGGCTCTAATTCCGTGGTCCGCCCGGCGCGCCGACCACATCATTACCGTGTCGCAGTCATCGAAAAATGACATCGTCAACTACTACCACATTGACCCAGACAGGGTCAGCGTCATCGACGAGGCGCCTCGCGATGAGTTTCGAGTACTGAATCGCGACGATTGCCGGGAGCTTATCGCAAAGAAGTACGGGATCGGCGATCCCTACCTGCTGTATGTGGGGAGGATCAATGCCCGAAAAAACCTGGTGCGGGTAGTCGAGGCGTTTTCCCGTCTGCGTCGCCAGGGCGTGCCCCATAAGCTGGTCATGGTCGGGAAGCAGGACTGGCAGGGTGATCAGGTTGTGCAAAAGGTGAAGGAACTTGGACTGGCCAACGACGTAGTCTTTACCGGATACGTGGACTGGGATGACGTGCCTGCCTTCTATAACGCATCGGATTTGTTCGTATTTCCCTCGATCTGCGAAGGTTTCGGTGCGCCGGTCGTGGAAGCCATGGCCTGCGGCGTGCCGGTGGTGACCTCCAGCGGATCCGCGTTGGAAGAGGTTGCCGGAGGCGCTGCAGCGCTGGCTGATCCATTCTCCGTGGACTCAATCAGCGACGCGATGGAAAGCGTGCTGGCGGACCCGGAGTTAGCGCTGTCCCTCCGCCAAAGAGGGTTGAAGCGGGTCGCGGACTTCAGCGGTCGCCGCAAGGCCGAACAGACCATTGCCATATACCACGAAGTGTGCGGAGAGTAGATAGGGGCTGCGCCGCGCTCCGGTGGGTCTCAGGTTGGCTTGACGGTGGTCGGCGGCACAACGAACCTGCCGAATCAATCATCTAAAACCGCGCGACGTAGTAATCTAATACGTTTACGTTTGAGCGAATTGACCGACATTTTTTGACGGAATAGTCTAAGAAGTGGCGTTTGAGCATTGCACAGCTGGCAAGGCTCGCGTTGCGGAGGAATTGACAATTGCGAATTGCCCTTTTCGGAGCGCGCGGAATACCTCATACCTACAGCGGTACCGAGACATTCTTTGGAGAGCTCGCCCCGCGGCTGGTCGCACGCGGCCACGAGGTAATCGTGTATTGCCGCAGTAGTCTTTTCCCCGAACGTCCCTCCAGCTATCGCGGAGTACGACTGATTTATCGTCCAAGCATCGAGACTAAGAATCTGAGCACGCCCACCCACACCATGATTTGCAGTCTGGACGTCTTGTTTCGCGGAGTGGATGTAATGCTTATCTCCAACGTGGCCAATGCTCCGTTCTGCATCCTGCCTCGATTATTTGGGAAAAAGATAGCGTTGAACGTCGATGGCGTGGAGTGGAAGCGATCGAAGTGGAGCGCGGTCGGACGCCGCTACTTTTATTCGAACGCGCAGATCGCGGGAAAGATTTGCCCCGATGGAATCATCACCGATGCCATCGAGATGCAGCGCATCTATCTGGAGGAGTTTGGCACCCGTTCGGTATGCATCGCGTATGGCGCGAACATCGAGCGTTCGAGCGACCCCGACGTAGTTCGCCAATATGGGCTGGAACCGTTTGAGTATTATTTGATTGCCAGCCGTTTAGTTCCCGAAAATAACGCTGACCTGATTGTTCGCGGGTTCGAACGCCTTCGCACCAACAAGCTTCTGGCGATCGCCGGCGACGCAAATTACCGCAGCGCGTTCGTGGACGCTTTGAAGCAAACCCGTGATCCCCGGGTTCGTTTCCTCGGGCATGTCGGCAACAGCGAGCACGTGAAGGAGTTGCACTGTAACTGCTACGGCTACATTCATGGACACAGCGTGGGAGGCACCAATCCAGCGCTGCTCAAGGCATTTGGGTACAGTAACCTCGTGCTCGCGCTGGATACTCCCTTCAACCGGCAGGTGGTTGAAGGATATGGAATCCTGTTCAAAAACGATCCGGATGATCTCGCTGCCCAGTTGCAGCGGGTCGATGACGACCGTGAAATAGCCGCGCGATTTCGCGATGCGCGCATCGCAGAGAATCCTCGACCAATATACCTGGGACCACATTACAGACCAGTATGAAGACTATTTCTATCGTCTGGTGGCGGGAGAGGATCCCGCGGCGGAAGGCGAACTTGGCATGTATGTGCCCCGACTGAAAGCAGTTGCTGCAACTGCGGTCTTGACCAACGCTAGATAATACCGCTTACTTCTCAACACGGATAATTTTCTATCTTCCAGCCCATGTCTTTTGGCACAATGTAAAAAAACAGGACAGGTGAAGTTCTATGGGATTCGTAATCGAGTCGCGCCAACTCGAGGACATTGTTGTCGTCGTACCAAACGTTCACCGCGATGAGCGCGGCTTTTTCATGGAAGCCTATCACGCGGACCAATTCAAAGCGCTTGGGGCTGCCCTCAGCGTTTGTCCAGGACAATCACTCCTGCTCGAGAAAAGGCGTTCTCCGGGGACTTCACTTCCAGTGGGAGCCGCCGATGGGAAAACTGATGCGAGTAAGTCGCGGAACCGCGTTTCTGGTGGCCGTGGATATTCGCCAGGGATCGCCGAACCTGGGCAGGTGGTTCGGAATCGAAGCATCCGCCGAAAACATGAAACAGGTATGGGCCCCCGCTGGTTTTGCCCGCGGCTTTTGCGCTCTCACTGATCAAGTGGAGGTTCAGTACAAGTGCACTGGGGTTTACAACGGAAAGGCGGAATCGGCAATCCGTTGGGACGATCCCGAGATAGGCATCAAGTGGCCTCTCAGAGACGTTCAACTTTCAGACAAGGATGCCAAGGCCGGGACTCTTAAAGACTGGCTGGCATCTCCGAATTCTGAATACCTCGCTTACGACACACGCACCGTTCTTAGCCGTTAAGGATTGCCCACAAAATGAACAAGAAAGGCTGCTGAAGATGAAGCTACTAATCGCTGGTGGCGCGGGATATCTGGGCTCCGCTCTCATTCCCAAATTGCTCGAGCGCCAATACACCGTGGATGTCGTGGACTTGTTCTGGTTTGGAAATAATCTTCCACCAGAGACCGGAGTCTTGAACAAGGATATCTTCGACCTGTCGGTTTCCGATCTAACCGGATACGATCAGGTAGTGTTCCTTGCTGGTTTATCCAACGATCCCATGGCTGAGTTCTCCCCCAGCAAGAATTTCGTCTTCAACGCCGCGGCCCCCGCCTTTCTGGCTTACACCGCCAAGAAAGCTGGCGTGAGGCGTTACGTGTACGCCAGTTCTTGTTCGGTCTACGGCTATACGGAAAATGAACTCTACGACGAAACCAAGCCGGTATCCTCGGTTTACCCATATGGCATTTCAAAGTTGCAGGGCGAGCAGGCGGTCATGAACCTGGTGGACGACAAGTTTTCGGTGATCTCCCTCAGGAAGGGAACAGCCTCCGGTTACAGCCCGCGTATGCGCCTTGATCTGATCATCAACACCATGTTCCGCTGCGCCATGTGCGATGGCGAAATCACTGTCCATGACCCCTCGATCTGGCGTCCCATCATCAGCATTCAGGATGCATGCTCGGCGTACATACGGGCGATTGAGGCCAACGAGCGGCTTTCCGGCATCTTTAACGTCGCTTCCGGAAACTACACCGTCGGGGAAGCTGCCGACCAGGTTAAGACGGAAATCGAAGAGCAGCTCGGAACCCGCATCAAGCTGAACATCAAACATATCCGCGACATGCGAAATTACAAGGTCAGCTTTGAGAAAGCCAGGAACGTCTTGAGTTTCCATCCCCACCACGACATACGCAGCATCGTCCACAACCTCATCGAGCAGCAGGACAAGTTCTCCGACTGGAACAATCCGCTGTACTACAACATCCTGACCTTCCAGGCTCTGGAGGCCAAGGAACGCGCGCGAAGAGCCGCCGCGTAAACATTGAGGCAAGCCAATGAGGATTGCAGTCATCGGGGCTGACGGCCAGCTGGGCATGGATGTCAGCCAGGGATTCGAGAAAAATGGCGACGAAGTCCATCGCCTCAGCCACGCGCAGATTGAAATTGCATCGCCCGAGGCGGTTCAGGGTTGCCTGACTAAAATCGCCCCCGATGTAATTGTGAACACGGCGGCGTTCCATAAGGTTGAGCAGTGCGAAGTGGATCCGGCGCAGGCTTTTGCCATCAATGCCTGCGGTGCACGCAACTTGGCCACGACGGCGGCCAATTTAGGCGCCGTCATCATTCATGTCAGCACAGATTACGTGTTTGATGGCGCGAAGCAAACACCGTACGTGGAAACAGATCTGCCGCGGCCGCTCAACATTTACGGCAACAGCAAGCTGGCCGGCGAGCACTTTGTGTGCAGCACATCTCCTCAGTACTTCGTTCTTCGAACATCAGCCCTGTACGGAAAAAACCCCTGTCGCGCCAAGGGCGGGCTGAATTTCGTGGAACTGATGCGCAAGCTGGCCAGGGACGACAAGGAGATTAAGGTGGTAAACAGCGAGTTCGTGACCCCCACGGCCACCGCAGACCTTGCCCGGCAAATCGTCAGGCTCAGCCGGTGCGACGCGTTCGGGCTCTACCATGCGACCGCGGAGGGGAACTGCACGTGGTACGAATTCGCCCGCGAAATATTCAACCTGACCGGGACCGAAGCCCGCTTGAAAGTGGCCGACCCGATAGACTTTCCTGCCAAAGTGCGCCGGCCTAAATACTCGGTGCTGGAGAATGCCGGGCTGAAATCGATCAAGATGAATGTCTTCCGCCCCTGGCAGGAAGGCTTGAAGGATTATCTGGCAGCACCGGACCGGGAAGAATACGTCGCCTGAGGTCGCCAAGATCTTTCCCTTCTTTCGTTTTGCTGGCTCGGGGCCGCGCGGTGCACGATGGCGGCTGCACCAGACGCGCTCCACGGTTGTGAATGCGCCAAATCATAAAATCAATCGCCGCAAAGGTCCCCCACCGCGTCTACGACAGATGCCGCGCCTGGTCCGTCATGGACCAGAATTTCCGCTCTCAGCTTTCCCGCGCAAGAAAAATGGATTCTCGGGAGACGCTGTGGCAGGATTTACTTTCCTCCATCGGCACGAGAAGAAAAAATCTTGCTGTTGGAGTTTGGTGTGTTTAACGGGTACAGCATTCATCACTTCGCCGAAATAAATCGGAACCCGGCCAGCAAGTTCATCGGGTTTGACAGTTTTGAGGGACTGCCCGAGGATTGGACTCCGAAGTGCCCCAAGGGAACTTTCTCTCAAAGCGGACAGTTGCCCGAGGTTCGAGACAGCCGAATCACATTCGTGAAGGGATGGTTTAGCGACACCCTCATCCCCCAGCTTCATGATATCGACCGCCATTACGGGATCACGGTTTGTCATTTCGACGCGGATTTGTATTCTTCCACTCTTTTCTGTCTCACCACACTTTTGCAGAGATTTCGTCATTTTTACTTCATTTTCGACGAATTTGCCGGACATGAAGCCCGGGCCCTGTGTGATGTAATGCAGGCCTACCCGATAGAAGTATCGTTCTCAGGCCGTACCGGAGAAAGATATCCGGATCAAGTCAGCGGCGAGATAACCAACCGCACAAAGAATTTAGCCACGCCGTCGTAAGCAGACAGAAGTAGCACGACGAACATCACTCCAAAATACGAATTACTCCAGCCCTGAACTTTGCACTCGGGGTTGGATTAGGAGCTCGCATATAGAGCGGGGTCGTCAAAATCTCCCGGTTGTTGTGCCTGTGGCGCATGCATATAAAAACCCTCTTCAATCTTTCTCTGATCTTTTGTCTTTCGGCCTGCTTCACCAGGTTCGCGCACGGTCAATGTACCGACGGCAGCGCCACATGTCCTGCAGGCGTACCGCGGATGGTGAAGTTCAGCGGAGTTTTAAAAGACGCGGCCGGCAAGCCGCATACCGGTATCGTCGGGATTACATTTGCCATCTACGCCGAATCCAGTGGTGGAGCGCCCTTGTGGCAGGAAACCCAAAATGTCCAACTGGACCAGCAAGGGCGATACGCGGTATTTCTTGGAGGCAGCACGCCTCAAGGCATTCCGCAGGAGCTGTTTGCTTCGGCAGAACCGCGATGGCTCAGTGTGCAAGCCCAGTTACCGGAAGAAAACGAACGGCCGCGAGTATTGCTGGTCAGCGTCCCCTACGCGTTGCAGGCTGCAAACGCCCAGACCTTGGGGGGGTTGCCCCCTTCGGCGTTTGTCAGGGTCGACTCCCACCAGTTCGAGTCAAAAGGCAATCGTGGCGCGATGCAGCTGCAAGCGTCTCGTCACAAACGATAGTGACGACTGCCACGGTCGCGCCGGCAAGTCGGAAATACTCAAACTTCGACGCCCACCGCTCCGGTCAACTCCTCAGTTCCGAATGCGACCGCAAGAGCAACCGCCAGACCCACTCCGAATGTCCTTTACGCGGACCAATTTTCAGGAGGAGTTGCAGACGCCATCAGCGCCTGCCCGTCCGCCGGGATGCATCATCTATGCCGACTGCGCAAAATGTGAATCGTAATCTGGGAAGCCATCGATCCCGGAAGCAAGGCGATCACGCTCTACTTAGGTCCCTTCACTTACAACGTAAAACAGATCAATCTCCAGCGCGACCTGAAGATTATTGGGATGGGCTCCGGCATCACTTTTCTGCAATCGGTGAATGGAAACAATCCCGTAGTCGTCTCGCCCCAGGCGGCGTTCAGCGCCGCTACCAACGTCATTCTCTCCGGATTCCGCCTCGTCGGCTCCGTCGGCAATACCTCTGAAGACGCCATATTCTGGGATGCCAGCGGATTCATCAGCTCCGGAGTCTGGTACTCGGAGCTGCACGACATTTCCATCATTGGTTTTGCGGGCAATGGCATTCATTTGCGAGGTACCAGCGCGGATTACACGGGAATGAGCGAGTTTGTCCAGTTCAACCGGGTAGTGGTGTGGCGGAATAAGGGTGGAGGCAATGGCCTGAGAATCGAAGGTGCCGCTTACGAGCTGTACTTCAACGATTGTCAGTTCGACGGTACAGCGCCCGGGGACGGAACCAATATCTTTATCGGCGCAACTACGACCAGTCCTTACGCGGTTCCGACCGACATCAATTTTCGTGGACTAACCACACAACTCGCGGCTACGGCGGTGCAAATCGACGGAGCGTGGGCGCTCTCTTTCTACAGCCCGCATCATGAGTTCGTCTGGGGCGTCTATGCACTCACTGGAAACACCGGAGCCGCCATCCGGGGGGTCACAATTTCGGATGCCGGCTTTCAAACCAGTGGAGTGAACGGCGGAGCTGGGTATTTGCTGAAGGTTACCAGTCCCGGCGCGACTGGAATCCAGTTCATCCACAATCACATCATGGGACCCGCCGACGCGGTCGTGGCCTCAGCTTCCGGAGCCAGCATCGTGTATCAAGACAACGAGTTTTTTGGTGGCACCAGCCTGCCCAACACTAGCGGAATCACGGCACAGCTGACTCCTAATTCCTCCATCGCAATTGGCGGCGCGCACACCATCGGGCTGACCAGTTCGACGGCAATTATTTCGACCATCCAGTCCAGCCTCGGAGCGGGAGAAACAGCGACGTTCTTCACTCTCAACGGGCCAGTGACATTTGCCAGTGGAGGAAACATCAACCTGATGGGGGCAAAAGTCCTTACCGTCAATGGCTCCATCACGTTTGTCGTAAGCGATCTCGGTCCCACCCCGTCATGGATTCCGATTTCGCAATGGAAGGCCTTGCCCCAGATTTCGTTCCCACCCAGCCCAACTCCACCAGGTAATATCCCACCGCACTAGGCACTCCCGAAGAGCCTCTGGATCCACCGCCCGGCTCACGGGCGCGCCTGCCCGCGCCGTTCCCCATACCGGTTCTATCCTGAAATCACTTAGCGCTCGAGCCCTGTGTGCTTGAGGGCTCCCTCATTGCGTCCCAAGCGCCTTTGGCGGTGCTGACGAGTTTCTCTGCGCGGTTAGGTTCAACCACGACCACCTTGACGATCTCTCGCAGCCATCCAAAGGCATCGTTAAGAACCCATAACATCTCGGACTTCATATATCTGCGATAGACAACCAGCCGGTTGCGGGCATTGTGATAGCGCCGGCCAGGGCTGTGGTTCGTGCTTAGGAAGCGTTTCCAGAGAAAACGATGCAGGGTGGGCGAACCGAGCCGGTGCTCCAGCACTGCGTTGCCCGCCTGGATGATCCGAAATCCGTGTTTGCGCAGGCGAAGGCAAAACTCGTGATCGACATAGTCCATGAATAGTGATTCATCATATCGCCCACATATTCCAAACACCGTGCTCTTCACGAAACTCCCCGAGGTTATTGCGCTCTTGATTTCTCGAAACACAAAACCCTTCCGGATCGGGATCGGATTGTCGTCGCAATCTTGAATCTGGTTGTAGTTGGCGGCCACGATTGCAACCTCGTCACGAAAAGGGCAAGCGGAATAGGCTTCAAGAATTGCGGCTACGTAGTCGGGGGGTACGCGACTGTCCTGATCGAAAGTAGCAATCCAGGAGTAAGTTCCGGTAGCCAGTGCCCTGTCGATGCCCGCATTCAAGCCTGCCGCAATGCCCCGGTTTTGCTGGTTCCATATCACTTCCACCTCGCAAGCCGCGGCGGTTTGAGCGACCACGGATTGACCAGCAGCTGCCGATTGGTTATCCACGACAATCAGCTTGCCTACCTGCGGGAGTAGAGCTCGAACATTTTGCTCAAAGCTTGGCTCGGGATTGTAGGTGACCATCACCGCGCACACGTCGGCGTTGTTCCGAACCTCGTGATGCGGGCGCGATGCGGAATCGATGGGCAGGTTAATCACTCGAGCGGACACCCATATTTTTCAACTTGGCTGATTGATTCGCTCAGAACCTGAGCCAGATAAGCAATCCGTTACTCTAGTAATCTTAATACATTCGTGGCATCGCGTCTCTTGCAGTGCAGTGGCGGCGGGCCCGGAACACTCTATACAATACCTAGCGTGTCCCTTCTCCATACTCCGATTCAAAACACCCCGCAAGAACCCGCGATTGGGACCAAGATCATCCGGAACACGGCGTCCGGTGCGCTCCGGCTTGTCGCGCTCGCGCCCATCCCCTTCCTGCTCACCCCGTTTCTCCTGCGACATGTGGGCGCCAGCGGGTTTGGAATCTGGGCTGTTCTGTTGTCCTTTAACGGGTTGACCGCCCTGGCTGACTTTGGAGTGATGGGGACACTTACCAAGCACGTGTCTGAACACTACACCCATCGAGACTACATAAACCTTAATCGCGTGATTAACGCTGGCATGCTGATGTTTTCGATCATCGCCGCGCTTTGTGTTTTGACCGTAAATCTCGCCAGCGGATTTCTGATTTCAGTTTTTTTTCGGCAGTCGTACCTCCCCGTTTCCCAGATCCAGCAGGCGATACGGCTCTTGAGTGTGGCTATCGCTTTAAATCTGCTCGCCTTTCCTTTCGCCTCGGTAATCTCAGGCCTGCAACGACTTGATCTCACCAATCTTCTCTGGGGCCTCAGTGCCGTGATCATGGCCATATCGGCCGCCGTTTTCGTGGAACTGGGCAAAGGAATACCCGGCCTGGTGGAAGCCATTGTTTTAACCTCTGGCATCGTGTTCTTGCTCAATGTGATCCTGGCTTGGCGTCTGCTTCCCGAGCTTCGCATCCATCCTACTCTGGTGCGGACGGATGATATCAAAGCCCTGTCTGTCTTCAGTTTCCAGGTCTACATGGTGCAAATAGCTACTACGGTATATTTCCACACCGAGAAGCTGCTGCTGGCCCACTTTGCGGGTCCTACACCTGTCGGCTGGTATGAGATTGCCAATGACCTGGCCTTGAAGCTCCGCAATGCGCCCGCGTTGCTCACGACGCCATTGATGCCGGCGGCGGCGGAGCTCGACGCCCGCAACGACGACGCCAGAACGTCCGAGCTCTACTATCGCGCCCATAAATATCTGGCGTGCATTGGCATAGCCCTGTTCGCGGTTGTCGGGGTGATGGCGCACCGCTTTGTCGACCTGTGGCTGGGACCTGGATTTTCGCCAACGGCGCGCGCCCTGGTCGTACTAACGGGGGTGCACATCGCGAACCTTGCCGCCGGACCTGCACTTTTTATCCTGATCGGAAGAGGAACTCTGGGCCCCGCGATCCGGTTCGCCCTGGTCGGCATGTGCGGGACTTTAGTTCTTAGTAGTATTTTGATCTCGTTTTGGGGTTTCACTGGCGCCTTGTACGGCACGAGCCTCTCGGTGCTGAGCGCCGCTTCCTATCTCATATTCATGTTTCATCAGGAAACTGGCTTTTCCCGGCGCAGACTGCTGCGGATTTACGTGCAACCAGTGCTGTGCGGGCTCTGTGTCGTCGCAATCACGGCAAGCCTGATTCCTGTAAGCCGCCTCCACTGGACGGGCATGGTCGCCGCGGCTCTTGCAGTCGTTGTCGCCTATTTCGTCGGACTCTTGCTGTTGCACTATTTCGACGCTTTTGACCTCCGCATCCTGGGGCGTTTCTTGCCCGTTCCCGAAGTTCTGCGCAAGAGCGCGTTTTTTGCTGAGGTAAAGTAGACTCGACACGGAGACCTCGTCGAACTATGTCGTATTGTCACCTCGAGCTATGAGCACTCATCAGATCCTCGGACCGGGCGCACAGACGTACCTCGACTTGCTAAAGGATTGCCTTACCGCCTCGGTGTATGAAGAAAGTGCCTGGCGAGTGGTAGAGGCTGCCCGGCAAGCGCCAAAGGGAGAATTCACATGGACTCCCCTCGCGCCTCTTCGCCGCTTTGTGATAACCCAACTCCGGAAGCGTGGTCTTCTTCTGGTGCGAGCGTGTCGTTTTGACGCTTCCGCGCGGGCCAATGGCAAAGACTGGCCTTGCTTCGGCTATACCATGGTCGGGCGCGCCCGGCTGGACAATCTTGAACATTGCATTCGGGACGTTCTTGACCGGAATGTTCCGGGGGATTTCATTGAAACTGGTGTGTGGCGAGGCGGATCGACAATTTTCATGCGAGCCATGCTGCGCATCCACGAAGTAACCGATCGGATTGTATGGGCGGCCGACTCTTTCGAGGGAATGCCGGTTCCGCAGCATAATTCTGATGGCTGGGACATGAGCCGCATCGAACAACTTAAGGTGTCGCTCGAAGAGGTCAAGAGTAACTTTGCGCGTTTTGGGCTGCTTGACGACCAGGTCAGATTCCTGCAAGGCTGGTTTAAAGACACACTCCCCACTGCGCCAATTAATAAACTTGCTATCTTGCGGATGGATGGAGACCTCTATAACTCCACGATGGATGCCCTGACAAACTTGTACGACAAGCTGAGCCCCGGCGGATACGTCATCGTCGACGATTACAAGTGCTGGCCCAGCTGCCGTAAAGCGGTGCATGATTTTCTTGACAGCCGCAGGCTGAATCCCCAGATTCGCGAAATCGACAGTGACTCCGTCTACTGGCGGATAGGCAGCGAATCGGTGTAAGAGTCTCTGTTTGCTCGATCGCACTCAGCGTCCAGGGATGCAAGGCGTTTTCTGAGTATTGCCCAGCTTCGAAAACGCTCCGCCACTCTGAGTCAGATTCCCATACGCGCAGATGTCACTCTTGAGCGAAATGCGGAAAGAGTCTGAAATCTGGTTGGTTTGGAAGACGTTGCCAGTGTTGTGATCGCCCTTTTCGTACACCGCGACCACATTGGCTGGCCCGGCGATTGGTCTGTGATAATCCTGTTTCCAGTCAGCCGTGCACCCGAGACATTGCTTTGCAGAATGAAACCGAAAACAGGGCCACCGGCAGCTGTGTCCGCCAGGGTGATCGTATTGTCAGAAATAGAAAAATTGATGAACTGCCCAATCCCGCCGATGACAATGCCGTACC
This sequence comes from Terriglobia bacterium, assembly GCA_963748935.1. Taxonomy (GTDB): domain Bacteria; phylum Acidobacteriota; class Terriglobia; order Terriglobales; family Acidobacteriaceae; genus JAIQFF01. The sequence goes on from CAVVLA010000006.1 coordinate 68,624, forward strand.
TCTGGGGGTGAACGATCTGGTTGTGGGTGATCACTACACCCTTATTGTGTAGGCTGTCGACATTAAAGCCGTAGACGGTCACGATGGCGGAGTTGTCATGAAAATTCACATCCGACATCTGCCAGCCGCCATAACCTCCCCAGTAGCCGATTACCGTGTTGTAGCGAACCTCTGAAACTGAATTGGCGATGGCTATTGCTGTGCACTCTCCGCCACCCCAGTGATCCAGGGTGACGTATTCAACGATCGTGCCCGTGCTTTCGGTTGGACTCGGAGCCGGCGAGCCGATTTCGATCGGAAAATCCTCCGCCAATTCCCCGGCGGGGTTCATGACGTGAATGTGGTGAATCCAATGTTGTCCTCGGTTCGACTGTATAAAAATCGCCTGCAACTGCAGCTTGGTTTTATAGCGTGACTTCAGCGCCGGATAATTATCGTCAAGGGTCAGATCGGAAACCTCTATTCCGTAGGAACCCAGGTCATACGTTCCAAGAATCAGTCCGGGAAGGTACTTGCCAGAGGAAGAGTCCAAATACAGATCAGTGAGTTGCAGGACGGTCTGGTCAGCGCCCGCCCCGTGAATTCTCCAGCCCTGGTTCACGGTAAAGCCCGCGGGCTGTGCCTTATCGAGATGTCCCCGGCCGAGCAGATAGTCATGAGCGCCTTCGGTCTGGAATGTGCCCGGACCGATGCAAACCACCAGATGAGTCACCCCGCTCTCGGAGCGAGTGCGCAAGAGAGCATCAAATTTCTGGGCGGTACTGCCGTCGAACGGATCCAAAGCTGTTCCGGTACCAGGCTTCGTGTCGGTGCGGTACGCGATGAAGATCCGGGTGTAACCGCTGGGAGCGGATCCACTACAGTCCGAACTTGGAAACGTGACACCGGAGGATTTTTGACGATGGTGCTGCAGAAGCGCCAGTCTCTCCTCCGCCACCGTTTTGGACGGGGTAGTCCGGAGGGAGTGAAGCCGGTTTGCCCCCGAAGGTCACGACTAGCTTCCAACTACCAGTAAAGCCAGAACGACCAGCGCGGCGAGGCAAGTTCGATTCAAGTGCGTACGTTCCACAAACGAGAAAGCCACCCTTCCAATCGAGGTGCGCAGCAGATGCAACAGCTCGCTCGTGGCACTTGTGTTAGCCTTCTCAGAAAGCGTTACGTCTCTTCCGGGCAGCGACGATTGTTCTATAGAGTGCGACTCCAATTTCAAGAAAGGCCCCGTCACCTTTCCATCTATGATTTCATTGGTCAGAAAAGCGGCAACCTCGCTCATATTCGGCTACACGATTCGGTCGAGGTATTGTTACCGATGCTTTTCATTCATTGTATTATCGGTCGAGAACCTGGTCGCAAAATCGGTTTCTCGGTTTTCCAATCTATCAGTGCCCTTTCGACCTCCAGCTATACCAGGAAGTTGTTTTTGACTTGCAGCCGCCTTTCGTCATTCAGACGGGCGTCGCACAAGGTGGCTCGATTTTGTACTTTGCCACGCTTCTCGATTTGATTTCCGCGCCTCCCGATGCGCTTGTGATCGGCGTCGACATCCAGTTGACCGAGAGCTGCCAAAAAACTTAAACACCCTCGTATTCAATTGATTGAGGGCAGCTCCACTGACCCTGAACGTGATCGACCAAATAAAGCGCAAGGTGCAGGATCGCAAGGGACTCGTAGTCCTCGACTCCGACCACAGCAAGTCTCATGTGCTAAATGAATGAATTTGTACAGAGAACTTTGTTGCTGTTGGATCGTACCTGGTTGCCGAGGACACCAACATCAACGGTCATCCTGTGGAGTATGGCTTTGGCCCGGGTCCGCTGGAAGCCGTTCGCGAGTTTCTGCAATCCGACGACCGCTTCCGCAGTGATGAACAACTGTGGGAAAGAAACCAGTTTTCCTTTCACCAGCACGGCTGGCTTAAACGGATCCGCGAGTAGCCGCTTGGGCTGGAGCAAACACGCCATCAGGTGCCGATTCAATTCGGACTTTTCATCACGTGACCCTGCAACAGAGATTCGCCGCCCTCGCCCAAGGCCAAGTTTCTTGGCCTCCCGGTTGAGGCTTTCGAAGCGGCAGGAATGGAATAGCTCGACTATTTACTGAACGCTGGATTGAGTCCGGGATCCCAGGCTTGTCGATATGGGTTGTGGAGTGTTGCGCGCTGGTTACTGGATCATTCGCTTCCTTGACCCGGGCTGCTATTGTGGAATCGAGCCTCACTAGGAGCGTTTACAGATTGGAATCCAAGGCATCCTTGATCCGGCACGGTCGAGCTCAAGCGACCAAGGTTTCATACCTCCGAATTTCGATACCATTAGCTGAATCTCTTCGACCAGAGACGTCACTTCAGAGCATGAGGCTAGCGGTCCGTGCTTCTTGGCGATTGCCAAACGAACATGTCCACTATGGAGTCGTCATATAAATCACCGTATCCGCGAGACACACTCGCCTAAGGAGGTCGCACTGACTCTCGGTGTCCCTTCGTCCCTACCTCAAATTCTGGCGAGCCCGCCAGCAAAACCATGCCGACGCTGTCTTCGTCTCCTGCATGGTACGCAATGACAGTTTCAGGCCAAAAGGTCACGCGCAGGGTCTTCACTTCGCCGGTCGAGAACAGTCTCCGCATCCGCCGGGCTGATAGCAGACTGATGATCTCCGACTGGGGCCAAGTCCCATAGCGAACCTGGATGTAGCGCTGCACTCGCGCTGGAAGAAACTGGAAAAGAGGCAATTTGTGGTGCATCTCGTAGGGAAACCAGTAATTCGGCGTAGTAATAAACCACTTCTTCCCCACTCGCATAATTTCCCCGGCCATGGCCTGTTGCAGGGCGCGTGGCACGTGCTCCAGGACGGCATTGGAGAAGACTATATCGATACTCTTGTCTTCGAAGGGCAGGTTGCAGGCGTCGCAGGTAAAACCGATCCGGTCATTCCGCCGGTGATAAGTGGCGTAGCTGATCGAGTTCGCCTGATCGATGTTGACTCCAAGCACAATCAGTTTGTCCCAGCGTGGATCCTGTTCGGGTTGTTCGGGAGCGGTAAACTGTTGATGACCGGTGAGAGCTTGCCCCAGGTGCGGCGCGGTCGCTCCGATGTTCAGCACCACATCGCCCGGCTTCGGTTTCAGCAAGTCCCAGAACAAGTCGAACTTTCGAGCTCTGGACTGCAGGTTGAACCGATATTGGATCTGGCGTATGAAACTCAGAATTATCCTCTTGGCTTGAACCGCCACCCAGTAATCGTGGCACACTCTGGTCCCGGATTTCAAATGCCATCACCCAGCGCTCGTCCACCGCGACGTACCTGAGCACTCTTTGAAAAATTGGGGAATCGTCATGCCGCGCCACCGCGCCATGACAAGCGAACACTGCGGATGCATTCGGAAAATGCAGCAGACTGGCCAGCACCTGCGCATGGTGATCTCCGTGGATCACGTCCGAAGCGCGATGTAGCTCTCGAAGATCACTGTAAACTGCGACGCTTTGGCTGCAGATTTCTTCCGCCATCGGCCCTAACACCGGGGAATACCCCAGGCGGAGATTGTCCCTGGTGTTCAGGCCCGCAGCCAGGTCTCTGACAAAAACCTCAGTGTCAGTGTGGCCGACCAGCGCACGATTGGTGATGAGAATGTGCGATAGAGCGCGTCCTGGCGCTCCATAATGCTACAACGGGCAAAAGCGGACGGCAACAGGCCCATGCCGTGCCTGGCGCGGCATCGAAATGGCCAATTAGCGCGGCCGTGAGTCTCTAAAGTATAAACAGACGAACCCAGCTCATCTTTAATTCGTTAATTCATTCGTTCTTGGCTGCTCATCATTACCGGCTATCGTTGCTATCGATAAGACTCTTTTCACCGCTTTCAATCTTGTTTTTAACGGGTCTTATGCCTCGGCGCACATTGAGCTGAAGAGGTGACTCGAAGTCAGGTACGCCAAGCGGCAACCCAGAACTGTAAAGGTGCGTAAAGCTATCTATTCCGTTTGTAAAAGTGCGTAAAGATGGTGATTCGTTCTTGTCGTAACGAATACGTTTTTGCCATAATCGCCGCGCCGTTCAACAGATGTTTCTCAACCTATGACAACTGATTCCGCGTCGCTACGGCCTGCCGCGGTTGGGCTCTGTATCCTTTTCCTGGCATTCAAACTCACATCCTGCACTTCGTCCTCGTCGTCCCCGTCGACGAAGACTTCAAGTTTAGCCACTGCCTCCGCTGATGTCTTGACATTTCACAACGACATCGCGCGCACCGGGCAATATCTGAATGAAACAACCTTGACGCCTGCGAATGTCCATACCCCCACTTTCGGGAAAGTCAATTTCTTTACGGTGGATGGCAAAGTCGACGGTCAACCGCTTTATGTTTCCAACGTGAATATTGCAGGGCAGGGTGCGCATCCGGCTCTCTACGTGGTCACCGAACATGGGTCCGTCTTTGCTATCGATGCAAATAACGGTCAATACTTGTGGACTGTTTCTACCTGGGGACCGGGAGAGGCCCCCAGCGATCCTCGCGGATGCGACGAAGCGGTCAGCCCAGAAGTTGGCATCACCGCAACCCCCGTGATTGATCGCACTCAGGGCCCTAATGGCGCAATTTACGTGGTCGCCATGTCGAAGGACGCATCCGGCAATTATTTTCAGAGGCTGCACGCGTTGGACCTCGGCAGCGGCGCCGAACTGTTTGGCGGACCGAAAAACATTACCGCTTCGTACCCGGGGATCGGCGATAACAGCACAGGCGGGGCCGTGGTTTTTGATCCGGCGCAGTACAAGGAGCGCGCGGCGCTGCTGCTGGTGAATGGAGTGGTCTATACAACTTGGGCGTCACATTGCGATCAACGGCCCTACACCGGATGGGTCATCGGCTATGATGCCTCCACTTTGAACCAGGCTGCTGTGCTGAACGTTACTCCGAACGGCAATGATGGCGCCATCTGGATGAGCGGAGGCGGCCCGGCCGCGGACACCCAGGGCAATATTTACGTGCTGGACGGCAATGGCACCTTCGACACAACGCTCGACGGTAATGGCTTTCCCAGTCAGGCTAATTTTGGAAATGGATTTCTCAAGTTGTCAGCCCAAAGCGGCGCTTTGGCGGTAGCCGATTATTTTGAGATGACCGATCAACAACAGCAGAACGATGTCGATAAAGATCTCGGTTCGGGAGGGACCGTGGTACTGCCCGACCAGACTGACACGTCCGGAAAGATCTGGCATCTCGCGGTTGGCGCGGGTAAGGCTTCAATAATGTACATGGTCAATCGGGATGCGATGGGGAAATTCAACCCGTCGGCCGATGCCAGCTTCCAAAAAGAGGCCGCCTTATTTGCCGGGCGACTGTATTCCACCCCCGCATACTTCAACGGCAACCTGTACTACTGCGCAGAGAATGATAAGATCAAAGCTTTCCCCCTGATAAATGCGAAACTTCAGGCAACTCCGGCCAGTCAGACCAGCAAGACTTTCGAATATCCTGGGGCGACGCCGAGTATTTCCGCGAACGGCACAAGCGGCGGGATCGTGTGGGCGGTGGAAAATGGCTTTTCCGCCACCCTGCACGCTTACGATGCGTCCGATCTTTCCAAGGAACTCTACAACAGCAATCAGGCGCCTTTTGTTCAAGACCAGGTCGGCCCGGGCAATAAATTCATCACCCCGACAGTTGCGAATGGCAGGGTGTATGTGGGGACGACCTATGGGGTCGCGGTCTACGGCTTGCGAAAGTGAGAGCTTGAGTCCCACCTGGCTTTCCGGTTCAGTTCAGTGACCTCGCTATCTCGCCTCCGACCCCGGTTGCCATTTACAATCTCAATACCATGAGTGCAGTCCGGCTACGCAAGCCAGCAATTGCGCGGTCACGAGCGGGGTGTTTAATTGTGTCCTGTGTCTTGGCGCTCTGCTCCAGCGCCGCCACCTCGGATATCAATATGACTTTTGGACCTGATAATCCTTTCTATGCGCCTAGTACTTTGCCCTTTCACGCGCCTCCGTTCGACAAGATAAAGGATGGCGATTACCAGCCCGCGATTGACGCCGGCATGGCGGAGCAGCGCCGGGAAATACGTGCGATTGCCGACGATCCCGCCGCGCCTACGTTCGAAAACACCTTTGTGGCTATGGAAAAATCCGGGCGGCTATTCAACCGTGTGATGGCCGCATTCAACGGCGTCACTGGAGCGAACCTGAATCCTGAGCTGCAGAAAGTGCAGGACTTCGAGGCGCCCCGCCTGGCGGCGCACCAGGATGCGATCTTTCTCGATTCCAAATTGTTCGAACGCGTGGAGGCTTTCTACAAGCAACGCGATTCGCTGAAGCTAGATCCTGAATCGCTGCGCCTGGTCGAGTTTTACTACAAGGAGTTTGTACATGCCGGAGCCAACCTGTCGGATTCCGACAAGGCCGAACTGAAAAAGCTCAACGAAGAAGAGTCCACTCTCACCAACGCTTTCACCACCAAGTTGCTCGCAGCTACCAAGGATGCGGCTTACGTCACCAAGCGGAAGGAAGCGCTTGCGGGTCTGAGCGATTCTCAAATCGCCGCCGCCGCACTGGCTGCGAAGGAGCGCAAGTTGGACGGTTACGCTCTTCCTTTGCAGAACACGACTCAACAACCCGATCTCGATTCCCTCAGCAACCGATCCACTCGCCAGGTGCTGTTCGAGCAATCCTGGAATCGCGCCGAGCACGGAGGGCGGAACGATACCCGCGAAATCGTCGCCCGTCTGGCTCAACTTCGTTCCCAGAAGGCCCGACTGCTCGGTTTTCCGAACTACGCCGCCTGGAAGTTGGAAGACCAGATGGCCAAGACGCCGGAAGCCGCGCTCAAATTCATGGACGCGTTGGTCCCTGGAGCAACCGGAAGGGCGAATGGCGAAGCGAAAGATATTCAGTCGCTCATGACTTCTCGGAGCAGCTCGCAGAACGTAGATTCTCGGAACGGAGACTCGCGTGGCGGCGGTTCCAGCGATGCGCACACAGCCGGCGTCAAGCTGGAACCGTGGGACTGGAACTTCTACGCTGAGCAGGTACGCAAAGCCAAGTACGACCTGGACGAATCACAGATCAAGCCATATTTCGAGCTGAACAACGTACTCGAGAATGGCGTGTTTTACGCCGCAGGCCAACTTTACGGCATCACCTTCAAGGAGCGTAACGACATTCCGGTGTACCACCCGGATGTGCGCGTGTTCGAGGTGTTCGAAGCCGACGGCCGTCCCCTGGCTCTTTTTTACGTCGACTACTTCAAGCGCGACAACAAGAACGGCGGCGCCTGGATGAGCAACTTTGTTGACCAGTCGAAGCTTCTGGGCACGCTGCCGGTGGTCTATAACGTCTGCAACTTCAGCAAACCCGCCCCGGGTGAGCCTGCTTTGCTCAGCTTCCGCGATGTCACCACGATGTTCCACGAATTTGGTCACGCACTGCATGGCATGTTCGCTGACAGTAAATATCCCATTCTTTCGGGTACAGCAGTGCCGCGGGATTTCGTCGAGTTTCCATCACAGTTTAACGAGCACTGGGCCACTTATCCGGCCGTCTTCAGCCACTATGCCAAACATTACAAGACTGGCGCGCCCATGCCCGCCGAACTCGCCGCCAAGATCAAGAAGTCGCAAACTTTCAACCAGGGTTATGCGCTCACCGAAGTGCTGGCCGCGGCCGAACTCGATATGCAGTGGCACACCCTTCCGGCCGGCACACCGCTGCAGAAGCCGGATGCATTTGAGAACCAAGCGCTGGAAAAGACGCGCCTCTCGCTTAGCTACGTGCCGCCCCGCTATCGTTCCAGCTACTTTGCGCACATATGGGGCGGCAGTTATGGCGCCGGATACTACGCCTATTTATGGGCCGAGATGCTGGACGACGACGCCTTTCAGTGGTTCGAGGATCATGGTGGCCTGACCCGGGAGAATGGCGATCGTCTCCGCCGCATGGTGCTTTCACGTGGCAACACCGAAGATCTTGCCGGCCTGTATAAAGCCTGGCTGGGGGCAGAACCCAGCATCGAGCCTATGCTGAAATACCGGGGTCTCACGCAGGCCGGTGATTTGAACTAGCGTAAAGTTTCTTCAACTACGGTGATTCCTGTATTGCTTCTGTGTCCTCGTCGTACTTGAATGGATCAGGAGACACCGACTCCATGAAATCGATTCCGCGTTGCCCTCGATGTTTCGCGCGGCTGGTTATTCAGAGATCACGCCTGACCACTATTTAGCCTGCCCGAACTATCCTGCTTGCAAGCGTCCAGTTTATCTTCTAAAACGACCTCAGGGTGCGAACGCACATGAGTGTTGCCGAGCCGCGTAGGCACGGCGCTCCCACATACCCGTTCTGACTTCCCTGACCTCCGCAGCGGCCAACGGCGCGGTGTTATCCTAATCAGGATCCAACCCCACAGTGAGGCTGCAACCCTTCATGTCCAACCCAGGAAGTCCGGAATCCCCAGGTATCAACGAATCTGGCGAGTCGTTCAAAGACATTCTGTCCGAGTTCGAGCAGAGCAAATCGCGCAAGCCCGAGGACGTTGCAAAAGGCCGCGAAGGCATAGTAATTGCCGTCACCGTGGATTCCGTTCTCGTTGACATTGGTTTCAAGACCGAAGGGATCCTGCCGCTGGCTGCGTTCCGGGGTACCGGCGAATCCGTGAAAGCGGGTGACAAGTTAATCGTTTCGATCAAGGGCCGTGACCCTGAGGGCTACTACGACCTCGCGCTGGGCAAGATTGATAGGCCAAGGGACTGGGCTTCGCTTGAAAAGGCGTTTGCCGATAAGACGACGATCGTCGGCAGGGTGACGGGTGTGGTCAAAGGCGGCTTGAGCGTGGATGTGGGAGTGCGGGCTTTCCTGCCTGCCTCGCGCAGTGGAGCCCGCGATGCAGCCGAGATGGAGAAATTGGTAGAACAGGAAATCCGCTGCCGGATTACCAAGCTCGACGTGGCCGATGAAGACGTAGTTGTCGACCGCCGCGCCGTTGCCGAAGAGGAAGAGCGGGCGGTGAAGGAGCGCCGCTACTCCGAGGTCAAGGAGGGTTCAACAGTGCGAGGCACGGTTCGTACTCTCACCGACTACGGTGCTTTCGTTGACATCGGCGAAGTGGACGCCTTGCTGCACGTGAGCGACATTTCGAGAAGCCGTGTGAGCAAGCCGGCCGACGTGCTCTCTGTCGGACAAGAAATTGAAGTTGCGAAGGTTCTCCGAAAATCGATTCCGAGAAACGCCGCATTTCTGTCGGCATGAAACAGCTTGAGCCCGACCCTTGGGATTCGGTAGCGGCAAAATACAAGCCGGGTGAGCGTGCTCGCGGTACGGTGACGCGCATACTCGATTTCGGCGCGTTTGTTGAACTTGAGCCCGGACTTGAGGGCTTGATCCACATCTCCGAGATGTCGTGGGCAAAGAAGGTGAGGACACCCAGCGATGTAGTCAAGCCGGGCGAGACCGTGGAAGCCGTGATTCTCGGGGTGAGTCCGGGCGCGCGTCGCATTTCCTTGGGCCTGAAACAAGCGCTCGGGGGACCCCTGGACCGAGGTGACGCAGAAGTTTGCCGTGGGCTCGGCGGTGGAAGGACCGGTCACGAGCCTGACGAAGTTCGGCGCATTCGTGCAGCTCTCCGAGGGCGTCGAGGGCATGATCCACGTCAGCGACATGAGCGCAGAGAAGCGCATCAATCACCCGCAGGACATGCTCAAGGTGGGCCAACTCGTTAAAGCGCAAGTGCTCGAAATCGACACCGAAAAGCGTCGCTTAAAGCTCGGAAATGAAGCAGCTGCTTCCCACCAGCATCGAGGAGTACATTGCGGAACGCCGGGAGGGCGATGTAGTTTCGGGCCGTGTGACGGAAGTTTCAGGGGAGCAGGTGAGCGTGGAGCTGGGCGAAGGGATCCACGGCACGTGCAGGATTGCTGCAGAGCGTTCAGTCAAGGAAAAGACGCAGGGAGAAGCGAAAGCGGACTTGGCATCTCTAAGTTCCCGGCTGATGGCGCACTGGAAAGGCGGCGACAGTGCCAGGGAATCCGAGGCTGAAGCCCTCCGCGCCGGGCAAGTTCGCAGCTTTCGGATCTCGAAGCTGGATCCAGCCGCGAAGAAGATTGAGCTCGATCTAGCCTAGGGACTGCCGATCCGTTTCGAGTCAGGTTTTCGAGCGAGGCCAAACCATCAGCTTATGTACGCTGTCCCTAGCGCGCTTGCGCTACGGCACTTTCCAAATCATCGGCGGCTCTGTTTATTCCCGCGGCAACGTTCTCGATGACCTGGGAGACCGGCGGCACCTGTCCCTCCGCTTCCTTCCACTTCTTCTCGTCCATGTATTCACGAACCGCGGCGATGGGCTTGGCGCCGTAGCCCGTGTAGGCGCCGGGAGCGTAGACCTGGTTCTTGAACCAGGGGCGTTCCGGAAGGCCCTTCTCGTTCAGGAACAGGCGAGGAATCTTCAGAAGGTCGGCGTTGAGCAGGTCCAGGGACGGCGCGGCCAGAGCGCCGGCGAACCCTTGGCTTGCCAGTTGCCGAGGGCATCTTGGAATAGCGCTCGCCGCTCTTCTTGAGCAGATCGATCGGCATTCTTCATGGGCGCGAAGTTCATGTACGGAGGCACGATCTCCGGACCGGCGGCGGCACGGAGGGTTTGCGAGGGTCCGCCGTCGCGGCAAAGACGCCTTCCTGCAGCTGCAAGTTGCGCTCGGCTGAATTCGTCTTGCTTGTCTTTCAGCAGCTTCTCGAGCTCGGCCTCGTACTTCGCGATGGCCTCGGCCTGCGGGGAATAGTCGACGGGGAGCAGGTCCGCGTCGGCCAGGCGCATCATCGCGGTGCCCGGCGGTCTGCGCCAAGGCGCGACCATAGGCGAAATCGGTGTCGACGAAGTGCGTGTACCAGTAGAAGTCGTCGTAGATCGAATGATACTGCGTGCCGTCGTCCTCGCCGCCGAACTCGACGCTTCAGCGTCGAGATGCCGGCGAGATCCTGAAAGGCGGTGAAGTCGGATCCATCTCCGAGCGCCGTGACCACGAGGTCGTCGCTTTGCGCAGGTCGCGGCGCTCCTCCGCGTCCTTGGCTCTGGCGATGCTGGCCAGGTGCGAGCGCTGGAACACGGACAGTGGGTTTCGGGATCCTTGATGTCCCGGGCCACGCCGCTGATGAAACTCTGCAGATCCTGGGTTCCGCGGGAAAGAGGTACCCGCGCCCGTTGCTGTCGGAGTTGATGTAGGCGACGGCGTGCTGCTTGCAGCTCCGCCAGGTGGGTTTCCACCCATTCGACGGAGCCCAGCAAGCCCGGCTCCTCGCCATCCCAGGCGCAATAGATGATGGTGCGCTTCGGAGTCCAGCCCTGCTGGTGCAGCTCGCCGAGCACTGCGGGCTTCTTCGAGCATTGCCGCCTGGCCGGAGATGGGATCGTCGGCGCCGTTGACCCAGGCGTCGTGGTGATTGCCGCGAAGCACCCACTGGCCGTCGTCGGAGCCGTGCAAGGTGGCGATCACGTCGTAGATCGGCTTGATGTCCCAGTTCGAAAGTGACCTTGAGGTGGACCTTGGCCGGGCCCGGGCCGACGTGATACGTGATGGCAAGGGCCCCGCGCCACTCCTCAGGGGCCACCGGTCCCTTGAGCGCCGGAAAGCAGCGGAGTGGCGTCGGCGTAGGAGATGGGCAGCACCGGAATCCTGGTGATGGTCTTGCGTTCCTTGATGGCGAGACGCTTCGCGTCGGGCGTCGCACCGACGCCCGGCGTCAGCGGGTCGCCGGGATAGTCCGTGTCCATCACGCTGCCGCGCTGCACGCCGTCGCGCGGGCCGCCAGCCACCGGCAGGGTAGTCGTCGCCGTTGTAGTAGCCGTCGCCCTTCGGGTCGGAATAGATGATGCAACCGATCGCGCCGTGCTCGCCCGCGACCTTGGGCTTGATGCCGCGCCAGCCTCCGCCGTAGCGCGCGATGACGATGGCGCCCTTGACCGAGATGCCCAGGCGATCGAGCTGCTCGTAGTCCTCGCGGTTGCCATAGTTCACGTACACCAGCGGCGCGGTCACGTCGCCATCGATGGAGTAGGCGTTGTAGGTGGGAAGCTGTTCCGCCGTCTGGTTCGACGTGGGATCGACGCGAGCGCCGGCTCCTGGAGCTTGGCCTCGAACTTTGTCGGCTCCAGCAGCTCGACGACACGCTCTTTCGGAGTCGGGAACAGGACGTCGAACGTCTCGATCTGCGCATCGAATCCCCACTCCTTGAACCGGGCCAGGATCCATTCGGCGTTGTCCTTGTCGTAGGGCGATCCGACGTGGTGCGGACGCGCGCTCAGCCGGCGCATGTTCTCGCGAATGTTATCCGGGACGATGCCGTCCTGGGTCCTCTTTTCCCAGCCCGCCGGCGTTAATGCACTCTGCGAACTGGCTTGGGCGTTAGACGTCACTCCAGTGGCGGGTTGTTCTGGTTGGGACTGGGCTGAAATTACTTCCACGAACGCAAGCAGGAAAAAGCAAACTGAGCGCAGCGACATGAACAGGTCTCCCGTGACGATGAGCGCCAAGACGAGGGACCAGATTCAGGAAGATGTATTCCTCGTGCGGGCTGGTCAGTGTACCAGTTTTGTCCACCCCAACCAACGAATTGCCACCAGTCAGGAGCTGCGAAACAGAAACTAGTTAGGATCCTGTGCCGGCGGCGGCGAATCCTCTGGAGGGTTCTCATCCGAAGGTGAACTTGCGCCGGGCTGATCCATGTCCGGCTTGCGGGCCGGCTGCCCGGACGCCGCTTCAATACTGGCCGCTCATCGGAGGAGAACGGATCCTGCGACGGATCGGAGCCTTGCATTCCTTGGAGCGTGGACGCTGGAACAACAGTAAGCGGATTTTCGAGCCGGAAACTCAGCATGGTTTCAACCGGAAGCTGAACTTCCGGCGGCTTTGCCTTTGCTTGGACCCCGGTGCCTGCTCCCGCGCCGATCATGGCTCCGATCGCCGCGCCTCTTCCGCCACCGTCACCCGCCATCAGCGCGCCAACGCCTGCTCCTCCGCCAATAGTGGCGGCTGCGCGCGTCGTCCGCGATGAGCCCTGCTTTGAATATTGGTTGCTGCTCAACTCGTAACTTTCGCCGTTGTACGCCAGGCGGGTTACCTCGATCACCAGTCCGGGTTTACCGCTAAAACGCCCAGCACTCTGCGCCTCGACCACCCTGCCTTGTACGCCGGCGCCGGCTGGAATCACAACCTTGTCGTCAACCATGATGGGCGAGGCTAACGTGGCGAGAAAACTGTCTCCTTTTTCATTCAGTTCGGAACTCAGCGTTTCCGTCAGCCGAACTTCGAGCGCAGTGCCGTCAGGGACAGTGACCCGCTCGACGCGCGGTACCTGGTGACGCGGTGGTGTACGCCAGGCCGGATCACTTCTGAATCCGTAGAGTCGCCCGATGGACCGTCCGATGAAGCCTGCGCAACCGGCGCAACTTGCGCTTCAGGAGTCGTCACCCGCGAGCTTTGCATGACAACTGCAGGAGCTGCAGCGGAAGGGTTCGAGCTGGGGACCGAAACTGCGGCCGCCGGGATGACACGTGAGTTCGAACTGATCTGGGGACTGAATCGGCTTCCTGATCGGACGATCGCTGCCGACGGTTTCTGCGATGCCGCCGGCGGTTCGCGGGGAGGGCGTAACGTTCGCCAGGTCGGTGGGCCGCAACATTGTCCAACCGCAGATTGTCGACTACAACCCGGACACCTTAATACGGGCAGCGTCCTGGACGGTAGCGGCGCGCTGCTCGTCGGTGCTGACGTAGCCCGAGAGAGTGACGATACCGTTGGTGGACCTGACCTGAATCCGTGCCATCTGCAAGCGGTAATCGTTGCGAATTCGGTTTTGGACCTCTGAGGTGACATGCGCGTTGTCTCGTACGCGGGAGCAGCCCACCATCGCCAATGCGAGCAGGGACAAGCCGCCGATCAGTTCCAGACCGTCCATCTCGGCCCGCTTCTGCGCATAGTAGAGCTCCTCCCTGGAACTTAGATGCGGCACGGTTGCTCATCGCAATCCGCGGCTGGTCAATTTCCGGCAATCTGTTTCGAACCTCGGCCGGTGCCGCGTTTAAGGTTCGCTTAAGGTTGGGCTCTGCTTGAGCGATGCGGAGAATCATTTCTGCGCTGCTGCCAGGGCCGCTACCGCCCGCCTTCGGCATGACCCGTTCAATCGCTCCGAACAGATCCTGGGCGTTAATCGGTTTCGAGCACGTAGTCGTCCATTCCGGCGGCCAGGCAACGCTCGCGATCGCCTACCATGGCATGCGCAGTCATGGCGACGATTGGAATGTGCTTGCCCATTGATTTTTCCTGTTCGCGAATCGCCGCCGTCGCCGCCAGGCCGTCCATCTCAGGCATTTGCACGTCCATGAGGATCAGATCGAAGGAATGTTCGCGCCACGCCGCCAGCGCCTTCTTTCCGGAATCGGCGGAGAACACTGGTATGCCCTCGTTTTTCCAGGAATCGCGTGGCTACTCGCTGATTCACCAGATTATCTTCCGCCAGCAGAATCTTGAACCGGCGCTGGTCCTCGGACGGTGATCGTGGCGGTCCTGCTGGCTGAATCGGATCAGGTTCTTCGGCTTGTCCCAAGGCGATTCTGATGGCTGCCAGAAGCTCATCCCGCTTGATCGGTTTGGTCAAGTAAGCTTTGATACCCAATTCGCGACAGTGTGCCACGTCGCGGGTTAGCCCCTCGGATGTCAGCATAACTACAACCGCATCTGCCAGGCTCGGGTCCTGCAGGATTTTTCCCGCCACGCTGAATCCGTCCAAACCAGGCATCTGCGCATCCAGCAGGACCAGGTGATATGCCCTCCCCGCCCGTTTCTCCCTTTCCAGTAGTTCGAGGGCTCGCGCTCCGTCGTCCGCCTCGTCTGGTTTCATGTGCCAGTGAGTCAGGTTTCCGCGCAGGATCGTCCGGTTGGTTGTGTTGTCGTCCACAATAAGAACGGAAAGATCGCGGAGCATTTCTATACCGATGGGTTGCGATTTGCCGCCCGACAATTTCTGAAGCCCGAATCGCACCTTGAAATGGAAAGTGCTGCCCTCGCCGGGTTCGCTTTCCACCCAGAGACTGCCACCCATTAAGGCGGCGAGTCGCGAGGAGATTGAGAGCCCCAGTCCCGTGCCGCCATGTTTGCGCGTCATCGAATTATCCGATTGGGTGAATGCCTCAAAGACCAGCTTCTGCCGGTCTCTGGGGATTCCGGGCCCCGTGTCGACTACGCTGAAATGAAACATGGCATGGTCTTCAGTCTTGTCCTCAATCTCAACCTTGATTACGAGTTCGCCCCGGGAAGTGAACTTGATTGCATTTCCCACAAGATTCAGCACAATCTGTTTCAGCCGGGTCGGATCTCCCAGCAAAGCATCGGGTGCATCCGGAGGAATTTGACAACGGAGTTCGAGATTTTTCTGGTGAGCCTGCAAGCTCAGGGAAGCGACCGTGTCTTCCAGGGTATCGCGCAGATTGAAATCGATATTCTCGAGTTCCACCTTGCCCGCCTCAATTTTCGAGAAATCCAGAATGTCATTGATAATGGACAACAGGGAGTGGGCGGAATTTTTCACCGTATGCAGGTACTCGCGCTGTTCGCGAGTGAGGTCCGTGTCCAAAGCCAGTTCGGGGTGCGGATTTCATGGCTCATATTGGCCAGAAACTGGCTTTTCGTACGGTTGGCCGCTTCGGCGGCTTCCTTGGCGGTGCTCAATTCCGTCACCAGGCGGCC
>CAVVLA010000007.1:0-27358 GCA_963748935.1 Terriglobia bacterium
CGGAAACTCCAGCAGTTCTCCAGCCATGACTTTATCGAGACCATGGACGCGCGCAATGCCGTCGCCCAATGTAATGACCGTCCCGACTTCGTCGACGGCAATCTTGGATTCATAATTCTCGATCTGTTGCCGGATCAGCTGCGTGATCTCGTCTGCTTTGATTTGTGCCATGGTAGCTTCTGGCTCCTAGCTTCTGGCCTCTAGCTCTTCAGCTCTTCTTTGCGTCCTTTGCGGAATCTCTTTGCGATCTTTGCGGTTAAAGATCTTGTGAACTCTCGAGACCTCAAACCGCCGTGCAAGCTAAAAGCTAAGAGCTGATAGCTTCCCTGATCCTCTCTAACTGCCCTCTCACCGATCCATCGTAAATAGTGCTGCCCACTCTTACGATGGCTCCGCCCAGAATCGAACTGTCCCGCGCGTACCTGGCGCGCACCTTTTGTCCCGTCAACTTTTCTACCTGCGCCTCGAGCGTGTTTTGCTCCGTCTGGCCCAACTCTCGCGCACTGATAATCTCAGCTTCCGTGAAGCCTAACCGCCGGTTCAGTTCGTGACCAAACTCTTTCACGATTGGCTCGAGAAATTTAATGCGCCGGTGGTCCATCAGCACTGCCATAAAGTTTCGCACCGGGCGGGCAAAACCTTCACGCGCCACAATCGCGTCCAGCAAAGCACGCTTCTGTTCCGCCGGAATGGAAGGCGCTTCCCACACTTCCCGCAGTTGCTGGCTGCTAGCCACCAACTGAGAAAGTGCCTGCACCTGCTGCAGCGTCTTGCCTGGATCCAGGTGTTGGTCAAAGACCACGTCGGCCAGAGCGCGCGCGTAGGTGTTAGTAACGGAGGCCATGCGCTAGTTGCCGTCCTTGCCGGCTTTTGGTCCGCCGCCGTTGGGGCTGGTCGTCGAAAGTTCCTTGGCAAAATCTCGCACCAGCGCCTGATCAGTGGCCGTATCCACCTTGATCTGCTTGGCCGCGAGCGACACAGCCAGATTCGCCGCGAATGCGGTGAGCTCCCGACCGGGCCGCCTTTGCGGCCGCGGTGATTTCCTGCTCTGCGGACTCGACGATCTTGCGAGCGTCTTCTTCCGCCGCGGCCTTGATTCGGGCTTCTTCGGCGACAGCTTCTTTTTCGGCCGCCGCGCGCATGTTACCGATTTCCGCATCCAGGCGCGAAAGCCGCGTTTCGATTTCGGCCAGACGCCGGTTCGCCTCTTCGCTCGCCTGACGCGCCTCTTGCATCGCCTTCTGGATCGAAGCAGTGCGGCCGCGGAATACGCCTGGCAGGTTCTTCTTTGAGAAATAAAGGATGGTGCCCGCCATCACCGCAAAGTTGACTAGTACGCAAAGCCAGTATGCGTGCTCCAGACTCAGACCGGTGAGGCGCGCCACCAACTGGACCGCCGCCGAATGCTTGAACTGTGCTTGCTCGTCCTCACCCGCGGCCTCGCGCGACTCCTTGGCCAACTCAGCGCCGGTATTGCCGGCAGAGTGTTCTGCGCTGGTGGAAGAACGTGCCGACTGCGCCCGAGCACTCGTGAGCGAAAGCGCAAAGACCAAAACAAAAGCGGCCAGCGTCAGTCCGGTGTGGCGAGCAATCCGGGAAGATCGTCGTATCACTGGCCACCTGCCGGAGCTTGGGTTGCAGGTTGAAGTACGATGCGGATGATTTCAGCCGCCAGTCTTCCGCTCTCGGCCTGCAGGCTGCCTTGCGCCGCCCCTTTATCCTGCTCGATGGCTGCTCGCGCCTGCTCTACTTGAGCCTGCGCTCTTCGCCGGGCTTCTGCAACCGCTGCGGCTCGCGCCTGCAAAGCCTGCTGGCGGCGCGCTTCCTGGCTCTTGAATATCGCCATGCGCGCTTCCCGCATACGTTGCTCGTAATCCGCGGTGCGCGCCTCGGCCTGGGCAATATCGGCTCGCGCTTTTTCGATCGCGCCTTCGGTCAGGCTTCGCCGGTCTGCCAGCACCTTCACCAGCGGCTTGTGTACCACCGACGTATAAATGCCATACAACAGCACAATGAATATGACGGTGGGTACGGACCCGAGCAGTAATCCGCCTAGTTGTCCTAATATCTCGCTCATTGTGTGTTGATCAGGTCCAGAGTGTAAGGAGGCTTAAGACCATTGAAAGTAACATGTTACGGAAGCGAGTGTCAACGCGATCACGGGCCGCGAGTGGGTTTCCCGATTGAAACCGGGGGTGGCCAACTATTTCGCAAAATAATGGAAAGAAGCTTGACATCCAGCCTGACGGGTCTAGCATGGAAGTATCACCTCCGATCCAATTCAGGGTCGAATGGGCCGATAGCCAAGGAAAGTCACCGCTTCTTGGTTGCCGGCCCATTTAATATTTGGCGGTAGGACAATCGCCCGTCACTGCGAACAGGGATCCCAGGCCCGGCAACCTTCGTTTCGCGCCGCTTTAAGTAAAGCCTGATCAGCACAGACGAAGATAGGCTCCTCGGCTCCAGAAATCGAACGTAGCATCAGATAACCAGCCAGCTGCATTGAGTCGTACCCTCTAAGCGCGTAACCATCGATCAGTTCCAACGCCACGTCCAGCAAGGAGTCTGAGAATGGCTGTATCAGAAACCTACCTTCCGAATGCTGGCGGAAGGATTCAATCAGATCGTCGGCCGCAGAGGCAGCAAGTTCGCCACCACGCTGTCGTCGCCGGATCGCGGCGTGGAACTCGACCTGCGCCAGAGACAGGATGGCAAATCGATGGCCAGCGTCGCTGGCGGTCAGGCTTAGCAGTCGCTCGGTACCATCCTCATACACGTACAGTTTGACCAGGGCGCTCGTTTCCAAGTAGTAGAGCGCCAATTTTTCAGCGCCTCTCCCGCAAAATGGTGGCGGACAACGGCTCACCTTTGATGTGGATCGGGTGGAAATCCAAGTCCTTCTTCGCATGCCCCAGCACTTCCTTGCACTTCGGGCATCAAGCGGTTTAAACGAATGCTCGTTACCGGAAACTGAGGCGACTTCGGGTTTGGAACCGGTTTTTTCAAGATCAGCCTCTTGTCAATCGCTGAACGAAGCACGTTCTGACGTTCGACATCGGAACGAATGGACGGGACATTCTCGGACGGAAGAATCTCATCACGAAATTTCTTCAGCGAAACGAAACTCCATCCCGGCGTCGATTCCGCGCGATCCAAGGCTCTCAGTAACTCCGCCTCGGCCGGGTGTACAACGACGCTCGGGCTGGTAGTATTCTCGAAAACTTTTGCCCGAACCTCGGGGGCAGGTGAGATTCCGGCCGGTCGCGAAGTTCCTGCAGGGGACACCGTCTTCTGGGGGGGGGATGGCTCAAGCCAAAACTGCATGCGCCCCGTTCCGGGCGCCCATGTATTAGCACCCGCGTTGCTCGGTTGCTTACGACCATTGCGCCCTTAAGAGCGAAACTCGTAATTTGAAGTTTTCGGGAACAGAGTAGCCAAGTTGTTCGAGGGCTGTTTTTAAGGGCGTTTCCAGTTCTTGGGCAAACTGCGGCTCAACCTGCTTGATACTAACCTTTGCCATAACCATCTACTACCTCATAGATTTAAAATAAGAAAAACTGATATATATAATATAGGTGAATAAATGTGTCTGTCAAGGAAAATCTTCGCCCTGCTTGGCTACTCCACCACCCATTCCCTCACCTTCCTGACAACAGACTCCGGCGCTTCCGCTTCTAGTTCCACCAGCCCATCATTGTAGTGACGTGAATAAATACGCGAGCGCGCCTCCAGCAATGCCAGCAGCTTCCCTTCTTTTTGGGGCACGCGCAGATGTACCCGGCTCAATGGATCCTCGGACAGCATTTCATCAATTCGGTCCAGCAGCGTGCTCATGCCGATGCCCTTGGCGGCGGAGACATGAACCCTGGTTGCATCGTCCCGCAACGACTCGCGCTGCTTGGGGGGCATCAGGTCAATCTTGTTCATCACTCGCAGGCGGGGCTTGCCGTCCGCCTCAAGTTCCTTGAGCACCTTGTCCACCTGCGCGTCCTGCTCCTCCGACAACGGACTGCTGGCGTCAGAAACTTGCAGGACGAGAGACGCGCGCTGCACTTCCTCGAGCGTGGCTCGAAACGCCGAGACCAGCGTGTGTGGCAGGTTGCGAATGAATCCGACGGTATCCGAGAGCAGCGCTTGCCTGCGCGACGGCAGCTCGACCGAACGAATCGTGGGATCCAACGTGGCGAACATTCTGGGAGATTCCAGCACGGCGGCCCGGGTCAGAGCGTTGAACAGCGTGGACTTCCCCGCATTGGTGTAACCGACCAGCGCGATGGTCGCTACCGGCACCGATTCCCGCCTCGCCCGTTGTTGCGCCCGCACCCGCCGGACATTTTCAATCTGCTCTTTCACGTGCCGGATGCGGCGATGAATCTTGCGGCGATCGGTTTCGAGCTGGGTTTCGCCAGGGCCTCGAGTGCCGATTCCGCCGCCCAGTTGCGACATTTCGATTCCGCGTCCGCCCAGCCGCGGCAGCATGTACTCCAGTTGAGCCAGTTCCACTTGCAGCTGCCCTTCCCGCGTCCGGGCATGTTTTGCGAAGATGTCGAGGATGAGCTGCGTACGGTCAATTACGCGGATGTTGACCAGCTTTTCGATGTTGCGTTGTTGCGAAGCCGTGAGGTCATGATCAAACAACAGCAGATCGGCCGAGACGGAAGCGGTGGCGCCGGCAATCTCTTCCAGCTTTCCGCTTCCGATCAAAGTGGCGGGGTCCGGCCGGTCGCGGTGCTGAAGAAATTCTCCGACAATCTCCGCGCCCGCGCTGGTGGCCAGGGAACGCAATTCGGCAAGCGACTCCTGCGCGCTGAAGTCAGGAATAAGAGGCGCTTTCGCCAGCAGCGGAATTGTGGAATTGTCGCGGGCAGCCTGGGCAGCTGCGGTCAGCGGGCCATTCTTGCTCCCGGCTCTAGCCGGGCCGCGGGAACGGTTGCGCGTCTCCATTCCAATCAGGAACGCTCGCTCCCGGGATGGACCGCCGCCTGCGGGAACGGGGGAACCGCCACGACTGATTTGGTTGCCACGGGTCTTGCCTGGAAAGCTGGATTGTCGTCTGCTCAATTCGGTGGATTCTCGCTGCAGAATGTCACTCGGTTTCGCGCGTTAAAAGGTGGAGGGCAAAAGATTTCGCCGTTCTGTTCGCACTGGAACGAGCCCGTGGGAGTTCACCTACGCCCGGACTCGATCCCTTATCCTTCACTAGTCTTAGTCCCTATCCCTCGGTGCCGGATGCCCGTGGCATCGGAGCGTCTATTGGAGCGGACGCTGAAGCTGCGGTGGCGGCAGCCGCCATGACCGTCGGCCTGTCGCCGTGAGCGTGCAGGCTTCGTCCCGTAGCCACGGTCGAAATAGCGTGCTTGAAAATCAGTTGCTCCTGGTTGTTGGTCTCCAGCACAACCGAATACTTATCAAAGGAGCGGATGCGTCCAGTGAGCTTGACTCCACTCAACAGGTAAATTGTGATATTGGTTCGCTCTTTTCGTGCCGTGTTCAGGAATGTTTCCTGGATATTTTGCGCCGGCTTATTTTCCATTGCCGATCTCCTTGGTCGCCTGCTCTCACCCGCTTCAGTTCCAACCGCAAGCGTCCCTCTCGACCTTCTGTACGCTAACGCGCACCGAGGTCACCACATCACCACAATGGTTGTACGATACGGCCTTGCCCCCCAGATTTCAAGCCCACCACTCCGGGTATTGCGCCCTGGCCGCGATTGTTCGGGCTGGAGTGTACGTGCACATCACGCCTATGTGTGGCAGGCTCAGCATGACATCCGCTCGCTGGGACGGAGGAAATGTCAAACTAGCCTTCTGACCTGCGCCAGGCTGATTGACACGCCGCGGGCAAAATGCCACCATTCTTCGCTTCCGAACCAGTCGGGATTGAGCAGCGGGTTCTGGCGTGCACTTCCCGCCTGCGATCGGGTGCCGGAAAGCAGTAACGTAAGAGGGGAAAAATGTCTATACATCATCAGGTGATTAATTTTGCTGCCGCATGGATCATGCCCACCCACACCGGCACGGAAGCTCTCGCCTTCCTCCTGCGCTGGGTTCATTTGCTGGCGGGTATAACCTGGGTAGGACTGCTCTATTTCTTCAACCTGGTGAACGTCCCCTTCATGAAACAGGCGGATGCGGCAATGAAGCCCAAAATTTTCCAGTACATGACCATGCCAGCGCTGCAATTGTTTCGCTGGAGCGCCATGCTCACCGTGTTTGTCGGCTTCTGGTACTGGTCGCAGGTTTACGTCGCTGCCGACGCCCACCGCATGGGAGTAGGCGCAGGGAGCACTATCGGATTATTTCTCCTGGTCTGGATTGGGGCGTCGATGATTCTCTATTTCGTGATCTCGAAGACGCCGAGCGGATATGTCGTGGGCCTGGTTACGGCAATACTGGTAAGTTTGGCAGGCTGGCTGTTTGTAAACTACACGCCGGTGGGCCAGGACGATAATCATGTACTTTCGATCGGGATCGGTGGCGGGATGGGCTTCATCATGCTGTTCAATGTTTGGGGAATCATCTGGCGCAATAACAAGAAAATCATCCGGGGAACTTTGGCCGGCACTCCTCCGGCAAATGCGGCGGTTCTGGCCCGGCAGGCATTTCTGGCGTCGCGAACCAATTTTTTCCTGTCCGTGCCTATGATATTTTTTATGGCCGCCAGCTCGCACTACGCCATCCTGGGACGATAGCGCTTGTTCTATGTGGGCGCCTAGCGTCCTCATGAACAACGAGCAAACCGAATCGGCAAACTAGAAATTTAGCTTCATGGCGACCTGTAACTGGCGCGCGGATGTGGTTCCGTCCGGCTGGGTATAGGTGTTCGTTATTATCCCGAACAAGCTGCTTTCGATCAGGTTCCCATTGTCGTCAGGGTTGCCGGGATTGACGAAATGAGGATGGTTGAAAATGTTGTACCCCTCGAACCGGGTCTCCAGTTCGAAGCGCTCGCTGAGTTTCATCCGCTTCGAAAATGACAAGTCGAAGTTCCAGAAACCGGGGCCGTAGAATTCGTTCCGCCCGCTACCGGCAGAACCGAAAGGCGGCGCAGCGAAGGCGCAGCTGTTGGTGACGTAAACCTTCCCCAGGCTGGGATTCGGGGCGCACGCTGGAGTGGCTGGCGGAGCAAAGGGATCTCCAACCTGCGCACCCCAGGCCGGGATTCCGGTACGCTGGCTATCCAGCGAACTGCGAACCTGGAAAGGGTGCCCGGTTTGCAGCGTGGTGACGCCGGCAAGCTGTATGCCCTCGAAAATCTTCCCTAACACTCCCGTATTCAGGTAAGACTTGCCTTTACCGAAGGGCATCTCCCAAAGGTAGCTCACAACCCCGACATGACGGATATCGTAGTCCGAATTGCCCCGGCCCTCTGCCAGGTTGAGAGAGTTTCGAGGAAAGGTATGGGCTCCGATAGCACCGCCGAAAGGATCCATGCTGTTGTCGATGGAATGCGAGTACGTGTACGCGCCCTGGAGCTGCAACCCACGGCTGAAGCGATGGGTAAACTTCGACTGCAGCCCATGGTAAATGGAGTTGAACACAGTTTGCTGGTAGGCGGGCTGGAGCAGTGCATTGTGCGGTACCGCATTGAACGGCAGAGTTCCGAATTCCAACCCCTGGTACAAGTTGTCGCTCGAGACATCCGCCGGTGTGCAAGTATTGGGGCCGCCGAAATTCGCGGTGGTGAATTCGTTACTAAAGCTGTTATTGGGATTACTGCAAAATTGCACCAACTGCTGCACCAGAGCGGGAACCGGCGGGTTGCCGTCGCGGTGGCTCCAGACGTGAGTCCCCATGGAACCTACATAAGTCACATCCAACGTGTTGTTGCCCGGCAAGTCGCGCTGCACCCCGAAGTTCCAGTTGTTAGCGATGGGGTTGCGAAGACGAGGATCCAAGATCGTGGTGTTGGGCAGGGCTGTGCCGTCTGGAACCGACGCCGATGGGGTTTGCGGCGGTGGAACCGCGGGAAAGCCACCGGAGTCGAAGGGATCTCCGAGTGCATTGCCAATTGTGTCTACCGGAAAGTTCAAATAGTCCTGCTCAAAAGGCGGAAGGGCTCCGACTCGGGTAAATATGTCGCCGAATATTCGATCGTGAAATATTCCGAAAGCGGCGCGGATCGAAGTCTTCCCGTTGCTCCAGGGATCCCATGAGAATCCGACTCGAGGCTCGATATTGGAATAATCGGTATGAAACAGGGACTTTCCGGTTCCGGGGCCTACGGTCGAAAACACCACCGGGAATGACGCCGGGTCGGTCAGCAGGTTCGAGACGTTGCCATTCTCTTCGTAAGGCACTCCGTTCAGCTGGTAACGCAAACCCAGCGTCAAGGTTAGATTGCGGCGGACTTTCCACGTATCCTGAGCGAACCAGTCATACTCGTGTTGACGGAAAAACTTGTCGTTGGTCGCCTCGCGATCCTGATTCTTGTTAAAGAACTCGGCCGCCTGATCCTGAATCACGAATCCCCACAGCGCGAGCGCAGCGTCCTGGATGGGCTCCGCACCGCCTGGGATGTTATCGGTGAGGCCCACAAAGTCGGAGCCAAACAGAAATATCGCGTCGGTTGTCACCTGGCGACGGGCATTGAAATTGTTGGCTCCACTCTCCCCAATATCGCGGAAATCAAAGCCGAACTTGAAGGTGTGGCTTCCGTGAACCCAGCTCAAGGTGTCGGCGTAACTGGTTGTCCCGGTTTTACGGAATTGATCGTCTGCGCCCAGTTGGGTGCATGCGAAGCTGGCGAATGGACTCATCAGGTAGTCGCGACCGTTTCCAAACTGATCGAGACCTCCGGGGCTGTCCAGCACGTTCAGACCGCCGCAGGTGAAGTCGGCGTTGATATGGTTCCAGCCGAATTGAAAGTTGTTGAGCAGGTTGGTGCTCAGAGTCGAAGTCAACTGCGCGCTCAAGCCTTGCGTAATGGCCTTCTGGCCCACCGCACCGACACCACCCGGCAGAATCGCGGCGTGGCTTGGGTCGGGATCGGTGAAGTAATCATAGCCATAGCGCAGGCTCAGAATCTGACGGTCGGTGAAGTGGTGATCGATTTTTGCGGTTGAGGAATACACATCGGTCGACGAGGAACTTGGAAAGAACAAAGTCCCGGAGAATCCGTCACCGTTCGGAATAGTCGGATTGGGATAAAGCGAAAACACCTTCTGCATGGTCGGATCCAGCGGCACCTCAAAAGGGTTGTCGCCCTGCGTGTCGGCGTCGGTCAGATCCATGGGATGCTGAACTCCGCTAGCGTCGGTGTAGGTGAAGACGCCGGTTTTAAAAGCCGGGGTAGGCACCGTAGCCGTGTTGGTCAATGTAGTGCGGAAACGCTGGATCTCCTGATTGAAGAAAAAGAAAGTCTTGTCTTTGCGGATCGGCCCGCCGATGGAGCCGCCAAACTGATTTCGGACGTAAGGGTTCATCGGACCCTGGCTGGAGCGATTGAACCAGTCACGCGCGCCGCCAAAGCTGTTCCAGCGGCCAAATTCGTAAACCCCGCCGTGAAATTTGTTGGTGCCGCTCTTGGTGACCACGTCGATGATGGCGCCATTGTTGCGGCCGAACTCAGCATTGAAGTTGTCGGTAATAACGCGGAATTCCTGAGTGGAGTCGGGATTCGCATTGAGCACACCGCCGGCGATTCCGGGCTCACCAGTGTCGTTGTTATCCACGCCGTCAAGCAGGAAGTTATTGTTCCGGTCCCTGGCCCCGTTAACCGAGAAGCCGCCACCTAAGCTGTCAGTTTGTGAAGTTCCCGGAGACAGCAGAACCAGCTGGTACGGATTACGCGTAATGAGCGGCAGCTCTTTGATCTTCTGTTCGTCCACCAGATTGCTGACCTGTGATGTCTCCAGATCAACATCCGGAATCTGGTCGCCTCGGACCTCGACCTCTTCCGAGACCGCTCCAGGCTCTAACTGCGGATTGAGGGAGAGCGTTTGCGCGACGGAGATCTCAACCGGGGACGCGCGGAAGGTCTTGAAGGTTGCCATCTTGACCGTGACTTCGTAAGTGCCAACGGCAAGGTTGGGAATGCTATATGCGCCGGCACTGCTGCTGTTGGAAATACGAGTAGCGTTGGAGGCCAAACTTCGGACTGTGATTTCAGCGCCTGGCACGACCGCACCTGCGGTATCGGTCACCGTGCCCTGGATCGATCCGGCCTGGGCCATCGCGAACGTCGCGGCCAGCAACAGAACAGCGCTCCCCAAAAAGAATCTCAGTCTTTGCATTTTCGGCCTCCTGTTTTCGATCCTTGACCCGTGGACTCGACACCGGACTTGTTCAGTCCAATCGCGACAGCAAATCATTTATGGCGGGAAACTGCACGACGCTGAGCCAACTGTACAACAGCGTGATTAGGAAATCGCAAGGCAGTTTTCTGGCCAGTCAGAGTGTTTATGTGAAGTAACTTATTCTAAAAGTCTTAGGCTGAGGCGCGAATCTGCGGAGGCAACGGTACTTTGGTAATTTCGAGAAGCTATGCGCAGGCAGGCTTCAAATTTAGTTTAGGTGAACTCTTCACGATCACTGTAAGCGAAAAAAAGCGGGATCCGTGGGACCCCGCTTCAAGTGAGCTGTAGAGAGCGTTCTTAGAAGATAAACTTTGCAACCAACGCGATGCTGTCGCGCGTTGCTGCCGAATACGCTCCTCGGATTGTCGAAGTTCTTGTTGCCCGGATTCACGAAGCTCTTGTAGCTCGCTCCCACCGAGCTGTAACCAAGCACGTCGTTGACTCCAAGTCCAGATGCGGGATTGGCGCCCGGAATAAACTGCGCATGGTTGAACACGTTGAAGGCTTGCGCTCCGAACCGGAATTTGAATCTTTCCGTAAATGTTCAGCTCTTTCGACACTCCCAGATCGAAGTTGTTGGTGTGGGGCGTCGGAACGGTATTGCGTCCGGCGTTGGCAAGAGCGCCTGCGCCCGTCTGAATGTACTGGGCGTTCGGATTGTTAACCAGATAGGCCACAACATCGCCGCCCGTGTTGGTCAATGCGGTGACGCCGCTTCCAACCCCAGGAGTGCCAGCGGGATTGAATTGGGCGTGATCGCCGGCCGAATCGATATTCAAGTTAGAATCCCGATTGGCCTGCGCGGTCACCAACTCAGGCGACTCGAAGGTGTAGATCGGGCTGAACTGCCAGCTACCGAGAATATTCCTCGCGAGCCAATTGCCGTTCTTGAAGTATGGCAGGTCATAGACCACCGCCAGTGTAAAGCGGTGGGTGGGCGGGAAAAGCCGAAGTGGATCGGTCCGCGTCCGTGTCCTGAAAGTCCTGCGGCCGGCGGGGAGTTATGTCACTGGTGTGAAAGTCCGCCGTGCTGTTGTCGATGGTGTGGCTCCAGGTCCACGAGGCCTGGAAGGTCAGGCCGTTGCTGAATCGGCGGTTCAGGGCCGGTCTGCAAACCATGATATTCCGACCAGCCTGAGGGCATGAACGCCGTAATTAAGGATCCAAATCCGGCGTTCTCGTAGGATGCCACTTCTGGATCTTCGTTCCCCATGGCCGTCAGGGTCAACGGCAGAGCGTCCAGCGCAGCTTGCCCGGGGTTTGCGTTGTACGTCGGCAGGAAATGCGTCGGCGTAACGATTGATCGAACGTTGATTATGTTTTGGAAGCTGAGGTTGTTGCCTCGTGTGCCCACGTAATTGACTTCAGCGGTGTAATTCTTGCCGAAGGAATGCTGTATACCCAGGTTCCAGTTAACCGAATATGGATCCCGGACGTGAGGCGGAATCCAGTTCGCGGTTT
Organism: Terriglobia bacterium; assembly: GCA_963748935.1. Taxonomy (GTDB): domain Bacteria; phylum Acidobacteriota; class Terriglobia; order Terriglobales; family Acidobacteriaceae; genus JAIQFF01. The sequence continues at coordinate 11,759 of CAVVLA010000007.1, forward strand.
CGCCCCTGGCAGTAGCCTCATCGAGCACACTGATTCCGCTGCCGCCACCGGACAGACCTCCGCCTCCCAGGAAGCCCGGCGCGATCGTGGCTGGGTCGACGTTGTTGGTGGCGCCCACCTGGGGTGGCACGGCCAGAATGCCGATGTTGTCATAGAGAGTGTCATAGGCCAGTCCAAAGCCCGCCCGGATGGAGGTACTGCCGCTGTTTCCCGGTGAGAACGCGAAGCCAACCCGTGGCGCCCAGTTGTTTTTGGGAGCCTCCGGCTTGTTGAACACCAGCGGTTGGTGCACCTGGGGGAACGATCAGGCTTGGGGTGTTGGAGATAGCGTTGAGCACTTGCCGGTCTTCACCGGTCGGGGTAGTGGTGTACTCATATCGAATACCAAGGCTCAGGCTGAGATGCGAAGTCGCGCGCCAGGTGTCGTTCGCGTACCCGTAGATGGCTTTCTGGTTGCCATAGTAAGTGGTCGAACCTGCGCTCCGCTGTCCGAAGTTGTCAGGCGAGTGGTCTTCCAGGAAAAGCTGGGTGTTGTTCCACTCGTAGTCGCCGCGGGACCGTTGGGTAAAGGATTGCGGCGAAATAAACCACCGGTACTCCCCACCGATCTTCAGAGTGTGCTTACCCTTTACGACACTGAGGTTATTTACCACCTGATACATGTTCTGGAACGTGAACTGAGGCGCGTTGTCGTCGGGTCCGATATCCAGACCGCCGCCAAGGTCAAAAAGAGTAAGGTTCGGGAAGGCATCCAATCCGGGGTATTGAAAATTGCCCACGGTAAAGTTTTGCCGAAACCGGTTGAAGCCGACTCGGAACTCATTGGTGATCGATGGGGTAAAGGTGTGATATTCGCTGACGTTAATCAGGTAGAAGCGTTGTGGCAGGTTGGTATAAAAGACTGGCAGCTGCGGAACCGTATCAAGTCCGTCCGATTTGTTGTAAACGAAACGGCCGCGAATCTGGTCACGGTCTGACATATTGTAGTCAATACTCTGCACAAAATTCTCATAGTCGATGAAGGCGTGCGGCGTAATTGAGATGTCACCCACCTCTACCGTGCCGGCAGCGCAACTGCCATTGGCAGGAGCGCTGAACGAACTGAAGTTAGTGCCTCCGCCAGGACCCACTTCGCCAGCAGGCAGATTGCCGTCGAACTGTATGCAACTGGGACTGGTCCCAGGAGCGAGGGGCACAAACTGCTTGAAGATACCCAGATTAGTTGCGCTGGCATTAGGATCGGCGGAAATGGCTGCCAACCCTGCGGCCGTGGGGGTTGAAACAGTAGGGCCGCCGAGAGAGGTGAATCCATACGGCTGCCGCTCAAAGTCATCGAAGAAGAACAATTTGTTCTTGATGATCGGACCACCGAATGTCGCGCCATAACGGTTGTTGTCCATCCGGGGATTCGAAGTAAGCCCCTGAAGAACGGCAACATTGTCGACGGCATCCAAATTCCGGTTTCTGAAATACTCGTAAAGCGATCCGTGAAAGCTGTTGGTGCCGCTCTTGACCGTGGTGTTGAACTGCCCCCCGGAAGAGTGGCCAAACTCGCTGTCGAACTGATTCTGCAGCAATGTGAAGTCTGTCCACCGCGTCGTTCGGAACCATCACCAAGGCTCCGGTAACGGTCTCGTTGTTGTTGTCCACGCCTTCCACGGTGAAGTTATTGTCGCGGGGACGCTGACCGCCTACGGAAGGACCTGTGCCATCGCCCATAGCCGTGGCGTTGCTGACCCCCGGGCTCAACAAGGAGAGGTTCAGAACTCCTCCGCCCAGACCGCCGGCGGTCGCAATCCCCATCTCTTGTGCGTACCGCGAATCGAAATTGGTCTGCACTTGCGCGGTGGTCGTGTCCACCTGCGGCGCTTCACCCGAGACTTCTACTGCCTCGTCTGCCGCGCCCGGGGTGGAGCGTGACATCGGCCGTGCCGGTGTAGTTCAGTTGCACTTCGAACTTGCACCGTCGTAGTACGAAAACCGCTGGCTTTGACCGCGATCTTGTAGGTCCCGGCAGGAAGGTTATCGAAACGGTAGGAACCGGTTGATCCGGTCTTGCTGTTGACCTCCAAGCTCGTCGCAACATTGGTTGCGGTTACGTCGGCATTCACCACCACAGCGCCTGAGGAATCCGCCACCGTACCAACAACGTTACCGGTGATGGCCTGACCATATGCCGCTCCGGCGCCCAAGGCGACCAGCGCGACCAATGCAAGTGCGAATGCAAAAATTCTAAAAGGGAAGGCATTTCGATACATACGTTTTTCTCCTGAAAACTGAAAATCCTGAGCCTCGACTGAATCGAAGAAACCACCGAAACATAACACTAAACTGTTGATTAACAATGTCGAAGGCTGTGGATACTCACACGAGCAAAGACAGGTTAATAGCAACTCATATTCCAAAACATCGCACAGTAACAAGCAATGTTTTCAAGCGTTTGTATAGAGGATTTGTTATTTGATACCGGAAAACGGAGGTTAGACGAGTCTCGTTATATGAGATTTGGTATTGTCCCCCGGGCTAGCTTCGCATTTTTCATGTGACACAATGCATGCAAATGGTGGACGTCGCTGACTACCGTAGAGGGATTGAATTATTCAATCGAGCCGCCTTCTTTGACGCCCATGAAGCCCTAGAGGACGTCTGGCGTGCCGCGCCGCTGGCGGAAAAGAAATTCCTGCAAGGACTGATCCAGGTCGCGGTAGCGCTCTACCACCACGGCAATGGAAACTCTGTCGGGGCGCGGTCTGTGCTGAGGCGCGGCTTCCGAAATCTCTCGCGTTATCCGGAGGGTTTTGGCGGGATCCATCTAGCGGGCTTGCTGCATTCAGTTTCCGATTGGCTGCGGGCTCTGGACGAGGGCGCCGCGCCCCCGCCGCTGCCCAGGATATCTCTTCGCTAGTGTTTCAGTAGTCGGATTTCAGTGGTTTGTCAGTTGTCGGTTTTCAGTTGTCAGTTTTCAGTTGTGGGCCTTCAGTGTTTCTTTCTTGTTCGTTTCGACGACCGATGACTGGCTGATAACTGACGGCCTACCGCTTCCTTCTGTTCTCCTGGCGCAAGCACGCGGCGCACGATCGGAGTATTCAGCTTGTACTTGCGCTCGGTCACGTTTCCGGCGTCGTCTTTTACTCTGATCACGAATACCGGCAGGTCGCCTTCCTTGTCGAAGTTCTCGTGCGATAGCGTTACCGGCAGCACGCCGTTGAGATTTCGCTCCCGGTAAGCGGTTTCGTAGCGATGCCGCTTCACGTTCCAGGTAAAGACCCGGATCTGGTTGTAGTCGAATGGCATGCCATCTTTATTCTCGGTAAGCAGCACCAGGTACTGCGGAATCTTTTTTTCGCCATCGCTGACCTGGTCCAGCACAAACGAAGCCACAGTGCGTTGCCCCTCTGCGTACTGCGCGATTTCGAGCGGAACGTCCACGTCCAGCATGCGTCCCAGCACCCAGCCTGCGTGTCCGGCTTCATCGCGGATCAGCCACCAGTCTTCCATGACGGGCGCGGCAGCTCGCGAAGACTGCCCTTCTTTTTCGGGACTCACTGGCTTGGCTTGTGCGCCACCGGGCAGCGGCTTCTCGGCGCTGGCGCGCTTCATCAGGGACAACTTGGCGCCCTGGTCCACCTGGTAGAGGTGTTCGGCATCGCGTTGCGGTTGGAGGTGAATGTTGGTCTGGTTATGTGCGATCGCAGTGGCCTGAACGGGAGCATCGTGAGCCTGTTGCGCCAGTTTCTGGAAAGCGTCGTAGGTTTCCTGGCTCACCAGGTACCGCTGCTCCAACCATCCCTCCACTCCGGCCGAAGTTCGCACCCGGGCAAAGCGGCGATCGCGTCCGATGATCTGGACCGCCTCGCCGTTTTTTACGGTTCCGGTTTTGTTGAAGACGGCAGCCACCTGGTCTCGCAGGAAAGCCTGCGGAGCGGAGACGTACGCGGTCTCCTGTTGAGGCCGGCCGCGGTTGCAGCCCGCGAACCAGCCCGCCGCCAAAAGCGTCATCACTAGAACCGGCAAACGAGATTTGACGCTCAGTCTCACGGGGACAAATATAGCAATAATCAGTTGGCCAGTTATCGGTTGTCTGTGAGTGAACGGGACGGCGCGAAGCTCAGTCTCCGAAGGAAATCCCGATCGCTTTCGCGGTCTGCACCAGTTGACCGTTGGGATCGACCGTCTTGAGCCGGCCAATGGCCTGGCTGATGTCAACCGCCTCAATACGCTGGCTGCGCAAACATACCATCTTGCCAAATCCGCCCTGCGCGATCAGATCGACAGCGGCCACTCCAAAGCGGGTAGCCAGGATGCGATCGAAGGGCGTAGGCGTGCCGCCGCGCTGGATGTGACCAAGCACGCTGACTCGCACTTCCTTGTTGGCGCTGGCGCCAACCGCGCTGCCGATCAGGTTGCCAACTGAGCCGCTGCGGCGGTTCTCTTTGAAGCTCACCGGAAGTTTGACACCTTCAGCTACCACCATGATGGTGAAGCGCTTGCCGTAGGTCTCACGCTCCCGAACAAACTTGCAAACGTTTTCTATAGTGAAGGGAATTTCCGGAATGAGGATGACGTGAGCGCCTCCAGCAAGGCCGGCTTCGAGAGCGATCCAGCCGGCGTCGCGCCCCATGACCTCGACCACCATGATGCGGTGATGTGATTCGGCAGTGGTATGTATCTTGTCCACCGCATCGGTGGCGGTATTGACTGCGGTATCGAAGCCGAAAGTCACTTCCGTGGCTGAGAGATCGTTGTCGATAGTTTTGGGCACGCCCTACGATTTGCATGCCCTTATCGAAAAAGTTCAAGCGCAATGGTCTGCGAGCCGTCGCCGCCGATGCTGATCACGGCGTCGATTCCCAGCTTGCGGGCGTTGGCGATTACGGTGTCGGAAATGTCGCGAATCACTTCTTTGCCATCTTCAATGGTGCAGTATTGGAAAGGGTCGCCGCGATTGGTGGTGCCGAGAATGGTGCCGCCACGAGGCAGAATGCCGCTCACATCCTTGAGGGTCAGTTCGTAAGATTTTTCCGGCCAGATCAGCCCGTCGAAGCCGTCCGGGATGCCGATGACCTTCCATTTGTATTTCAGAACGGCACTTTTCACCACGGCGCGAATGACGGCATTGAGGCCGGGTGCGTCGCCGCCGCCGGTGCAAATCCCAATACAGCGGATAGCGGTCATTGCACGGTGATGGTTACAGTGTTGCTGTTGATGCCGCTTAGAGTAGCGAAGATGTGAGCAATCTGGCCCGAGGTGCCGGTGTTTGCGGTCGCACTTCCACTGCCCTGGCTCAAACTCACTGCGGTCGTATTGTCGTTAGTCCACGAGACCTGTGTAGTGATGTCCTGAACCTGGCTGCTTCCCGAATAGGTTCCCTGCGCGGTCAACGTAAAGGTTGAGCCGGCGGTCGGGGTAAGCGTCGAAGCCGTAACAGCAATCGACAGCAATGGACCGGTGTTGACCGTGATCGTCGACGTAGCCGTGAGCGTGCCTGAAGCGGCGGTGATGGTCGCGGTCCCAGGTGGGTTGGCGATGCTTGCGGCTGCGGTCACCAAACCACCCTTGCTGACCGTCGCTACCGCCGGATCGGAAGTGCTCCAGGCCGCGCTCCCCGTTAAATCCTTGGTGCTGCCATCGTCGTAGGTTCCGGTCGCGGATATCTGTTGGGTATTTCCCACGATGAGTGAGGCCGTGGTCGGCGCGACTGCCAGCGATGTGAGCGTGGGATTCACAAAGAAGCCGCGACAACCCGCCGCCAGCGCAAGCGTCAGGAGCGCCGCAAACGCAGCCAAGAGTCGAAGCTTATGAGTGAGTGGTTTTTGATTGACCAATCTCTGATTAAAACCAGGCATTAAGAGAGTCCCGGCAGACGCGCCTCTTTTGCATGTCGTCCGCAAGTGGAGTAAGAGAATTGTAGCAGAGAAGGTTTTAGGCAGAATCCATCTGTGTACTTCTGTGCGCACCAAAAGTCCCATGTAAGACCGAGTCGGAGGACTTTGGCTGAGTCTGTTACGCTCCTTTTAGAGACCGCATCCAAGTATTTTCCGAGAAGCAAATTTTCGGAGACAGTATCGATGAAAGCCCCGCGCGCTCATGTTGTTGTCTTGGGTCTGCTGTCATCGATTTTGTCCCCAGTAGTCGGTCTGTATCAGCCTAGCGACGCTCAAATCGACAAATCACAATCCGAAATCCGGCGTGGAGCCGCGACGTCTGCGATTACACTGTGCACCGTCTGCATCCGGGCGCACGTTGAATTTCTGGCTTCCGACTCTTTGCGGGGACGGGGCAGCGGCACCGGGGATGAACTCATCGCCGCGACCTATGCCGCCTCCGAACTGCGCGCTTACGGCATTGAGCCCGCCGGCGCCGATGGCGGTTATCTCCAGCGGGCTAACTTGCTTCGCTACAAATTCACGGCTGCTCCGCAACTGAAGATTGCGGGCTCGGCGTCTACGCCGGCGATCTCCTTTACCTACGGGCCGGATTTTCAGGTGATCCAGCTTACCCAGCCCTCGTTTTCCGGGCCGTTATTGAAAGTGAACGCAGACGAGGAACCTTTTGAAATTAAATCTGGCGCGGTCGTGCTAGTCACGGGCCGGGACAAGCGGCAGATGAGACAAAAGGCTTTGTCTTTGGCCGCGCAGGGAGCTGCAGGAGCCATGGCGGCCTTTCCGGAAGAGCCCGAGCACTTTGAAGGTGTGGGGAAAGAATTGCCTAACCTGCCGCCTCAATTGGAACACACGACCGGAGGAGATTTGGATGGAAGCGTCAATGTCCTCGAACTGAGCGCGGAAGCTGCGCGACTGCTGCAGCAAATGCCCGATGGAACGATGCTGCACTTTCAAGGAGCCGCGGCGGCGGAAGCCGGCCACACATGGAACGCGGTCGGCATCCTGCGGGGCACTGATCCCAAATTGCGTGAATCGGCCGTGTTGCTCTCTGCCCACATCGATCACCTCGGAGTCGGGGCGCCGGTGCATGGCGACAACATTTATAACGGCGCCGACGACGACGCTTCGGGGACATCGGCTGTACTTGAACTGGCACGCGTGCTGGGCGCCGGAGCACGGCCCCGGCGTACGGTGATGTTCGCGTTCTTCGGCAGCGAGGAGACGGGAGGGCAGGGATCAACCTACTTCAGCCAGCATCCGCCGCTGCCGCTGCGCCAGATCGCCGCTGACCTGGAATTCGAGATGATCGGACGGCCTGATCCCGCTTTGCCCGACGACGACTTATGGCTCTCGGGATGGGAGCGATCAACTCTGGGCCCGGCGCTGGTGGCTCACGGCGCACACCTGGTGAAAGATCCGCATTCTGGGCAGAATTTCTTTGCCCGCTCTGACAACTTTGTTCTCGCCAAGAAAGGCGTCGTGGCGCAGACGCTTTCAAGCTACGGGCTGCACAGCGACTATCACCAGCCCAGCGACGATGTTGCGCACATCGACTTCAAACACATGAACGCAGCCATTGGATCGATTCTGCAGCCAATAAACTGGCTGGTGAACTCGTCCTTTACGCCGGAGTGGAATAAGGGCGGAAGACCGTAGGACAGTCGTTGGTCGTCAGTCTTCAGTCGTCAGGAAAGTCAAAAACGCGTGCGGACGTCGAATCGGGCGATCATCTTGGGCATCACGTAACGAGGGTGCAATCGGATGTGCCGACGACTGAAGACCGACGACTGACGACTAGTTCGCTCTTTTCGCCTTGGCGATTTTCTCATCGATCGGCTTGCGGCCGGCGAAGCCTTCGCTGGGGCTGTGCCAGTGAGTAATTCCCTTTTCGCCCAGTTTCCAGCAAAGCAGGACAGTTCGGCCTTCCACCTGGCAGGGGAAGTCGAGCAGTCCGATGTCCACATCTTTCACCTGAACTCCGGTGGCATTGATTTCAGCCAGGGCGTCTTTCACCTTTTGGATGGTCTTCTCGCGCTCCGCCTTGCGGCGTGCCATCTGAACGATGTTCACCCGCAGACCACCGCTGAGAAAGACGCGATGAGCAAGTTCCTGAAGTTCGGTGTCAACCGCTTCAATCAGCTTTTTGCCGTCGATGGCGGTGCGCAACAGCGATTCCAGAACAGGCAAAAGGGTTTCTGCTTCGTCAAGAGTAAAACTTCGGTCAGCCATAGAAGTATACCGCTATTCTAATGCATCTCGAGGGCGGTGTCCCTTCCTTGCTCTCTTTGCGTTCTTTGGGGAGTCCTTGGCGACCTTTGCGGTCAAAAGCCCTGAATCTCTATAACCGCGCGCAAAGGCTTCCGCAAAAGGAGGCAAAGAAAGGCTCGTTCCTCGCCGCAGCTAGCCCGCTCGAGGCCAGAGTGCTGGCGCGGTTGCAGCCGCCTCTTCTACAAGGCATCATCCTGAGGGACTTCAGTCCCGAAGGATCTGGCGTGCAGCCGACATGCCCGTTTACCCGCTCATATGCACGCATGAGGCCCCTCGGGACCGGACTCCTTCAGGGTGACGCACGGTCCGGGTTTTCGTCAAAAACTACCCCTACCCGTCCGTCGGCATTCGTTGACTTGCGGTCGGCAGGGCTCTACGATGGCCCCAGTAAAAAGGGGTATTTTCCCCATGGTGGATCGGGCGGTCGGCCACGTTTACCTGGTTGGACAATCGCTGGGTCACTATCGCGTCCTCGAGAAGGTTGGCGAGGGCGGCATGGGGCAGGTCTATCGCGGACGAGACGAACACCTCGCCCGGGATGTTGCCATCAAAGTGTTTCCTCCCGGCACCCTGGTCGAGGAGAACGAGCGTAAGCGCTTTCGCAAGGAAGCTCAGACGCTATCGCAGCTCAACCATCCCAATATCGCGACGATCTACGACTTCGACACCTTCGAAGGCATCGATTTTCTTGCCATGGAGTACATCGCCGGAGAAACCCTCAGCGATAGAGTTGCGTCTGGACCGCTATCCGGAAAAGACATTTCGCGGCTGGGTACGCAATTAGCTGAGGGCTTGGTCGCCGCGCACGCGGCCGGGGTTATTCACTGCGATATCAAGCCGGGAAATCTGCGGGTCACGCAGGATGGCCGGCTGAAGATATTCGACTTCGGACTTGCCAAAATCATCCGTACTGCAAAAACGGATGTGACCACTGTCAGCCTCAGTGACTCGCCGTCCGTCGCCGGAACTCTGCCCTACATGGCCCCGGAGCAGATTCGGGGACAGTCTCTCGATGCGCGTACCGACATCTACGGGGCCGGAGCAGCGCTTTATGAGATGGCGACGGGAAAACGGCCTTTTCACGGCTCGGGCCGCTTGGAAGTCATAAGTGCTGTCATGCACGAACTGCCGGATCCACCTTCCACCGTCAATCCGCAGGTGTCGCCTCAGCTGGAGATGGTGATCCTGAAGTGCCTGGAGAAAGACTCGGAAAACCGCTACGCCACTGCCGCCGACCTGTTGGTCGATCTGCGCGCTCTGCAACGCCCGAAGAGCGAGTCGTCGCGCTTTCGCCCGCCCGTGCGCCGTTCGAGATTCAAAGGAAAGATCATGGCTGCCGCGGCCGCGGTCGTGCTCGTCCTGGCGTTGGCGGCGGTGCCGGCCGTCCGGCAACGATTTAAAGGATGGATGGGAATTGATTCCCTCCCTTCTGAAAGGCGGGTCGCGGTGTTGCCATTCAGCGTGCTGGGCGGAGACCAGCAGGCCACTCCGTTCAGCGATGGCTTGACCGAAACTCTGACGGCGAAGCTTACGCAACTGACAATCGATCCCACATTTCAGGTGATTTCCGCGCCGGAGATCCGGGCCAACCGGATAACCGCCTTAGAGGAGGCGCGAAACGAATTCGGCGTCACCATTGTGCTCGAAGGCAACCTGCGCAGGTCCGGCGACAACCTGCGGATTAATATTGCACTCGTGGACACGCGCACGCGCCGCCAGCTCCGGGCGGCGAGCCTGACCGTCCCCGCCTCCGACCCTTTTGCTGTGCAGGACCAGGTGGTCCAGGCCGTGGTGGGGATGCTGGACCTCGACGTCCCTTCCGACGAGTTCCAGAAGCTGGAGACGCACGGCACGCAGTTGGCCAGCGCCTATGACCTATATCTGCAAGGCCGTGGCTATCTGCAGAACTACGACAAGCCGGAAAATATCGACAATGCCATCCGCGCTTTCGGCGGCGCGCTGGAAATTGATCCGAAATACGCATTGGCTTACGCTGGCCGGGGAGACGCCTATTGGCAGAAGTACGAGGATCAGCACGAAACCAGATGGATGGAGGCCAGCCAGCAGGACTGCGAACGCGCCGTCAGCCTGAGTAATGGGCAGCCGGCTGCGCGGGTGTGCCTGGGCAGGGTGTACCGCGGCACCGGGCGATACCGCGAGGCTGCCGCTCAATTTGAGCAGGCCATCGACCAGGACCCGACCAATGATCGGGCCTATGTGGAGCTCGCCACCGCCTACAGCCGTCTGGGCAACCCGGCACAGGCCGAAGCCACCTATCGGCGCGCCATTAAACTGCGGCCGCGTTACTGGGCCGGCTACAACTGGCTTGGCGTCTTTTATTACCAGCGCGCCCAATATCGCGAGGCGGCGGAGATGTTTGAGCAGGTCGTCGCCCTCGCCCCGGACAATGCGCGGGGCCTGTACAACCTGGCTGCAGCGTATACCAGCGAGGGCCGTTATAACGACGCCATCACTGTTTTGCAGCACTCGATCGCAGTCCGCCCCGAGGCCACCGCATTTACCGACCTTGGCAATGCCTATTTCTACCTGCGGCGATTCGACGAAGCCACCTCAGCCTATGAACAGGCGGTCAAACTCGACCCTGGAGACGTGCTTCTGTGGTGGAATCTGGGCGACGGCTACTATTGGGTGTCTGGCAAACGAGTCCAGTCTGCAGGCGCTTATCAACGCGCCATCTCTCTGGCCGAAAGCAATCTCAAGGTCAACCCGAAGGATGCCTACACGCTGGGCGTCCTTGCCATCTGTCATGCCATGCGGGATGAAAAAAAAGCAGCGCTGGATTCACTGCAAGCCGCGCTGCGGCTGACGCCGGACGATCCAGAGACGCGGTTCAAAGCAGCGCTGATCTACAACCACTTCGGCGATCTCCCGGAAACTCTCAGTTGGCTGGAGAAGGCGTCGGCCGTCGGATTTTCACGCACCATGATTCGGGATACGCCCGACTTCGATGGGTTACGAAACAACGACCGGTTTCAGAAGTTGCTCGGGACAAAATAACTCGATGGGGAGGATGAAATGCCTACGGTTCCTATACGACGATCTGACGAAGAGAAGCCAATACGTGACGTGCCGAGAGAAGTGACGGTGACAATCAGTATCGATGCCAACAAAAACATCTCCGTTGATCCAGATCCATTTTGGGTGATAAAGAGCGCGAATCAGGAAGTGAGGTGGATCTTGGCAGACGGGGACGGGGACTTCCTGATCGACTTCAACCATGACTCGCCGTTCTACGAGTCGCAGTTCGGTCCAGATTTTCCAGTATCGGGACTGGTTCGACGCGGTATCCTCCCGAACGAAGGCCGCCGCTACAAATACACGGTGTGGGTCGGCAAGGAGAAGTCTGATCCGGGCGGTGGCGTAAAGCCGTAAGAACTTTCGGCGGGCGACAGCGAAAAATAATCTCTAAAAAACGGCGGCGGCAGACTCAGCTGCCGCGCGGCGCTGTTTTTGTGTCGAGGCCCAGCCGCTAACCTCCGATGTGCACCATCGTTCGTGACGCGGGCACGAAATCCAGCTCGCCAATGTGATGGCGCTCTTCCTTTTGCTGGATCACTCCGCGAATAAAATCCGCTAACTCGTCATCCGAGGCGCCGCGGCGCATCTGGCCGTACAGATCGTGATCCCATACCGAGAACAGGCAGGTACGAATCTTGCCGTCGGAGGTGATACGGATGCGGCTGCAATGTCCGCAGAAGGGATGGGACACAGGCGCAATAATGCCGATTTCGCCGACGCCATCCTCAAAACGATAGCGGCGGGCGGTTTCGCTGTGCGCGTGCGGGATTTCAACCAACGGCTGGTATTCCGCCATCCGCCGCAAAATTTCGTCGAGCCTGACTACGATGTCCGGGGACCAGACCCGATCTTCCTCGAGCGGCATGAACTCGATGAAACGGACCACCACGCCTTCTTCGCGCGCGAACATGCCGAATCGAATGATCTGGTCTTCGTTGAAGCCGCGCATCAGTACGCAGTTGACTTTCACCGGCCACAGTCCCACGCGTCGGGAAGCGCGGATGCCGGCCAAAACGTTGTCATATCCATCCGGCACGCGGGTGATGCGGGCAAAGCGATCGGGATCGACTGCGTCCATGCTGACCGTAGTCCGGCGCAGACCGGCGTCTTTGAGTGGCTGCGCCATATCGGCCAGGAGATGGCCGTTGGTGGTCAGGGCGATGTCGAGCTCTTCGCCGCTGGTAGTGCGCAGCTTGGCTAGTTCGCGGACGAATTCAATGACGCCCTTGCGCAGAAGCGGCTCGCCGCCGGTAATGCGAACCTTCTGGATACCGAGTGACACGAGCACGCGGGCCATGCGCAGATAGTCGGCGAAAGCCAGGTCGCCGTAGAGCGCACCTTCGTTCCCGGTGCGGCAGTAAACACATTTGTAGTTACACCGGTCGGTGACCGAGATTCGGAGATCGGTGATGGAGCGGCCGAATTTGTCGGTTAAGACCATGTCCTTCGTCGATGGTCAGTCGTCACAGGCTTGGTCGTATGAATTTTGACTAACGACTGACGACCATCCGTCAACGACCGACTAGAAAGGAGACCAGACAGGCGGGACAATCCCGGCGGCTGTTTCCTTTCCAATAGCTTCTCGCGAAGCTGGGAGGCGCGGGCGTTTCCACCTGCACCCTTGGGGCGGGCATCTCTTTGCGTCCTTTGCGATCTTTGCGGTTGAAAGGTCTTAACCGCAAAGGACGGCAAAGAAAACCATCCCTCGCCGCCGCAGCCCGGGTATGCCCTTGGGCTGGGCGGTCGGAAACTCAACTTTCATTATAGATGCCAAAGGCCAACCGAAGAGCCAATTTAAGGATGGGCCGCCAGCGCCTTGGCGATCGCCGTCTCGGCCAGCGGCGCCATGATCTTGAAGCCGGCAGCATTGGGGTGCAGTCCGTCTTCCGCCAGGTCTCGCTTTAGCAGGCCCTTGTCATCCACCATGGCGGCGAAGTAGTCCAGATACACCAGGCCCTGGGCGGCGCAATAGTCCTTGAGCCAGCGGTTAAGGGCCAGGATTTTTTCCGCTGAGCGCTGCGCAAAAAAGTCCTGCGACTTCGGGGTGTAATTGTTCACCGGCAGAACCGAAGAAAAGACAACCGCAATGTGATTTGCCCGTGCCAGTTCCGCCAGGGAGGCGTAGTCGGACTCGATGTCCTCGAGGCGCATGGGGCCGGTGTTTCCCGCAATGTCATTGGTGCCGGCCAGAATGACGACCACTTTCGGATGCAGATCGATAACATCCTGGCGGAAGCGGACCAGCATCTGCGGCGTAGTTTGTCCACCGATGCCGCGATTGAGGTAAGGCTTGCCCGGGAAATAGTCTTCGAGCCTCCAGAGATCGGTAATCGAATCGCCGAAGAAGACAACGCGATTCTCACCCGGCACGGGCGGCTTGAGGGCGGCGTTGGCGTCACGGTAGCGCGCAAGTTGGCCGAAGTCGTCGGTAAAGACAGCTATGCGTGAGGCCCGGTATTGATCGAGACCGGCAAAGCCGGTGGTGGGGATGGAGGGTTGCTGGGCGGATGCAGAGAGAGCAAGGAACAAAATTGATACGAAGAGCACAATCACGCGATCTGATCTCAGGCGCATATTTTCCTCGGGAGACAAGGATAACGCAGTGACCTGAATTTTCGCGTTGGTCCGGCCAGCCTGCCAAACCTATGACCGCGTAACTGCTGCCATCCCTGGCCCTCTGCCGGGCGGGACGCCGGCAGGACAGCCGGCGAGACGCCGGCGCTACGAAGCTTCCGGCAATGTGTATACTTTACGTATATACATTTTCTGGAGATGGTTATGGGCACGGCCAGAGTATTCCGCTCAGGGAACAGCCAGGCGGTTAGGCTTCCGAAGCAATTTCGCTTAAAGAGCAAAGAAGTAGAAATTTTCCGCCGGGGAAGGAAATCGTCCTGCGAGAGAAGGACGGTACCATGGCGCAGGCATTCGATCTGCTGGCCGGTCGCCGGACGACTGAGGTTGACCGCCGAAGAGACCGGCCACAGAAGCGCAAGGGGCTTTAGATGGAGCCGCGCTTCCTCCTGGACACGAACATTTGTATTTACATCCGCCAAGAAAGACCTGAAGACAGTTTTGCGGCGGTTTCGCCGCCTCCGTCCCGGTGAAGCTGCGCTCTCGGTCATCACCTATGGAGAGCTGATCTACGGAGCGGCGAAGAGTCTGCAGCGGGAGGCGGCGCTGGAAAAGTTGCGCGAACTTATTCATTGGTTGCCGGCGCTTCCCTTGCCGGAAACTGCAGCCGAAGCCTACGGCACAATCCGCGCGGAACTGGCCACCAAGGGCGCGATGATCGGAAACAACGATCTTTGGATAGCGGCCCATGCCCTCGCATCAGGGCTGACGCTGGTCACCAACAATGAAAGAGAGTTCCGGCGAGTGCGAAAATTGAAAATTCAGAATTGGACGGTCTAGGGCAGCCCCCCGGATTCGAAGGAGTGTGAACCAGATGGCTGGCGCAAGGAAGTCGAGGGTTTGGTCAGAATTTACGGGGGATATGGTCGGTTGGGACGTTGCTCTCAACACCACAGGCTTTCATCACAGTGGCTTGCTGCTTGACTACGCTCGCGCCTACCGTGGAGCTGCTCTAAAGCTTTACAAAGGGTTCAGGCAAACGGACGAATGTCGTGATATGGATATGCATCCAATAATTTTTCTCTACCGTCATGCGCTCGAAGTCTATCTCAAGGCGATCCTTAGCCTCGGGAACGGGATCTTGCTCGCAAATGGGCAACCTCTGAAACGGGGCAACCAGATATTCAAGGAGCATAACCTCAAGAAGATGCTCCCAGGCGTCAGAGATATCTTCTGCCTCCTCGATTGCTCCGACATCTGGACACCTCCGATCTTCAAGTCATTCGTCGACGTTGAACGAGTTGTCCAGGAGTTTGATGAAATTCCCCACGACGCCTTCCGTTACCCGGTTGACCGGACGGGCGCTGGAGAACTGCTTCGAGAGCCCCTGTTCTTCAATGCGCTTACTTTTGCACAGAAGACGGAGGGTTTGATGGATTTGCTGCACACTGCCGCCAGACGCACGCACGAAGCCTTCGAAGGTTATCAGCCCTACATGCCATCGTAGTTCGGTCCGCCGCCGCCTTCGGGCGGCACCCAGGTGATGATCTGGTACGGGTCGGCAATATCGCAGGTCTTGCAGTGCACGCAGTTTGACGGGTTGAGGCTGATGCGCTTGCCGTTGGCCTGACTGGCGTCGTCCACCATTTCGTAGACGTTGGCCGGGCAGAAATTCTGGCACGGGTTGCCGAATTCTTTTATGCAACGAGTGTTGCAGACATCGGTGTCGTGAATGACGAGATGCGCGGGTTGGTCCTCTTCGTGCTTGGTGCCGGAGTGGTAGAGGTCAGTGAGCTTGTCGAAAGTCAGCTTGCCATCGCCTTTCGCCGGGCCGATC
>CAVVLA010000008.1:0-149887 GCA_963748935.1 Terriglobia bacterium
TGCCGCTCTATTGCTTCATCCTGGCTGTTTTCACCAATCTGGTGGGGCTGCGAGAGTTCCTGAAGGCGCATAAACGCAGGTGGAGTTGGCGCGAGGCGGCTATCACTGCGCTCGCCTTCTTTCCATACCAATGGATCCTTGGTATTGGTGCTCTGCGGGCAGTGTATCGCTATGTCCGGGGTACATCCAACTGGGAGAAAACCAAACATATTGGACAACATCGCGATCTTGTTAGTGTCAATGTGACAACCGTAGAGATGTAAGCATCCAAACTTGTCTGTTACTTTGAGATATTCGAAAGAGAGTGTTATGTCCAGCTTCTTCTGCCATTTGAAGGGCCTCAAGAGCCATCACAATCTCAATATATCAGCGATATCCCCACACTTCTATCTCTTGTCGCCCTTCCAAAGGAGCTCAACCCAGTCGGTAACTTTGGCGTCCAGCATCATCACCCAAACTTCTTTTTGCTTGCTTCCTCCTCTCACACTCAGGCTACTTCAGCACAAGAGAGTGAGACAACATCTCAGGAAAATGGGCATGATGGAGAGGAGGAAAAGAGGAATGCAGGTTCTGGTAACCGCCCTGGACATCCTAGCGCGTTCTGAAACTCCCTTGAAAACACATGCTGCTAACGAGGCCTCCAGCACTGCTAGGCCTGCCTCCGCAAGTGAGAACAACAGAAAGCAGCACACCCCTCGTACCTCCACAGGCATGCTGTTACAGACGGGTCTCAGAACGATAGATGCCCCTCTTGTGAACACCCGCATCCCCAGGTGGCTGAGGATGACCATCATTGCTCTAGGGCTTGCGGTCACCACTGCCTCCCATGCCATCAATATGTTCTATTATCCGCGCTATCAGGAGGATGAAGGCACCTATATGATGTATGCCTGGGCCGTCACACACGGGCGTATTGACCCCTATGCCTATGGCTACGGTCATCCCCCACTGGCCTGGATACTGATTGCAGCTTGGGTCAAGCTTACGGGTGGCTTCTACACCTTTGGTAACTCCCTAAATAGTGGGCGGGTGTTAATGCTCCTCTTCGCGGTCGGCTCCGCGTGGCTTGTCTACCGCATTGCCTACCACTTGCGGCTCAACTTCATTGCCTGCGTGTTTGCGATGCTTGTCTTCGCACTGTCACCTCTCAGCATTACTTTTCAGCGTGAAGTCTTGCTCGATAACTTCGCCACCTTCTGGTTTCTGCTTGCCCTCTATTGATCCTCATCGGTAAGAGCCGCCTGTCCTATACGATAGCCGCTGGCATCTGTTTTGGCTTCGCGCTACTCTCAAAAGAGGTCCTCATCATTCTTTCCCCTGTTATGATCTATGTGGTCTGGCTCTATACCGCCAGATTCCAACGCACATTTCTGCTGGTTTCCTTTTTCTACGCTGTGATTGCCGTCAGCTCAACCTTTGTACTCATGGCTGTATTGAAAGGCGAGCTTTTTCCCTTACGAGTGGCACCTGCCCTGGGACAATCACCGACACCTCAGTTTGATTGGTACCTATCTCATACAGGTGGGACGTGGTCAAGGCAAGGGGAGTATCTTAGAGAGCTGGACCTCCTGGGTTAATGGTGATCCTCTCCTTGTCACCCTGGGCATTGTCTCACCTGTCTTTAATCTTGTCTTTGGCTGGTGGAATCGCAAGCGTCTGTTTCTCGCACTCTTTGCCATTATCTTTTGGGGGCTGCTCGTGCGCGGCGGGGTTGTCTTTCCCTTCTATATAATTCCTTTAATTCCACTTATTGCTCTCAATACTGCTATTGCCATGGACTCTGTAGTGCGCTGGGTTGGCCGCATGATACACTTCGAACTGGTTAGTGTCATCCTGACCCTGGTAGTTCTGATGGTCCTCATCCCTTTTGATATCCAGCACTCTCTCAGTCCTTATAATATCTTCTCCCTACGTCCAACGCAGGTGCAGACCGAAACGCTGACCTGGATACGTACTCATGTGCCACACCGGGCAGTAGTAGTCATTAATGAGTGTCTCTTCACGGATTTACACGAGCCGCAAAGCGAGGGCGTAGGGAGTGGGGCCGTCTATCCCTACGCACATGTGTACTGGTTCGTTGCTCTTGATCCTGAGGTCCATGACGCGCTCTTGCAGGGGAACTGGGATCGTATCGACTATATCGTCGCTGACTTGGACATGATTCAGAAAATCCAAAACTACGGAGGTGGGATGGACCTGATTAAGACAGCTCTGACACACTCGGTGTTACGTGTGGAGTTTAAAGATCACAACGAGTTCATGCGAGTTTACCAAGTTATTCATAGCAAAAATCCACCAAGCAGATAAAAATGATCTTAACGCTTTTTTTACTCTAGAAAGGGGAAAATATGTTAGCAACACAACCTTCTCTTGCTACTGTCGCAGTCACACGCACCTTCGATGGGATCGAAGCCGCCGCTCATCGCGTTATCGCGCAAGTAGGCGGTATGGCCTCGGTTATCGGAGGAGCAAAAATCGCAGTGCTCAAACCCAATTTTGTGGCTGGCAGGTCTGCCGAGACAGGATCAACCACGAGCTTTGCTTTGCTCAAAGCGGTGGCTGAAGAGGTGTACGCCTGTGGCGCGAAGCCAGTGCTCTGCGAAACACCTGGGACCGAGTTTGATCGCGAAGCCACCTACACTATCCTAGGTGTAGAGCAATTCTGCGCGGATCATGACATTCGCATCCTCCGTCTTGACCCGGAGGGGGGCGAACAGGATTGGGTTGAACTCCGGCCTACAGATGCCAAATGCTTGCGTCGCTTTCGCATGCCGCGCATTCTGCAAGAAGCCTGCTTGATTAATCTTCCCGTGCTCAAAACGCATGTTGTCTCAACCATGACTCTGAGCATGAAAAACCTGATGGGTATTCTGCCGCGTCCAGACCGCAGAGCTATGCATACCTTTGGTATTGCCCAGAGCATCGTTGATATGAATCTTGGCATCAAACCTGACCTGAGTATCGTTGATGGCAGCGTTGGTCAAGACGGAGAGGGACCTCTCTATGGCGATAAAGCCGACTTGCAGGTCCTAGTAGCTGGACGCAATAGCCTAGCTGTTGACCTAGCTTGCTGTCAAATCGTCGACGTCCAGCCACGTGCTATCCCTCACCTGAAGCTGGCCCTGGAGCAACTGGGCCTGCCCTCGTGGACCCTGGTTGGTGAAGATGTTGGCGTGATCAAGCCATTTCGCCTCCCAGTGCAGAAGGCGCTCTACCGCTTCATCTTCTGGATGATGTACCCGCTCGACTATCCCTATAGCTGGCTTGCAGAGCGCGGCAAGCATTTCTGCACAACCCTCTATAGTACAGGGTTAGTGGGCACTCGTCCGCAGATCAACGAGGCAAGCTGCACGCGCTGTGGCAAGTGTGTCGAAACCTGCCCACTGCCAGATGTGATTGATCTGAAAACGCTGAAGGTGAACCCCAAGACCTGCCAACGTTGCCTGCTCTGTTACGAAGCCTGCCCGGAGAACGCCATCAGCGTAAAGGGCTATTCAGGAGCAAGATCATGACAACTCAAGCTAATCAACATCATTATATCGATCATTAATCGTAGGGGCTGTGCCTTGTGCCTGCCCGAATGGAGGAATCTACATGAAAGTGCTTATTACTGGTGCTACAGGCCTACTAGGAAGACACCTGTTGCGCGAATTACAACAGCGTGGTGAACAGATACGTACCCTGGTCTTGCCAGTAGAGAACGCGGAACAACTGCTAGTACAGGGAGTAGAGGTGGTACGAGGGGATGTGACGGATGCCAGCACATTGGCACCAGCCGTCAAAGGTATTGATACTGTCATTCACTTAGCAGGTATGATGGGTGTCTGGCGTCCAATAGCCGATTATCGTCTGGTGAACGTCACCGGCTCCGAGAATCTCTACCGGGCGGCTGAAGGTGCTGGCGTACGCCGTTTCGTTCATACTAGTTCACATACGGTCTATGGGCTAGGCCATGGTCGCTTTATGACTGAGCAAGATAGACTACAGCCTGACCCTGATCCCTATAGCATTACCAAGGCTGAGGGTGATCACCTGATCCGACGTCTCATGCGCAAAAGCCCTATGGAGACAGTCATCATTCGGCCAGGTACCTTCTTTGGCCCTCTTGACCGCCTGCATTTTGGTCGCATGGCTGAACGCATGAAGCAAGGCAAGGGAGTTATTATTGGGCGAGGAGATAATGCCCTGCCATTCTGTTATGTGACCGATGTGGTACAGGGTTTTCTGCTCGCGACCTATCATGAGAAAGCTCCTAGCAATGTCTACAACATCACGAATGATCGTCCTCTGACACAGCAAGCCATGTTCAATGCCATTGCCGATGCCGTCTACGGGAAACGCCCCACACGACACCTGCCCTATCAGCCAATCTACTACGGTGGTATTGTCGCGGAGAAAATAGCCTTGATCAGGCATACCAAACCGATTGTGACAAGGCTTGGTGCCATGATGTTTGGAACCGATACTAGACATAGCGTAGAGAAAGCACGACGTGAGTTGGGCTATGAGCCAAAGGTGAGTATACAGGAAGGTATTAGGCTAGCAGCAGAGTGGTTTAATACAGGTGGTATGACGCAACTGTCCATTATCCAGGCTCACCAGTATACCTCTCTTGGAGGAGTGAGAAGACCATGAAGCGTCTCATGAGCAGTCTTATGGCAAAGGTGATCATTAGCCTGCTACTAGGCATCGGCTTATTGTTTCTCGTCTCGCGTTTCGTCAATATTGTAGTCAGTATCGATGTGGTGTTAAAGAACTTGGCAACACCTCGTGGCATGGCGCTGGCCATCCTGTCAGGTGTCGCTTTCCTTCTCGCGTTCTCAATCCGGGGACTGGCGCTGGAAACTCTTTCTGAGTTCCATCAGCGCAGTCCGCGCAGTACGGCTATTCGGGTTTTCCTCGTGAGCATCTTCATCAATTTCCTGCTGCCGGTCAGTAGCGGTGAAATTGCCAAAACACTCATGCTGAAACGTATTGCGGGCATACCCATGAGTAGATCACTGCCTACCGTCGCGATGGATCGATCGCTGGACCTGTTGCCTGCCCTCGTCATTATGATCGTCGTGCCCTTGCTGGGCATGACGATGGAGGTCCGGCTCTGGGCTGTGTTGGGCTTAATTGGCGGGCTTCTCATAGTAATGGTCTCCTTTATAGGATTAACCGTATGGAAACGCAGCACAGCCATCGCTCTACTCCAGAAAATGACGAGGATCCTCCCCGGTGTCATAGGCAAGAAGATCGAAGCTTTCGCCACCAGCTTTGTGGACTCACTCCTGGCCAGCGCCAGCAATCCCCGCATTTTCCTGCTCGCACTAGTGCTCACTTGCTTGGCAGTTGTCTGTGATAGTCTCTTCGCCATGTTTGCCTTCTGGACGGTTGGCTTTTCCATCTCCTTTGGAACAGTGATCTTTGGTTATACTGTCTATAATCTGTTTTTCATCCTGCCTACTCCTCCTGGGCAGATAGGCAGTAACGAAGCCGTGGGATTGCTGGTTTTTACAGGGCTGTTGCAACAGCCCTCGGACAAAGTTGCCGCCATGTTTATCTTCTCTCATCTCTGGGCCGCCCTGCTCATGTGCTCGACTGCTCTGATTTGCCTGAAAACTCTTGGTCTGACGATCTCTACGAGCATAAAAATGCAATTTGAAGAAAAACATGCAGAACACGTAGAAAATCAGGAAAAACTTATTGTGCATTAGGAACACTTTGGTGTGGAGTTTGCCCCATTGCCAATCAAATGTTCACAGGCAGTGTAGAATGCTAGTCCTTGCACCGTGGGGTTATTGTTGTTATCCGTCAACCCTAAGATATCTTCCACATTAAAGAGATAGGCGGCAAAGATATTATTGGCAGCCAAGGTCTGGAGGGCTTTGGCTGTCCATTGCTCCAGAAAAAGAGGATCGCTACTTTTTCCATCGCCTGAAATTACGCCAGGCGAATAGTTCCACTCAGTAATCATAATGGGTGGCACAGGATCACTATTTGCGGTAATCGCGTGGCGGGTATTGTCCACATGAGTTGTCCAGTTATCAATATGCTGGATACAGTCGGAGGCAGGTGATTCGTGCCCACAGGTGTATTCATGCCAGGAGATAAAATCAGGTTTTGGATTGGCGTTATGAACAAAGTAGGAAATATAGGGAGGGTTCTGTTGGAAGTTCACAGGGCCTCCAAACCAAGAATTAGGGGCTAAATTTTTGAAAATTGGAATAATGGAATTCCACATAGCAGTATATGTGTTAGCATCTATCCCAGGATTTAAATCACTCTCATTGCCAAGTTCATAGTAGACTTTGGCACTTGGGCCACCAAAAATCTGTTGTATCTCGTTGACCATATCAATATCAATCTGCAGTCGTTGCTCTGGATCAGCAATCACGCCGTCATGCAGGATGATGAGTGGGACAAGTCCCATATTCTTGATAATCTGCGCTTTACTATAGAACTCAGCTAGATGCATACCATTGGAATTATCTCCCAAGCGAATGGTTCGAAGACCCAGTTGCTTTGCTAGAACCTGTGCATGTGGAGATGTTAAGATTTGATAGTCCAGGTTTGCACCAAAGATAAGAGGGCTTATAGCTGCTACATTGATTTGATCTTTCTGCCATTGAATGGTGATGATACTCGTTATTACCAGTGTAGAGATAAGCAGAAGAACAGTAATAAACCACGAGAATTTTGGGGTGGTAGGAAGCTGTCTGAGGCGCGACAAAGGTATTTTTAGCATTATTTTCAATTTCAGTTCTCCATTCGTAACGTAGGGGCGTGCCCTTGTGGCCGCCCGTGCCCGTCCAGATGGACGGGCACGGGCGCTGCCCCTACACCGTAGAGGCCTGGAACGAAGTATATTTGGCTGAGGTGCCATTTTGTGCGAGCATGCGCAGGCCACAGAAGCCGGATGAGAATGAGGTATCCGTTACCGTAATCATCCAGTTGGTTGGCTCAGTTGTCGCTGTTGGCCAGACTCTGGCGTACAGGGTCGTACCAACTACCCGGAAGCGCAACGTGTAGGACGTGTTAGCCGTTGCCGTAAAGGGCACCGATCCAAGTATCGTGGTAGCCCCATTGACTTTTTTCTGGACAATCAGCGATCCCCCACTGATGTACGCCTTGTACCAGTTATTACCATCCTTCCAGCGTAGCACCCCTCCCAAATTGTTGTTAGTATAACTACTCATTGAACCTGTGAACAGAACTTCCGCATTCGTGGTCACTGGGCCGAGTGTGGCACTATAACTGGTACCGCTACCGCCTGATACCTGTCCTGTATTATTAACAATCGAGAAGGTGCTTGCCGTATTGGCATCACCACCCCAGATCTGTCCATCAGAGGCCGTTCCCCAATGTGCCTGATTTGGTCGCTGGAAGGTGTCTTGCGCCAGTGCTGATGTAGGCGTTGGGGAAGGTGATGGGGTGACTGTTGGAGATGGCGATGGTGTTGGTGAAGGTAATGGAGTTGTAACATATCCTAATCCATACCTGTTGGTTGTAAATATTGGCTGACCATTCTGCCAATCAATCTCTATAAATTTTCTGGTATTGTATAATGTAGGAACGTTCGCAACTAATTGACGGGTTGACGTATTTATGACATCTCCATCGTCACCAACAAAGACATATTGACCGTCTCCGCTATGCAGAACCCATCCTTCCCTAGCGCAATCATATGCACAACCGGGTTCGCTTGTTCCTCCCACTTTATTACTCAGTTTAATATCTGCAACTTGTAGAGGAGCCGAACCAGGAAGCCCACTCACATCAAAAACATGAACATAGCTATTGCAACCATCCATGACATATACCTCCTTCTCATTGGGAGACAGAGAAATCCCATGGCTCGGAACAACATAATTACAGGAACTGAAACCATTGATAGGAACTGTGTAGAGCACTTTACCCGTAGTGATGCTGCTAACCTGGAACCCAAGATAATTGCTTTGTGTAGTGAATGCCAATGTCTGTAAGCCGTTTACACTGAATGGTCGTCCTCCGCTAATAAGCGGACCAATACTCTCAATATTGGTATTTGTTGAGGTATCCCCAACTTCAAGGTATGGTGTATTTCTTCCGGCCATATAGACATGCTTACCGTCCAAACTTACGACTGTGTTGTGACCGCCGACACCTGCTGCTATACTGGTTACGACACTCCCATCACTGGTATTAATAACGTACCACAAATTACTACTTGAGAATTCTCCAGATGGCATATAGATAGTTTTGCCATCCGGTGTAATCCCAAGACTATCTATACCAAAGTTGTACGATTTGGTGTATACAACCGAATTTGTAAGCAAGTTATATTTCAAGAGTGAACCATTGCCGAAGCTTCCTCCTGCACCACCATAACTTATATAAAGCATTCCGTCTATTGGACTGTTTCCGCACAACGTGGCCGGTATCGCCATGAACCTGGAAGAAGACCAGGTGGGCGTGGTGCTGTTGGGCGAGTATACGGAAATCAGCGAGGGTGACGAGGTCAAACGCACTGGCCGCATCATGAGCGTGCCGGTGGGCGAGGCTCTGGTCGGACGCGTAGTGAATTCGCTGGGGCAGCCGATCGACGACAAGGGTCCGATCGCGACCGACGAGTTCATCGCCTTGGAGCGCCTGGCGCCGGGCGTGATCGACCGCCAGCCGGTGCGCGAGCCCATGGCGACCGGGCTCAAGGCCATCGACAGCATGATTCCAATCGGCCGCGGACAGCGCGAGCTGATCATCGGCGACCGCCAGACTGGCAAGACCGCAGTCGCCCTCGACACCATCCTCAACAACAAGGGCAATGACCTGATCTGCATCTACAATGCGATCGGGCAAAAGCGATCTTCGATTGCGCAGGTGGTAAAGATTCTTAGCGATGCCGGCGCCATGGATTACACCATCGTCGTGGCCGCGTCGGCGTCTGAGCCCGCGCCCATGCAGTATATTTCGCCGTACGCGGCGTGCGCCATGGGCGAGTATTTTCGCGACACCAAGCGGCATGCGCTGGTGATTTACGACGATCTTTCCAAACATGCGGCATCGTATCGTGAGATTTCCCTGCTGTTGCGACGTCCGCCGGGGCGCGAGGCTTATCCGGGCGACGTCTTTTATCTTCACTCACGTCTGCTGGAACGAGCCTCCAAGCTGAGCGACAAGATGGGCGGAGGTTCCTTGACCGCGCTGCCCATCATCGAGACTCAGGCGGGCGACGTTTCGGCGTACATCCCGACCAACGTGATTTCAATCACCGACGGCCAGATCTTTCTGGAGACCGACCTGTTCAACAGCGGCGTGCGTCCGGCGGTGAACGTTGGAATTTCCGTGAGCCGCGTTGGCGGGAGCGCTCAGATCAAAGCCATGCGCCAAGTGGCGGGAAGCATGAAGCTGGAACTGGCCCAGTACCGCGAGTTGGCGGCCTTCGCGCAGTTCGGCAGCGACCTCGACAAGGCCACGCAGGCCCAGTTGAATCGCGGCCAGCGGCTGGTCGAAGTGCTCAAGCAAAAACAGTTTTCGCCCTTGCCCTTCTCCAAACAGATTCTGGTCATCTTCGCTGGCACCAACGGATTCTTCGACGATCTGCCGGTCGACCAGGTGCGGGATTTCGAAGCGGAGCTGTACCGCTACGTTGACGCAACCAATCCCGGACTGCTGCGCACCATCATGGAGAAAAAAGTTCTGGATGACGCCCTAAAAGCTGAAATGACCAAGGTGATCAAGCAGTGTAAAGAAGCGTTCGTGGCCGAGAGGCAGGCAGTGGCGAAGTAGTACAGAACTGAGAACCGGGAACTCTAAACTGAAAACAGGTTTTACACATCAATTTGTTACACATCAACGTTGTTAAACTTGTTTATACATCAATCCTGTGAAATCCCCGCAGGTTGGGGAAAGTAGCTCGACCAACGACGGACGACCATTGGCTAACGGCTAGAAATGCCTAACATTCTCGATATCCGACGGCGGATTCGCAGCGTGACCAACACGCGGCAGATTACCAAGGCCATGAAGATGGTCTCGGCGGCGAAGTTGCGCCGCGCCCAGGAGCGCGCCTTGGCCGCGCGTCCCTACGCCCAGATGCTGACCAATGTGCTCAAGTCGCTGGTTTCCCGGACAGAAATTTACGACCCGGAGACGGGAGAGCCCCGGCATCCTCTATTGGCTCGCCGACCTGAAAGAAATGTTTTGCTGGTCGTCGTCACCGGCGACAAAGGCCTGGCTGGCGCTTTTAACACCAACATCGTGAAAGCCGCGATGCGCTTCATTGCGACCAAGGCAGACAAGAATCTCGAGATTGAAGCTATCGGACGCAAGGGCCGCGATTTCTTGAGACGGCGGTTTCGAACCGCCGAGTCTCGATCTTCTGAATCTGGATCTGCGGAATCTCGATCCACCGAATCTGGATCCGCCGAGTCGGGTGGCCCTGGGCAAACTACAATCGTGGGCGAGCAGATCGGTATCTTCAACAAGATTGACTACGCCCTGGCATCGGAGTTGGCGGAACACGTGATCGAGCGCTATGCCAGAGAAGAGATTGACGCTGTGTATCTGCTGTACAACGAATTCAAATCGGTTATCGCGCAGCGTCTGGTGGTTGAGCAGGTTCTGCCTATCGAGCAGATTGGCACGCCCGAAGTGCGAATGGCTGAAGGCATGACCACGGAAGAACGCAATCGCGCGATCGAGGCCGCAAAGGGCGCCGATGTGCGTCTCCGTCCCGCCGATACGCGCGACATTGACGCTGCCGCTGCCAAGTTTGCCACGGCTCCGGTTGATTACATTTACGAACAGTCACCGGAAGAGCTTTTTCGGTCGCTTTTGCCGAAGTACGTTGCTATTCAGGTCTTTCGCAGTCTGCAGGAATCGGTGGCGGCAGAGCACGCAGCCCGCATGACCGCGATGGACGCGGCCACCAGTAATGCTACCGACATGATCGATTCGCTGACCCTGGCCATGAACCGGGCGCGCCAGGCGAAGATCACAAAAGAGATTATTGAGATTGTGAGCGGAGCAGCAGCGCAGTAAGGCAGCACTTGGCAATTAGCATTTCGCACTTAGCGGAGACCGGTTCAACGTATCGAAGTGATTTGGCCAAGTGCCAATTGCTAATTGCCAAATGCCGAAAGCTGACAGCTGAAAGACTGAGAGCTACAAACTATGCCAGAGAGAATTGGACGCGTAATCCAGATTTCCGGTCCCGCGGTGGATGTGCAATTCACCGAAGGCGCCATGCCTCCCATCTATGAGGCGTTAAAAGTCGTTAGCGACGGTTTCACCGTGCCCAACCCGGTCAACGTGATTCTGGAAGTGCAGCAACATCTTGGTGAGGGCCGGGTGCGTTGCGTGGCCATGGAGGCCACCGAGGGTATGGTGCGAGGGATGAAAGCGATCGACCAGGGCGGGCCGATTTCCGTTCCCGTAGGCCGAGGCACGCTGGGGCGAGTGATGAACGTGATCGGGGCGCCGGTGGACCAGTTGGGTCCGATCCAGCACACCAAGACCATGCCCATCCACCGTCCAGCGCCGTTGTTTGAGGATCAGGCCACTACCGCTGAGATGTTCGAAACCGGCGTCAAGGTCGTCGACCTCATTCAGCCATTCCTGAAGGGCGGAAAAATTGGGTTGTTCGGCGGCGCCGGCGTCGGCAAAACTGTTTTCATTCAGGAACTGATCAACAACGTGGCCAAGCAGCACGGCGGATATTCGGTATTCGCCGGAGTGGGCGAGCGCACGCGCGAAGGCAACGATCTGTGGCTGGAGATGACGGAGTCCGGCGTAATCAAGCCGGGCGATCCGGATAAATCCAAAGCCGCGCTGATTTACGGCCAGATGACCGAGCCGCCCGGTGCGCGTCTTCGAGTCGCGCTGACCGGGCTGACCGTGGCCGAATTCTTCCGCGACGAAGAGGGCGCGGACACTCTGCTCTTCATCGACAATATTTTCCGTTTCACCCAGGCCGGCTCAGAAGTTTCCGCGCTGCTGGGCCGCATGCCGAGCGCGGTGGGCTACCAGCCGAACCTGGCAACGGAGATGGGCGAACTGCAGGAGCGCATCACTTCCACTAAGAAAGGGTCAGTCACTTCGGTGCAGGCCATTTACGTGCCCGCCGACGATCTTACCGATCCGGCTCCGGCGACAACCTTTGCCCACCTCGATGCAACTACGGTTCTGTCGCGTGCCCTGACCGAGATTGGAATCTATCCCGCGGTCGATCCGCTGGCTTCGACTTCGCGCATTCTTGATCCGCGCATCGTCGGCCAGGAGCACTACGACGTGGCGCAAGGCGTAAAGAAAACGCTGCAGACCTACAAAGATCTGCAGGACATCATCGCCATTCTCGGCATTGATGAACTGAGCGAAGACCAGAAGGTCAGCGTGGCGCGGGCGCGAAAAATTCAGCGTTTCCTGTCGCAGCCGTTCCACGTGGCCGAGCAGTTCACCGGCTCGCCGGGGCGCTACGTGAAAGTTGCGGACACGGTGAAGGGCTTCAAGGAAATTAACGAAGGCAAGTACGACGACATCCCCGAGCAGGCGTTCTACATGAAGGGAACGATTGAGGAAGTGCTCGAGGCGGCAGAGAAGTTGAAAGCGGCTTAGGACAGTCGTCAGTCTTCAGTCGTCAGTCGTCAGGCGCGACTGGGATGAAGACTGACGACTGACGACCAACGACTGATGCCCGATTCTTTCCAACTCGAGATTGTCACGCCCGAAAAGATGGTGGTGAAGGACGTGGCGGAAGAGATGCAGATTCCCGGCAAGAACGGATATCTTGGCATCCTGCCGGGGCACGCTCCGCTCATTACCGAACTGGCGGTTGGTGAAATCAGCTACCGCAAGGGCGGGCAGACCTACTATCTGGCGGTGGCTTGGGGATTCGCTGAAGTGCTTCCGGACAAAGTGACCATCCTGGCGGAAACCGCCGAGCGGCCGCAGGAAATCGATGTAGCCCGCGCCCAGCAGTCCAAACAGCGCGCCGAGGAAGCTCTCAAGAACGGCAAGACCGAAGCCGATTTCACCCACGCCGAAGACTCGCTCAAGCGCGCGGAAACGCGGCTCGAAGTTGCCGAAAAGAAGGGCTAGCCATCCGCAAAAAAAAATCCCAATCGTGGATTTCCTAATCCCGGACTTCCTGAAGGAGACTCCGTGAATCGTATAGTCACACGCGTTGCGGTCCTTCCCGTGCTCCTCTTAATCGCTTCTTTTTGCCCGGCGCAGAGTGCGAAGCATGCGGCGAAAGGCGCCGATCCTGACGAGTCGGCCATCCACGATTTCATTCTAACCATGGACAAGGTGAACCAGTACGCCGCAGTGTCGAAGAAACTGCAAGCCTCGGCAGCTGGTGATCCAGTCATGGCAGCTGAGATGAAAAAGGTGGAAGAGACCGACATCCCCAACGTTGAGAAAGCGGCTTTGATCGAAAAATCTCCTCACACTGCTGTATTTCTGAAGGCCAATGGCGTCACCGCGCGCGAATTTATCCTGATCCCGATGACCGTAGTCACTGCCGGCATAGCTGTAGCGGCTCTGGACGCGAAGGGAAAGCCACCTGCCTTTGTAAATCCTGTGAACATCCAGTTCGTGCGCGACCACAGGGCTGAGCTGGAGAAGCTCGAAGTGTCAGGCTCCAGCAATTCCAGGGATGGTGATTCGGACGGCAAGGACTCGGATAACAAGGACAACCATTGACGCAACCTGACTTCTCTGACCGCGCAACTACTTTGTTTCTACTTCTCCCGCAGGCAGAATTTTTGTATCGGTTCGGAATTTCTTGTAGTCGCGGTAAGTAACGTCTTCCGCCATGTTTAGGCCCTTGAGCAGTGCCAGGCGCGCTTCCAGCTTCAGCGCGATGTGACGGGGCAGCCAGACTTCATCATTGACCCGGGTCTGTTCGATCTGAATGTTCGAGCCCTTGTGGAGCCGAACCAGAAACAGGCCTACCGAAACTGTGTCGATACACTGCAGGTCCAGCTTTACCCACTGCTTCTCGGCTCGATCCATCCAGACGCGGAATCGAAACTTGGGCAGGAACTTCGCATCTTTCATGTGGGGTTCATAACCGGGACGCGGCTCGGCGTCGATCACCAGGGTTTCGCGTCCATCCAGGTTTTCCTCTCCTACCAAACGGAAGTTGTAGGCGTCGGCGATTTCTTTCACGAACTGGCGGCCTTCTTCGCGGTCTTTGTCCAGCTTCTCCAGGCGCTTGCGGCGATCGCCCTCGCTCTCGTTCTTTCGTTTCTCGATGATCTTTTGGATTTTTTCATCTTCCTTCCGGGCATCATTCTCGCTGAGCGGCTTGTCGTCCCGGGCAATCAGCTTCCGCACCGGTTCTTCGTAAAGCACCATAATTTCGTAGGTCCTGGACTCAGTGGACTTGACCTGGTCTTTCCCGTCGAGCTTGTGTTCCTCCTCGCGCTGAATGTAGGTGTAGTCGCGCTGTTTCTTGTCATTCTCCATATCTTTCTCGGCCGCTTCACGAATAAAGTCGCGAATCTGGTCCTGGGAGAGCGGCGCCGCTGGCTGAGCACCCGCCGGCTGGCTCTGCGCCAACGCGGGCAAGGACAGCGAGACAAAAAGAAGGAGCGAGGCTGCGGGCCACTTCATAGAAACTGCTTCCTCAGTATGAATATTTGTTTAGAACTGGGTCAGCTTACCGGAGATGCCTGGAGCGCCACCCTGATTCTTGGCCTCCGGAATGAACCGGACGACGGTAAACCGCGCGGGATCAGCCGACGCATTGAGAAATGTGGCTTTCCGTCCCGTCGGGATCCAGACTGCGTCGCCGGACGATCTTCGTATTCGCTCGTACTCTCCGGCTTTCAGGTCGATGTCAGTCACCGGGACTAGCAATTCCGGGCTGGGTTTCTCGGGCGGTGCAAACGGATCGCGCGAAAGCAATTGTGCGTCGCTCACTGTGGCCGCCCCCAGCAGGAGCGAGTTCATGAACCTGTCGTGGGGATCGACCGGCGAGCTAATTTCGCTGGGCCCGTAGTCCCACGTGCCGAGATAGGCCCGGTAACCGTAGTTGGTCACTTTAGGATCGAGAAATTCGACGGTGACATTGCGATAGTCGGTGGTGCGATCGTTGCGCATGCCGACCGCACGTCCGCCAGCGTTAAAACGCGCTTCCCCCTGTCTGAAGTGAAAACTCAGAATGTCCGAATCGCCTTCCGGCCACATTACCACGTCAGAATCGAGAAGCGCGATCACCAGAAAATTGTGATCGTGGCGTGCCATGGTCCGTTCCAGAGGCCGCAGCGTGAGCCCAAACACTCGCACCCGATCGTTCGACAGCAACTGCCGGTAGTGCGGCGCCGAGGCCATGTCCGGCGCGCTTTGCGCCCCGGACAAGGGCGCGAGCGCCAACAGCAGCATCAGAGAGCCGGACTTCATGACCGAATTGTATTCCGGAAAGCAGGATCGGCAAATATCACGAACCGCATAGACTGCCCATGTAGGGACGGGTCTCCGACCCGTCCAGGTCGAGCGAAGCTCGGCAGATGGAACCTGTCTGCCGCGCAAGCGCGGCCCGTCCGGGTAAAAACCAGGACCCACACAAGCCTAACTCCCGGCCTCGTAGCGCAGCGCCTGATCGAGGCGGTGAAGGCCTCGGAGTTAAACGGCGGGTCTGATGTGCTGACGTATCCAGTCGAGTATTTGGGCAAAGCGGAATTCGTGCCGGTCCATCGAGCCGTAGATGAACGCGTATCCATCCCAGCCTTCGACCTCGATGTAAAAGCCGTTGCGCCGCAGGAAGACATCGGCGGCGGTGAAGGCGATGCGCTTATTGCCGTCGAGGAAGCCGTGGTTGTTTCCGAGCGACTCCATCAGGCGCGGCCGCTTCTTCTTCGATGGAGTTGTAATAGCCGGTTTGCGGACGAAAAACGGCGGCCTCAACAGCGCCCTTATCGCGGACACCGTGGCGACCGCCGAATAGCTCGATCAATCGATGCTGCATTCGGTAGACTTCTGCCACCGTGAGGTAATCCGCCATTTACTTGGCGAGACGCTGCAACAGGTCACGGTTGCGGGCAACCGACTGCTCGAAGGCATCCATCACCTCGGTGCGAACCAGGTGCTGGGACGGAACCACATTGTGCAGGTAGAACCCGAGCGCCTGC
Organism: Terriglobia bacterium; assembly: GCA_963748935.1. Classification (GTDB taxonomy): domain Bacteria; phylum Acidobacteriota; class Terriglobia; order Terriglobales; family Acidobacteriaceae; genus JAIQFF01. The sequence continues at coordinate 16,098 of CAVVLA010000008.1, forward strand.
TCGAGAACATGCCGCTTCGTTTGCCCATTCTGCTCGGCAACCGCAACGAACTCGTCGTAGAGCTGGGCGTCGATCTCAGGAGTGAACTTCTTGGTCGTGGCTGGCATAGTCCTGGCTCATTACTCGATTCCTATGTTACCTCTCGAACATGATAAATCAATATAAATCTTGATTTATCCATACTATTGATAATCAATGCTTTAATACGGGCAGGCTGGCCCGCCCTTCCCAGGTCCGGTATCAACCATCGACAACCGAGGCTGCCCCACCCTTGCGCATTTTGCAAGGGTGGGATTGGGGGAAGTTCAACTCACCGTTCCATCTTGTGCCAAAGTCCACTGCCGATAGAAACACGGTGTATGACTTTCTACACTTACTTTTGGTGCATACCTTTACTCCCACCCTTGCAAAAAACGCAAGGGTGGGGCAGCCTCAGGTTTCTGGATGATCTAAGCGTCACCTGATTTCTCCGCCTTCCCCAGCGTCTCTGCCCGAAACAATCTGTCGTCGATGCGGTGCAAGCGCTGCGCCATCCCCGGCCGCAGCAGCTTGTAGTGATGAATTTCCAGCAGATGATCGACGACAAACCAAATTGGTTTTTCCGTGGTCATCCAGTGCAGATGGTCGAAGCGGGCCAGGTTTACCGGACGGGAGAATGTGCGCAGGGTGCGCTCCCGCCGCAGGTTGAAATAGAGATTGAAAAAACTCATCGCCAGTTCGCGCAGGGAGCGATAGACCGGCTCGCGATAGCGGCATCCGGTGTAGTTCGACTTGGCCACCACTCCCCAGTGGCCTTTTACCCGGTAAAGGGCCAGAACGTGGTCGGTGTCATGTTCGGCTTCGAGATCCAGAAGCAGCGGCGGAAAGCCATTGGCTCGCAGGGCCGCTGCGGCAAAGATCGCCCCTTCGAGACAGTGCGAAGTATTTTCGCGCAGGACGCGGCGCGGCGACCACGCGGTGTCGGCGAGGTGGTACGGCATGTCGTCGAGGTAGCGCTGGATTCCGTATGGATCTTTGAGGCTGCGCAGCTTGCGCAGTTCGGCGGGCGTGAAGTTGTCTGGCGCTGTGGCTTTGTTCATCCTCGATTGCAGTTTAGCTGAAAGCGCAGAACGACGTTAACCACAGAGGACACTGAGGACCGAAGTCAGGAGTGGGGCGACTCAGCAAATAATTCCGCCAACTCATGCGGACTGGTCGAGAACCACGTCCGGCGGAGCTTCACACAGCGTGTGCGGCGCGAAGCCGTAGGTCACGCCGCAGGTCCACATGCCGGCGTTGCGTCCGGTAAGGACATCCACGGAGGAATCGCCGATGATTACGGCCTCCTGCGGCTGAGTCTCTGGTCTCCTTGAGCAGCGCGCGCGCGCCCTCGGGATCGGGCTTCTTGGTGGGAAAGCTGTTGCCTCCATAAACATGAATAAAAAACTGTCCCATGCCAAGGGCTTCGACGATGGCCCGCGACGGGTGAACCGGTTTGTTGGAAAGCACAGCCATCTTGCGGCGAAGGCCGTTTGAGCCGTGAATCGCGGCCAGGCTCTCCTTGATGCCTTCGTAGACATGGGTGTGGTCGAGCTTGTGTACTCGGTAGTACGCCAGAAAATAGTCCAGGGCTTCCTTCAGAAACTTCTCGTCCTTCGGATCGCCCAGGGCCCGCCGTACCAGCACCGGAGCTCCATCTCCGACGTAAGAAGCCATCACTTCGTCGGGCAGTTCAGGACGACCAAAATGCCGGAGCATGGCGTTGACCGAGTGCACCAGGTCGAGCCGCGAATCAATCAAAGTGCCGTCCAGATCGAAGATCAGCAGCTTGATGGAATGCGGGTCGAATTGGCGGTTGAACTTGATCATGCGGTGTTTTCAGGATAAATGATGAGGAGCAGCAATTGGCAGACTTAGCCGTTGGGCATTCGACCGCTTGCAGATGCCGCTGCGGTGGTCATTGTCCGCTGCTAGAATCGTAGCTTGCCAACTGCCAGGTGCTAAATACTAGAGTAGCCAATGCTAATTGCTAATGCTGATTGCTGCTTCCCCCGGTCTTCGTGCAGATTTACAATGCTCTACGGCTCTTAGATCGCATCGAACACCGCATCGTCTTACACTCGCATCTAAGGGAAACGGATGGCGACCACAAAGACCGACCCTAAAGCAGCCGCAGTATCGGAACGCGACGTCAAGAAAGCCGGCAAGACCTACGAAGGTCTTTCCCGCGATCAACTGATCGAAGCCTACCGCCATATGTATGCCTCGCGGCGGGTCGACGATCGCGAGATCCTGCTCAAGCGCCAGCAGAAGATATTCTTCCAGATCTCCGGCGCCGGACATGAAGCCGTCGGCGTGGCTGCGGCGTTTGCCCTGAAGCCGGGCTACGACTGGTTTTTTCCCTATTATCGCGACCGGGCGCTCTGCCTGGCCCTGGGCGCTACCGCCTACGACATGCTGCTGCAGGCGGTGGGCTCGGCCGACGATCCCAGCTCGGGCGGGCGGCAGATGCCGTCCCACTGGAGCCATCCGCACCTGAATATCGTCACCGGCTCCTCGCCCACCGGGACGCAGATTCTGCACGCTGTCGGCTGCGCCGAAGTCGGCCGCTACCTGGCCGCTCATCCTAACGCCGCCAAAAAGGCTACGGGCGATTACCGGCAGTTCAAAGACGTCAAGTTCCACGGCGACGAGATCACCTACGTTTCGCTGGGCGACGGCACCACCAGCGAGGGCGAGTTCTGGGAGGCACTGAACACCGCGTCCAACTCCCGGCTTCCCATCATTTTTGTGGTCGAGGACAACGGGTACGCGATTTCGGTGCCGGTCGAAGTGCAGACCGCGGGCGGAAACATCTCCCGGCTGGTCTCTGGCTTCCCGAACTTCCACTTTGAAGAAGTCGACGGAACCGACCCGGTGGCCAGCTATGCCGCATTTGTGCGCTCAGTGGCGCATTGCCGGGCTGGACATGGGCCCGCATTCGTCCACGCTCACGTCATCCGGCCGTACTCCCACTCGCTTTCCGACGACGAGCGGCTTTACCGTCCCGATGTCGAGCGCCAGCGCGATGCCCAGCGCGATCCCATCACGCGCATGCAGATGTTCCTGATCCGGGAGGGCATTCTCGACGAAAAGGGGATCAACCAACTGGAGAAGCAGGTCGATGACGATCTGCAGGCCGCGACCGATCGCGCCCTCCAGGCGCCGGCGCCGACGCCGGATACGGTGACGAAGTATATCTATTCGCCCGACCTTGATCCGACTTCGGCTGCTTTCGAAACCCAGCCGGTGCAAGCCAAGTCCGATAGCGCGGGTGCCGACGGCAAAAAGTCAGCTCCCAAGACCATGGCCGATCTGATCACCGCCACCTTGCGCGACGAGATGCGGCGCGATGAGCGCATCGTGATTTTCGGGGAGGATGTCGCCGACTGCAGCCGCGAACAGTATCTGAAACAGAAACTGGTCAAAGGCAAAGGCGGCGTTTTCAAGCTGACCTCCGGCCTGCAGTGCGACTTCGGGTCCGACCGCGTTTTCAATTCGCCCATCGCGGAAGCCAATATCGTGGGCCGCGCCACGGGCATGGCAACCCGGGGTCTGAAGCCGGTGGTCGAGATTCAGTTCTTCGACTACATCTGGCCCGCCATGATGCAGTTGCGCAACGAACTGCCGCTGATTCGCTGGCGCTCGTACAACGGTTTTTCCGCGCCTTGCGTGATTCGCGTGGCCATTGGCGGTTACCTCACGGGCGGCGCCATTTATCACTCTCAGTGCGGAGAGAGCATCTTTACTCACATTCCCGGCTTGCGGGTGGTGTTTCCTTCGAATGCGCTGGATGCCGCGGGCTTGCTGCGCACCTCTATCCGGTGCGACGATCCCGTTCTTGTTTCTGGAGCACAAGCGGCTTTATCGCGAGACCTACGGGCGCGCACCCTATCCCGGACCGGATTACATGGTGCCTTTTGGCAAGGCCAAGGTGGTGCAGCCCGGAACCGATCTCACCGTCATTACTTACGGGGCTGTCGTGCCGCGAGCCTTGCAGGCGGTGCAGAAGCTGGAGCGCGAACATGGCGTCAAGGCGGAGTTGATCGACCTGCGCAGCCTGAATCCGTTCGACTGGGAGACCATCGCCGCCTCGGTCCAGAAGACGAACCGGGCGCTGGTCGCCTACGAAGACAGCCTGAGCTGGGGCTACGGCGCCGAGATCGCCGCCCGCATTGCCGACCAGATGTTCGAGCATCTCGACGCGCCGGTACGCCGGGTGGCCGCCATGGATGTGTATGTGGCCTACCATCCCGATCTGGAAAACGCCATCCTGCCCCAAACCGCCGACCTGTTCCAGGCAATGAAAGAGCTGTCGGAGTATTAGAAACAGGCACTTAGCAATTGGCACTTGGCAGTGGCCAAGGCTTAACCGAATCTCAGCGGAACTGCCGGCCAAATGCCAAATGCCAATTGCTAATTGCCGCTTTTAAGCCCTTCCCGCCTGTCCAGATACCTGAGTAACGTCTCTAGTACTTTAGTTACGGAATCGGGGTAACGTTTGAACCGACTGTATAAACACCGCATCGAATAGTGGTCAAGACAGTGTCGACTACTACCTATAGGGTCGTACTGCAACTCCCGCCAGGACGATTTCCAGAAAACAGGTATAAAACCCGGTAAAACCCGAAGATACGCCTTGACCTTGGCAGTTTAGGGGTTGATATATGCTCAGCACACCTAAATTCACTCGAACGCAATTTTGTGCGAGGAATTTTCTCCCAACGTTTGCCCGAAAATCGGGCCTTATCTGTGGAAAGGGTTTGGAACTATGGCCGACTCGCGTGAAGTCATGAACATTCGCCAGGCGTCGCAATACCTGGGGGTGAGTCCGGACACACTTTACAAGTACGTAGGCGAGCAGAAGATTCCGGCTTTCAAGCTGGGCAACCGCTGGCGCTTCAAGAAATCGAGGCTGGACCAGTGGATGGAAGAGAAGTCGACCCAGATGGAAGCCAAGAGCAAGAGGAAACCGAAGGCGGCTGGTAAGGCTGCCGGGCAACCGTAAAAGGCGGGCACATGTTTGGATTGGGATCGAAAACGATTGTTGGTCTGGATGTGGGCTCCTCCAGCATCAAGGCGGTGGAGCTGAGGAAGGGGCGCAACGGTATCGAAGTGGCGCACCTGGGCCTGGAAGCGCTGGCGCCGGATATCGTCGTGGACTCCATGATCGTGGATTCCGGAACGGTGTCGAGCGCGATTTCGAAGCTGTTCACCGATAACCAGATCAAGGCCAAAGCGGTGGCGACGGCGGTAAGCGGACACTCGGTGATCGTGAAGAAGATCTCGCTGCCTTCGATGAGCGACCAGGAACTGGCCGAAACCATCGAGAAGGAAGCGGCGCAGCATATTCCCTTCGATCTCACCGATGTGAATCTCGACTACCAGATCCTTTCCGAAGACGCCGGCAGCCCACAGATGGACGTTCTGCTGGTGGCTGTCAAGAAAGACAAGATTCTCAACTACACCAACGTACTCTCGATGGCAGGCAAGACTCCGGCTATTGTGGACATCGATGCGCTGGCACTGCAGAACTGCTACGAGTACAACTACGAACCCGCGCCCGGCACAAGTGGTGGCTCTGTTGAACCTGGGCGCGAGCGTAATGAATATCAACATCGTGAAGGGCACCACGCCCCTGTTCCCGCGCGACGTCAGCGTGGGCGGCCACCAGTACACGGATTCGCTGCAGAAGGAACTGGACCTGAGCTTCGACGACGCCGAGTCGCTGAAGCTGGGCAACAAGGTGGGCACGGTAAGCGAAGACGCCAAGACGCCCATCCTGCAGCAGGTGACCGAGATCATCGTGCTCGAAATTCAGAAGACGTTCGACTTCTTCCGCGCCAGCTCGGCGGGAGAGCACATCGAAAAGATTTATCTGGCAGGCGGTTCCTCGAAGGTTCCAGGTCTGGTTGAGGCGCTGCGTCAGGAGTTTTCGCTACCGGTCGAGATCTTCAATCCGTTCCAGAAGATCGGTCTGCCGACGGAAGGACCGGGAGTGCAGTTGATCGAGCAGAATGCCGGCCAGATGGCAGTTGCGGTGGGTTTGGCCTTAAGGAGTTTTGAAGACTTATGATCCGAATCAACCTGCTGGGTGCACAAAAGGGAAAGAACAAGCGATCCGCAGCTTCGGCGGCCGCCGTCATGGAAGTGGGTGACGTAGGTTCCCCGAAGATGAAGGTGGTGGTGGTGCTGGCACTGGCTGGCCTGGTCAACCTGGGCTACTGGTACCAACTGGACAAGCAGCATCGCGATATCGCCGCCAAGATGGAAGTCGCGCTGCGCAAGAACGCCGAACTGGCGGACGTGAAGGCGCGCTATCTGGAGCGGCAGCGCGAGGCGGAAAATTATAAGCGGCGGGTGGACGTGATCGATCAGCTGCGCGCGGCACAGGCCGGCCCGGTCAATCTGCTGAACACGATCGGCCAGACAGTGAATGGCACCGAAGCGGTCTGGCTTAACAGCATGAAGGACCAGGGCAGCAGCGTGGACATCGACGGCATGGCTCTGAGTACCGACGCCGTAGCCAGTCTCATTGCCAACCTGCAAAAGACCGGATACTTCAAGAACATCGAAATCAAGGAAACCTACCAGGACGATACCTACAAGGAAATGCAGGCATTCAACTTCACCTTGACCTGCGAAAAGGCGAAGTCCTAGGAGGCGGAGAAAAATGGCGAACTTTGACGAAATGTCGGGCATTAAGCAGTGGGCAGCCCTGGTGGGAGTAGCGCTGGTTCTTTCCGTGGCCTTGTACTTCACGGTGTTCAAGAGCCAGCGGGAAGCCAACACGGCGGCGCAGGCCAATCTGGATGCCAAGCTCCGCGAAAACGCGGAACTGGAATCCTACCGGCCCAAGCTGGCCGAAATCGAGCGCCAGCTGGCCAGCCTCAAACAGCAGCTGGACATCGAGCGCAAGATCGTGCCCGACGAGAAAGAAGTGCCGGGCTTCATGAAGATGATGAACGCCGAGGCCGCCAAGGCCGGCATCGAACTGCGGCGCTACACAGCCAGGCCGGCATCGTCAAAAGACTTCTACACCGAACTGCCTTTCGAAGCTGGAACTGGACGGCCCGTACTACTCGATGCTGAATTTCTTTGACAACGTGGGCAAACTGGAGCGCATCGTCAACGTGTCCGGGCTGCAGGTGTCAACCACCAAGAAGCCCATGGACGCCAAGGCGAAGCACACCTATCAGTACGCGCCCAATGAGAGCGTCGTGGCTACCTGCACGGCAACCACGTTCTTCAGTCATGACATGGCACCACCGGCGAGTGCGCCCGGAAAACCCGGCCAGGCCGCGGTCCAGAAGCAGGGGAGCTTATGAAGCTGACAAGCGGAATTCTTTTCTTGGGGATGGTGGCGGGTACTGCCTGGGGGCAGAACCCCGACGTCATCGACAACACCAGGAGCACGCTGAACGCGCTCCAACGGAAGCACACCAATGACGAGAACGCGGTTTTGGCGAACTCGCCGGGTAGCGCGGCCAAACCAGCCGCGCCGGTGAGCAGCCAGCCCGTCGCAGCTAAGGCGGCAGCCAGTAAGCCGGTAGTAAAGAAGTCGGCGGCGAAGCGCAGCCCGGCCAAGACGGCAGCCGTCAAGAATTCGGAGCCTAAACAGCGCATCGCGGTCGAAAACCAGAAAACCCCGAAGGAAGCGAAATCCGACCCTCCCAAACAGATCAACCTGGCGGGCCGCCGGGATCCTTTTATCAGCCCGGTGGTCAATCGCAGCATGATTGGTTCCGGCTGCAGCACGGGAAAGCGCTGCCTGGCGATCGATCAGATCAACCTCAAGGGCGTGGTGAAGTCGGACGCGGGCATGATCGCCGTGGTCGTCAACTCCCTGGATAAGGCTTATTTCCTGCACGAAAATGACCCGGTCTTCAATGGCTATGTGGTCAAGATTACCGGGGATTCGATCGTGTTCAAAGAGACGGTTCAGGACCGACTGGGCAAGCCGTTCACCCGGGAAGTGACCAAGAAGATCACGACGTCGGCAGTTTAGACGGCGACAGAATTGGCCGGGAAATCCGGCAGAAGCGAATCTTGCGAGAAAGATCACGGGGCGAGCCAAGCGCAAGGCCCGTGGGGAGAGTGAAATGCGAAAGCAATTTCTGATTGTTGTACTGTCGTTGCTGGTAGTGGCGCTCATTACCGCAGCGGCTCAGACGCAGGGCGCGGGCCCGGAAGTTTCCCAGCACGCCGCCCTGCAGAGGCGTTAATGTCGTGCCCACTGACGACGGCGTGAATGTGGAAATCGACGCCCACGGCGCGGTGAAGCCGCACCTGAGCACGCTGGACCATCCAGCGCGGGTGGTGGTGGACCTGCCCAATACGGTGATTGCTTCCTCGCCCCGCCTGATCGATGTGTACAGCGACGGAGTCAAAGCCGTGCGCCTCGGCACCGACGGCGAGACGACGCCGAACACCCGCATCGTGGTTGATCTGATGCAGGCGTGCCGGTACGAACTGGTGTCGGGCAGCGAGAACCGGATGGTCCTGAAGCTGCACACCAAGACGGCAGCCTCCAAGACCTCGGCTCCTGCGCCCGCCGCGGAAGCCAAGACTGAAGTTGCCGCCGCGCCGGTCGCGGCCCCGGTGAAGGAAGCCAAGCTGATTGAAGCTTCCTTGAACCAGGCTTCGCTGAACCAGATTTCTGCGCCTCGGCTCCCGCCACCGCTTTCGCCTTTATCGAACCTTCTTATCGTCCCAAGGATTCGGTTGCCGGAGACAATGCCACGCCGGCAGCGATCGAGCCGCCCGCCCGCGCCGTTGCCGCGGCTGGAAAGTTTGCCGACCGACCGGAAGGCAGCCCGTTGCCGGCAGCCAGCGCGACCATGCAGTCAGCGCCCGCCGTCAACATGGCGGCCGAGCAGAAGGTGCAGGCGCAACAGGCGCCCGCCATCACCGGCCCGAAATACACCGGCGAGCCGATCTCGGTCAATTTGAAGGATGTGGACCTGAAAGACTTCTTCCGCTTGATCCACGAGATCAGCGGTCTGAACGTGGTGCTTGATCCCAACGTCAAGGGCACGCTCACCATCGTGCTCGACGACGTGCCGTGGGATCAGGCTCTGGACATCGTTCTGAAGAACAACGATCTGGCGCGGCAGCTCGAGGGCAATGTGCTGCGCATCGCCACCGTCGAGACCATGCGCAAAGAAGCCGAGTCACGCCGCGCCCAGGTGGAAGCCGAGGCCCTGGCGGTCGACAAGGTTACGGTCACCCGTTTCCTGAGCTACGCGCACTCCAAGGACGTCGTTCCCACGGTCAAGAGTTTCCTGACCCAGCGCGGAGACGTGATCTCTGACGACCGGACCAATGCTCTGATCATCCAGGATATTCCCTCGGTGATGCCGGCCATTGACCGCTTGCTGACGCAGCTTCGACCGCAAGACACAGGAAGTGGAAATTGAAGCGCGGGTGGTGGCTGCAACTCGCAGCTTCGCTCGCGACATCGGTACCCAGCTTGGGTTTCGGCTGGGGCAACGGAACCAGCGCCATCGGCGGCGCTTCCGCCGTGGGTACCTCTCCGACTACGGTGAACGGTTTGACGCCCGGTTACATCACCAGCGGGGGAACCACTACCGGAAGCACGATTCCGTTGTTCTCGAACCTGCCGGTCACCAGCCCGACCAGCGGTCTCAGCTTTGTTAACGCCAGCAACAATGTGCGGATCGATGCCATTCTGACCATGGCCGAGTCGCGCGGCTTGCTGAAAATACTTTCCCGTCCGCGGGTTGTCACCCAGAACAACATTCAGGCTCTGGTTCGCCAGGGCGTGCGCGTGCCGATCGTGACCCAGGCCCAGTTGGGTGGACCGCCCACCGTGACTTACGTGGACGCGTTCCTGCGGCTGACCGTGGTTCCGCAGATCACGTCGGAAGGCACCATCTTCCTGAACGTGGACGTCGAAAACACCACTCCTGACTTCGGCCGTCACGGTTCAGGGCAACCCCACCCTCATCACCCAGCAGGCAACCACCCAGGTCCTGGTGACCGACGGCGGCACGGTGGTGATCGGCGGCGTCATTCAGACCCAGAACTCGGTCAACATTTCGCAGGTGCCGTTGCTGGGCAATATCCCGATGCTGGGCAACCTGTTCAAACACACCACGGTCAGCACCTCCAACCAGGAACTGATCTTCTTCATCACGCCGCGCATCATTCAGACGTAGTACGCGGCAGACATAGCACGAGGTAGAAGTAAAACAGCCGCCGGCTTCCTGAAACTTCAGGGCCGGCGGTTTTGTTTTTGCGGGTAGCTTCCGGTCCGACCAGAAGGGGAATTAGTCCACTCAAGAAACACTATGCCGTCTATGGCGAGGATCGTGTCATATCAGTTTCCTGAGCATGATCTTCAGCTGCAGTTTCTGTCCGCCGCGTTCGACGCTGAGCCGATATTCCTGCCCTTCCTTCTTGAGCATCTGCCTCAACTGGTCCAGGGTGTATTCAGACGCCGGCCTGCCGTCGATGGCGGTGATAACGTCTCCATCGCGCACGCCCGATTCAAACATTGGCGAATTCTCCAGGACATGCTCGACGGTGAACACTTTGAAGTCAGGCCCGGCTGCAACTAACGAGCCTCCGCTCATGTCCACATCGAACGGCTCGTCGCCGGCGGACGTCCGCTCCAAGATCACATGCTTCCGGGAATAGTCAAAGATAACCTTAAAGCGCCTGAGCACCTCCGCCCCAATCGCCCCGTCATAGCTTGAATCGGCGGTGGAGCCTCGCGTGGCAATGGATAGGGCAACGTCAGGACGCGCGATGACAAGGGGTCCCAGCCGCAGGCTGTCCGCTCGCGCGAGCATCTCTGGAGCCTGCCCCGCAATCCCATGGACAAAGTGAGGGACGGTTTTCTGGATCGGCGACAGCATTTGATGCTTCCGGACGAACGGGCTGTAAAGGCTGAGCGTTCCCGCAGCGCCGCTATCGATGATGAACAATCCTTCGACGGGCGGCGCTCCCTGAAGTGCCACTGTGGCCCTTAAGAAGGGTCTGTCGTTCCTGATCTCCAGGGGCAACGCCCGACCCGCTCCGTCGCACTTGTAATCTCCTGGGTCGAACAGGGTGATCCGGCTGTTTGCATAGTCGATTTCTACGACATAACGTCTGAAGATTTCGGCCCCGAGAATGCCGTCGATTCGATGGCCGATCGCCGATTCGAGGCCATCCATGGAAACTACGGAGATTTCTTTCTTGCGAACCTCGATGCCATTGAGATTGAGTGTGACGTTCGCGGCTCGACTGACCTTGGGAGCGCTTTCCCCCGTTCCCAGATTCGATTCACGCCGCTGGCCTTTCGCGCCAAGGCCCTGTTCATCGGCTACTCTTTGGCTGATCACGGAAGCGCTTGCGCCGCTGTCCAGCGTGAACTGCAGCGGGCCGGGAACCGTTGACTCGCACCGACAGCCAAACGTAATTACTGTAGGCTGCAAATGGGATGATGTTCGCAGCATCCGCGGCGACAGCATTGCAGGAAAAAGCGACGGGGACGAGCAATATCGATAGATGGAGTAAAAGAGAGCTGGTCCCCCGCAAAAGCGTCATATTTCCCTGTCAAAGACTACCGACAACGATGATAATGCCGAGCCTGGTTATCGCGACGGGTATCACTTCTGGCTTTCCGGAAAAACGCGCCTGTTAGAAATACTCGGTAGTGTCCTAAATTTGACGCGTGGGCGGCTTTGTTGCATATAAAGGACATCAAAGGAGAACTCTGTGCGCCCAAAAGAGAAAATGAACACGATTGGCCAGCCAGTGCCGGAGTTGCCCGTCGCTGATGTCGAACGCGCACAACAGCATTACAGAGATGTACTCGGCTTTGAGATTGGATGGCTTTACCCAGGCAAAGAGATTGGGGCCGTGTCACACGGTAATGTGGCGATATTCTTTCGGAAGAGGAAGCCGCCGTTCGAACCTGCCGTTCACTGGGTGTTCGCAGAAGATATCGATGCGTCGTACCAGGAACTGAAGTCGTCAGGTGCGAACATTGTGGATCCTCTGGAAAAAAAGCCTTGGGGATTAAGGCAATTCACCGTAGAGGATTTGGACGGGAACCTTTTCTATTTCCACCATGACTAACGCACGGTGGCGTTCAAATTAGGGCACTACCGCATACTATTGCCGGTTGACGGGCTGCTCGGAGTGCGCCGGGATAAACCGGCATGTTGTAGGGGATGCAAGAGCCCTACAGGAAAGGAGACAGCGACTCCATCCTGGCCTCGAGTCTTGCAGGCGAGATCGCGAGGTCTCACTTGAAGCGTAGATAGAGGTATCGGTGGGCCGGGCTATTGAGCTTCGAAAAGCCCGTTTGGATCAGGACGCCGACTCCGTTCCGGTAAGGGAGGAAGGCAACACGACAACCACGATAATCGCGAGTGGATTTGTCAGGTCCTGCGTAGTCTGAGAACCCGCGCACGCTGAGAAACAACATGCACGAGAACCGGGAGATCTCCTGCACGTCTTGCTCGAAAGAACAAGACCGGTCCGCAAAGGCCATAAACCGAACGGCGGACATGCACGTACAGGAGAAGTCGGACTGTGCCGTAGTACCTGTGAACCTGTCGAACAAAGAAGCGCAAGCTTCCGCGGAGTCAGGGGAGGGAAGGGCACAGACTAAGGAGAACATGGTTCAATCACACAAGCTCCCGACACAGAGCGGGAAAGGCTTGTCCCAGGGATTGCGCGGTGTGCGGCAAGCAGCAAGAGAAAGGAAGCAGGAACGATTCACCGCTTTACTCCACCATCTGAACATCGGAGTTCTCCGTGACAGCTTCTACGCACTCAAGCGTCAGGCGTCACCGGGAATCGATGGCGTGACATGGCAGGAGTATGAAACCGGACTGGAAGATCGACTCACCGATCTGCACAGTCGGGTGCACCGTGGAGTGTATCGGGCACAACCCTCAAGACGAGTCTATATACCGAAGGCCGACGGGCGGCAACGTCCGCTGGGCGTCGCAGCACTGGAGGACAAAATCGTTCAACAGGCTGTGGTGACGATTCTCAACCAGATCTACGAGGTCGACTTCAAAGGCTTTTCTTACGGGTTCCGACCCGGGCGCAGCCCGCACCAAGCGCTGGACGCGCTGGCAGTGGGCATAATGGAAGCGAGTGAACTGGGTGCTCGATGCGGACATTCGTGGCTTCTTCGACAACATGAATCACGAGTGGACCATGAAGTTCATCGAGCATCGTGTGGCCGATCGCCGGGTACTCCGCCTAATCCAGAAATGGCTGAAGGCGGGAGTAGCGGAAGACGGTCAGTGGTCGGAGACGAAGCTAGGAACACCGCAGGGAGCAGTGGTTTCGCCGTTGCTCGCTAACGTGTACCTGCATCACGTTTTCGATCTATGGGTCGAAGTCTGGCGCAAGAAAAGGGCGAAAGGCGATGTGATTGTCGTCCGCTACGCCGACGATCTTGTGCTCGGCTTTCAATACCGAGCAGAGGCCGAGCGGTTCCTGCGGGAGTTTCGGGAGCGGCTGGCCAAGTTCGGCTTGGAATTACAGGCGGACAAGACACGACTGATCGAATTTGGGCGGTTCGCCGCCCGCGACCGGAAACAGCGCGGTGAGGGAAAACCGGAGACCTTTACGTTTTTGGGTTTCACTCACTACTGCGGGCAGCGCAACAGTAACGGAGCTTTCATCGTCTGGCGGATTACGGCGAAGAGGCGGATGGCCGCGAAGCTCAAAGCCATCAAGGCGGAGCTTCAACGTCGGAAGCATCATCGCACGACCGAGGTTGGTGCATGGCTCCGCAAGGTGGTGCTGGGCTACTACCAATACCATGCTGTTCCGGGCAACTCGACACAGTTGCGCATCTTTGCTCGTCGCGTTTGCTGGCTGTGGCGAACTGTACTCGTACGTCGCAGTCAACGTGCACAGCTGGGGTGGGATAGACTCTATCCCCTCCTGAGCCGATGGATTCCAAGACCCAATGTTCTGCATCCTTATCCTATGGCTCGCTTCGCCGTTACGCATCCCTGGTAAGAGCCGTATGCGTAAACGCGCACGTACGGATCTGTGCGGGGGGCGCTCAGCGATGGTCGTCCCTACCGCGACAGTAACTGTTGTAATCAGCGTTTACTCTCATTGACTCTCGGGGGCTGGGGGACGAAATAACTGGCGCTGCTCAATCACGGTTCTGCTTTTTGCAGGATTCTGGCAATTGCGGTTATCGTGTTCCAGTTACGTGTTGTTACCAGAACGCCGAAGAGCTTATCAAGCTGGCCAAGGTAGCGGATCGCTTTCATTTCGCGCCGGTATAGACCGAGGACGAACCGGTCTTTTATCACGAGGATCTTCAAAGACCATTCGCCCCGCGGAGGAAGGCTGAAAGGAGTGGAAGGCAAAGGCCGCCCGCGTTTTGCCAATATGCTCACAAACCAAACGATTTTCGGTCCCGCAGGCTGACCCGCAAATGGATTCGCGGATTTCAGTTCGAGCACGTCGTCCCCCTTGCAAATCACCACCTCCGCCTCAAACGGCAATCGCTTTGCCAGCTCTGCACGCAGTCTGGCCTGACTAATCCGGTTCCGCACCACGAAAGTTCCGGCGGCACCAACATTCACAAGATCGAAGTCGCTCAGCTCATTCGCGAGCAGGCTCGGCCGAAGGGTCCTGTGGCCCCCGACATTGACTCCCCTCAAGAAGACGACCAGCGCCATGACCCACTTATTTTCAACCAGCAGAGCTGGCATAAGGCAGATTTTCGTCGCGAGGAGGCGTACTTGTCGATAACGCATTATAAGAGGGCGTCCCTTTAGGAGTAGGTTATGAGCGCAAGCATCATTCCCTACGAAAGGAATACCCTCCATGAATAGCGAAAAGTATATTGGGCTCGACGTTCATCAAGCAACCATCTCGGTGGCAGTATTGGATTCCACTGGCAAGTTAGTCATGGAATCCATCCTAGAGACAAAAGCCGCGACCATTCTGGAGTTCTTTGCGGGGTTGCGCGGAACTCTATCGGTCACCTTCGAAGAAGGAACTTGGGCCGCGTGGCTGCACGATTTACTGAAGCCGCGTGTGGCCAAGCTGGTGGTGTGCAATCCGCGAAAAAATGCTCTGCTCAAAGACGGAAACAAGAGTGATCGTATCGACGCCCACAAGTTGGCCGAACTGTTGTACCTGAACAAGCTCAGCTCGGTCTACCATGGCGAGACCGGCGTGCGCATGCTGCGCGAGCTAGCCCGGAGCTACCTGACCATCGTCAAAGATCTGAGCCGAGTCATGTGTCGGTTGAAAGCGGTCTATCGCAGCTGGGCGATCCCCTGTGCCGGCCGGGACGTCTACTATACCCGTCATCGAGCCGAGTGGCTGGGCAAGATCAAGGAAGCCGGCGTCCGTCGCCGCGCCGAACGACTCTACCAGCAACTGGACATGCTGCAGTACTTGCGCCAGCAAGCGCGCCGCGAGCTGTTGGCGGAGAGTCGCAAGCATGCCATCACCGTCAAACTACGGCAGATTCCCTCACTAGGACCGATTCGCTCCGCCTTGGCGGTGGCGCTGATCCAGACCCCGCATCGTTTCCGCACGAAGCGACAGCTTTGGGCTTACAGCGGACTGGCTTTAGAAACCCGCACCAGTGCCGAATATTGCTATGTCAAAGGCGGACTGCGACGTTCTAAGAAACAGATCTCCATTCGCGGTCTGAACAAGGACCATAATCATGATCTGAAAGGCTTGTTCAAAGGTGCGGCCACCCGGGCCAGTGTACTGCCCGGCCCGTTCCAGGATTTCTACCAGAGATCATTGGCCAAAGGTATCAAGCCCACGATGGCGCGTCTGACGCTGGCGCGCAAGATTGCAGCCATCACGCTAACTCTATGGAAGAAGGGAGAAAACTTCGACGCTGACAAACTGAAATCGCAAGCCGCTTGAGCGTCTCACGGGAAGAGCCCTCCATCTCCGGTGATCTTTTCTGGTGGTGGCCAGTTGGTTCTTGAGACGCTCGGGTTCGAGGGTGAGCATCCTAATCGCCTGTAGGCGCACAGTGCCCGTGGCAGTGAGCCTCTGTGTTAACCCTATGCCCTCTCGGATAACCCGAAAAAGCACTAGGCCTCGAGTCGCAGATAGAACCATGGTTGACCCCGTACAACCACGAGTGCTTGCCAGTTTCAGAAACCGATCGGCGTTGTCGCTACTCATGAACAGGCAGCTGCTGAGATGGAGCAAAGCAAAACCCCAAACCACAGGGCAAGACACAAGACTCGAGCGCCACTCCTATCTGACAAGGGACTGGATGCCGCGAACCATTACCGCGCTTCCGGCGGAGGTAGAAGAATGTTCTTGACATCCCCTCTTATAGAACGGGGCGATTACACCAACTATCAGTCCTGAATCTATGACCTCGATGTTGCCCAATTGCTAAACTCCTGGGATGGACCATAAAGGCCGTCAACAACGTCTGCAAAATTCTCTTCCCACCTACCGCCTGGACGCCCTGCTGGTCACACATGCTCCCAATCTTCGCTATCTCTGCGGATTCACGGGCAGTGCGGGCGTCCTCCTTCTAGCCGGAGGGACGAGTGTGTTCTTTACCGATGGACGCTATACCGAGCAGGCGCGATCGGAAGTGCAGACGGCTCGGATTGTGATCGCTCGCCAAGGGCCGCTCCCGGCGGCCGCCGCGTGGCTGTCCACAAACCCGTTGTCCACGCACCCCAGGATCAGCCGTCGCGCTTCCCCGACCAAGATTGGGATTGAGGGCGAGCACATGACGGTGGCGACCCGGTTCCGGCTCGCCGGTATTCTGCCTGCGAGCGTCCGCCTGCGAGAAACTCCGGCCCTGGTTGAGCAATGCCGCATGGTGAAGGACGAGGAAGAGATCGCTCGCATTCGATCGGCAGTTATTTTGGGCGCCGGCCTGTTCGACCGGGCGCTGGAAGTGATTCGTCCTGGAGTGAAGGAAATTGAAGTGGCGGCCGAAATGGAGTACGCAGCCCGAAAAGCCGGGGCGGAAGCAATGTCGTTTGAGACCATCATTGCGGGGGGAGAGCGCTCGGCGTTACCTCACGGCCGGGCGTCGCAGGCTGCCATTCCCCGCCAGGGATTCGTGGTCTGTGACTTCGGTGTTATACTCACCGGTTATTGCTCGGATATGACCCGCACAGTATATGTCGGTCGCGCCTCCGCGGAGGAGCGCGGGGCGTATCAGGCGGTTAAGGAAGCGCAGCTGGCGGCAGTGGACGCGGTAAGGCCCGGCGTTAGTGTCGGCGAGGTCGACCGGGTGGCCCGCAAGTCATTACAGAAAAGCGGCTTAGCAAAATATTTCACGCATTCAACCGGTCACGGCGTAGGCTTGGAAATTCACGAAATCCCGCGCGTGGCAGCGGGCCAGACCGAGATCCTGCAGCGGGGCATGGTGATCACCGTTGAACCCGGTGTTTATGTCCCCGGCAAATGGGGCATACGGATAGAAGATATGGTTGTTGTCACGGAACACGGGTGTGAAGTGTTGTCACCCACCAGCAAGGAACTTGTCGCTATTTGAAAGGGCCGTCGTTACCGGGACACCGAAAGGTGGTCCGGCAGTTTGTGCGCCTTCCCGGCGGACGCACAAGAAGGTAGAAGTCGGTCCCACCCCAGACGATGAATCAGAAAGAATTAAAGGAACTCATAGAGTTCTTAATCGAAAAAGACATTGCCGAGTTTGAGTTGGAGCGCGGCGATGTCAAAGTGCGGATTAAGCGCGGCCATGAGGCTGTAGTTTCGGCCCCGGACCAGCGCTTCTTTACCGTGCACCCGGCGCCGCCTCCGGCAGCCGAACCGGGTGGTGCGCCGCCAGCCAGCAGCCCACCCGCCGTCCCTCCTGCGCCCGTGGTTGCAGTTGCCGCGCCTGAAGAAGGAGTGCATATTGTGCGCTCTCCGATCGTTGGTACTTTCTACGAATCGCCTTCGCCAGGATCCCCTCCGTTTGTGAAGCCGGGGGACATTGTTGAAGCCGGACAGATTCTGTGCATCGTGGAAGCCATGAAGCTGATGAACGAGATTGAGTCCGACGTGGCGGGCGAGATTGTGAAGAAGCTGGTCGCGAACAATGCACCGATCGAATACGGGCAGGAGCTGTTTGCGATTCGCCCGCGGAAGTAAGGATTCACGTGGGGACAGCCGCCCTCGGCTGTCCAGTCGAGCAACGCTCGACGAAGTTTTTGGGAACACTAGCCGAGCGTCGCTCCGCCGGACAGCCGAGGGCGGCTGTCCCCACGTGCTTCGTGGCGCATTGATCTAGCGCATGTTCAAGAAAATTCTTATCGCCAATCGTGGAGAGATAGCCCTGCGGGTGATCTGTGCCTGCAAGGAACTGGGCATCCGCACAGTCGCCATCTACAGCGAAGCGGACCGCAATTCGCTGCACGTGCGTTTTGCCGATGAAGCCATTTGCATCGGCCCGCCGCAACTGGCTCAGAGCTACCTCAATATCCCGTCGGTGATCAGCGCCGCCGAAATCGCCAACGTAGATGCCATCCATCCCGGGTACGGCCTGCTGGCGGAAAATGCCAACTTCGCCGAGGTCTCTGAGACTTGCAATATCAAGTTCATCGGGCCGCCGCCGGAAATCACGCGGCTGATGGGCGAGAAGGAAAAAGCTCGTGCCGCGATGAAGCGCGCCGGGGTGCCCATCCTTCCGGGGTCAGAAGGAATTCTGGCCAGCGACGGAGAAGCCATGGAGTGGGCCAGGCAAGTCGGCTTCCCGGTCATTATCAAGGCGTCGGCCGGAGGTGGCGGGCGCGGCATGCGCATCGTGCGCAGTGAAGAGGAGTTGCCCGCGCTGTTCAAGGCGGCTTCATCCGAAGCTGCCGCGGCCTTCGGCAACGGCGATCTCTACATGGAAAAATTCGTGGAGCGCCCGCGCCACATCGAATTCCAGATTCTCGCCGACCAGTACGGCAACGTGGTCAGCCTGGGCGAGCGCGAGTGCTCCATCCAGCGCCGTCACCAGAAGCTGCTGGAGGAGTCGCCGTCTACTCAGATGTCGACCGAACTGCGCGATCAGATCGGTCAGGTGCTGTGCCGGACGCTCTCCGAAATCGGATACGTGAATGCCGGCACCATCGAGTTCCTCATGGATGAAGACCGCAAGCTTTATTTCATCGAGATGAACACGCGCATTCAGGTGGAACATCCGGTCACGGAAATGGTCACCGACGTCGACCTGGTGAAAAGCCAGATCCTGCTGGCCGCGGGCGAGCGCATGGAGAATGTCTTGCAGGGAAAAGTATTGCATCGCGGGCACGCCATCGAGTGTCGCATCAACGCTGAGCATCCCGAAAAGTTCACCCCGTCGGCGGGGCGTATTACCACTTTCAATCCTCCTGGCGGCACCGGCGTCCGGATCGATACGGCAGCCTATGCGGAGGGGGTCATCCCTCCCTACTACGATTCCCTGATTGCGAAGCTCATTGTGCGCGGAAAGGACCGCGCCGAAGCGGTTTCCCGCATGAGCCGAGCGTTGGAGATGTTTATCATCGAAGGCATTTACACCACCATTCCCTTGCATCGCAGAATTCTGGCCGATCCCGACTTCCGCGCCGGAAATGTGGACACAACGTTTATCGAAAGATTTCTGGCGAAAGGCGAGAACAAGGCTGGAAGCAAGTTGGAGAAAAAAGAAGTTGCGGCCAAGTAGCGCCGGCGTCCCGCCGGCTGTCTGGTGGGCGTCCCGCCTACCCCTCGGGCCGGCCGGAGGCCGGCGCTACTTTGTCCTGACCCGATGATTCCTCTACCTCGCCTCTATGCCATCCTCGACGCTTCCTGCTTTCCCGACACGGAGGCCCTCTACCGGTGCGCCGACGAACTTGTTGCCGGGGGCGTGACGCTGCTGCAGTATCGCAACAAATCGGGCAACGCGGCGCGGATGCTCGAACATGCGCGAGGGCTCAAACGCCGCCTCGGTGCCTCCGTCAAATTGATCATGAACGACCGCGCTGATTTATGCCTGGCAGCGGAGTTCGACGGTGTCCACCTGGGACAGGAGGATTTATCGCCGGAAGGCGCCAGAGACGTCATTGGCGATGCACTCTGGTTGGGCGTCTCTACTCACAACGCCACACAGCTTGCCCACGCCGACAACACAAGCGCGAACTACCTCGCTATCGGCCCGGTGTTTGCGACTGGCAGCAAAGAGAATCCTGATCCCGTAATCGGCCTTGAGGCACTACGCGAGGTCAGGATGTTAACCCGTAAGCCACTTGTCGCCATTGGCGGCGTCACCCGCGCGAACTGTCAGGAGGTCATCGCGGCGGGGGCGGACGCGGTGGCGGTGATATCTGACTTGTTACGGGAGCCCCGCAAATCAGCAGAGGAATTTTTCCGGATATTAGGGTAAAGTCGAGACGCTCCCACTAGCCTGCGCCTTCGTGGGCGGGTCGTCCGCGGCCACACAAATCACCGAGGAGGGCTGTGAGTACCGAAATCAAACCACCCAAACCGGCAGCCGCCAGCGACTGGGACCTTCATAGCCATCAAGATAAAGAGCTTGTAAAAGGTCTGGGCCTGACCAGCGCCACCATGCTGGTTATGGGCTCGATGATCGGTTCCGGCATATTTATCGTTTCCGCGGAGATCGCCCGCGAAGTCGACTCGCCTGCGCTGTTGATCGGGGCCTGGCTGGTCACTGGTTTCCTTACCATCGTCGGCGCCCTGAGCTACGGCGAGCTGGCCGCCATGATGCCGCGAGCCGGCGGACAATACGTTTACCTGCGAGAAGCGCTGGGACCGCTTTGGGGATTCTTGTACGGCTGGACACTTTTCCTTGTGATTCAGACCGGAACCATTGCCGCCGTGGGCGTCGCATTCGGCAAGTTTCTCGGCATTTTCTTTCCTGCAATTTCTTCCTCAAACTGGATCGTACACTTCTGGAAGGTGCCACCGATCCATATCGGCCCCATGGTTCTCGGAAATATGGAAACCGGGCTGAGCACGCAGAACCTGGTGGCCATTCTGGTGGTGGTGGTGCTCTCGGTGATCAATATTTTCGGCTTGAAAACCGGGGCGCTGATTCAGAACGTTTTTACCGCGGCCAAGGTTTCAGCTCTCCTGGGGCTGGTCCTGTTGGGGCTGCTGATTGGACGCAATGCGCAAGCCGTCGCGGCCAACTTCAGCGGACACTTCTGGCACAACGCCAGTTTGGGCGCGCAGCACGCCGTGCAAGTGGGAGTGGGTGGTCCGATGGTGCTTGTGGGAACCTTGACTATCCTGGCCGTGGCTCAGGTGGGCTCATTGTTTTCCGCCGATGCCTGGAACAACGTGACCTTTACCGCCGGGGAGGTGAAAAATCCCAGCCGCAACCTTCCACTCTCGCTGGCACTGGGAACTGGGGTGGTGATTGCACTTTATGTGGCGTGCAACTTTATCTATCTGAATATCCTGCCGCTGGATGGGAGTCCGGCCGGCACGACCATCCTGGAACGCGGCATCAAGTTTGCGACCGAGGACCGGGTGGGGACGGCCGTCATGTCACAGATGCTGGGCGCAGCGGGGGGAACGTTGATGGCGATTGCCATCATGCTTTCCACCTTCGGTTGCTGCAATGGCTTGATCCTTGCTGGCTCCCGAGTTTATTACGCCATGGCCAAGGACGGGCTCTTCTTCAAGAGTGTGGCCAAACTGCATCCTACCTACAAGACACCCGGGGTTTCGCTCATGGTGCAAATGGCATGGACCTGCATCCTGTGCGTTTCCGGGAGTTACGGGCAGCTGCTCGATTACATTATTTTCGCAGTGCTGGTGTTCTATATCCTCACCATTTTTGGTTTGTTTGTGCTGCGGCGCACCCACCCCAACGCGGAACGTCCCTACCGGGCGATTGGTTACCCTGTACTTCCGGCGATCTATATTGTGATGGCTTTGTTTATCGATGTCGTACTATTACGCTACAAACCGCAATACACATGGCCGGGACTGATCATCGTGCTCTTGGGAATCCCGGTGTACTACCTGTGGTCGCGGCGTTCGGGTGGGGCAGTGTCTGCCAATTCTTAGAAGGTTGTGCAAGAAGCAAATTGTCATCCTGAGCGGAGCGGGAACTTCGCCTGGCGAAGTTCCACGGAGTCGAAGGACCTCTACAGCCGGCAGGAGTCCAGGTATATAGGGGTCCTTCGACTTCTAAGTTCGCTCGCAAGCGAGGAAACTCACTCCGCTCAGGATGACACGGCAGGATAACTGGATCTCAAGATTGAAGGAGAAACTTAGGGATGGCAAATCTCTGGGCTAGAAAGCCATTGAGCATGCTTTTGGCGGAAGCGGGAGAAACCGGCGAGCACAGCCTGAAGCGGACGCTCGGACCTTTCCAACTCACCGCGCTGGGAGTAGGCGCGGTCATCGGGGCGGGCATTTTTGTGCTGTCCGGCCTGGGGGCACACTACGCCGGGCCAGGCCTCATGCTCTCGTTTGTCCTTTCTGGCCTGGGATGCGCCTTCGCCGCCCTTTGCTATGCCGAGTTCGCAGCCATGATTCCCTTGGCCGGCAGCGCGTACACCTATGCCTACGCCACCCTGGGCGAATTGTTGGCCTGGATTATCGGCTGGGACCTTACCCTCGAGTACGCCATGGGCGCCAGCACGGTCTCGTCAGGCTGGTCCAATCACTTCATTGAGCTGCTCGATATCTTCAATATTAAAATGCCGCTGTGGCTGGCCTACGATCACTGGACGGGATTGCGCGCCGCGGAAAATATTGTCGCCCGGCAAATGGCTCACGCTTCCGACCCCTCTCTTCTTCCCGGCACCCAGGCTTTTCTCAACAAGGTGACTGACATCATCGCGGCGCAGTCTCCGCAACTTTTGCAGGCAGCGCATGCCCGCTTGAGCGCTCCCACCATCTTCGGAGTGGAGGTTGGCTGGAACCTGCCGGCTTTCGTGATCGCGCTGGTGATCACGGCGATTCTTGCGATTGGCATCAAGGAAAGCGCGCGCTTCAACTCCACCATCGTTGTGATCAAGGTTTCGGTGGTGCTGTTTGTCATCGGGCTGGGCTTCCGCTACGTGACCGCCAGCAACTGGGGCGGCGACTGGCACAGCTTCGCGCCTATGGGTTTTTCGGGCATCGGCGCCGGCGCGGCCTATATCTTCTTCGCGTATATCGGATTTGATGCAGTCTCTACCACCGCCCAGGAGGCCAAGAACCCACAGCGCGACTTGCCCATCGGAATTATTGCGTCGCTGCTGATCTGCACTGCGCTCTACATTGCCGTGGCGGCGGTGCTGACCGGGATGGTGCCGTGGCGGGAGGTAAACATCGAAGCCCCCATCGCCCGGGCCTTCATGGATCGCGGCCTGACCGGGGCCTCGCACATCATTACTCTCGGAGCGCTTGCCGGACTCACCAGCGTGATGTTGGTCATGCTTCTGGGACAGACCCGTGTTCTGTATTCGATGGCGAACGATGGCCTGTTGCCCAAGAAGTTTTTTGCCGACATTCATCCCAAGTGGCGGACTCCCTGGAAGAACACAATTCTGGTTGGACTGCTGGCTGCGGTGGTGGGAAGCCTGGTACCGATTGACGATATCGGGAAGATGGTGAACATCGGGACCCTGTTGGCTTTTGTGATCGTGTGCATCGCAGTCATCCTGCTGCGCCGGACGGATCCGGATCAGCCGAGACCTTTTCGCACGCCCCTGGTGCCACTGGTGCCAATTCTGGGCATACTTTTCAACGGCTACATGATGTACCGGCTGGGCTGGATCAACTGGGCTCGCCTGATCATCTGGCTGGCGATCGGCTTGGTCGTTTATTTCACTTACGGCCAGAAGCACAGCAAGGTGCAGGCCTTGCAGGAGAATTCCGGGAAGTAGCAAGGGCGAAGTAGTTCTTACCGGCCTTCCGCAAAACGCGGAGGGCCGTTTTGTTTTATAGTCGCGGTAGTTCCCTTTGCGTCCTTCGCGTGCTTTGCGGTCAAAAGCTTTTTTAGCGCTAAGGACGCAAAGGACGCGAAGAAAAACAGTACGACCACCATGAAAATCGTCACTGCCGCCGAAATGCATGAAATTGATCGCGTCACCAGCGAGCGCTTCGGCGTGCCATCGTTGACGCTGATGGAGAACGCCGGTACCGCAGTGGCCGAGTTCGTCGCTTCACAGTATCCCTCCGGCAAGCGGGTTGGCGTTATTTGCGGGAAGGGGAACAACGGCGGCGACGGGTTTGTGGTTGCCCGGAAGCTGCACCAGGCGGGCAAAGAGGTGCGTGTGCTGCTGCTGGCGGAGCGCGCCGAACTGCGCGGCGATGCCGCTGAGATGTTTACCAAGCTGCCGGTCGCTCCTGTCACCGTATCTTCTCCGGAGGGGCTGAAGGCTGAGTCCGTCCGCGCGGTCTTTGATTCGGATGTTCTGGTTGACGCCATCCTCGGCACCGGCTTCCGGCCGCCGGTGAGCGGGCTGTACGCCGAGGCGATCGCTGCGCTGAATGCGAGCTCCGCGCCGGCGGTGGCCGTGGACATTCCATCCGGCGCCGATGCCGATGTCATGGGCGAGCAGGTGGGCGCGGTGGCACGAGCCGAGGCGATCGTCACTTTTACCGCGCCACGTCCCGCCCATGTGTTTGGCAGGCTCACCAGCGGACCGACCATAATCTCGCCAATCGGTTCGCCGGATGAATCCATAGTTTCTTCATTGCAGCTTAACCTGATCACCGCCCGCGACGTGGCGCCGCTCATCGGCCCGCGGCCACGAGCGGCGAACAAAGGAAGTTTCGGCCATGTGCTGGTTCTCGGTGGCTCAACTGGGAAAGCAGGCGCCGCAGCCATGGCTGGCATGGCGGCGTTGCGAGCCGGCGCGGGCTTGTCCACGGTGGCCACTGCGAAGCCGGTGCTGGCGACGGTTGCAGGTTTTCATCCCGAGCTCATGACCGAGCCTCTCGACGAAACCGAAACTGGCAGCATTTCTTCTCGTTCACTCGAACACGGTCGGCTGGACGTTCTGATCAAAGGCAAAACCGTACTGGCGATCGGGCCGGGCATTTCGCGCCATCCCGACACCGGGGAGCTGGTACGGGGGCTCATTAGGAAATACGACATTCCGATTGTTCTGGATGCGGATGGCTTGAACGCATTCGAGAACTGCGCCGCGGAGTTAAAAAACCAGCCGGGAATGATGGTCATCACACCGCACCCCGGCGAAATGGCGCGGCTTCTTGGATCCACCATTCCGGCCGTACAGCGTGATCGCATAAACGTGGCCCGCACCTTTGCCAGGGAACATCGGTTGATTGTTGTCCTGAAGGGCCATCGAACTTTAATTGCGCAACCCGATGGCACAGTTTGGGTGAACGCGACCGGAAATCCCGGCATGGCGACCGGAGGAACGGGCGACATACTGACCGGAATAGTCGCGGGGATGATCGCGCAAAATCCTGATCGCATCGCGGATGCGGTGATCGCCGCGGTCCATCTCCATGGCTTGGCAGGCGATGTGGTGTGCGAGAGCATGGGCGAACATTCGCTGGTCGCAACTGATTTGCTGACCGGATTGCCGGAGGCATTCGGCCGTGCGCGGTGGGCGGCACAGGAGACGCTGGTCGTTATGCCGGGTTGATCGCCAGTTGGTAGGACAGCGAATTCTATTTCGCGAGGCGACCCTGAAATGTTACGGTTAGCGTCAGGCAGGTAAACAGGCCGACAGTGGCATAAAGGGGATTGCCCAAGTGGCCAGTCTCCGATTTTGCAATCAGTCCGTATCTCCATGATATGAAACCGTTTGGGATGTCCTTCCGCGTCTCCGCCTATTGGAATCCGTACATGTGCCTTCGGTAATCTGCCGCGCACAGGTGTGCCGTGGAATAGTTGTGCTCCTATGACTCACTTCCCCCAACTGCACCCGCATCGCCGCTCTCCGCGTATTCAGGTTGGTGGTTCGATTGCCGCACTCGTGATGCTGGAAGACGGTCAGCGCGCCAAAGCTAAACTTCAAACTATTTCGGTCACCGGCGGCCTGTTGCGGCTTGGCCGATCCCTGAGCCAGGGCGACTTCGTTGAAGTTGCTTTTCGCCTCCAGGGCGGCCCGGTGCGAGGCATGGCCGAAATGCTCAGCCCAGTTCGAGCTGCGAGCGAAGGATCTTTGCAGCCCTTCCGCTTTGTGGCACTCGGCGATGATGATCATCGCGCTCTGCGCATGACCGTGGATTCGGTTACGGACAAAAGTTTTGTGGGAATCCGCTCCAGCCAGTGGTCCGGGCCGAAATCCCTTTAAGGGAATCGCTATACTGGTTCGAAGGTTCGACCCAGCTTGGCGACGCAAGAGTTCATCACCCATTCCGCCGAAGAGACAATTGCTCTCGGCCGTTCCCTGGCGGGGATGCTCACGCCGCCCCGGCTTGTGCTGCTGCGCGGCGACCTGGGCGCCGGCAAGACCACTCTGGTCAAGGGCATTGCCGAAGCCTTCCAGGCGGCATCGGCGGAAGATGTGACCAGTCCTACCTTCACCCTGGTGCACGAATATCGCGGACCTCGAGTCAACCTCTATCACGTCGACCTCTATCGCGTGGATACACCGCGCCAGCTTGAAACCCTCGGACTCGACGACCTCATCGCCGACAACAGCATTCTCCTGATAGAGTGGGGAGAGAAATTCCCACACTTGAGGCAGGATCAGGACATGGAAATCGTCCTGGAGCGGCTGGGGGAAGATGAACGAAAGATCCAACTAACCACTGGTTGAGCCGCAGCTCGGGCAAGTGTTATTTCGCTGGATTCGGAGCCAAATAGAATTGAGAACCCCCAAGATTGGACTTGCCTGCCTGATGCTGTGTGCTGCCATGTGCACAGCGCAATCCTCACCACAACCGACTCAACCCGCCAATGCGCCTTCTGCCGCTTCGTCCGGTTCAGCCCCGCCACAATCAGGAAATGCGGGCGCTGAAGGCAAGAAGGGCAAGGCGGACGACACCAGCTCGTCTGATGCCAACTCGTCCAAGAACCGGCTTTTCTTTGCCTTGCCAAATTTCCTGACCCTGGAGAATGGCGCTCAGGCGCCATCCCTCACTTCTGGGGAAAAATTCAAGGTAGTAGCTAAGGGCGCGTTCGACTACGTGCAGATTCCCTGGTACGCCGCACTTGCAGGCATAAGCCAGGCGAGAAATGACGAACCTGGCTTCGGCCAGGGATGGGAGGGCTACGGCAAACGTTTTGGGTCGGCTTTTGCCGACGGCACGATAGAAAATTTCATGACCGGAGCCATCCTTCCTTCAGTGCTCCACCAGGATCCTCGTTACTACCAGATGGGCAAAGGAGGATTTTTGCATCGCGCAACTTATTCGGCGACCCGGATCCTGATCACGCGCTCTGATTCCGGGCACAAGGAATTTAATTTCTCGGAGGTTTTCGG
The DNA here is from genome assembly GCA_963748935.1 of Terriglobia bacterium. Taxonomy (GTDB): domain Bacteria; phylum Acidobacteriota; class Terriglobia; order Terriglobales; family Acidobacteriaceae; genus JAIQFF01. The sequence continues at coordinate 43,445 of CAVVLA010000008.1, forward strand.
AAGCGCGATTTCGGCCAGTATCTCCAACTACAGCTACCATCCCCGAAGCGATCGAACTATATCAAACACCGCCGAAGTGTGGGGATCACAGGTGGGTTACGATACGGTCACGATCTTATTGAAAGAATTCTGGCCCGACATCAGGCGCAAAATCATGAAGAAAAAAAAGGAAACTGGCAACCGGGAAACAGGGACCGAGTTTAGAACCCCATGATGTTGTAGCCGCAGTCCACGTAAATCACTTCGCCAGTGATGCCGGAACTGGCGTCCGAAGCCAGAAACACACCGGTAGAGCCGACTTCGTTTACATCCACGTTCCGTTGCAGCGGCGCCCGCTCGGCGTGAGACTTGAGCATATCGCCCAGGCCGGAGATGCCGCGGGCGGCCAGGGTTTTAATCGGGCCGGCAGAAATAGCATTGACGCGAATCTTGCGCTTGCCCAAATCGTAAGCCAGATACCTCACACTACATTCTAGAGCAGCCTTGGCCACAGCCATCACGTTGTAATGCGGAACAACCTTCTCCGCGCCGTAGTACGTCATGGTGATAATGCTGCCGCCGTCTTCCATCAGGGGAGCGGCTGCGCGGGACAGCGCAATGAGCGAGTACACGCTCACGTCATGTGCAATGCGAAAGCCTTCACGGGATGTGTTGACGAATTCTCCTTTTAGTTCTTCCGCAGGAGCAAAGGCCACGCTGTGCACCAGAACGTGCAACTTGCCATAGCGCTCCTTAAGTTGGCCGAAGAGCCGCTCGATCGCCGCATCATCGGAAACGTCACACATGAACCCTTCGGCGCCGGGCAGGGAAAGAATGAGATCCTTGGCCTCCTGTTCGAGCCGTTCGTTCTGATACGTTACGGCCAGCTTGGCCCCTGCATTGTGCAGTCCCTGCGCGATCGACCAGGCAATCGATCGCTTGTTGGCGACTCCGAAGACCACGGCAACTCGACCTTCGAGGCTGGATGACATAGGTCTCTCCTCAATTTTGAAGGGAAAGAATAACAGCGATCAGACATTTCGGATGATTTTAGATTGCGGATTTTAGATTGCAGATTGCTGGACACGCAGTGCTCGCAGCCTTGCAATCTTCAATTCGATTGTCAATCTCCAACCAGCAGCACGTGGGACAGCCGCCCCCGGCTGTCCGGCGGAGCAACGCTCCGCTTGCTTTAGATCTGCAAATCTGTCGAGCGATGCTCGACTGGACAGCCGAGGGCGGCTGTCCCCACGCAGTCCTGGGTGAGGGCAAGCCGGTCTCCGCTTCACTCCACCGGGCTGGCTTCGCGCACGGGCGTCGCTCCTACTGGCCAGATGCCGGTAACGAAAGCTACTGCGTACACCATGCCGATGATGGAAAAGCCTGCCACCAGGTTCCACTCGGCGACTGCGCCGACCAGAAATCCCAGGATGATTTGCAGCATGGTACCGGCGAAGTAGAAGGTATTCTGCACTCGTCCCATGAAGTGTTGCGGCACTTGCTCCATGATGCTGGTGTTCATGGCCACGCCGCTGACGCCGCGGCCGGAGCCCATGATGCCATAGATCGCGACCGCCACTGCCAGCCAGGGCGAGAGCGGCGCCACGATCATCGCTAACGCCAGCACCCCCATGGAAAGCGCAATTGAGCGACGCGCTCCCAGAGTGGCGATGAGCTGCGGAGCGTAGAGCACGCTGAGAAACGCGCCTGTGCCCCAACCTGCATTGAGCCATCCGTAGCCGACGGCGCCGGCATGGAATACGTTGTCGCTCAAGGGCGGCGTTACCACGACTCCGGTCAGCATCGCACCCAGAAAAAGCGCCCAGCTGATGCCCAGCATCACTACAGGGCGGTGACTCGCGAAGAAAGTCAATGCCTTCGCGCATCTCTCGTATGAATCGCTCGACCGTCGTTTCTGCCGCGACAATGTCAGCCCGCAGTTCCGCAGGACGGGGAACCACGTGGCGGCCCTTGCGCACTCCCAGGTAAAGCAGGAAAGACGCGAGGTAAGTGGAGAAGTCAATGAGCAACACTCCGCCTAACCCGATGTGGTTGTAGACAAAGCCAACGATCGATCCGGCAATCAGCCAGCCTCCCTGGATTCCAGCCAGCAGAAATGTGTTGGCGTGAACGAACTCCTCTCCGGGGGTCAGCTCCTGGATCAGAGCGGTAATCGTGGGCCAGAACATCCAGAAGCCGGCGGCGACCAGAGTATTCATCAGGTAAAGCTCCCAGACTTTTACTTTGCCGGAAAACGCCAGGATCGAAACCGTCAGGATGATGATGGCGCGGATCGCATCCAGCATCATCACCAGCCGGCGCCGGTCTTCGCGGTCGATCAGAACTCCGGTGAAGGGCAGCATGAGCATTGCGGGTAGGGTTTGCAGCACGGCGAACGTCCCCAGCGCCACTTCTGAGTGCGTAGCCTGCAAGATGTACCAGGCAACGGCGGCGGAATTCATGCCGCTGCCCAGCATGGAAATCATGTTAGCCGCGAAAACGTATCGCAGCGCTCGCTTCTGCAGGATGTGGCGCATACTTCCAATGTAAACGATCAGGAAAAGCTCGCCAACGGGAGAAGGGAGCAGTGCGTTCTTGTTTGGTTCTTCGCGAGCTTTGCGGTCAAGAGCTTTTAACCGCAAAGGTCGTAAAGGAAGTCATTTTTTCATTTTCACTTCGGAAATCAGGAATACGGCGAGGATCATCAGCTCCGGTTCGATGGGGTGGCGGTAGCGGGCGTGCGGAAAAACGAAATAGTAAGTTGTGGGATAGGACAATAGGAGCAGCAAGAAGAGCCAGGCGCCGGGTTTCTTTTTCCGCAGCGCTCTGGCTAACCCCCATATCGCCAACACTGACGACGCCAGGAAGAGGGAATTGCGAAAATCGATGGGCGCGGTGCTACCGCTTTCTCTGGGGACGCCGGCCCAGTAGTAGACAATCCTCTTCAAGCTGACGACCACGAAGCGGCCTGGGTGTTCACGCACCCATTCAAACGCCTGGCGCTTGCATTCTTCCGCATATGCCAACTCGCCTAGGCGACGGAATTTTTCAAATTCCAGAACATTGAGGTTGGGTTGCAGATACGCCATCAGCCTGCCGTCGGCAGAGGGTCCGTTGCCCAAACGAAACTGCAAACCGAAGTCGTCTCGGATGAAAACAAATTTTCCGAAGACGTGGTAGTTGCGTACCAGCCACGGGGTCAGACAGACGAAGAAGACAGCTGACGCCGCCACCACTCCGGCAAGCGATTGCAGACCACGCTGGTGCCGGCGATACCAGATCCAAAGTCCTGAAAAAGGAAGAAAGGCCAGCATGGAGGGATTGGACAATGCGCCTACGCCCCAGAGAACGCCGTAGAGCACCCAGCCCTTCCAGTTGTTCCACTCTTCCATTTCCAGCGACAGCAGGAAAATGAGGCACAGCAGCAGTGGTCCCAGCGTCGTGTCGAAGACCCAATGAATCGCCCAGTACATCGCGTAGGGAAACAAAGCCCATGCCCATGCCGACCAGAGTGCGATTTTTTCTCCTATGGTTTTTCGCGCAATGAAAAATGTGGGAATCGAGGTCAGGGCATTAAACAGGCTATTGATGGTCAGCAGGACCCACGCCGACGCGGTCGAGTAAATGCCGAAAAGCTTGAACACTGCGCCGATCAGGAAAGGGTAAAGCGGCGGCTCCCACGCGCTTGGCCCGGTCGAATCACCGTAAGGATTGCTGAAGCCCTGGCCCTGAGCGACGGATCGTCCCACGCGTCCCATCTCCCAGCCGAAAGCGAAATGGTCCTCGCCGGCCCGGAAGCGATACTGGTGAAAGACGCCGATCGCTGCCACCTGCAGTCCGAAAGACAGCAGCACCATCCAGAGCAGAGAGCGTCGAATCTTTTCCGGCGACGAGGCCGGTTCTGACATCGAGTGTGCTGAAGTCGAAGTTGATGGGGGCGCGAGTGGTGGGTTCCAGTTCAACGGGGTGGCAAACGGGAGAACGCGACCGGGAACGGAGTTTCAACCCGCTCGCGGAGCGGCTGTAGTTGACGACGCCGGGTGAAACGGAACCGGATGAGCGTCCATATGGCCAGCCAGCCGTCTGAATGACGAATTTTTTTGCCTTGCTCGGCACCGCGCGGCGTGTAAGACACCGGAACTTCCCAGATTTTTTCTCCCATGCGGCAGAGTTTGGCCGTCACCTCCGGACAAAACTCGAAGCGCTGGCATTCCAACCGAATATTCTGCAGCAGCGAGCGGCGAAATACTTTGTAGCAGGTGGCTTCGTCGTGGATGCCGGCTCCGTACAACACATTGGTCAGGTGGGTCAGAAACTTGGCGCCCAGGTAAAAGCGCAATCCGCGCTCGGGCCGATCGGGACGCACGCCGTAAACCACGTTGGCCTTACCCTCCTCGAGCGGCCGCAACAATGCGGGATAATCCTGGGGATCGTATTCCAGATCGGAATCCTGAATCAGAACGTATTCGCCCCGAGCGTACTGCAGGCCGGTCCGCACTGCTGCTCCCTTGCCGCAATTTTTCTCGTGGAAGATAACATTGAAGTGGCCCGCCGCGGGCAACGCGCATAGCTTTTCCCGCGTTCCGTCGGTCGAGCCGTCATCCACGATGATAATTTCCTTCTGCACCGGGGATGCTTCAATCGCCTGCAGAAGCTCCTCAACATGAGCCACTTCGTTATAGATGGGCACAATCACAGAGACCAATCCATTGCCTGCGTTGGCGGTTGCCGCAGGGCTTTCAGGCCGCAATTGGGTTGTGGCGGAGGGCATCTTCTTCAAGTTTAAACCGGCATCCCGCTATGGACTCGTGATGAATGCAGCATAGCATCCCATGCCAGCGGCGGGAAATCAGCCATTGCATAACGCCCGGAGGCGGCAGAAATCTTGTCTTGCAGTGAACCCCCAATTGGCGCTAGCATTCGCGCTGCTGGGGGCCCAGGTTGTCTCCCATCCACCGGCGGAGGTGACGTATGAACTGCGGTCTCTTTCGCGTTGCGTCGATTGTCTTGTTCTCTCCTTTGCTGCTCCAGGCACAGATCGATCCTCTGATGATTCCGGCAGGCACACCCGAAGACCAGGGTCTGCAGGCCATCACCAAGGAGCCGGACGCGCAAAAGAAGCTCACCATGTACCAGGATTTCCTGCAGCAGTTCTCCTCGAACCCCGCGGCTGTGGCGTACGGGAATTGGCAGGTTTCGCAGTACTACCAGAGCACGGGCGATCTGCAAAAGGCGATCGACTTTGGCGACAAGGCTCTGGCCAGCGCGCCTCATAGTCTCGATATTCTGGTTTCCCAGGCCAGCATCGCTCAGCAGCTGAAGAACAACAGCAAGTTGCTGGACTACGCGCTGCGCGGCGGCGAAGTCTATAACTCGGTGGGAAAATCGGGTAAGCCGGAGGGCATGAGCGACCAGGATTTCGCCACGCATGCGCAAGAGCAGAAAGAATCCGCCAAGACGTCTTACGACTTTCTGGAAGCCGCTGCCTACAACGCGATTGCCGACGAAAAAGACGCTCGAACCCGCATGGGCGATATCGAGCGCTACACCTCGGCCTTTCCAAATTCGCGCTTCGACGAATCGATTACGTCTTACGCCATGATGTCTCTGGCCGAGCTTAAAGACACGTCGCGGGTGTTTTCTTACGGAGACAAAGTCCTGGCAACGAATCCGAACAGTTTGCCGACGCTACTGCTCCTGGCAGGCGCGTACGTTGACGATCCCAGGCCCGGGAGCGTGGGCAAGGCCGTCAGCTATTCGCAGAGGGCGATTGCAGTGGCCAAGCCCGACGCGCCAGACGCGGACCGCACCCGAAAACTCTCCGCCGGAGTGGCACACTCCACGTTGGGCTACGCCTACATGAAGGAGGACAAGACTGCGGCCTCCGTTCCCGAACTAAAGTCCGCCTGCGGGTTGCTCAAGGGGTTGGATGACCAGCAATACTCGATCGCGCTTTACCGCCTGGGCTACGCCTACGCCAAACTGAGCCGGATCAACGAAGCCCGCGACACGCTAATGGAAGCGACGAAGATTGCCGGTCCTGTACAAGCCCAGTCGCAGGATTTGCTCTCAAAGGTGAATGCCGCCCGCGCCAAAGGCAAATGATCCCGCAGGGCCTGGTGCTGAGACCTTGTAGGGGTCCTTCGACTTCGCAGGATCATTCGCAAGCGAATAATCCTGCTCCGCTCAGGATGACATGCCAAAGGGAGAGCGCGGATCGGTAGGCGCCAGAAGCTAAGAGCTAAAAGCTAGGAGCTAAAAGCTAGGAGCTAAAAGCTAGGAGCTAAAAGCTAGGAGCTAGAAGCCGCTTCAGTGTTTCACCAAATCATCCGACAATAGCAGGGCTTTTGACGCTAGATTCTGCGCGCGCTGGACGTCCCCGGCTGCCTCGGCGGTTTTGGCTTGCTCCATATATTTGCGAATCTGGCTCACGCTTTCCTGCTGGCTTGCGCTCAGCTGACGCGCGGAAATCTGTTTTAGATTGGTATCCGTCGTGGCCAGTAATTGGGTCGTGCTCTGGCGTTGGCGCGAGGCTTGCTCGTCACTCACGCCGGGAGCGAGCTGAACCGCGGGATCAGCGGTTCCTCCATTCCGTACTACCTTCTTTTCCGGAGTCGAAGAGGTTGCATTTATCGCAGTGCGCTTCCGGCGATGACGTTTTACCGGTGGCTTGGTCTGAGCGGTCGGTTTTTTCCCTACTTCAGGCGGGGCTTCCGGGGAGGCTTGGGCCGGGGCCGTTTTTTCCGGCACAGCTTGCGGTGCCTCCTGGGTTGCAACTGGAGCATCCTGGGAAGCTCCCGACGTCGAGCCAGATTGCGGAGCCTCACTCTGCTGGCTGAGCTGCAGAAATTTTGCGGGAACCGCGACTACCGCCGCCGAAGGAGCCGCCAGTGCGCACATTCCGAGAATGAAGGCCAGATACATTTCTTTATAAGTGTGATGCGACGAGGCCGCCCCTCAGGCGCTAGCGGAATTCTAACTTCCGGGACCAGGATTCGCACCTCCCGAAAGTTCCATGCGTAATAATCCCTGTCATCCGGAGCGGAGCGACCAGCTTTCCCCCGACACCCCGCACTCAGAGCGGCTTTTAACCACCAAGGACGCTAAGGTACACGAAGGAAAGCTCCGACTCACCGCGTTCGTGCCCCTGGTGGTTCAGAAAACCAGGCAGAATCGCTCCGCTCCGGTCCGGTCCACAGTATGGACAGCGGCACCGGCGTTGCCACAGCAGGTCCCTCCACTGCGCTTGCTGCGCTGCGCTCCGGTCGGGATGACAATCTTTCTTTCGCCAGTCAATTCAAAGACTGATTAACTCCGAGTCGCCGCTTCCCGGAGAGAATCGGAGCGAGCCTGGACCAGTGGCAGGCGCAGGCGAAAAGTCGTGCCCTGTCCTTCAACGGACTCGAAGTCAACCGAACCATAGTGCCACTGCAGAATCTGGTAGGTTTGCGCCAGGCCGATGCCGGTCCCGCCTTTTTTGGTGGTGAAATACAGCTCAAAAATCTTGTCCTGAACCTCAAGAGGAATGCCGCCGCCCTGGTCGCAAATTTCTGTCAGCACCATTTCGTCTTCGCGGCGCGCCGAGATCCTGAGCTGCCCTCCGTCCGGCATGACCTGAATTCCATTGAGGACGACGTTAAGAATGGCCTGCTTGATGAAGTCGGTGTCGACCTTCACCATCAAAGGCTCGGACGGGAGTTCGCAGGTGACGGTTACGCCATGCCTCGCAGCATCGGGTCCAGCTAGCGTGGCTCCGTCTTCCAGCAGGCGGCGCAGATCAGTTTCCTCCAGATGCAGATCGCGCGGACGGGTGAAATCCACCAGAATTTGCACCACGCGGTCCAGACGGTGGATCTCGCTGCCAATAATGTCCATGTGGCGGCGCGTGTCGGGATCAATCTCGCGAAGCTTGCCCTGCAGCAATTGCAGGTGCAACACGATAGCGTTGATCGGATTCTTCACTTCGTGGGCGACGCCGCGGGTGATCCGGCCGTTGGCCGACAGCCGGCGTGACATTTCGATTTCGTCCTCGATCCGGCGCACCGATTCGGCATCGCGCATAGTCAACAGGGCGCCGATCTGGGTGCCTTTTTCCTGGATGAAGTCGAGAGAAATTTGCACCCGCTTCCCACTGGGGAATTCGATCTCTCGCGGCGGGATCGGGCTCCTTCGCTCGAACGCCTGCCGCATCAGAGTTCCCAGCGCTGACTCCGAAGAAAAAACATCCTTAACAAGGCGCCCTAGTAAATCTCGCCGGGGACGGTTGAGAAAGCGTTCTACTGATGCGCTTACCAGCACGATGCGCGAGTCGCGGGTGAAGAGCATCAAGCCGTCCTGCAGGTTGCCCATGATCTGGTCTACGTTGTCTTTCAGGGCGGAGAAGATGTCCTTGGCGTCGCGCATCTGGCGCCCCAGGTGGGCAATCTTCAGGCTCACCAGTCCATACTCGTCGTGACCCGCTTCAGACTCGCCGACGGTTTCCGCATTCCCGGCAGTCACGCTGTCCAGGCTGCGGGAGATTTGCTCCAGCGGCCCCAAGGCGATATTCGAAAGGATTGCCGCCAGGATCAGGGACATAAAGATAGCGATACTGGAAAAAACCGCGGCTTGCCGCAGCCTCGGAGTCAGTTCGCTCTTTAGAAAGACGGTGGACACGCCTACCCGAATGCTGCCAAAGCGGGCGCCATCCAGTTGCAGCGGTATGCGGACGTCATACACCGTAGGCGGGTTGTAGACCATGCGGAACTGCCGGCGAAAGTGGGCGTTCTGCACCAGCTGAAAATCGGGCCGGTCGGGGACCGCTTTGCCCACCAGATCAGGATTGGTGTGCAGGATGGCTTTGCCGTCGCTGTCGACAATGGCGGCGTCGTAGATAATGGGCCACGTTCCCACCACCGATTCCAGAAAGTTATTGAGATCGCGATCGGTCCCGAGGTAGTAAGCGACTGCCCGGCGCATGGCTTCCGGATTGGCGGTATCCACCTTGGTACTGCTGAGATCCGGGGCGGCGTTGGCTGCCAGGTAGGCCAGGTTTGAGGTCAGCTGGGCGGCAGACTCGTGCGCTGTCGTCACCCGCTGGCGCAACAGTTCGGAGATGTAGAGATAGGAGAACCCCAGCACCAGGGCGGCGACCATGAGTGTGATCGCCAGTACGATTTTGGTTTTTCGGCGCATGGTTGGCTAGATCAACGCATTTAGCACTTGGCACTTAGCACCTGGAAACAAACGATCCCAACAAGTGTTGGCCAAAATCACAGTAACTGAGAACTTGCCACAAGTAACTGACAACCGGTTCCACTTTTCCTACACCGCTGGATTTACCGCAACTGGTCTGTTTAGCAGTGAGAGCCTAGCCAACCCCATGGGTTTGGCAAAGTGCCAAGTGCTAATTGCCAATTGCTACTCTTCTCGCGCCAGCGCCGCGTCGGCCGTGGCATTGCCGTACTCCTTGAGTTTATTGTGCAGGGTTTTCAAGCTTATGCCCAGAATCTCAGCCGCCCGAGTCTTGTTGTTATTGGTCGATTCCAGGGTCTTGAGGATGAGCCGCTTCTCGGCTTCTTCTACGGTGGTTCCGACCCCCAGGCGCACCGTGTCGCCATCCTCGTCTGGGCTGCGCAGGCTGGATTGGCCAAAGCCCGGCGGCAGATGCTTGCTCTCCACCACCGCGCCGTCACAAACGATGATCGCGCGCTCCAGCGTATTGCGCATTTCGCGTACATTCCCCGGCCACGAGTAGTTGTGAAAGGCGTTCAGCACAGCCTCGCTGACGCCTGCCACTTTTCTCCCATGCTTGTTGTTCATGTCGTTGAGCAATGCCTGCACCAGTTCAGGGACGTCCTCTTTGTGATCGCGTAGCGGAGGCATGTGAATGTTGAAAACATTCAAGCGATAGTAGAGATCGTTACGTAGTTCGCCGCGGGATACGGCTTCCTCCGGAACCTTATTGGTCGCGGCCAGGACTCGGACGTCGACCGTAGTCTCTACTTTACTGCCCAGCCGGCGAAGCTTGCTGTCCTCAAGGACGCGCAGGAGCTTGGCTTGCGTGGCCACCGGCATTTCGCCGATTTCATCGAGCAACAGGGTCCCACCCTCCGCCAGTTCAAAACATCCGGTTCGCCGCTCCAGCGCCCCAGTGAAGGCGCCCTTTTCATGACCGAATATTTCGCTTTCGATCAACGTCTCCGGTATGGCCGCACAGTTGATGGGAACGAACGGCTTGTTCCGCCGCGGGCTGAGCTCGTGGACGGTTCGCGCTACCAGTTCTTTACCGGTACCGCTCGCGCCTGTGATCAACACCGATGCTGTACTGGGCGCGACCATCTCGATGAGGTGAAAGATCTCCTGCATTTTCTTGGAAGACCCGATGAGACTGCCGAGAGAGCCGGCGTCGCGCAGCTTGCGACGCGTGACTTCGAGCTCGGCGCGAGTTCCAAGCAGCGCGGAAGCATTCTGCAAGATGGTGCGCAGCCGGTCGGTGTCAATGGGCTTGGTGATGTAGTCATAGGCGCCCATGCGCATGGCCTGCACCGCACTGTCGATCGTGCCTTGCGCGGTGACGACGATCACCGCCATGGTCTGCGCATCGGTGGCCAGTTTCTCCAATAACTCCAGCCCGCCCATGCGAGGCATCTTCATGTCGGTGACAACGATGGAAGGAGCCCAAGTAGTAACCTTCTCCAGCCCTTCAGCGCCGTCCCTGGCGGTATCGGCGCGATAGCCCCAGCCGGTGATCAGTTCGGCCAGACCCGTCCGCTCGTTCTCCTCGTCCTCGACAATCAACACTTTTTCGTGGTTCATGATGGCTCGGTAGCCATTATTGAGGCTTTCCCGTCTGGCTGCAAGCCAAGGTGAGATTCCCCGCAGTCCGGCGTACGGAAAGCAGCCCCGGCGCGAACGCTTTCAAGGTTTGGGGACCAGCCTGACCGACAACACCCCACATCAAAAGTATCAATCTGAGACCCCCGAATTTATGTTTGGTCAAAGGTGAATTGATTTGACCTCGCCTGGGGTAAAATCATTTTCCGTACCCAACCAGGTATTGGCTCACCACGCGGGCCTTCTCCCTTGCATCGAAGCGTGGACGCACAAATTGTTTTTACCGGTTCTGGAGGATTGCATGTCACTTCGTTTTGTTAGAGGCGCTGCTCGATTTTTTTCCGCCGCTTTGTCGGCCGCGCTGGTAGCCCTACTCATTTCTGCTTGTGCAATGGCACAAGATGAAGCCACCCCCAAAGAAGAATTCTTTGCCGGATATCAATGGCTGCATCCCGGTGCCACGGTGCCCTCGCCTTTCCATCCGTCGAGCGCACCCGTGGGCCAGAACCTTGGTGACATCCCCCAGGGCGCAGGCGCCAGCTTTACTTACAACTTCACGCGCTATCTTGGACTGACCGCAGACTACGGCGGGAACAAGAACAAGAACGGAGCGGAGAATACCGTTTCTTTAGGACCGCGCCTGGCGTGGCGGGGTGAAGGAACGACGTTCTTTATTCACACCTTGCTGGGCTACAACCGTCTGACGGTTCCCCAGGTGGCCACCAGCAACGGCATTGGTGCAATCCTCGGCGGTGGCATGGATATTAATGTCTGGAAACACCTTTCGCTGCGGGTGTTTGAGGCCGACTGGGTTTGGGCAAGCCAGCACTTTCCCAATCAGGTTGATCCATCATTTTCCGAGTTGCGACGTCCGAATTTGAGTGGGGTTCGGCTGCGTACCGGACTGGTTATCGGCTTGGGCTACCCGTCTGCGTTAGTACCGGCGGCGAGCTGCTCGGTGCAACCCAGCGAAGTTATGGTGGGCGAGCCTATCACCGCAACCGCCACCGGCTCCAATTTCAATCCCAAACATACGTTGAGCTATAGCTGGAACAGCACCGGTGGAAAAGTCACTGCCAAGGATAATACGGCGACGATTGACACCAACGGAGTGGCGGGTGGCAGCTATGCGGTCACCGCCCACATCACCGACCCCAAAATGAAGAAGGGTGGCGAAGCGAGCTGCACGGCGAACTTCACGGTGAAGGAACCGCCGAAGAATCCGCCGACCATGTCCTGCTCGGCGAATCCGACCTCGGTTCAGACGGGCACCCCGGCTACCATCACTTGCAGTTGCACCAGTCCGGACAATGTCCCTGTCACGGTTGGCAGCTGGACCGCCAGCGGAGGCAGCATCTCCGGCGATGGCAATACCGGCACTCTAAACACTACCGGAGCACCGGCTGGAACTATCACGGTCAATGCGACCTGTACGGATTCGCGTGGCTTAACCGGCCCGGCTTCGACTCAGGTCACAGTGGAGAACCCGCCACCGCCTCCGCCGGAAGCAAGCAAGCTGAGCGAGTGCGAGTTCCCCAACAAAGTAAAGCCCTGGCGCGTGGACAATACCTGCAAGGCTGTGCTGGACGATGTGGCCCAGCGGCTGCAACATGATCCTGATGCCAAGCTGGTCATCGTGGGCAACGCTGAACCCGGCGAGAAACGCAAGAATCTTGCCGCCGAGCGCGCCGTCAATTCCAAGGCATATCTGTCGGGTGGTGAAGCCAAGCAAGCCATCGATGGCAGCCGAATTGAGGTACGCACTGGAGGCGCTGGTACCAAGACCGCCGAATACTGGGTGGTTCCGGCCGGTGCAACCTTCTCCGGTTCGGGAACCACGGTGGTCGATGAGTCGGTGGTGAAAGCGGTACCGGATCATCCCGCTCCGGCCAAGAAGAAGGCGGCTAAACCTAAGGCGCAATGACAGTTGCAAAAACCACGGCCGGTCGAGTTTCGCGCTCGACCGGCCTTTTTTTGTCTGTCCTTACGTAACTTGATAAGGAGAGGTTACGCTGTCAATCTCACCCGCAAGAGCATAAATTTTCCGCTAGGGGTAAAGTTACTTATGATTTCACGTGCGATGGGGATGATTTCCCGTAAGACATTGATTACATTGGTCGTGGCGATGTTGTCGACCACTACCCTCTGGGCTGGCCAGTGGACTTCCCTGGGCCCCGATGGAGGCGACGTCAGGAGCCTGAACTTCGACCCGAAAAATCCTGACCGGATTTACCTGGGCACGAGCACCGGGACACTTTTCCTCTCCAACGATGGTGGACACAGCTGGTCGCGCCTGGCCCATTTGGGCGGCGATGACAATGTGTTGGATCACATCGCCATCGATCCGCAGAACCCGAAACACATTTATGTCTCTGCCTGGAGCGTAGAGAACCAGCAGGCCGGCGATGTATATCGCACCCATGACGGCGGCAACAACTGGGAGACCCTTTCCGACATGCACGGAAAATCGGTGCGCGCCATGGCGATTTCGGCCTCTGACTCCAAGATCCTCGTGGCTGGCGCGCTGGACGGTGTTTTCCGCAGCAAGAATGGCGGCAATAGCTGGGAGCGTATTTCTCCTTCTAACGCCGAGATAAAGAATATCGAGTCAATCGCGGTTGATCCCAAGAATCCGGACGTGATCTACGCCGGCACCTGGCACCTGGCCTGGAAGACCGACGACGGCGGCGTTACCTGGCGCCACATCAATAAAGGCATGATCGATGACTCGGATGTGTTCTCGGTCATCGTGGACTCCACCAACTCTTCCGTGGTTTACGCCAGCGCCTGCTCCGGAATCTACAAGAGCGAAAGCGCTGGCGACTTGTTCCACAAGCTGCAAGGCATTCCGTTTTCGGCTCGCCGGACGAGAGTTCTGAAGCAGGATCCGGCTAATCCCGAAATCGTTTATGCGGGAACCACCGAGGGCCTGTGGAAGACTCTTGATGGCGGCAAGACCTGGAAGCACGTGACCAATTCCGAAGTGGTGGTGAATGATGTGCTGGTAGACCCGCGCAATTCCAGCCGGGTGTTGCTGGCGACCGACCGCAGCGGCGTCCTGGCCAGCACCGACGGCGCGCAAACCTTCGCCGCTTCCAATCACGGCTACACTCACCGCTATGTCAGCTCGATTGTGGCCGACCAGAATGATCCGAACGCCATCCTCGTGGGCGTGGTGAACGACCGCGAGTGGGGCGGAGTCTTCTCTACCCGCGATGGCGGGCAGAGCTGGCAACAGAAGAGCGCGGGCCTGGGTGGACGCGATGTTTTCGCGTTGCAACAGACCGCCAATGGCGCTCTGATCGCCGGCACCAACAAAGGTATGTTCCTGCTGGATCACAACTCAACGCAGTGGCGTCCGATCAACACTATCGTGACCGAAAAAACCCCGGTGCGGGTGCTGAAGACCAGCGCCAAAGGCAAGAAGGCTGCGAAGGTGGTAAAGACGCCCGCAGTTGTAGTTCGTTCAGTGTTGGATGCGCGCGTGAGCGATGTTGAAGTTACACCCCACCGCTGGCTGGCGGCTACTTCAGCCGGATTGCTCACCAGCGTGGACCAAGGCAAGACCTGGACCGGCGGTGCGGTGCTGGGCAAGACTGACTTCATCTCGGTCGAGTCAGAAGGCGACCTGGTTGTGGCCGCCACTCGCACCAACGTGCTCTATTCGAAAAATGCAGGAAGCACCTGGCAGCAGGCGCCATTGTCTTCCTACATCACTAGTATTCACGGCGTGACGCTAACGCCTGAGGGAGAGATTCTGATTGCTTCCCGGGAAGGCGCCTTCCGGAGTTCCGATTCGGGAACGACCTGGGAGCACGTGGTGAACGGAATTCCTGACAAGAACATCAGCTCAATCGCCTACGACCAGGGCCGGAAGCGTCTGCTCGCTACCAGCACTGCCACAGGCGTCGTGTTCGAGAGCAAGGACGGCGGCCGCACCTGGCGTCGCGGACCCGATTCCGGATATCCCCTGCGCCGCATCAGCGTGGTGCGCGGGCGCTTCGTGGGAGCCACTCCGTTTGACGGCGTAATCGTGCAGCCCGAGAACGAAGCCGAGAGCGCCTCGGCCGGTTTCGGAAACTCGTCCAACTAGCAAGCCGCCAAAACTCAAACAGCAGTAATTGACGAAGGAGCCGGATAACCGGCTCCTTATGTTTTTACATGCCCGTGTGGAAAATCCCGTGTAGGAATGCCCGTTTAAGGGCGGGCCGGAGCCTGTTCTGAGCGAAGTCGAAGGGACCCGTCCAGGGCGAGAGCAGCCTTGTTTTTAAGAACCAGTTTTTAGTTTTTGGTTCCCAGTTCTCAGGGCCCAAGACACTGGTGCTGCTTCGCGTCGCAGAGCCGCAGCGAACGCTCGAAACCGGACCACCCGATCCCTAGCGGATGCCGATCACCATCGAGTCCGGACCCACCAGGTGCTCGACCCGCGTCTCGCGGAAGCCGGCCTCTTTCATCCAGCCCTGGCAGTCGGCTCCGCTGTAGTCGAATCCGGAAGGGGTTTCAATCAGCATGTTGAGGCTCATCAGCAAACCAAACACGTTCTTCGAGCGATCGTCGTCGATGATGCTTTCATAGACGATGAGAGCGCCGCCCTCAGGCACAGCCTCGCAGGCCTTACGGATCAGCATGCGTTTGTCATCGAGTCCCCAATCATGCAGGATGTGGCCCATCAGAATCACGTCGGCCTTAGGGAGCGGCTGCTCGAAAAAGCTGCCGGCGACAAACCGCAGGCGATCGTCTATTCGGTTCCTCTTCACATATTCCTCAAAAATGGGTCCGACCTCGGCTAAGTCAAACCCGATCCCCGATAGGTGGGGATTGGCCAGAGCAATCTGCACCGCTAGATCGCCTTGTGCCGTGCCGACGTCGGCGAAGGTCTTGTAGCCGGCCCATGGAAATTTCGAGGCAATGGCCAAATTTGCGCCATGGCTGATGCCGGTCATCGCAGCGAGAAACGATTTGAGGCGCGCAGGATCCGCGTACAGAGCTTCAAACATAGGCACATCGCCGCTGCGGGCTTCGTTCTGCGGCAGGCCTGTTCGTAGTGCTTCGGTGAGGTGGTTCCAGAAGCCGTAGAGGCGAAGGTTTGCCATTTCGAGGATGCCGCCGATGTAGGCGGGCTTCTGTTTGTCGAGGAAGGCGTCGGTGGCCGGAGTGTTGGAATACCTGCCGCCGGCACGCAGCAGAAATCCCAGTGCGACCAGGCTGTCCAGGAAATCGCGGGCGGAGCGCGGATGCAGCCCTAGCCGCCCCTGTATGCTCTCCAGGGACTGCGGACCCTTGGCCAAATCGGTGAACAACTCCATTTCCACAGCGCTTAACAGGACCTTCGAGGGCCAAAATCCCAAGCCCACTTGCAAAATAGATTCCGGCGACGGGTGCTCGTTCACAGTATTTCCTCGCGTGTATGGCTTTATAGAGCGGGCGTTCCAGAAAGCGAACGAGTATACCTCAACGAGCGTTTGCAGAGGCCCTTCGGGACTGAAGTCGCGTAAAGGCATAAACCACCAAGGACACGAAGATCCAAGAAGTAAAACCAAGAAGCCGCCTTCGTGTCCCTTCGTGTCCTTGGTGGTTCATGGGTCAGGTGACGACCGCGCAGGCATTTGCTCGAACCGATCAACTACCTCCTTATTTTGCCGCCCCGCACAAGCCCCGGGTTGGCGATATAATACCGGCAATAAGTACACGGTCATCAACCCTCTGTTCAGTAACTCGCTGATAAATCGGCTTTCGACAATGGCATCCCTCTTGCGACTTGTCAGGAAGCGGCAGTACACGGCAGGATTGTCTTATGAAGTCGTCGGGTGGTAGGTGGCGGGGCGCCACGCTATTTGGCTTGGTGATAGTCAGCTTTGCTCTTGTGGGATGTTCACAACACGAGGGCATGCCAACTATCGAAACGAATGCAACCACAGATCAGCGTTTGCCATTCGAAGCTACCTCGGACAAAGCTGGAATTTCACCGACCGGTTCTCTGATGCCCACTGCAATCCCGGCCGGGACCTCGCTGGCGGTCCATTTGAAGACGCCACTGTCCAGCGCAACGTCCCGATCCGGCGACGCCTTCGAGGCACTGCTCGAGGAACCCATCATCGTCCGCGGACAAACCATTGCTCCGCGGGGCGCGATACTCGCTGGCACGGTTCTGGATGCCAGAGCCTCGGGCCAGTTTGACGATGCGGGTTACATGCGCCTGGCTCTGACGGGTATCTCCATCAACGGTCAGGTCATTGCTATACAAACCTCGAGCATATTTGTGAAACGCGGCTCGCATGAAAAGCGCAACGCCACGGTGATCAGCGGAGTGTCGAGCGGGCAAGGCTCGATCAGCCTTGCGTCTACAGGCGGCCTAGCGGCAAACCGCAAAGGTACGCTGCTCGGAGCCTCGGCCGGCGCTGCTTACGCGACCGAGAACATGGATGTAGGAGTCGCATCGGACCGGCGTCTGATCTTTAGACTGGCACGGTCGCTGCCCCTTTAAACTGAATTTCCTCTGGTCGCGAATCTGAAGGGCCTCCAGTTGCTAGCTACTTGCTGCTAGCTCATTCCGCAGGAAAGTGGCGGCTCAGATTGAACGAATCCCCACGTCGCCGTCGCCCTCGCCCTCATCTATAAACCACATCGATGAACCACAAAGGACCGAAGGTGCACGAAGGAGGCCACTTGGTTTTACTTTGTGGACCTTCGTGTCCTTGGTGGTTTATGCCGTCGGAACCCTCCTCGCTTGTCCCCACCCTGATCGAAAGCGAATTGTTTGGCTATGTCAAAGCGCATTCACCGGGGCGGTGCAATCCCGGGACGGCTTGCTAGCTATCGCGGAGGGCGGCACCGTGTTTCTGGACGAAGTGGGGGAACTTCCCGTGGACCTTCAAGCCAAGCTGCTGCGGTCGATCCAGGAGCGGGAGATTCGTCCGGTGGGCAGTACCAAACGAGTCCAGATCAACGTGAGAATTCTGGCCGCAACTAATCGCGATCTGGAGCAGGCTGTGGCCCAGGGAACTTTTCGCAGGGATCTTTACTTCCGGCTCAACGTGTTGAGTTTGAAAATCCCGCCGCTGCGCGAGCGCCGTCAGGATATTCCATTACTGAGTGGTTATTTCCTGGAACGGTTGTCGCGGGCATCGGGTCGTGACAGGGTTCTCAACGATGCTGCCATGAAAGCTTTGCTGGCCTATGATTGGCCGGGAAATGTGCGTGAACTTGAGAACTGCCTGGAGCGGGCCTGCGCTTTCACTTCCGGGCCGGTGATTCAGGTGGGGGACCTGCCCAGCGCCATCCATGGCGTTCCCGGCCACGTCGCCAGCGATGGCAACGGAAATTCCAAAATCCTGCCCATGGCCGAACTGGAGAAGCAGACCATCCTGAGCACGATTGCGCAATTGAACGGAGACAAACTGATGGCGGCAAGAATGCTGGGCATCGGCAAGACCACACTCTATCGCAAGCTGAAAGAGTACGTCGCCCAGGACTAGAACTCATACTGCGCTCTGAGGCGACATTGCCACGCCCGGACGGCGACTGCCGATGTTGGTGGCCTGCTCGAAGACGTAAGCCAGTTGCAGGACGCCCCAGTCGTCATGGTGGCGGCCAACGATCTGAATCCCGATCGGAAGACCGCTGGCGGAAAACGCGCAGGGAACTGACATCGCGGGATTGCCTGCGATTGATATGTAGTAGGCGGATTTCATCCAGGCAATGTAGTTTTCCATTTTTACTCCCGCAATTTCGGTCGGGTAGTGCGTGTTCACGTCGAACGGGAGCACCTGGTTCACCGGCAAAATGAAAAAGTCATACTCTCCCTTGAATCCGCACAG
Organism: Terriglobia bacterium; assembly: GCA_963748935.1. Classification (GTDB taxonomy): domain Bacteria; phylum Acidobacteriota; class Terriglobia; order Terriglobales; family Acidobacteriaceae; genus JAIQFF01. Next base: position 62,056 of record CAVVLA010000008.1, read on the forward strand.
TCGCCGGTAGAGTGCGGTCCGTTTCGCCTCCACTCGGGAGAGATAAGGGCCCGTCAGTTTGCGGCCTTCTTCAACATGCCAGTGGATGTACTGGTTAAACTGGTCGCCCTGTGTCGCCAGCATGTCTCCAAAGGAACGTTCTACCGACCAGTGCCGCCATGCCAGAAAGGATTCGTTGGCGTCACTAAAATCAGGTTCCGCATCCACGACTGTGCATCCCAGTGACTCGAAGACTTTGTGCTGTGCCTGCACCGCGCTTTTGACTTCGGGGTCCCACGGTAGCCCGAGATCCTTGAACATGGCGACACGCACGCCCTTGAAACTGCGGTTCCCAAGAGGCTGGGCGAACTGAGTGCCGGGTTGGTCGATGGAGATGGGCGAGTCCCGGTCGAAGCCGGCGAGCACGCTCAGAAAGAAAGCGCAATCGGTAACGTTGCGAGCCACGGGCCCGGGAACCGACAGCGTAAACCAACCCAGTTGAGTGGGAATATCGGGAACGCGTCCGGGCGACGGACGGATGCCGACCACGTTGCAGAAGTTGGGAGGGTTGCGGAGCGAGCCACCCATGTCGCTGCCATCGGCCAGGGGAACCATTCCGCACGCGACGGCGACCGCACCGCCGCCGGTGCTTCCGCCGCAAGTCTTGCTCAGGTCGTAAGGATTGTGGGTAGGGCCAAACACAGGATTGAAGGTTTGCGAGCCCAGGCCAAATTCAGGCACGTTTGTCTTGCCAATTACGATTGCTCCCGCTTCTTTTTCCCTTTGCACGAGCCGGCAATCGAAGTCCGGTACGAAGTTCTTGTGGAGAGGCGAGCCGAAAGTTGTTCGGATGCCGTTGGTCTCGTGCAGGTCTTTTACCCCGACCGGCAGTCCGTGCAGCGGGCCGAGCCATTTGCCGTGTGCCAGGGCCTCGTCGGCCGCCGCAGCCTGCGCCATGAGTTGGTCTTCCGGAATGAGTGTGACAATTGCGTTGACCTTTGGGTTGACGCGCTTGATCTGTCTGAGGTGCGCCTGTATAAGCTCCCGGGCTGAGAGTTTTTTCCTGCGAATCGCGTCCATAATGTCGACCGTTCGCATGAAACAAATTTCGTCTGAAGAATTTTGGGATGCAGCCTGCGCATCGAGCGCCAAATTCGACGCGCCGCCAGCGGTAGGTTGGCTTTCTGACGGAGACGACAACAGTGGAATGGCGGCCGCCGAAATGACTGCACTTGTTCCCAGCTTGAGGGCATCACGACGTGTCAGTGCGCTGCTCATTCGATTCCTCGCGGTTGAACCAGGAAACAATACCATCCAGGACGGTCGACTCGCGCGTCCGCGCAGGAGATTAATGTGGGCGTTCAGGGGCGATATCAGCAGAAGTGCGGTTCCCGATCCTGCTCATGACTCTGTATAGGCTTCCCGCCGTGGGAAGGGCCAGTGAGAACCGCCTGCTAACCTCGTCTGTTTTCAGCGGCCCGGTCATGGCTGGGAACGTGCAGGAGATATTTCCATGCTGCTTGTCATTACGCCTTCTGCCAAAGCCCGGGGCTGTGCGCAGGCGATTCAGCAAGTCACCTCGGAAGAAACGCAGGTGGCGGCAACCCTGTCCCAAGCGCTGGGTCAGTTACGTGCACAGGAATACGTGGCGGTTCTCATTGACCAGGCATTCCTCGAGACCGAGCCAGTCGAAAGCGATATGTTGCTGGAACACATCGGGACAGCCATCCCGGTGCACGTAAACTTCGCAATCAGCGGTATGGATCGGATCGCGCGCGAATTGCGGGCGGCTCTGCATCGTCACAAGAGGGAAGTTCTCCTCATGCGGCAACAAGTTCAGCAAGCCGTGCGAAACGAGCTTAAAAGTACGGTCACTGCACTCCTGCTGTCATGTGAAATGGCGCTGCAAGTTCCAAATCTTCAGAGTGCGGCCGAGGCCAGGATGCGAGTTGTTTCCGAGTTGACTCAGCAATTGCGCCTCAAAATTGAGGACTGCTGACTGACATCATAAAAACCGCGATTGGGAAGTAAAACCACACCGAGCGCTAACAGCCGCGGTTTTGCGGCGACAAACGGATTACCCCGTCCTACCCGGGTGAACGTCCCCTCGTCGCCTGTAAGCAGCGCTAGACTACAAGAAATTCAGGAAACTGCCTGTCCGAGACAGCTTCCGTGTGCAACATTTTGCGCACGCCGCGCCGGTCCCGGCGAAAATCGTTCCAGTATTTCCTTTCCGGCACTACAATAACGCAGCAGTCATGAGCGTGGGATCGCCGTTCTCTCACGGCTGGCCGCGCTCTCCCAGGGGAAACTCGTGCACGTTCTGGTCACTTCAGATACTCTCAGCGGCAATTGGACCTATACCCGCGAACTTGTCGCCGGGCTGGTAGGTCGCGGAATGCGCGTAACTCTGGTCAGCTTCGGCGAAATACCGCTGCCGCAGCAGACGATGTGGATGGATCACCTGCATGGTCTGGAATACCGTCCCACCGCCTTTCGTCTGGACTGGATGGAGGAAGGCCAGCAGGATCTGGTGGAGTCATCCGCCTATCTCACAGCGCTGGTCAAAGAGCTGAAACCTGATCTGCTTCATCTGAACCAGTTGTGCTATGGCAGTCTTCCGGTGGCCGTGCCTCGAGTCGTGGTGGCGCATGGCGACCTGATCACATGGTGGAAGGCAGTACACGGTCGCGAGCCCAAGGAAGATCAGTGGCTGCGTTGGTATCGGGAAGTGGTCACGCGAGGGCTGGCGCTGGCCAGCGTCGTAGTCGCTCCTTCGATCTGGATGCGGGACACCGTCCGCGAATGCTATGCCCGGGCGGGACACGACACGGTGATCTATAACGGACGCAATCCGATTTTCTTCAATCCTTATGTGGGCAAGGATGATTCGGTGCTGGCCGTGGGCCGGTTGCTGGATGCAGGCAAGCAGGTTTCGCTGCTCACTCAGCACTGCCATCCCCTTCCCGTCTGCATCGTGGGAGCGGACATGCCCGTGCATGGTCCCATCAGGATTCCAATTCGCACGGACGTAAAACTTTCAGTGGATGAGATGAATGTCGCGCTCAAGGGTCCACAAACCGAAGCCCAGTTGCGCTCGCTCTACAGCCGGGCTTCGATTTATGCGGCAACCTCGCGTTACGAACCGTTCGACATGGCGGCGCTGGAAGCTGCGTTCTCGCGTTGTGCCATTGTGGCCAACGACATTCCCGCCAACCGCGAGATATGGGGTGACGCCGTCCTCTATTTCCACGCCAATGATGCAGCCAGTCTGGCGTCTGCGATTCGCCGCCTCAGTGGACAGCGGGACCTGTGCCGCACTTATGCGAATCGCGCTTTTCAACGCGCGCGTGAGTGCTTTACTTCCAAACGTATGATTGATCAATATCTGGACCTTTACCGCAGCCTGCTGGGGATGAGGCGAGCGGCAGCGTAGAAGCTTTCCTTCTAGTCGTCAGTCGTCGGTCTTCAGTCGCCAGCAAGAATTGCGAATGTTTTGCCGACGACCGACGACCGACGACTGACGACTACCCCTTCAAAAGCTGCTATCTTCAATTTAGAGAAATTCAGAAACTCAAAGACAGTTCTGGGAGGCCTCATGGCAGCGGTCAAAATTACGGTTCGAAAGAACGGTCCGTACCGGGTGGAGGATCCTGAAGGCGTGATCGAATTAGTCGATGCCGACGGCAATAAATATGACCTGACGGGGAAGCCGGCGTTTTCTCTCTGCCGTTGCGGCGGATCGGTAACCAAACCATTTTGTGACGGCACCCACAGCCGCATCGGATTTCTGGGAGCAGAATCAGCGGTGAAGAAAGCAGAGAACATTTAAGCAAGCGGCAACAGCCACGGTAAGACGCGTGTCTGCCCCTCCGAGAAAAGCTCGGCAGCTGTTTCTAAGGACCCCGTGAACGATTGGAAAGATCGAGAGTTGGGAATGCGCCGTGGAATCACGCGGCGTGATTTTCTGAATGGAGTCGCCATCGCCGTCGGCGCTGCGATTCTTCCTTCTGATCTGCTTGCGGCTGCCGCTGTTCCCGACGAACCGGAAAAATCGCCGGACTATTACCCCCCGGCTCTGACCGGCTTGCGCGGCAGTCATCCGGGTTCGTTTGATGCCGCTCATAGCCTGCGCGACGGAAATTTCTGGGATCATGCAGGAACGCCGGTCGATACACGCGAGCACTATGACCTGGTCATCGTCGGTGGGGGCATCAGCGGCCTCTCCGCCGCCCATTTCTTCCGCAAATCTGCCGGGCCGAGGGCGCGCATTCTCATCCTCGACAATCATGACGACTTTGGCGGACACGCCAAGCGCAACGAGTTCCACTCAGGCCAGCGGACCATGCTGGGCTTTGGCGGAACATTTTCCATCGAGAGCCCGGCTCCGTATAGCGCTGTGGCGAAGGGGCTGATCGAAGAACTGGGTATTGATGTCCCCTCCTATCGAAGGTATGTCTCGAAAGACCTCTACCGCTCGTTCGGCCTGGGCCCGAAGATTTTTCTGGATAAGGAGGCGTTCGGCGCGGACTCACTCGCCACCAATCCCCTGCCGCACGTTGGGGGAGAGAGCGAGAACGACAGCACCCGCGCCCACGCGCTGGAGCTGTTCTTAAGAGAGGCTTCTCTGTCCGAACAAGCCAAAGCTGACTATGTCCATCTACTTACTGAGAAAAAAGACTACCTGCCGGGTCTGACCTCAGACGAGAAAAAAGCCCGCCTTGCCCGCATGAGTTACAACGCTTTTCTTGCCGACTTGGTCAAAGTCAGCCCGGAGGTTGTGAAACTGTTTCAAGCCATGCCGCAACCCCTTTTCGGGGTAGGGTTCGACGCGGTTGCGGCGCAGGACGCATGGGGGCTGGGAGCGCCCGGCTTTGCCGGCATGAATCTGGATCGGGCTCCCGGAAAAGGCATGAACCGCGATGCCATCCCAAACGAAGAAGCAGAGAAGTACTTCTTTCACTTTCCGGACGGCAACGCTTCTATTGCGCGCCTGCTGGTGCGCCGCTTGATTCCGGAGGCGATTCCCGGCCGGTCGGCGACCGATGTGGTTCTGGCGCGCGCCAACTATGCAAATCTGGATCAGAAAGATTCAGCGGTTCGTATCCGCTTGAACAGCACTGCCGTACGAGTGAAGCATCGGGGTGACCCTTCCAGTTCGAAAGAAGTGGAGATCTCATACGCCCGCGGCGGCAAGGTATACATGGTTGGTGCTTCGCATTGCATTCTGGCTTGCTGGCATGTGGTGATCCCTTACATTTGCGAGCAGTTGCCGGATAAGCAAAGAGAAGCGCTTGCATCCGCGGCGAAAGTTCCGCTGCTCTATACCAACGTTGCTTTGCGAAACTGGAAGGCGTTTCAGAAGCTGGGGGCCAACGCGATTTACGCTCCCGGCGGTTACCACTCCTATATGAACCTTGACCAGCCGGTGAGTATTGGAGGCTACGAGTGCTCGCGCCGGCCGGAGGATCCGATCGTCGTACACATGATGAAGACTCCGGGCAAGCCCGGACTGCCAGCGCGCCAGCAGCACGTTCTCGGCCGCATCGAGCTTTTCAATACGACTTTTGAAACCATGGAGCGAAATATCCGCGAGCAGTTGGCACGTGTGCTGGGCCCAGGAGGATTTGAACCGGCGACGGACATTACTGCGATCACGGTAAATCGCTGGCCACACGGTTACGCCTACGAATACAGCTCGCTCTGGGACAAGTTCTGGCTGGAAGGTGGAGAAACACCTTGCGAGGTAGCGCGCAAGCCCTTTGGACGGATCGCCATTGCGAACGCCGACGCCGGCGCCTATGCCTATACGGACTGCGCCATCGATCACGCGTGGAGGGCGGTAGGAGAAATTACAAAGGGCTAGTTTGAGCACCGAGTGCGAGGCAATCGAAAAGCCCCGTATCTGCGCGGGGCTTTTTACGAACTCTCGGTGCCGGAAATCTGGGCACGCTTGCCAAGCAACTTGAGGCTACCGCGCTACAAAGCGGAAGTCAAGATACCCTGGGGTCGCGCATGGGCGTCGAGGTCCAAATTAGTTGGACGGTCGTGCGGAGGACAGGGGAATCGAACCCCTCAGGCTGCAAGCAGCCGTCCAACGCTTGGCAAGCGTGCCCAGTACCCACACCGGGAGTGTCCTCCGAAGCCGCGCCTGCCACGCTGGTGATTCTATGCACGCGGTGGCGCGTCTTTCTGTGACAGATCGCACAAATTCCGCGTGTGCGGGCCATTTCGGGAAAAAACAAGGGCTAGATGGATGGCTTCATTTGGGCCATTTCACCGAGTCCTGGAACGTGTATGCTCTCCTCCCAGACCCTCGAAGTCCCTGTTGATCGGTGAAGCTGCATGGCATGGATTCATTTGGTCGCGAGAAAATTTGCTCTGATTTTGAAAGACGAATGCAATCTTCAGATCACATCCAGCGGCCCGTACACGAATGATCAGGGTATCCGGGGCTGGCGATATCGCGCCAACTGACGAGGGCGTGACTTCTACGTCTCGCAGTCTCGAACCGAGGACCCAATACCCTTGGGACGAATGGCATATGTTCTCTGGGATGCTACCAATCTCGACGAACGCAAGGATGCTCTTTATCAGAATTAGAGACTTACTTCCGGACTGGGGCCTCAGGGTGGAGGCTTGGTATTGTGGCAGGTGGATTCAGGTGTTCACTCCCGACAACATAAATCAGCCGTCCGATGAGTTGCATCAACTACTCGCGAAAATCAGGAACGAGCATCAGAGAGAAGGAACTGAAAACCTCAGTAAAACTGTAACCAACCTTGTGAATCGTATTCAGCGACGTCAGTCTACATAAGTGACGTTGGATCGTCAGTCTTCCAAATCGTAATATTCTGAATAATAATCTGAGTACAGGCCACTGCAATCTTCGTAGTGGTCTGCGGCGTAGCTCTCCGCTGCCTGATCTTCTATTTCGGCTCTTGCGTCACCGATCATCTGGCGGTATTCCTCAAGTCCCATGCACGCACCGGAGAGGATACCCAGAATTGGGTCTAACGTTTCTGCGAACTGCTTCGGTGAGAGCGTAAAGTGACTTTCGGAGATTGAAGCGCTGCCATCCTTCTTCATGGAATAGCGGAAGGCAAATGAGCTGCCGTCAAACTCATCAAATTCACAAATGATTGTCCGAATTGATCCGAGCTCATGCCTGCCGTTTCGAAAGCATGCTTCCACCCGACAGCTTCAAAAATGGCCCTGATTTTCGGGAGATGTCTTGCGAGTGAGTGATCTTGATACGGATTGGCTGTCCTGATTGATTCGTCATCTAGGAGCCCGGCCAGATCATCGCCGATAGTAAGTATGCCCTTGAGGAGCAGCTCGATTGCATGTCTATAGAGAAATACTATTGGATATGCTTCTAAGTCGCTAGTATGCTCCGCCCACTCCGAACCGATCGACGAGTGCACGGCCCGCTCGGTGATACTCATCACCTATCAAGGCGAGTTCTTGTCTTGGCCTTCTGGTGAAGTTCAGCACTACGTTGCCGCCAGCGCCCGTCTCGGCAGCGGTTTTGAAAAGGTGCCTGACCTTCGGTTTCGGCTGACTCGGTTTTGGAGGCGTGGCCATCTGCATCTACGCCTCAATGAATGGTCTTCGTCTTCCGCGACATGTAATCCATCAGTAGATACTGCCCCAGCGTGTAAGGCGTGGTGAAGTAGGCTTTGCCCCGGCACATCTCAGTCACTTTCTGTACGAACTGTACCAACCCGTAATCTGACGCCAGCATAAAGGTGTTGATCATGACTCCGGCCCGCTTGCACTTCGACACTTCTTCTAACGTCTGACTGACAACCAGCGGGTCGAGGCCGAAGGCGTTCTTGTAGATGCGACCGTCCTCGAGAGTCAAAGCGGACGGTTTGCCATCGGTGATCATCACGATCTGCTTCATATCCTTGCGCTGCCGCTGTAGGATTCGCTGCGCCAGCCGCAAACCTTCTCGCGTATTGGTGTAATAAGGACCAACCTTCACCCGCGCCAGTTGCGACAAGGGAACTTCTTCGGCTGAATCATGAAACAGAATCAGCGATAGCGAGTCGCCGGGATATTGAGTGCGTATCAAATGCGAAAGCGCCATGGCCACTCTCTTGGCCGGAGTGAATCGGTCCTCGCCATAAAGGATCATGGAATGCGAGCAATCGAGCATGAGCACGGTCGCGCAGGAGGACTGGTACTCGCACTGATGCACCTGCAAGTCGGAGTATTCGATGTTCAGCGGCAACTTGAGACCTTCGCGCTGGATGGCGTTGGAGAGTGTGGCCGTAATGTCGAGGTTCAGAGTGTCGCCAAATTCGTAAGTCCGCGAAGCTCCGCTGGCTTCGACGCCGGTAGCCAGGTCCCGCGTGTCGTGGCGGCCGAAGCTGGATTTGCCCAGCGATCCCATCAGGTCGCGCAGCGTCTTGAAGCCGAGGAAGTCCAGACTTTTGTCGGTAATTTCAAACTTGGCTTGTTGACCCTCACCGGATTGGCCTCCAACGCTCGGTTGCCGCGAAGGATCGTGAGGTTCATCGACGCTGATGTAGTCTTCCTGCTCCATGCGCTCCAGCAGTTGTTCGATGAGTTCATCCAGAGTGCCGTCCATCTGCATCTGTCGCATCCGCTCGCGCATTTCCTCGTCCAGCAGGTCTCCGTCGAGTAGTGCCTGTTCGATCGCGCGGCGCAGGTCATCCAGGGTTTGCTCGCCACCCGGCAGGTCGTAATACATGTAGTTCTGGAACCCGCTCTGCAGCAAATAGTCAGAAAGCGCGCTGAGCAAATCCTCGATGCCCATATCGCCGGCTGGGTCGGGAACGTATTTGCTGTAACGGATGCGTTTCATAGAAATCAGTCTTCAGTCGTCGGTCTTCAGTCGTCAGCAAAGCATCGGCTTAGTCTTGGTAACGACTGAAGACCGATGACTGAAGGCTAGTTGTAAGGTCTGCGCCCTCGAAACGGCAGTTCTTCCCGCTCAAAAGGTTTTTCGGCCGGTTTCGGCTGCTTCTCTCCCGCGGTGAAGACTCGCTCCTCGTTGCGGCCGATGCGCTTGTGCGCGTGCAGGCCTTCCAGAATAAATTCGGCCGCCGACACCTGTACTTCCGGGCTGTCCTTGGGGCCGACGCCGAGCTTGACCGTCTTCTCCATCAAGCCCTGGATGCCGCGCAGCGACGACAGGGAATCGGAGGAGCCTGCGGTGTCGGCCAACTGGATCTCTCCGCCCATGTCGAACCACTGCACGATCTGCTGCATGTCGGTGCCTTTGAAATACCCGTCGTGGGTTTTGGCCACGGCAGTACGGATCAGTTCGCGGCTCACGTGATCGGCGCCTTTCATCTCCCCTTCGTACTCCAGTTCCAGCTTGCCGGTGATGGCGGGCATGGCAGCGTAAATGTCGGCGATCCGCGGCACCACCAACTTCTCCTCCTGATGGATGGCGCGGCGTTCGGCATTCGAAATTACATTCTCCATGCACGAAATGGGCAGTCGCTGGCTCACGCCGGAGCGCTTATCGATTTTTTTGTCCTCGCGGGCCGCGAAGGCGATGCGCTCAATGACTTCCAGGACATACTTGGGCACTTGCAGTTTGTATCCGTCGCGCTGGGTCCAGGATTCCTGGGCGGTAATGGTCATGCCTTCTTCAATCGTGGCCGGATAGTGTGTTCGAATTTCCGATCCGATACGGTCTTTCAGAGGCGTGATGATCTTGCCGCGCGCCGTGTAGTCTTCCGGGTTGGCGCTGAACACCAGGGCAACGTCGAGCGGCAGGCGGATGGGATATCCCTTAATTTGAACATCGCCTTCCTGCATGATATTGAACAGGCCAACTTGAATTTTTCCCGCGAGGTCAGGCAGTTCATTGATGGCGAAAATACCGTGATTGGCGCGCGGCAGCAGCCCGTAGTGCACGGTGAATTCACTGCTGAGTTCGTGTCCGCCGCGTGCCGCCTTGATGGGATCGATATCGCCGATCAGGTCGGCAATCGTGACATCGGGCGTCGCCAGTTTTTCTACGTAGCGCTCATCGGGGGTGAGGTATGCAATCGGAGTATTGTCGCCCAGTTTCGCGATCTCATCCCGGCAGCGGCGGCAAATGGGCGCGTACGGATTGTCATGGATTTCGCAACCAGCGACGTAGGGCACCTGCCCGTCAAGCAACGAAGTTAGCGCGCGCAGGATGCGGCTTTTCGCCTGGCCGCGCAGGCCGAGCAGTATGAAATTATGGCGCGAGAGAATGGCGTTGACGATCTGGGGCACGACGGTGTCATCGTATCCGACGATGCCGGGAAAAATAGAGCCGCCCTGGCGGAGTTTTACGATCAGGTTGTCGCGCATTTCGTCCTTTACGCGCCTGGCAGTGAGCCGTTGTTCGCTAAAAGGACTATGGCGTAATTCGCCGAGCGTGCGCGGCAGACTCATGATGGGAACCCCCAAAGAAACAGCGTCTGACTCGGATTATACGCTGTCGAACCCATGCCAGCGTCTTGCCTTCGCAGCGTATTTTTGGATTGGTAACGGGAAATTTTCAGGTAACGATAGTGGCATGGACGGCGAAGGCTTTCAGGCCGTCCTTTCTTACTAATTTGATTGCTTCACGGCCGTCCAGCTCTGGCGAGCTTGCGATCGCCCGCACGGGCGGGGGCGCCCGTGCTCACACGAGATGTTCCTGCTAACACCTTTTCCGATCAATGGACGTGGCCGTTTCCTCCAGCCCGTTGGCGCACCTGGACGGTGCGTCGCAGATTCGGCAAAATGGCTTCGAAGTAGGAAATGACCGCCTGCATGCGCTCCGATTCTGATTTCATTCCCAGCAAGGTCTGCTTGAAATCCAGGTCGAGAGGAAGGGGACCAACCAGGTTGAAGGAGAGCTGCGCGGCGTCTTCTCCAGGACGGTCTGGGGGGTCAGACCCGGCAAGTCGCACGATTTCGCCCTGAAGGGTTAGCGCCTGCGCAATCTCCTCCGGACTGGCTTTTACCGGTTCGTCCTGCAGGTAGAGTACCTCCGCCTGCAAAAACGGGCGCTCCTGGTTGACCTGCATGACCTCAAAGCGCTCCCGGCCCTGGGCCACGATGTCCATGCGTCCGTCGGAATATTTTTTGGTGATGGTGATGATCTCGGCGGTGCAGCCGATCTCGGCGACTCCTTCCTCTTTAGCCCGGACGACGCCAAACGATTTTTTCAGGTCTAAGCATTCGGAAATCATCTCTTTGTAGCGCGGTTCAAAGATGTGCAGGGGCAGGGGTGTGCCTGGAAACAAGACCAGGTCCAACGGAAACAGCGGTAGAAGACTCACGCAGAAACTCCAATATTTCCCGGCGGGCGCGGGTGGGATTCCCCGATTGTACGCCCACGCGTGACTTGACGGCCTCCGGGTAAGCCTGGAAAATTGTCGGGTCTTTGACGCCCCTTGCAGCCTTGAACGTTCTCCGCGGCTAAGCATTTTGACCGCAAAGGGCGGAGTCTATCGCGATGGCTGCAAAGCGAGACGGAGTGCGAGCAAGATGAACACCAGCAAGATGGATGTCTCCGGCAAAGTGGTGGTGGTGACCGGCGCCTCGATGGGCATCGGCGAGGCGATTGCCAGAGCTTTTGTCGACAAGGGCGCAAGCGTAGTCCTGCTATCGCGCGATGCCGGGCGCGCTGAAGCGGCGCGCGAACGCATCAACCATAGCGAACGGACCCTGGCGCTTTCCTGTGACGTCCGCAACCGCGAGGAAATCGATCGCGTCGTCAGCCTCACCCTGCACCATTTCCGGCGGATCGACGTTTGGATTAACAACGCCGGTCACGGGCTGATGGATTCCGTCGCAGATGTGGACATGACTCTCTGCCGCGAGACTTTTGACACCAATTTCTTCGGGACGGTTGCGTGTATGCAAGCCGCGCTGGCGGTGATGAAGCCGCAGGGTTCAGGAACAATTATCAATATTTCAAGCGTTGCGGGTCACATTCCACTTCCGTTTCACGCGGTCTACAGCGCCACCAAATTTGCCATGAATGCTTTCGGAAAGGCTGCCCGGGTGGAACTGAAATATTCCGGCATCAACGTGCTGACAGTGTGTCCGGGCTATGTACGAACGGATTTCGGCGCGAATGCCATCAAGGGTATCCAGGCCAAGACAGTAAGGCCGTCCGCGGTCCGCGGAATCAGCGCCGAGCGAGTAGCTCGCGCCGTGTTCCGAGGTTACGTGAAGCAGAAACGGGAAGTGATTGTGCCCTGGACCATGCATCCCGCAATCAAGGTTTATCAGTTATTTCCGGGACTGGTGGAACGCGTGATGGTAAAGATGGCGCGCCCGGTGGAATAAGAAGTCGCTTTACCGCGAGGCGTCCGCCCCGCATCTTTAGTCCAGGTCCGAGAGCATGGCTTCCATCTCAGCCTGGGCGTGGCCGTTGCCGGTTCTCTTTGCTGACGTAATGCCATCTGTCAGCATGTTCCTGGCCTCATCTATCCGACCTGCCTTGGCCAGGGTTTGCGCCGCCATGAAATATCCAGCAGTGTAATCAGGGTGGTTTGCCAGAAGCTTTCCGAACTCTTCCAATGCCCGCTCGACCTCGCCCGTTTTTGAATATTCCATCGCCAGCCCATAGCGGGCGAAAGCATCCGCGGGATTCTGCGCAAGAACTTCAGTAAGGAGAGCGACGCGATCCATAAGTAAGTAAGCTTCTGGAAGTTAGCTTCTGGCTCCTGGCTTCTAGCTTCTGGCTTGAGGCCACGCTTGCATACGAGATTACTACAATTGCGGCGAGCAAAAGTGTGCGTCGAAGTTTTTGTAATCCTTGTTGTGGTCTGTGTTTCAGATTTGGCTTGCCTCTTTCAGATGAGTACAATGTCCATCACTCAACGGTCATCACTGAATCCGGAGAAATCAAATTTGGCTTGCCCTTTTTTCATGCCACTGCAGAAATTGGATGGTGGGTGGCTTCATCCTTCGCGATTGCCTTTAGGAGGCGGATGGGATGGTCAGTGCTCCGCCCCGGGCCACGAAGGCGCCCAGCCCAAGCCGGACGATCTGCGCGAATTCTGCAATCTGGGATATGCCTCGAAATGTTCGCGTCTGCCCATCCAGCGTGACTACGATGCCGTCCGCTTCTCGGTCGCGCGCGATCAAGGTTCACGATTGCTCCTCTGGTTTGTGTGCGAGGCGGGCCATCACCCGGCCAAATACGGCACGCTGGAATATGACGTTGACCTTAACCATTGGGTCTCTCGGCATCCCGATCTGCGAATCCAGAAAATGCTGGAATGTTACGTTCAGGCCTACCTGCAGCGGAGAATCCAGCCGGCCACAACCGACTCCGTGCCGGGCGCCACCTTATGACTCAGAGCGAAGATATTGCCATGCCCCGGCCAGTGCGGGATTCTCAGTCGGAGATGGCTGAGCTTGTCCTGCCGAACGATGCCAACGCCCTGGGCTCATTGCTGGGCGGGCGACTGATGCACTGGATCGATCTTGCCGCCGCGATGGCGGCTTACCGTCACTCGCGCAATTATGTTGTTACTGCCTCCATCGATCATCTTGACTTCAAGGTTCCGGTGCGGGTGGGCGACCTGGTCATTCTGCGCTCGTCAGTGAATCGGGTGTACCGCACCTCCATGGAAGTGGGAGTGAAAGTCTGGGTGGAGAATTACATCCTTGATCATTGCGAGCACGTAAGCTCTGCCTACCTGACCTTCGTCGCGGTGGATGCCGCTGGTCATCACCTGCCGGTCCCGCCCGTCGTTCCTGAAACCGATGAGCAAAGGCGCCGCTATGAGGATGCAGGGCGCAGACGCGAGATCCGGCGGCTTGAGATGGAGCGCAAGCGCGCTGACGGGCATTGAAATTCCCCCCTGACTATGAGCTCGCGCCTAAAGAACAAAATAATCATCGTCACCGGCGCCGGCAGCGGCATCGGCCGCGCGTGCGCGCTCGCTATGATCGGCGAGGGCGCCCACGTTGTCCTGGTTGGCCGCCGCAAAGACCGGGTCGAGGAAGCAGCTCGTGAGGCACGAGGTTCGGCTCTGGCCATATCCGCCGATGTATCAAAGCCAGCCGGGATTGAACGCGTGATTGAACAGACAGTGAAAGCCTTTGGTGGAATCAATGTCCTGTTCAACAATGCCGGAATTCTCCGCACTGGAAGCGCTGAACAAATTACGGAAGAACAATGGGACGAGACATTCAATACCAACGTGCGCGGGCTCTGGCTCTTTTCGCGCGCGGTACTGCCGCATATGCGCAAGGCGGGCGGCGGTTCGATCATCAACGTGGCCTCGGTGCTTGGCATTAACGGAGCGCGCAACCGGGCCGCTTACGCGGCCTCGAAAGGCGCGGTGCTGTTGCTTACCAAGTGCATGGCGATCGACTATGGCCACGAAAACATCCGGGTGAACGCCATCTGCCCATCTTTTGTGGAGACTGAGTTGACCGCGATGGTGATGAGCAAGGCCGCGGATCCGGATGCGGTACGTCGCGAACGAATTGGCGTCCACCCCATCGGACGCCTCGGCCAACCGGAAGACATGGCCGGATTGGCCGTCTACCTGGCCAGCGATGAATCGTCCTGGGTGACGGGCGCGGCGCTGCCTGTCGACGGCGGCTATTTGGCGGTGTGAGGAGACAGCAGTTGGCACTTGGCAATTGGCAGTTGGCAATTGGCACTTGGCATCTGCTGACCGGCGGCCATCCAACAAACGAAGACCAAAATGCTATTTGCCAAGCGCTAATTGCCAATTTGCCAAAATGCCGAGCGCTCACTGAGAGCTGACAGCTGAAAGCTGAGACCTTCCCTCACGTATAATCACAGTATGAGTTCTCCAAATCCACCGCGTCCCGGACCGCAACCGCCGTCTCCGCAGCCGTTGCCTGGTGTGGGCGCTATCATCGCTGTCGGTTCTGGCAAGGGTGGGGTAGGGAAGACGACGTTGGCCGTCAATCTGGCTATCGTCCTCTCCAAGCTGGGATACAAGGTCGGCTTACTCGACGCCGACGTTTATGGTCCAAACGTGCCTTTAATGCTTGGCATCAGCGCGCAACCAAAGGTTCTTGGCGACAATCGGATCGAGCCGCTCGAAGCTCACGGCCTGAAGGTCATCTCGGTGGGATTTTTGAACCCGGGTGATAAACCGCTGATCTGGCGCGGCCCCATGCTGCATTCCATCATCAAGCAGTTTCTGGGTTCGGTGGTATGGGGCGAACTCGATTATTTGGTGGTGGATTTGCCACCGGGCACGGGAGACGTGGCACTATCGTTAATTCAGACCGTCCCCTTAACCGGCGCCATCGTGGTTTCCACGCCGTCGGATGTTTCTTTGCAGGACGCGCGCAAGGCTATCGAAATGTTCCGGCAGATGAAAGTGGACATCGTGGGCGTGGTCGAGAATATGAGCTACTTCGTCTGCCCGCACTGCCACCAGGAGACCGACATTTTCTCCCGCGGAGGCGCGGAAAGAACGGCGATCCAGTTTGACGTGGCCTATCTCGGAGCCATCCAGCTTGACCCCGCAATCCGCAAGGCCGGAGACGGCGGCCAACCCATGGTTCTCGCCGGAGAGGATTCCTCTGCCGCAAAATCTCTTTACGATTTCGCTCGCAAGGTTGTGGCTCGAGTGGATGAAATCAAGTCAACCGCCGGAGAAAGCGTAATCCAGATCCAGTAAACCTTCGCCGCTTTCATCCTGAGCACAGAGCAGGACTTGTGGATTGCGGGGTTTCCATGCGCGCGCGTTCCGCGCCGGAGTGCGTTCAGAAAGCTCAGATGTCGGGATTCTCAACGACGTGAATCGTGCGACTGATGATTTCCGTCACCCAGCTTTTCGCAAAAGGCGCGAAAGGGATGGGGCACCCGGGGGCATCCGGCTATCGAGTGCTCGGACGCTGTCAGATCTGCGCCGTGCCGCCATCGACAAATAGCTCGATTCCGGTGACGAAGCTGGAGTCGTTCGAAGCCAGAAAAAGTGCCGCCCTCGCAATTTCTTCTGACTGGCCAATCCGGCCCATCGGAATTACGGAAACGAACTGATCCTTGATTTCTTTCGGAACTCCAACAAACACGGCAGTGTCAATCGTGCCCGGGCTAATGACATTCACGCGAATCTTCCGGTCCTTCAGCTCCACTGTCCACGTGCGCGCAAAGGAACGAATCGCGGCCTTGCTTGCACTATAGACACCCAGGCCTCCGAAGCCTTTTACGCTGGCGATGGAGCCGGTCATGAGGATCGATCCGCCGTCCGACATCAGTGGCAAGGCCTTCTGCACGGTGAACAGCGTACCCTTAACGTTGACGTCGAACACTTTGTCGAAGCCCGCCTCGGTGACCGAGCCGATGGGAACATTGAATTCGCCGGTGCCGGCGCTGGCGTAGAGGACATCAATCCGTCCCTTCTCAGACTTGACCTTGGCGTAGAGACGGTCAAGGTCGGCCAGGCTGGCGGCGTCTCCCTGGATGCCGGTGACGTTCCTGCCGATTTCCTTGACCGCCTTGTCCAATTGCTCCTGGCGTCTGCCCGTAATAAAGACGTACGCCCCTTCCGCGACAAAGAGTTTGGCTGTAGCCAAAGCCAGACCGGATGTTGCTCCGGTGATGACTGCAATTTTGCCTTCGAGCCTTCCCATGGTACTTCTCCTTTTACTTTCCGAACCTGCCTAGCCGGAACAACACATCCGGGTTCTTGTGCTCCAACACCAGGCCGGCCATCATTTCGCCCAGCGCCGGCCCGTGCTTGAAGCCGTGACCAGAGCCCCCACCTAACAGCCAGACATTTTCGTGCTTAGGATGGCGGTCGATGATGAAGTTGTTGTCCGGGCTATTTTCATACTGGCAGACTCTCGCCTCGAGCAGCGGAGCGTCTTTCAGTCCGGGAAAACGAAAGGCGACGTAATCACGGATATTTTTAAGCCCTTCGGCACTGACGGTTCGGTTGCCGGATGTGGGATCGAATTCCGGGCCGCGCGTATCATCAGCTACCTTGAAGCCCCGGCCTTGATTCCCGGGAATGCCATAAATGAACCTATCGCGATGATCCGCCCAGACCGGCAACTTTTTGTCGGTGAAGCGCTCGTCCCCGGCGGGAGTGCCAAAGAAAAATACCTCCTGCCGGGTGGGGCGAACGCGTGCGCCAATCGCTTCCGGAAAGAGCTTTCCCAGCCACGGACCGCACGCGAATACATATTGATCGGCGGTGAGCTCGGAGCCATCGGAGAGCAACAGCCTGTCCCACTTGTCGCTGTCCAGATTGCCAGGTGTGACTGCCAGGGACTTGTATTCGCCGCCCTCCGCAAGAAATCCGTCAAGCACCGCCTGGCAGGCAATTCGAGCCGTAAGATATCCGCCCTCCGGTTCGTAGATACCCCAGTGCACGCCTTCCAGATTAATCTGCGGCCAGCGAGCTGCGAGCTCCTGGAGGGAAAGTTGCTGACAGGCAATCCCGGCTTCACGGAGCGCAGGCAAGGATCCGCGCTCGAACTGATCATCCCCGGCGGCAACCATCCAGAGCACTCCGGTCTGGTGCATGAGTTTCAGGTTCCAGCGCTGCTCGTTCTCTTTCCACAATTGCGTAGCGCGCGCCGCCATCTTCGTATAAGGCTGGTTCGGACCATAGGTCCCGCGAATCACTCGAGTCTCGCCGCCCGATGAAGCGCGGGAGTTGCCCGGGCCCCAGGCATCTAGCAAAGTCACTTGCGCCCCGCGGCGGAGAAGATATAGGGCAGTCCATCCGCCAAATGCGCCTGCGCCAATCACCGCGATGTGAGCTTTTGGTTGTGTCGTTCCTTTGGAGGTCATTTCTTTGACTTGATCATTGACTGGGGTCTCGGCTTCAGCTTGCCCGAGCATATTCGCAGAAGCGAATTTCAGGAAAGGGAAGCCGCCGGTAAGAGTGCTTGTCCCGCCAACAGCGGCAGCAATCTTCAGCAGCCTTCGCCGGGAGCAGGAAGCGCTTACCTTTGTTATGTGCGTCATGGAGGAAGTCGGATTAAGCTAAGGCAGACTGGGAACCAGGTCAAGGATTAGCATTCCAACGTCGAGAGTGCCAATGCTTGACAGGGGCGGCGAGGGTTCCTAGAATCAAGACTGGGGTATTGTTGGTCGCCACTATCTAAGTCGCTGGGTTAAAAGTACTTAATCATGCCATCAGGCCCAACCATTGGGGAGCGCGAGCGCGAAATACTGACCGCCATTGTGGAGACCTTTATTGCCACTGGGGACCCGGTAGGTTCGCGTACCTTGGCACGCTCAAATAAGGAAGGGCTGAGTCCAGCCACAATCCGCAATGTTATGGCCGATCTGGCCGATGCCGGATTCCTCGAGCAACCCCATACTTCCGCCGGCCGGGTTCCCAGCACGGAAGCCTATCGCTATTATGTTGAGCAACTTACGGGGAAGGCCAGCCTTTCCCAGGAAGACCAGGGGATGATCCAGGAATCGCTTCACGGTATTTCTGACGTGCAGGAGTTTATGGAGCGCACTTCGCACGTGCTCTCCCTGATCTCGCACAACGTGGGCATTACCGTGGCGATCGGTGGGCCAAAGAATGCCCTCGAGCACGTGTATTTTTCCCGGCTCGGCGATCAGAAGGTTCTGGCAGTGCTGGTGACGCGATCCGGTCTGGTACGGGATCGAGTCCTGCGTCTGGATCTTCCGCAAGCCGACCTCGACGCGGCGGCGCGCTTCATTAACGAGAATTTTCGCGGTTGGACTATGGAGGCGATGCGGATTGAGCTGGCCCGCCGCCTGGAGCAGGAGCGCAGCGAATATGATCGTTTGATGACCTCGTTGGAACAACTTTACCGGCAGGGCGCACTGGCGGCGGACGAGAACGCGCAAGTCGTTTTCGTGGAAGGAGCATCAAATCTTGTAACCGGCGAGCAGGATCGGAAACGATTGCAGCAGCTACTGCAAACGTTGGAAGAAAAGCAAAAAATTGTCGAGTTGCTGGGCGCCTACCTCGACGCCAAACAGGAAGCGGTACGAGTGGTGATCGGGCTCGACGAAGCTCTGCCTTCCATGCGGAACTTCGTGCTTATCGGTGCTCCCGCGCGTGTGGGCGATGACGTTATGGGATCGCTGGCCGTGATCGGGCCCACGCGCATCGATTACCAGCACACCATGACCGCGGTTTCCTACATCGCGCGTCTCTTTGACAAGATATTGAACGAATCTGAGTGATTGCTATGGCAAGAGGAAACGGAAAACCCGACCCGACCGAACTGGATACGGAACACGAACTGCCACCTGGGGATGACGACGCCCGCGAGGACGGCGTTTCTGCAGGTGCGCAGCCACAGGTTCTTCGAGGAGCAGAGTTCGACAAGCTAAAGGCCGAGCGCGACACGCTGGTCGACCGCCTGGCTCGTCTGCAGGCCGAATTCGAAAACGCGCGCAAACGTGCCGCCCGCGAGCAACAGGACTTCCGCGAGTATGCCCTGGCCGATGCGGTAAAAGAGCTTCTGCCCACGCTGGACAGTTTCGAGCGTGCGCTGCAGACCAGTGCAGGTGACCGGTCAGAATTTCGTGGAGGAGTCGAGCTCATCTACAAGCAGCTGCAGGACGCGCTGGTGAAGCTGGGGCTGCGTCCCATTGCGGCCAAGGGTGAACCCTTTGATCCCCATCTTCACCAGGCCATTGAAATGGTAGACACCAGGGATGCCAAGGATCATCATGTACTCGAAGAGCTGCAGCGTGGCTACAAATTGAAAGACCGCCTGTTGCGCCCCTCGATGGTGAAGGTCGCAAACAACCCCAAGCATTGAACTCATCGCAACCCCGGAAAGGATTTGGAAAGCCATTCTGACCAGTAACGGAAAACGCGATTACTATGAGGTGCTGGGCGTCGCCCGCGCCGCCTCCGAGCAGGAAATCAAGAGTGCCTATCGCAAGCTGGCGCTACAGTTTCATCCCGACCGCAATCCCAACAATCCTGACGCGGAAGAGAAATTCAAAGAGTGTAGCGAAGCGTATGCCGTCCTGGCGGATGGCGAGAAGCGCGCCGTATACGACCGTTTTGGTCATGCTGGCTTCGGTGGTGGCGGCGGAGCACAAGGCTTCGATGTCACCGATCTGGGCGACATTTTCGGAGACTTCTTTGGCCTCGGCGAGATCTTTGGTGGCGGAACCCGCAAGCGCAGCCGCACTCAGCGCGGCGCCGACTTGCGCGAAGATATCACTCTGGAATTTGAAGAAGCCGTCTTTGGCATCGAGACCACGGTCACGGTACGCCGCCATGAAAGCTGCGAAGAGTGCAAAGCCTCCGGAGCGGCGCCCGGTAAAGCGCCCATCACCTGCCGGTCCTGCAATGGCCGGGGGCAGGTTCGCTATCAGCAGGGCTTTTTCAGTATTGCGCGGACCTGTCCCACCTGCCAGGGCACGGGCAGCGTAATTACGGATCCCTGCCCCAAGTGCAAAGGGGAAGGCCGGGTTCTTCGACAGAGGACGGTCGATGCGAAGATTCCAGCAGGCGTGGAAGATGGAACCCGCATTCGCTTTGCCGGATACGGCGAAGGAGGTCTTCACGGTGGCCCCGCCGGCGACCTCTACGTTGTTTTGCACGTGAAGGAACACCTTTTCTTTGAGCGTGAGGGAAATGATCTGCACTGCGTGGTCCCGATCTCGTTCACGCAGGCAGCTCTCGGTGCCGAGATCAAGGTTCCGACTCTGGAAGGCGAGCATTTACTCAAAGTGCCGGATGGAACCCAGTCAGGCACGACTATTCGCATCCGCGGTAAAGGCGTTCCGGTTCTCAACGGGCACGGCAAAGGCGACCTATTCGTCGAAGTCAGGGTGCACACGCCTGGCAAGCTGAACAAGCGCCAGCGCGAGTTGCTGCAGGAACTCGAAAGTTTGACCCAGGTGGAGAACCGCCCTCAACGCCGCACCCTCATGGGCAAGGTCAAAGATATCTTCGGATGACCTTCCCGTCGCTCATCCTGCGCGATTCGTGACGCTAGAGCGCACCAATGACCCTGGGGTGCCCCATCCTAATTTCGCGTTTTTTGCGAAATTAGGGTGGGGCCTTTGGGCGAACTCCGTTCAGGATGACAGCGGTAGAATGACACCTCGATGACCCGCCGCCGCTGGATCGCTGATGAAGTCTCCGGCAATCACGCAGCCTTGCTAGGTTCTCACGCTGACCATCTTGCGCAGGTGCTTCGCGCTCGCGTCGGTCAGGAATTCGATATCGCAACTACTGAAAACGTCCGCTGCGGACGCATCGTCAGCATCACAGATGGCCGGGTCGAATTCGAGTTGGGCCAAGTGATTCCGGCGGCTGCCGTCCCGAACCTCACTCTGCTGCTCTCTATCTTCAAGTTCGACCGCATGGAATGGGCCATGGAGAAGTGCGTGGAACTAGGCGCAGCCCGCATCGTGCCGGTGATCGCTCAACGTACGGAATCGCATCTTGCCGCAGCGGCACAAAAGCGGGTGGAGCGCTGGCAGCGCATTGCGCGCCAGGCCTCGGAGCAGTCCCGCCGAGCCGCTCCTCCTGAAATCTCGCCGCCGGTCAAGCTCAAAGAGGCGGTGACCGCGGCGGGGGGCACACGTATCGTGCTGGCCGAATCGGAAGAGAGGCTCAGCCTGAGGGGCGCTCTGCAGACCAACCCGCCCGGCGAATTGAGACTCGCGTTTGGCCCGGAGGGTGGATGGACGAAGCTGGAGTTGAGGTTATTCTT
This sequence comes from Terriglobia bacterium, assembly GCA_963748935.1. Lineage (GTDB taxonomy): Bacteria > Acidobacteriota > Terriglobia > Terriglobales > Acidobacteriaceae > JAIQFF01. Next base: position 83,677 of record CAVVLA010000008.1, read on the forward strand.
CGAAAGCGGCTGGGTCGCAGCGTCTTTAGGGAGCACAATCCTGCGTGCTGAAACCGCAGCCATCGCGGCGACCGCCATCGCGCTCGCGGAGTTGCAATAAGAATCTACTCAGAAAAATCCTCATGCTTCTCTGATATGCTCCGCAAAGTGGCAGTCGCAAAATCCATTTCGCGGGCGCGGGCGTTCGAGCCTGACGAATGTCAGCGCGCAGCGATCGAACACGTACACGGGCCCATGCTGGTGATCGCTGGCGCGGGCACCGGTAAGACCACGGTCCTCACCAAACGCATCGCCAACCTGATCCGCCAGGGCCATGCCCGGCCCGACGAAGTTCTTGCCGTCACTTATACAAAGAACGCGGCCCAGGAGATGCGAGAGCGGGTCAACGAGGAGTTACGTGAAATCGACTTGTCCGGCCTTCGGATCGCAACCTTCCACGAGTATTGCAACGACTTTCTGCGGGCAAACGGCCGGGAGTTCGGTGTGCTCGACGATCAGGATCTGTGGATTTACCTGCGCAGGCGACTGCGCGAGCTCAACCTGTCGTACTTCATTCGCGCCGCCAGCGTCAGTAAGTTTCTGGAAGACTTGCTCAAATTCATGCGGCACTGCCATGACGAGCTGGTCAGTCCCGAGAAGTACCAGGAATACGTGCAGCGCCTCGAGCGCGGAGAGCTGCCGATCCCACGAGTAACACGGTCGAAGGACGCAGGCGCCGTATCCGACGCGGAAGTCCTGGGTCGCTGTCGCGAAATCGCCAGCGTGTTTGCCATCGTGGAACGAATGCTGCGGGAAGACAACCTGGGCACCTTCGGCCACATGATCACCCTGGCGCACGAACTATTGCAGCAGGATACGGCGCACCTTCAGTCGCGCAGCCGGTTCATCCTGGTGGACGAATTTCAGGACGTCAATTTTGCCCAGGTGAAAGTCCTGCAACGGCTGGCCGGGGGAGAACGTAACGTGTTTGCGGTCGGAGATCCGGATCAGGCGATTTATCGCTTTCGCGGAGCCTCGAGCGCAGCGTTCGTCCTCTTTCAGCGGCATTTTCCCGGCTGCGAGCTGGTGAAGCTGAACAAGAATCGCCGCTCCACCTCGCCGATTCTGAACAGCGCTTTTGCCCTGATCTCCCAAAATCCAAATGTCTTCGACGCCGGCCCTGGTTCAACCCCGTATGAACGTTCGGTCCTGATTTCAGCCCGTGAAGAGGAGGCGGCGCGAGAAGGCAAACAGTTGCCGCGCTCGCCGGTTGAGGCAGTGGTGCTGACGGCGAAGGATTTCGAGTGCACCGAATTGGTCACAACCCTGCGCGATTGGCAACGCAAGACGCGCCGCCAGTGGAGTGACTGCGCCGTGCTCTACCGCACGCACTCTCATCGCGACCAGTTGGCCGCCGAGTTGGCACGCCAGGACATTCCGTTCTCGATTGAGAACATGGACGTCATGGATATGCCGGAAGCGCGCGATCTTTTCGCCTGCATGGGCGCTGTCGTTTCCGACGCGGACGGCGCCAGCCTGTTCCGGGTCGCAGCCTTGCCGCAGTTCGCCATTAATCCCTGAAAAACTGCGAGCCGGGATCAAGACGCTGCCACGCGAAGCCGGCACCTCGGCAATCGCATTGGTGCTTTCACAGATCGAGGGCGGTCCAGAGGTGTTGGAGCGCCTGCGACACACGCGCGAAGCATTGGCTGGCAGCGGTGCCCGGGGCCGCGCAGCGGTGGATTCGATCGTGCGCGCTTTCCTGCTGGATCGCAATTCACGCGCGCTCAAAGCCGTGCTCGAATTCGTAAGCGGCTGGGAAGAGAAAGCCATCACCAGGACCGGGGAGATCAGCGAGCTTCTCGACTACCTGGAATATTTTCGTGAGGCGGGTGGAGTCATTCCCCTGGCTTCGAAGGAAGAGAATGCGGTTCGGCTCATGACCGCGCACGCCGCCAAAGGTCTTGAGTTTGCTCACGTGTTCATCCTGCGCGCCAGTTCACCGTCGTTTCCCTCGCCTTACAAGGAGCCGCTGCTGGAATTTCCGCGCGAGCTGCACGATCCGGCATCCATCGCCCAGGACGACGACAAGGAACTATGCAAACAGGAGGAGCGCCGCCTGTTTTACGTTGCCATGACCCGGGCGCGGGATTCGCTGACCATCTACGCCAAACAGGGAACCGGGAAAGATCCCAGCCCCCCGGGCTTTCTGCGCGACCTTCTGAAAGATTCGCGATTGCTTGGCCGCTGGCTGGTGCAGGCGCAGCCGCGCGGATTCCAGACTGACATGTTTGCCGAGGCCGCTGGCCCGACTGGTATGACCCGCGCCAGTGAATGGCTCAACCTGCCGCCGGCTTCCGACCTGTCCGCAAGACTGAGCGCCAGCGCGGTGCAGACCTACGAGACCTGTCCGCTACAGTTCAAGCTGGAGCGCGAGTGGAAAATTCCCGGCGAAGTGCCCGCCGCCATGCAATATGGAGGAGTCATACATCGAGTGCTGCTCGCCTTCTACAACTCGGTCCGCGCCCAGCGCACCATGGCGGACGATGAGGTGATGCAACTCTTTCGCGACGAGCTGGCTGCCGCCGGCATTCAGGACCATTACCAGCATGACCTCTACCAGGCGCAAGGCATTCTGCAGTTGAAGGATTTCCTGGCGGCATTCAGGCGCGCTCCCGTGCCGAACGTCCTCCACACCGAAGAATACTTCGACGTGAAGGTGGGCGAGGTGAAGGTGGTCGGCCGCATCGATCGCATTGACGAGGCTGTCGGCGAGGGCGTGGTCATCACCGACTACAAAACCGGAAAGGCGCAGTCCCAGGAAGATTCCGACGAGAGCCTGCAACTTTCTATCTACGCCCTGGCGGCGCGTGAGAAGTGGGGATACCGCGCCGACCACCTCGTCCTTTACAACCTGGAAGGAAACAGCGCGGTGGTCACCCGCCGCAACGACTTTCAACTGGTCCAGGTCAAGAGCCGGGTTGCCCAGGTCGCGGAAAATATCGCGGCAGGAAAATTCGAACCCAAGGCCGGCTTCTATTGCAGATTCTGTGCGTATCGCAATCTCTGTCCCGCTACCGAGAAACGCCTGCAGGAACCCACGCCGCGGAAAAAGTCCGTGTCATCCTCAGCGGAGTAGTTGCTTCGCGAAGCGAAAACTCCGCAGTACGAAGGACCCCTATCGCGAATGTGAGGCGGGCGGTCAGGGCTTTTCGTCCAGCGGCAGAAACAAGCAGACGCATTTCCGTGGTAGAGATCCTTCGACTACGTATTTCCATTCGCGAGCGAATGGAAATACTCCGCTCAGGATGACAGGAACATAATTTGTCAGGATGACAGGAAGAAAAAACAGATCAGGATGGCTCCAGCGGAAAAAACTTAGGGGACGCTTCCGCGTCCCCGGTTTGCTGCTTTGCTGATACTTCTCTTAGTGCTTCTTTTTCTTTTTTGCCTTTTTCTTGGTTGCCATGGTTCTATTCTCCCTTCCATTTTTCATGGACTACTATGCAACGATGCTCAGTTGCAACTTATTGAATGTATAGAGTCAATAAAAAGTGATGTCAAGAAAAAAATGATGCTCACATGCGCAAGCGACCCGTGCACCAAAGTTACCTGCGATGGTTGGAGAAGAAATTTTCATGAATGCGAGCCTCATCGGAGAAGTTTTCGCGCATGAAAATTCTTTCGACACCGTTCGAGTCTCAACTCTCGCCGGCTCAGCAGAACGCCATCGCCAGATCAAGAACGGCCGATCCTGGCCTCTCGAATTCCGGTGTTTTCTGCTTGTGCGCATCTATAATTGAAATTGGGAAATCATCGCGGGGGCATATAAATGGCTGCTAACGACGAGGTCGTCATCATTTCCGGTTGTCGCACTCCGGTAGGAAAATTCCAGGGCAGTCTCTCTGATATGAGTGCCACACAGTTGGGCGCAATCGTGGTGCGCGAGGCCGTGAAGCGCGCCGGACTCGATCCCAAGCTTGTCGACGAATGCATCATGGGCAACGTGATCTCTGCTGGCCTGGGACAAAATCCCGCACGACAGGCTGCCATCTTCGGTGGACTGCCTCCGGAAGTGGGTGCCATGACCGTCAACAAGGTTTGTGGTTCCGGACTGAAAGCGGTAGCACTCGCAGCGCAGGCGATTCAGACCGAAAACAGTTCCATCGTGGTTGCCGGCGGCATGGAATCGATGACCAACGCTCCCTATCTTTTGCCGCAGGCGCGCAAGGGGTATCGTCTGGGCAATGCGCAAATCGTCGATTCCATGGTCAACGACGGCCTTTGGGACATCTACAACAACTACCACATGGGCGTTACCGGTGAGAACGTGGCGGAGAAGTACGGCATCACGCGCGAGGAGCAGGATCAGTTCGCGCTCAACTCTCACCGCAAGGCGCTGGCTGCGATCAAGGAGTGCCGCTTCAAGTCGCAGATCGTCCCGGTGGAGGTGCCTCCTAGGAGAAAAGGAGAGGCTCCCGGGATTTTCGACAAGGACGAGTCTCCCCGCGAGGACACCACCATCGAAGTGCTGCGATCACTGAAGCCGGCTTTCAAGAAAGACGGAACCGTCACAGCCGGAAACGCTCCCGGTGTCAATGACGGCGCGGCCGCGCTTGTGGTCACCAGCGCAAAGCGGGCAAAAGAATTGGGCGCTCAACCCATGGCGCGCGTCGTGGCCCAGGCGACCAGCGGCGTCGATCCCAAGTGGGTCATGATGGCGCCCGTGGGTGCCGTCCGCAAAATCTGGGAGAAGACAGGCTGGAAAAATGAAGACGTAGACCTTTACGAACTGAACGAAGCTTTCTCAGTTCAGGCCCTCGGCGTGATGCGCGAGCTTGGGCTTGACCCAAACAAGGTCAACGTCAACGGCGGGGCGGTCGCGATCGGACATCCTATCGGCGCCAGCGGCGCTCGCGTGCTGGTCACGCTTATCTATGAAATGATTCGGCGCAACCTTCATCGCGGCATTGCCGCTCTCTGCCTGGGCGGCGGGAACGGTGTGGCCATGGCGGTGGAGCGGTAGATTTCGAAGCAGGCTAAGCCTTGCGCCCTTGGCGGAGTTCTTAGCGTCCTTTGCAGTAATGAATTTGACCGTGCCCTACACGCTCGCCGCAGCATCCGGCGCCGGCAGGGTGATTTTGAATACCGCCCCGCCTCCCGGGCCGCTGCTAGCTTCGATCTCTCCGCCGTGTTCCCGCAAAATTGCTTTGCAGATACTCAAGCCGAGACCGGTGCCGCGTCCTGGCCGCTTGGTCGTATAGAAAGGATCGAAAATGTTCGGCAGCACCTCGGCGGCGATGCCCGGCCCGTCGTCCTGAAAGGTAACCGCAACCGCTTTATCACCCTTTTCCAGCCGGATCCTGAGCGTGCCGCGATCCCGAGCTTCGCGCATCGCCTGTTCGGCGTTGAGAATCAGATTCAGGAAAACCTGCATCAGTTGATGCGAATCGCCGGTCACTGTCGGCAGCGACGGCTCGGGGAGAAAGTCCACCGCAATATTGCTCTTGCGCAAAGAGTAAGCGTGGAGATGTAGAGTCCGCTGCACGAGTTCGTTCAGGTTGATGGGCCCTTTCCCGGGAGCGGGTGGCCGTGAGAAGTACATCAGGTTCTGCACAATGTCAGCCGCACGCCGGCCCTGCTGTTGCAACATCACTAGATGCTTACGCCTTGACTCTTCCTTCTCTCCGTCCTGGAGGAGTTCGGCCACACCCATGATGCTGGTCAGCGGATTGTTCAGTTCGTGCGCGAACCCTCCGATCATCTGTCCCATGGCAGCCAGCCGTTCGCTTTGAATGATCTGCTGCTCCAGTTTCTTTTCCACTGTGATGTCGCGCACCGACACGATCACGCCGCTGGATTTTCCTTCGGCGTCAAACAGTGGGCTGGCGTTGGCACGCATCGTACGCCAGCTGCCGTCGCGGTGGCGTGCCCCAAATTCGCAGAAGCCGAACTTTTTCTCTCCTGAACTGACGTCGTGATAAAGAGCCAGAAACTCCGGCGACTGTTCCTGCTCTGCGTCATCAACCTTCTTGCCTGACAGTTCCGCGGGAGCGCGGCCGAGAAGATCGCGGATACGTGAGCTGACAAAGCTGTATCGTCCCTCGAGGTCGATCACCAGGATCAGATCGGGAAAACTCTCGAGCAGGTAGCGCTGGAACTCCTCCTGCTGGCGCAGCGCCTTTTCCATCTTGCGCCGCTCGGTGACGTCCACCAGCGTGCCCTGGTAGCGGATAATCTTTCCGGCGCCATCCCAGACCGCGCGCGAACGGTCCAGAAATATGCCGGTCGTCCCATCCTTTCGTCGAAGCGTGAGCTCCCGGCTGCGTTCGCTGCCGCGATCGTCAGGATTCCTCCCTAGCACCGCACCCTGAACCGTATCCACATTGAGGGCGATGGGATCGAGCGCCAGGAGTTCGTCCCGGCTATTGCAGCCGAGCATCTGAATCAGCGCAGGATTGGCGTCCAGCAGCTTGCCTTCGGGCGTACTGAAATAAACGCCTTCCTGCAAGGTCTCAAAGAGTTCGGTAAAGCGGCGTTCTTTCTCCCGCTCTTCGGTCACATCACGGGCGAGGGTGCTGATGCCTACTACCTCGTCGCCCTTGACGATCGCATTCAGCACGCAGTCGAAGTAGAGCGCTCGGGTACTGCTTTTAAGCTGGACGCGCACCAGTCCAGACCAGCGCCGCTTTTCCAGGAATCGGCCAAGGCCGGTCTCCACATTCCGGCGCAGTGGTTCTTGCACAAAATCGTCTATCTTGTGGCCTACAATTTCCTGATAGGCAACTCCGAGCATCTGGGTGACGCGGCGGTTGACCGTGCGCAAGGTACCATCGAGCGAGCAGGCAAACGCCACGTCGTCAAACGAATCGATCAGCTCCTTAAAACTTCGCTGCGAGCGCTGAATGACCTGGCTTAGCTGGTCGAGTTGCTGATCGGAAGGAGCGACTCCTGCGCGATCGTGCAGGTCGCCGAGCAGGTGCTTGAGTTCGGAGACTTCCCGGCGGCGGCCGTAGGCGTAGGCGGCGAACAAGATCGCCAGGGCTAGAAGGCCGATGGGAATGGCTCCGAGGTGGTAGGGAAGGTTTTCGATCCGATCCCAGGAAAGCGCAGCCAGGCCAGTGGCCAGCAGAACCAGAAACGCCAGGGCAAGCCGCCAAAGCCGGTCTTCTTCTTTTTCCAAATGACCCGGAGGCCGGGCTGATCCTTCGGGTTTATTGTCTTCCACCATACCTTAACGGGCGCGGTCTACAGAAAGAATCTCGTCCCGCGAGTTCTCGTGGGCGCGTTAGCTGGATCGTAGTTCACGACCCGTTCCGAGACAACGGAAAGGCGTGTTGGGCAACTTGATTCCGGCAGGCTCGACAGCTCACGAAATGAACAGGTGGGGACAGCCGAGGGCGGCTGTCCCCACGTGGCTGGCGGAACGCTTCGCGCAGCGTCGGGATCCCGACGAAAGATCGATGCATTGCCTCATGTTTGTTCGTCACCCGGGTCTGTGACGGCTGTCACCGCTTGCTTGCCACCCCACTAGTATCGTCAGCAGCAATGTGTGCCGCCAGCAGCTCCGATCTTCATTGGTCAAGATGCCTGTGTACCTGAATCGTCCGCGGAAACACACAACCTCATGCTCTATAAGACCTTGAGTGCTGTGGTGTATCGCATTGATGCCAGCATCATTGAGGTTGAGGTGGACGTTTCCGGCGTCAAGACCAATGAAGATTATTTTCATACCGTGGGATTGCCCGACGCGGCGGTGCGGCGAGAGCCGCGATCGGGTGCGTGCCGCGCTGAAAAATTGCGGTTACGACATTCCTCCCACCCACATCACCATCAATCTGGCGCGTGCCGACATCCGCAAAGAGGGTTCCGGATTCGATTTGCCCATGGCCCTTGGAATCCTGGGCGCTTACGGAGGTTTGAACAAGAAAGAAGTTCCCGATTGCCTCTTCGTCGGGGAACTCTCGCTCGACGGTGGCATTCGGGGTGTGCGCGGCGCGTTACCCATCGCGATCGAAGCTCGCGGCAAAAAGATCCCGCGCCTGATTGTGCCTGAACTGAACGCTCGCGAAGCTGCAATGGTCGGCGGGGTCGAAGTCTATCCCGTGCGATCCCTGCTGGATGTCATTCGCTTCGTGAATACCGGCAACGGAATTCTGCCGCTCAAGGTTGATAGCGACACGCTGCTCAGCGAAGCCCAGCACTATGCGGTCGATTTTAAAGATGTGCGCGGCCAGCACACCGCCAAGCGCGCGTTGGAAGTTGCCTGCGCTGGTGGCCATAACATTCTGATGATAGGCCCACCCGGCTCCGGCAAGACCATGCTCGCCAAACGCATGCCTTCGATCCTTCCTCCTTTTAGTTTTGAAGAAGCCCTCGAAACCACGAAGATTCACAGTGTCGCCGGGGTGCTTGATGCGGGGGCGGCTTGGTCGGCGTCCGCCCATTCCGCTCTCCCCATCACACCATCTCTGACGCGGGACTAATCGGAGGCGGCGCCGTGCCTCGGCCAGGAGAAGTCTCGCTGGCCCACAACGGCGTGTTATTTCTGGACGAACTGCCGGAGTTTCCCCGCAATGTCCTGGAAGTCATGCGGCAGCCGCTTGAGGCATGGTCTGTATCGCCCGCGCCTCCATGTCGCTAACCTTCCCCGCCCGCTTCATGCTGGCCGCTGCTATGAATCCGTGCCCCTGCGGTTACTTTAATGATCGTTCCCGCGAGTGCCATTGCACCCAGCCCATGATTCAGCGCTATATGGGGAAGATCTCCGGACCCGCTGCTCGACCGCATCGATATCCATATTGATGTGCCGGCGGTGAACTACAAAGAGCTGAGAGCGGGAAGCGGAGCCGGAAAGTTCTGCCAAAATTCGTGATCGCGTGATGCGGGCCCGCGAAATCCAGCTGCGGAGGTTCTCCACGTCAAAGTCGCGGCTCTATTGCAACGCGCAGATGGCACCGCGTCATATCCGTACCTCTTGTGATTTGTCCCCCGACTGCGAACGCCTGCTGGAGCGCGCCATGACCCAACATGGCATGACCGCCCGCGCCCACGACCGCATCCTGAAAGTCGCCCGAACCGTAGGCGACCTTGAAACCGCCCCCGCCATCGAACCCAAACACATCGCCGAAGCCATCGAGTATCGGACGTTGGATCGCACCCTCTGGGCGTAGGGGAAGAGAAGTAGGGGGCACGATAGAGAGCCGCGGAGCGGCGAAAAGAATGTAGCCCACGGCGCAAGCCGTGGGTTAAAAGCGCGAGATGGCAACAAGCCCCGACGGGGCGAAAGAAACCGATGCCTCACACCGCCACCAATCTCTTAGTCCATTTCATATTCAGCACCAAACAACGCTGCGCTCTGATCAAGCCCGATTTCGAAGAGGATCTACACGCCTACCTCGGCGGCATTGTTCGTCAAATCGGCGGCACCGCTCTCTGTGTTAACGGAACTAAAGATCACGTACATCTTCTTGTCCGGGTGCCTGCCAATCACTCCATCGCTGACGTGGCGCGTTTGATCAAGACGAATTCTTCAAAGTGGATACGCGAAAAATGGCCGCAACACCGTCTTTTCGCTTGGCAAACCGGTTACGGAGCCTTTACCGTCAGCGAGTCGGGACTCGGCGCGGTTCGGGACTACATTTCAAACCAGCGGGAGAATCACAAGATAAGGTCGTCTCAAGAGGAGTTCCTGGCCTTTTTGAAGAAGAACAAGATACCGGCACCCACGGCTTACGCCGTGGGCTACATTCTTTCGCCGCTACGCGGCGCGGCAGCACCACGAAATTCTGAGCCCTTCCGCTCCAACCTTCCGTTTGACCATCCCTCCCTAACATGCTATAAAGACTGGTTTTGTACCGAGCCTTCGGCAGCAGGTTCAGCGTCAAACCGACGGCCTCTGCGGTGCAAAACATCCGACGCGGCCAAGCTCAACACTCCTGTTCAAGCCGTGTAGTGGAAGCGTGTTCGGAACTCCGGCAATGCGCTCCCCGGCGCTCTCAGTCAGAGCGTCCGGTTGGTGCTGTTCGCCGGGCGGCAGTGCCTAAACACGTTGTTGGTCCCGACATAGTCTTCATACCGGAGGAGTTCCTATGCGCACCTGGCTGGCGAAAGCTGTGTCCAACGGCTACCAATTCGCCCAAGTCTCAATCTTAGTGAGGACGGTGGCAGCCGCATTTGCCGTCCTCAGCTTCGGCGCGACCGCTGCCTTCGCCCAATCCGCACATGAAGTGGGTGGCGAAGCCAGCTTGAAGCTTCCTGACCTTTCTCAGGTTTTGTTCCTTGGCATTGACGGTCACCGGTTGCTGATGATCGGCATTCTGTTTTGTATTTTTGGTCTGGGTTTTGGGCTGGTCATTTACACCCGCTTGAGAAACATGCCGGTGCATCGCGCCATGCTCGAGATCTCCGAACTGATTTACGAGACTTGCAAAACCTACCTGATCACGCAGGGCAAATTTCTGCTGCATCCTGTGGCTGTTCATTGCGGTCGTGATCGTACTTTACTTCGGTGTGCTGTCGCCCGTGCCCGGACAAGCCGATTGCCATCACCCTGCCGATCATTCTGATGTTCAGCCTGGTGGGAATTGCCGGTAGTTATGGCGTGGCCTGGTTCGGCATCCGGGTCAACACATTTGCCAATTCGCGCACGGCGTTCGCGGGACTGGCGGGCAAGCCTTATCCCATTTACAACATTCCGCTGCAGGCCGGGATGAGCATCGGCATGATGCTGATCAGCGTCGAACTGCTGATCATGCTGTTCATTCTGCTCTTTGTTCCTGCCGACTACGCCGGACCCTGCTTCATCGGCTTTGCCATCGGCGAATCGCTGGGCGCGGCCGCGCTGCGCATCGCCGGCGGCATCTTCACCAAGATCGCCGACATCGGCTCCGACCTGATGAAGATCGTCTTCAAGATCAAGGAAGACGACGCGCGCAATCCTGGCGTGATTGCCGACTGCACCGGCGACAACGCCGGCGATTCGGTCGGGCCCTCCGCCGACGGCTTCGAAACCTACGGCGTCACCGGCGTGGCGCTGATCACCTTCATCCTGTTAGGTGTGAAGAGATCCGACGGTGCAGGTGCAACTCCTGGTCTGGATTTTCGTGATGCGCATCGCCATGCTGGTTTCGAGCGCCGTCGCCTACTTCATCAACGGCGCCATTGCCAAGGCGCGGTATGGCAATGCGGACAAGATGAACTTCGAGACGCCGCTGACATCACTGGTCTGGATCACCTCGCTGGTTTCTGTCGCAGTCACCTACGTCATTTCCGCCGTCATCATCCCGAGCCTCGGCGGGGACACGACGCAATGGTGGAAGCTGGCCACCATCATCTCCTGCGGCACGCTCGCGGGGGCCATTATTCCTGAGTTGGTAAAGGTGTTCACTTCGACCGAGTCGCGCCACGTGAGGGAAGTTGTGGTCTCGGCGCAGGAAGGAGGCGCATCGCTCGGCATTCTCTCAGGATTCGTGGCGGGAAATTTCTCCGGCTACTATCTCGGCCTTTCGATGGTCGCGCTGATGTCGATCGGATACTACTTCAGCACCATGGGGCTGGAAGCGCTGATGGTCGCGGCCCCTGTCTTTGCCTTTGGCCTGGTGGCCTTCGGATTTCTCGGTATGGGTCCGGTGACGATTGCTGTCGATTCGTACGGACCCGTGACCGACAATGCCCAGTCGGTTTACGAGTTGTCGCTGATCGAGCAGGTTCCCAACATCAAGCAGGAGCTCAAGAAAGATTTCAACATCGACGTGAACTTTGAGCGCGCCAAGGATTTGCTCGAAGAAAATGATGGCGCGGGCAACACCTTCAAGGCCACGGCCAAGCCGGTGCTGATTGGAACCGCGGTGGTCGGCGCCACCACCATGATCTTCTCCATCATCATGGCGCTCACCAACGGTCTCACCCAGAACGTCAACAATCTTTCCCTGCTGCACGCGCCGTTCATGCTCGGCCTGATTACGGGCGGCGCCATGATCTACTGGTTTACCGGGGCTTCCACCCAGGCGGTGACTACGGGCGCCTACCGGGCAGTCGAATTCATCAAGGCCAACATCAAAGCTTGAAGGCGTGGTGAAGGCTTCGGTCTCCGATAGCAAGAAAGTGGTTGAAATCTGTACCAAGTACGCGCAAAAGGGAATGTTCAATATTTTCCTGGCTGTGTTTTTCGCGACCCTGGCGTTTGCTTTTGTGGAGCCGTTCTTTTTCATCGGATACCTGATCTCGATCGCCATCTTCGGCCTTTACCAGGCGATTTTCATGGCTAACGCCGGCGGCGCCTGGGACAATGCCAAGAAAATTGTCGAAGTGGAATTGAAGCAAAAGGGCACACCGCTGCACGATGCCACTGTCGTCGGCGACACCGTGGGCGATCCCTTCAAGGACACTTCGTCTGTCGCCCTGAACCCGGTGATCAAATTCACCACGCTGTTCGGCCTGCTGGCGGTGGAACTGGCGGTCGAAGTTGACAGCGGAAGCCGGCAGCACGCTTGAACACGTGCTCGCTCTGGGTTTCTTCCTGGTGTCCTTCTTCTTCGTGTACCGCTCGTTCTACGGCATGCGTATCGTGAAAGAAGGAGCTACAGCGCGATAGCCGCGCTGTCATCTTGACCGGAACTGCAGCCAATAGCCGCGCTGTCATCCTGAGCGGAGCGGCGGGTTCGCATGGCGAAGCCGCTGCGTAGTCGAAGGACCCCTATATGCTCGTAGACTCGTGCTGCGCAAGTCGTTTACGTATAGGGATCCTTCGACTTCACCCTGCCATTCGCAAGCGAATGGCTGGATTTCGCGCAGGATAACAACTGGTTCGGGTCAGTTTGGATCAAAAGAACGACACCGGTCGCTACGCTTTCCAGGGCCGCGCCCTCTTTCAATAACCCTTCATCTTGTCTTTCACGCTGTGAGCCAGCTTTTCAATCTCTTCTGCCTTCTTGACCACGTCGACGGACAGCGTGCTCTCGTTTGTTTTGTCCACAGACTCCTTGAGCTCAGTCGCCAGCTTCAGAAGTTTCTCAGTGTCTCGCTTGAGATCAGCCTGGCGTGCCAGGTTGGCTTTTTTCGCCATATCTCTTTCCATCTTGAGGCGCGGCTCGTCTTCACGTCCCGGCTTTTGCTGAAGTGGAGGAGACTGGGGAAACTGTATATTATTTTGGGATAGCGACGGTAGCGCGGCCCAAAGTAGCAAACATACAAGCACCCGAGAACGCGGCTGGAATCGCACAATCACCTCGAGAAAGAGCGGAGAATTTCGAAGTTATTATACGTTCCGATGTGGGCGCGAGCGTCCCTTTGCCTTCGCTCAGGACAAGTCCGCTCGTGCTTGCTGCGGAAGCGAGGAAAACCGGAACCTCAATCACGGAATCGGGGGCAGTGCGGCGTTGGCAAAGGTTCTGGCAGGTTGGCAGAGACGGGCGCCCGCAAAGAGGGTCCAATTCAAGCACGAGCGGGACGCTCGCGCCCACATGACGCTCGAGCCCACATTGTTTACAGCGAACTCATCTTGGCCAGGAACTCGCCGTTGGTCTGGGTTTTCGCCAGACGCTCGATCAGAAGTTCCATGGCTTCTACCGGCGAGAGGGGGTTCAGCACCTTGCGTAGCACCCAGATCCGGGTCAAGTCTTCCTTCGGGATCAACAACTCTTCCTTGCGCGTGCCCGAACGCTGGATATCGATAGCCGGGAAGGTGCGCTTGTCCACCAGTTTGCGATCAAGGATGATTTCCGAATTGCCGGTGCCCTTGAATTCTTCGAAGATGACGTCATCCATTCGCGATCCGGTGTCGATCAGCGCGGTGGCGATGATGGTAAGCGATCCACCTTCTTCAATGTTCCGGGCCGAGCCAAAGAAACGCTTCGGACGCTGCAACGCGTTTGAATCCACGCCGCCTGACAGCACCTTGCCGCTGGGCGGAACGATGGTGTTGTAGGCGCGGGCCAGGCGGGTAATCGAATCGAGGAGAATTACAACATCACGCTTGTGCTCGACCAGGCGCTTGGCTTTTTCAATCACCATTTCCGCGACTTGCACGTGACGCGCGGCGGGTTCGTCGAAGGTCGAGGAAATTACCTCACCCTTGACCGAGCGCTGCATGTCGGTGACTTCTTCGGGACGTTCGTCGATCAGCAGAACCATCAGAACGACTTCGGGATGGTTCGTCGTGATGGAATTGGCCACGTTCTGCAGCAGCATGGTCTTGCCCGCGCGGGGCGGCGAAACGATCAATCCGCGCTGTCCTTTACCGAGCGGCGTGAGCAAATCCATCACCCGGGCGCTGACGTTCTCGCGTGTGGTTTCAAGCTTCAGGCGTTCCTGCGGATAGAGGGGCGTCAGGTTGTCGAACAGGATCTTGTTGCGTGCTTCTTCCGGCGATTCGAAGTTGACCGCTTCAATTTTGACCAGGGCAAAATATTTTTCGCCCTCGTGCGGCGGACGAACCTGGCCGCTGATGGTGTCTCCGGTCTTGAGGTCGAACTTGCGAATCTGCGACGGGGAGACGTAGATGTCGTCCGGCCCGGGTAGATAGTTGTAATCCGGCGAGCGCAAAAACCCGTAGCCGTCGGGCAGGATTTCGAGCACGCCCTCGGCAAAGATGTGGCCTTCTTTTTCGCTCTGTGCCTGCAGAATCTTGAAAATCAGGTCTTGCTTTCGTAATCCACTAGCTCCCGGCAAGTCCAAAGATCGGGCGATCTTGGTTAGCTCGGTAATATTTTTTTCTTTGAGTTCAGCAATGGTCATCAATCACCTACGAGAGGATTTTTCAAAGGGGGGTACACAACAGAGAAGGATCCATCGGCGGGGCAGGAGGGCGGGCCGAACTACGCAGCCCGCCGTTGTGCCTCAGCGAAATGTTCCGGCTCGGACAGAACCGACTGCCGCTCCGAGCTTGCAATCCGGTCCAGGACCTCGTTCATGGTCTCCTGGATTCTGGTATTGGGCTTGTGAAACTTACGGGTAGCCTTCGATGCAAGCTGACAAAGCATATAACGGTTCCGCAAAGTATGTAAAGCATCAAAAACTCGGTCAGAGCGCTTCATTTATATTCTTTCTCCTGACTCCACAAATCGGCGAATTCTCACCTTACGCGACAGGGCAGGTCCCAGCCAAAGATGTAAGTCCTTCAGTTCTTATGGGTTGTACGGGAAATGCTCTGGCTACTGGTATAGATGCTCCGCTTGGGCCGAAAGTTTCTCTGATTCCGGATTCGGTCCCAGTTGTCAGCGGAGGTACTGGGGGCGGCCGAAACACCGCTCCTGTATGTCCGTGGAACTATGTAATTTAGCGAGGAATAGGGGCTTGGTCAAGGGATTTTATTGGAATTCTTAAGCAGTTGGGAACGGGCCCATTGGCAGCCTTTTGATCTGTTTAAACATCATTAGCCAGTCTGTCGAAACGCGCGGTCGAAGGCTTTCGCGCGCAATCGGTATACTCTACTGAGTCAAGATGGGGCACACACAACCATGAGTCAACATTCTTCCATGAAAGAAAAACCTTCTGAGCAAAACGAAAAGCCGAGTACCACTCTGCCCGGAACCGTCGAGAAGATCATCGAGTCTCCGCACCCGAGCGTGCCCGAGAAAGCGCAGATTGGTGTGGAGGGTGCTGACCACCTATACCGGGAGATTCGAATCGATAACATCTTGAAGGATGAGGAAGGTCACGACGTGGCCCTCAAGCCGGGCGCTGCAGTAGAGGTGACAATCGAGGCGGATCCGAAGGATACGACCAAGAAGGAATAGTCCGCAGAGCCAAATCGGCTTTGGCTTTTGGCAGCAAACCATTCAGTGTCGAGGTCGTCTCGTGCCCGCGGCGGGCGCATCTTGTCTTCTGCCTGGCGAGGGATCCCAGACTAGAATACCCGCCCCAGCTGGAAGAACCACTTTCGGTGGCCGCTATCCCCGATGCTTGCCCCCAGGATCAAGGGTCCTACCGCAGTTTCCGCCAGAATGCCGGCGGCAACATCACAGGGAAAACGGCTTTCTACCGGAAAGCCATACATCTTGCCAAACTCAAAGCTGCCGATCGCATAGATTTTTCTTCCCGCCAGCGGCGGTAGAGTCCAAAGATCGTGCAGATATCCTGTGCGGAAGAAGTAGAACTGGTCGCCAAATAGTTCGTTGGTGCCATACGCGCTCAATTGGGACGCGCCGCCGAGAAAAAACTGCGGATAGCCGCTGTGCGTACCGAAAGTAGTCCCGCCCTCGCCGATCACGAATACTGACGCCGGTTCGGTGATGGGATGAAAATACCCGACGTGCGCATCCATCACCGGAAAGCTGTTGGTTTCGCCGGGGCTGGTATCGTACCAGCGAAATTTCGATTCCACGTCGTACCCTTGCCGCGGAATTACCGGGTCATCGGTGTGATCCATGCGATAACGCAGCCGGGTATCTCCGGTGCGTCCGGAAATCGAAGCGAATTCCGGGGTGCCCAAGCGAAGCCTGGCATTCTGCGTGCCGACTTCATAGCCCATCCTCACCTCGCTGAAACGGCTGAAGCTATAGCCGATATCGGTACCAATCGAAGACTGGTAGTAACGGTATTCCGCCAGTGGATCACTTTTTCTGTAGATCTTGAAATTGGTATTGCTCGCCGAAGCGTGCGGCGCAAAGAACCATTTGCTTGCCGGCGAAAGTGGCCGGTATAGTTCGCTCGCGATCCCATAGGTGTTGCCGAAAATCAGGTCGGTCCGCCATTCCGACCGGTATCCGGCGACATCGAGCAGCGTCAAACGGGTGGCGAGGGTAAAGTCAACGTCGCTGCTCTCCGATCCGTCCACTTCAAAACCCAGTTGCAGCAATGGAGGTGCGTAAATTTTTTCGTGCATGGTAACCAGCAGGCCAACTTTCCCGTCCTGCTGCGTGATCTGGTATCCGGCAGTGTCATAGCGTCCGATTCCGGTCAGCCGGGTGAGCAGACCTTCCAGCCTGTTCTTGTCGATCGGTTTGCCGACCTCTGGAGTGCAGGAACCGCTCCAGATTCACCTGCAGCTTCCGGAGTGGTTCCTTCCACTTTCACGAACTGCGGAACCGGCACGGCTCCCTGCAAGCGCGCCTTTCGACGATCCATGTACGCTGTCCATGCGGCGTCATCCAGTGAATAGGGCTCAAGCAACTGTGATTTCTGGGTAGCGGCCTCGATTCCTTTCTGCACGATTGCGTCGGCTTTGGTGTACTCGAGCGAGCTGAATTCCTGCAATCCCACCTTGACCACCAGATCGGCGTTGGCCAACCCGCGGATTTCATTGCCGGCAACGACGACATCGATCGAACGCCCGAGAATGGAGAATAGAGACTGGATTTTGTCGGCCTCGGCGGGAGAGGTTTCCAGGTGGACGCCGATCACAATATCGGCGCCCATCGCCCGCACCACGTCCGTGGGCATGTTGCCCACCAGGCCGCCATCGACGTAAACATGTTCCGAATCGCGGACGGGAGAAAACAGTCCGGGAATGGCCATGGTCGCGCGCATGGCAGTCGAGAGTGATCCATCCTTGAACACAGCTTGCTTCCCGGTCACCAGGTCGGTAGCCACGCAGCGGAAGGGAATCGGCAGATCGTCGAAAGACTTCACGCCCGAATAAGGCAGAGTTTCGCGATCGATCAACAGGCTGATCTGCTGGCCAGCGTTCAGCCCGCCCGGCAAGGCGAGACCCCTGCGGAGTCCCAGCAGGATCGAATTGGGGAAGGCAACCTTGTCCTCTTTTCGCCGGAATGACAGTTCCTCATAAGGGATTGCGCCCCCCAGAATCACATCCCAATTTTGCGCTTTTACTAATTCCTTCAATTGCTGCGGGCTCTTGCCGCTGGCATAGAGTCCTCCTACCAGGCCACCCATGCTGGTGCCGGCCACGTAATCGATGGGAATGTGATGGTCCTCGAACCATTGCAGCACGCCAATGTGCGCCAGTCCCAGGGCGCCTCCGCCTTCGAGTGCAACACCAATGGTTGGCCGGTGCCTCGAGGATGACGTCGTCTGGCCAGCGGCGCCCGGATTTTCTTGCGAGGCGGAGGCCGGCCGGTCCTGGGCCAGCGAAAAAGAAAGAAACAATAACAACGTCCCAACCACTTGCCAGGTACCATCCATAAACGAGACTCCGTTCACCAGAATTCTGGCGCGCTCCAACGGTCCAAGGTCGAGCACAAGTTTCGCCCAGCCCGTGGCTCGGCACAAGGGACCATGAACCACGAATCTCCAACCACGAATCACCTAGGGACAGATGAGGACATCTGTCCCTACGTGGTTCTTCTGTATAATCGCGTGTTTTGGTGAAGCCGGTGATACGGGATAGCAAATGACCAGAGCGGCACGCGCGGTGGCATCTCCCCACGTCATCTGTATTGACGATTTCCGGCCTCTGGCTCGGCGCCGGCTGCCTCGGCCGGTTTTTGATTACCTGGACGGCGGCGCCGATGGCGAGCTCACGCTGCGTGAGAATTGCCGCGTGTTTGATGACGTCACCTTCCGCCCCCGCCATGCAGTTGCCGTGGGCGATTGTGACTTGCGAACCCGTGTGCTGGGCCTCGATCTTTCTTTCCCCGCCCTGCTGGCCCCCGTCGGATATAGCCGCTTGATGCATCCGGATGGCGAGGCCGGCGCCGCGCGAGCGGCCGGAGCTGCGGGTACCGCCTACATTCTCTCTACGATCTCCGGACACCGGGTGGAAGACGTCAAGGCCGCTTCTTCCGGGCCAGTTTTGTACCAGCTCTATTTAATGGGCGGCCGCGAGGCTTCCGAAGCCATCATCGAACGAGCCCGGGCCGCAGGCTGTGCCGCCCTGGTCGTCACTATTGACACTCCCGTGGCCGGACTGCGCGAGCGCGACTTTCGCAACGGAATGAAGGAACTGATGAGCGGCAACCTGCTGGAGAAGATTCCGTTCCTTCCGCAAATGATCGCGCGGCCTGGCTGGATCGTCAGTTTTCTGCGTGACGGTGGCCTGTCGAAGCTGCCGAACGTTGTTATCCCAGGCAAGGGGCCGATGGAACTGGTCGACGTCAGCAAAGCGCTGGCCAGTTCGACCGTGACTTGGGAGGACTTGAAATGGATTCGCAATCTTTGGCGTGGCCCCTTGGTCATCAAGGGTGTGCTGACCGGAGAGGATGCCCGCCGCGCAGTCGACGAAGGCGCCGCCGCCATCGTGGTCTCCAATCACGGCGGGCGGCAGCTCGATGGCGTTTCGGCTTCATTGAGAGTGCTGCCCGAAGTCGTGGCTGCCGTAAACGGTCAGGTTGAAGTGCTGATGGACGGCGGAGTTCGCCGCGGCTCCGACATCGTCAAAGCCATTTGCTTGGGAGCGCGCGCCGTTCTGTGCGGGCGAGCCTATGCCTATGGCCTGTCCGCCGCGGGCTATGCCGGCGTGGTCCGCGCTCTTGAAATCCTGCGCGCAGACGTCGAACGCACGCTAAGGCTGCTAGGCTGCTCATCCATCGCCGCGCTGGATCGTTCCTATGTGGACCTGCCAAAGAGCTGGTGAGGAATCAGCAATTGGCACCTAGCCGGATGAGATGCGAGGGAATGAAATGCGAGGGCGCCCCACTCTATTTCGCGCGCTTTGCGAAATGGAGGGGGCGTTTGGGCGGAATGCTGAACTCCAAGTGTTCCAATTGCCAATTGCTAATTGCTCGTTACTAATTGCTGAAAGTAAAAGTCCATGCACTGGACCCAGATCTACGATCCTTTCGGCCACTGGTGGCTCTCGACGCTGGTAGCGATGCTGCCTATCCTTGTCCTGTTCGGATTGCTGGCTGGCCTGAAAGTTAAGCCTCACTGGTGCGCCATCGCGGGCGCGATGTCGGCCGCAGCGGTCGCAGTCGTATTCTTCAGGATGCCGCTGACCCTGGCGGCGGTGAGCTTCGGCTACGGCGTCGCATTCGGGTTGCTGAAGATTGCCTGGATCGTGGTGGCCGCCGTCTATCTTTACGACATTTCTGTCGATACCGGGCAATTCGAAATCATGAAGGAATCGGTCGCCGGAATAACCGCCGACCGGCGCCTGCAGGTGCTGCTCGTAGCCTTCTGTTTCGGCGCGTTCATTGAAGGAGCAGCGGGGTTCGGCGCCCCGGTTGCCATTGCCGGCGCCTTCATGATTGGACTGGGCTTCCGGCCCTTCCACGCAGCGGCACTGAATCTGATCGCCAACACCGCCCCGGTGGCCTGGGGAAGCGTCGGAGTTCCTGTTCATACTCTAGCTGCCGTCTGCGGACTTCCGGAATCGGATTTGAGTGCAACTATCGGGCGCATTTTGCCACTCACCGCGGCCATCGTGCCCTTCTGGCTGGTGCGAACCATGGTGAGCTGGCGGGAAACTTTTGAAGTCCTTCCTGCCATTTTGGTAGTCGGCGTTTCATTTGCCCTCACCCAATTCTTCTGGTCAAACTACGTGGACAGCAGCCTGGTGGATATCGCCGGAGCCGTGGTTTCGATCATTGCCGCGGTTGCCTTTCTGCGCTTTTGGAAGCCGAAAAAGATCTGGCGGTTCGACTACGACAAAGCACCTATGCCTCATGTGCCTTGCGCCGACGGCATCGCTGACCAGGTGGGAGGCGAATGGAAGGCAGCGAATTTTGATGGAAGCGTGCAAGTCCGTTCCGACCCGCTCGCGAAAGTTCTGAAAGCCTGGACGCCGTTCGCGATCCTGTCGGTTTTTGTTCTGGCCTGGGGCCTTCCTCCCGTCAAGGTGGCAATGAACCAGGCAACCACCCCCGCGTTCCGGGTGGTGATAGCCGACGGCGCAGGTGGGCCTGGCAAAATTCGACCCGGTCCGCCCGGCTGGGATGTTCCCTATTTGCACAACGCGGTTTATCGCTCCGCCCCCGTCGTGGCTAAGCCCACTCCCGAGCCTGCGCGCTACGACTTCAACTGGCTCTCCGCGACCGGGACAGGCTGCTTCTTCGCTGCGATTGTTTCGGGTCTGCTGCTTGGCCTGCCGCCATCGCGACTGGCCAAAATTTTCTGGCGTACATTGGGGAGAATGCGCCTGGCGATGATCGCTATTTCGTTCATGCTCGGGCTGGGCTTCATCACGCGGTATTCCGGGCTGGATGCCGTGCTGGGCCTGGCTTTTACCCGCAGCGGATGGGCATATCCGTTTTTTGGGACTTTTCTCGGCTGGCTAGGGGTCGCGCTCACCGGGAGCGATACGTCATCCAACGCACTGTTTGGAAGCTTGCAGCGTATTACTTCGCAGCAGCTCGGCATCGATCCCGTCCTCATGTGTGCGGCCAACAGCGCCGGCGGCGTGATGGGAAAAATGGTGGACGCGCAATCCATCACCATCGCAACTGCGGCCACGGACCAGGTGGGGAATGAAGGCGTCATTTTCCGCTTCGTTTTCTGGCACTCGCTTGCGCTCGGCGCCATTGTCGGAGTGATCGTTATGCTCTACGCCTACGTCTTTCCCCACGCCGTGCCCCACGGACTGACCTTCGTGAAGTGAAGCGCCACGACCTTCCTGGCTTCCTGGGCCTTACTTTGCGTTCTTTGCGGCCCCCTTTGCGATCTTTGCGGTCAAAAGCTTTAACCGCAAAAGAGGCAAAGCATCCCGGGTGACGAGTTCTGGTTTCCTGATAATCTTCAAAGAGACTTCAAGAGACTTCAGGAGATTGCCAGCCGTTGCCGCCGATCATCAATGCCCAGGGAATTTCGAAGGCCTTCGGAGCGAATCCGCTTTTCCAGAATGTGTCTTTTACAGTCATGGATGGCGACCGCATCGGGCTCATCGGCCCCAATGGCTCCGGCAAGTCTACGCTGCTGCGCATCCTTGTCGGCAGCGAGGTCCCCGATGACGGAGAAATAGCCTTCCGCAAGCGCCTTCGCGTCAGCTATGTGGAGCAGGACTCGACCTTTAAATCCGGAGCCACGGTGCGATCGGTAGCAGAGAATGCCCTGGAAAGCGCCAAAGTACATCAGACGGAGCGGGGAACCCGGTTTGCCGAGACCCTGGGCCGAGCCGGTTTTGAAGATCTGGAAGCAGAAGCCGCCGCACTCTCCGGAGGCTGGCAGAAGCGCCTGGCCATCGTCGAGGCGCTGGTGCAAGCGCCGGACATCCTGCTGCTGGACGAACCTACCAACCACTTGGACCTCGCCGGCATTGAGTGGCTGGAGGGGTTGCTCGAAGAAGCGGCATTTGCCAGCGTGATTGTGAGTCACGACCGGTATTTTCTGGAGAACGTCGCTACCGACATGGCAGAGCTAAGCCGGGTCTATCCGGACGGCATGCTCCGGGTGCGTGGAAACTACAGCACCTTCCTGGAGAAGAAGGAAGAATTCCTGCACGCGCAGTCCAGAAGGCAGGAAGCCTTGGAAAACCTGGTTCACAACGAGATCGAGTGGTTGCGTCGCGGGGCCAAAGCGCGGACCCGGAAATCCAAGGCGCGTATCGGCAAGGCCAATGAGCTGATAGGAGATCTTGCCGACCTGAATGCCAGAACCCGGACCGCGACAGCGCAAATCGATTTTTCGGCCAGCGATCGCAAGACCAAGCGGCTGATTGAACTGGAAGATATCGCTTACCGCATAGGCCGCAACCAGAATGAAAGCCGCACCCTCTTTGACAAACTCAATTTCGTCATCAATGCCGGGATGCGAGTAGGCCTGGTAGGTCCCAATGGCAGCGGCAAAACCACGTTGCTACGGCTGTTGCGCGCCGAGCTGTCGCCCAGCAATGGGCAGATTTTCCGCGCCGACTGGCTCCGCATCGTTTACTTCGACCAGACCCGCGAGCTCGATTCCAATGTCACTCTGCGCGGTGCCCTGGCTCCGGAGGGCGATTCCGTCATTTATCAGGACCGGGTTATTCACGTCGCCTCCTGGGCGGCAAGATTTCTGTTCACCAGTGAGCAGCTCAACCAGCCCGTGGAACGCCTTTCCGGAGGCGAGCGGGCGCGAGTCCTGATCGCGCAACTCATGCTTCAGCCCGCCGATGTCCTGCTGTTGGACGAGCCTACCAACGACCTCGACATTCCCACCCTCGAAATACTGGAGGAAAGCCTGCTCGAGTTTCGGGGCTCGCTGGTTCTGGTCACGCACGATCGCTATATGCTCGATCGCGTTTCCACCGTCGTCCTTGGGCTTGATGGACAGGGAGGCGCTGAGGCTTTTGCCGACTACTCGCAATGGGAGCTTTGGCAGGCTGAACGCAAGCAGCAAGAGAAGGCCACGGCTCGTCTGGCGCCGCGCGCCGCGGTTTCTGCCGAGCCTTCCCCGGTCAAGACCAGGCTTTCCTATCTTGAAGCGCGCGAATACGGCAGCATTGAGCAGCGAGTCGCCGAGGCCGAAGAACTGTTGCAAGCCAAGCGAGCCCAACTCGAAGATCCCGCAATCGCCAGTGACGGTCCGAGGCTGGTGATCGCTCACCAGGAAATGGACGAAGTCCAGGCCAAGGTTGACAAGCTTTACCGACGCTGGAGTGAGCTGGAGAAAAAGAAGGGATGAGAGAGGCAGCAATTGGCACTTAGCACTTGGCACTTGGGCGCTTGCCACTTGGCAAAAGCAGAAGCAGAAAAGGAATTGTAAGGAAAGATGTCAATGATAAAAGGTTGGCGTGGGTTCTTGAACAATTGCCAATTGCCAATTGCTCTTCTACCTTACCAGCGCAAACGCGATAATCGTTTCCCCGCTGGCGCCGGTACTTTTTTGGAGTTCATCCAGAAGCGCCGCCTCGAGACTTTCCGGATCGGGATTCATCTCACTGGCAATCACTTCTTCTTCCGTGGCCCCGACAAAGCACAACTCGCAGTGGCCCAGGTCGCCGTCAGTCTTTAAAGCCGGACCGAAGGTTCGACAAATGACCGGGCGAGACTCGTAGAGTTCGCAGGTCCCGGTCAGCGGATCAAGCACCGGACAGGGTTCTGCGTTGCCAAAGTCATCCCACCGCTTGGCGGCATCGTCGGTGTCGTCTTCGTCCAATATCCCGGTAACCGGATCACCGGGATACTCCTCCGAAAACCGCGCAACCGCATCAAGAGCGCGCTGGCGGATGCGCGCCGCCCGATCTGCGTCTCGCTCCTCAAGTTCTGCCAGCCCTTTTCGCAATCGGATCGCGTCCAGCTGGTTAATGGCAAAAACTCCGTGACAGCACTGCGAACATCCGGGCTTGCACGCCAGCCACTTGCTGCTCTTCTGAACGGCATTAGCCAGCGCAGTGTCCACGATCTGAATCAATTGTTGGTCTGGGGGCGCGGCAATCGGGCAGGGCATGTTCAAGCATAACCCACGAAGCCTTTCCGAGTGGGTGCGAAATTCCCCGGGCAAAGTGAAGTAATGCCGGCTGTCCCGGAAATCCATCTGCCTGGAAATCTATCTTATCGATGCTTGAGTACTTAAGGATTCGCGGCGATCGAGTCTGGCTCGCAACCTTGGACGTAAGCAAAAAGTGGAGTAGCAGGTCCACAAAAGCCGCGAAGCGGCGCAAGAATAAAGCCCACGGCGCAAGCCGTGGGTAAAATGTGGTACACGCGCGAGCCCCGAAGGGGCGAAAGGATGGTTGCGACACAGTCTCGACCGGGATAAATAAACGCTCGTGATATTCTTAATAGAGAAGCTGCGTCCCCGCCTTTTGGGCAATTTTCCCGCAGTTCCCGTAAAAACCATGATTTCTGTCAGTAATGTGTCCATGCGCTACGGCGCTAAAGTTTTGTTCGACGAAGTGTCCACGGCGTTTACGCCGGGGAAGCGTTACGGTCTGACCGGGCCCAACGGCGCCGGTAAATCCACCTTCATGAACCTGCTCACCGGCGAGCTGGAACCGCAGAAGGGAACCGTCGTCCGCCCGAAAAAGCTGGGCGTGTTAAGTCAGGACCAGTTCGCCTTCGACAAGTACCGCGTCCTCGATACTGTCATTATGGGCAACAAGCGGCTGTGGTCCGCCATGGAAGAACGCGACAAGATTTATTCCAAGCCGGAGATGACCGACGCCGACGGCATGAAACTAGGTGAACTGGAAGGCATCGTGGGTGAGGAGGACGGCTACAGCGCGGAGAGTGACGCGGCCATCCTGCTCGAAGGTCTTGATATTCCCGACGCGCTCCAGGACCGGAAAATGA
Organism: Terriglobia bacterium; assembly: GCA_963748935.1. GTDB lineage: Bacteria > Acidobacteriota > Terriglobia > Terriglobales > Acidobacteriaceae > JAIQFF01. The sequence continues at coordinate 108,699 of CAVVLA010000008.1, forward strand.
GCGAACTGCAAGGTGGACAGAAAGTCCGCGTGTTGCTGGCGCAAGCTCTTTTCGGGCATCCTCAGGCGCTGCTGCTCGATGAACCTACGAACTACCTCGATCTTGATTCCATCCACTGGCTGCAGGGTTTCCTGAATCAATATGACGGCGTGGTGATCGTCATCTCGCACGACCGTCATTTCCTGAACCGGGTTTGCACCCACATCGCAGATATCGATTACGAAACCATCATCACCTACACCGGCAGCTATGACGACATGGTAGTGGCAAAGACCCAGATTCGCTCGCAGATCGAATCGCAAAATGCGCAGCGCGAAAAGAAGATTTCACAGCTTAACGAGTTCATCGCGCGCTTTTCCGCCGGCACGCGTTCCAGCCAGGTGCAATCGCGGCGCAAGGAAGTCGAGCGTCTGCAGGTCACCGAGTTGGCGCGATCGAACATCCAACGTCCGTTCCTGAAGTTCGAGCAGAAACGCCCTTCCGGAAAGCACATTCTGGAACTGGAAGGTTTGACCAAGTCGTACGACCACACCGAGGTGATTAAGAGCTTCACTGCCAGCATCGTGCGCGGCGAGAAGATCGCGCTCATGGGCCGGAACGGGGCGGGTAAAACCACACTGGTCAATGCGCTGCTGGCCAATTCGCCCACGATTCCGGATTCTGAATTGCGCAAGACCAGCGGGTATGACGGTCCGTTTCTATCCAGCGGAAAGGTCATCTGGGGCCACGAGGCCGCGGTGGGATATTTCGCCCAGGATCACAAAGCCTTGCTCCAGCCCGGCATGACCGCTTTCGAATGGCTTCATCAATGGGACCCCGGAGCATCGCACGAAGAAATCCGCGGCTTGCTGGGACAAATGCTCTTCCCGCGCGAAGATGGCGACAAGCGCACCGAAGTTCTTTCGGGCGGGGAAGCGGCACGGCTGATTTTCTGCAAGCTAATGCTGCAAAAGCCCAATGTGCTGGTATTCGACGAACCCACGAACCATCTGGATCTCGAATCCATCAACGCGCTCAACATTGCCTTGCAGCGTTATCAGGGAACCGTTTTGCTGGTTACGCACGATGAGGACTTGATCGATGAAGTGGCCACCCGGATTTGGCACTTCGAGGGCAACCACCAGATCACCGACTTCAAGGGCGCGTACGAGGAATACCAGGCAGTTTCCGTCTGAGGTATCAACACATACACTTGCGCTGATATTGGCCAAATCGGCCGCCAGAGCGCCTCCTCTCGGATTGCGTCGACGATCTTTGCTTCGATCGACTCGAAGAAAGTCCCGCCAGGTTCGTAACTTACAGAAAAGTCGACATTAAAACCCGGCCCGGCGTAGCTCGCCGCGCCTGAATCCATTCGCGGTCTATTTAACTCAAAACCGAGCAACTTTCTGAAGGCTCAGTCATCTCATTAAACCTACGGTGCGGCGACTGGTGTCCCCCTATGAATCCAAATCAGGCGGCAATACTTATAGCACCCGACGCGACAGAAGTGCGGCACGATCTGTTGGCACGTCTCCAGCAAGCCCGTCTCCAGACCGACGAGCTCTTTGAGCAGGTTAAGCCCGAATTCCTCTACGAGCGGCCGATTCCAGAGCGGCACCGCATTATTTTCTACGTCGGCCACCTGGAGGCTTTCGATTGGAATCTGCTGCGCGAGCGGGTTTTGCATCGAAGCAGTTTTCACTCCGAGTTCGACAATCTTTTTGCCTTCGGGATTGATCCGGTCGACGGAGGACTGCCCTCAGACCAGCCCGCAGATTGGCCTTCGCTGGCGCAAGTCCGCAATTACGTAAGTGAAGCTCGTGCCGCCATCGATCACGGGCTGACCGCGGCGATTCCGATGCAGGATCATGCCCAGGAGCGGGAATTTTCTCCCAGCCAGCTTCTGAATGTAGCCATCGAGCACCGGCTCATGCACGCCGAGACGCTAGCCTACGTGCTACACCAGTTGCCACACCGCCAGAAGATTCAGAAGCCGGGTTTGCCGGAATTGGTCGCGCGTCCGGTTACGCCAGGGATGGTGGAGATTCCTGCGGGTGTGACGACCTTGGGTCTTTCACGATCTGATAACGACGCTTTTGGTTGGGATAACGAGTACGAAGCCCACGCCGTAACCGTGCCGTCTTTTTCCATCGACCAATATGAAGTAACCCAGGCCGAGTACCTCCGGTTCATGGATGCCGGGGGCTACGAGAATCGAGATCTCTGGAGCGAGGCCGATTGGCAGTGGAAGACGCAACATGACATCTCAAGTCCGGTTTTTTGGAATCGCGCCAATGGCCAGTGGCGCTATCGAACGATGTTCGATGATATTCCGCTGCCTCTCGACTGGCCCGTGTATGTGAGTCACGCGGAAGCCAGTGCCTATGCGCGGTGGGCGGGGAAGGCTCTTCCTACCGAAGCGCAATGGCATCGAGCCGCATACGGTACGCCGGAGGGTTCGGAGCGCCAGTTCCCCTGGGGAAGTGAAGCTCCCAACCGGACGCTGGGAAACTTCGATTTCGAGCGCTGGGATCCCACTCCGGTTGGGGCGTTTCCACTCGGCCGCAGCGCGTTCGGCGTTGCTGACCTTATCGGAAACGGGTGGGAGTGGACAGCGATCCGTTTTGCTCCATTTCCTGGATTTGAGCCGTTCTCGTTCTACCCCGGCTATTCCGCTAATTTCTTCGATGATCAGCATTACGTCATGAAGGGTGGCAGCGCGCGCACCGCGGCCTGTATGCTTCGCCGGTCTTTTCGAAATTGGTTCCAGCCACATTACCAGTACGTCTATGCGGGATTCCGCTGCGTGAGCAAATAAATGAATCGCAAGGGACATTTCATGCTGACCCACGCCATCACGGCTGATCCAGTAGTGGAGTTTGCCGCGGACGTACGCGCCGGACTCACCCGTATGGGACAGAAGGAATTGCTTTCGAAATATCTTTATGACGACGTCGGCTCGGCATTGTTCGAAGTCATCAGTGTGCTGCCGCAGTATGGGCTCACTCGCGCCGATGAGCGCCTACTGCAGCGCCATGCCGATGAAATAGCGGACCAGGTTCCCGGTCCGGTGGCAGTGGCGGAACTGGGCAGCGGCAGCGGTAAGAAGACGCGCTGGCTCCTGAAGGCGCTGTGCCGGCGTCAGCATATTTCTTATTTTCCGATTGAGATTTCTCCCACTGCGCTGGCCATGTGCGAGCGCGAGCTGCGCGATATTGAAAGCATGAGTATTGTGGGCTTCGAGCGCGAATATCTCGACGGCCTGCTGGAAGTGGCTGCCCGCCGCCGCGCCGGACAGAATCTGCTAGTGTTGTTTCTGGGAAGCACCATTGGAAACTTCGACCGTCCCGCTGCCGGGCAATTTCTCCGGGAGGTGCGCCGCATTCTGCAACCGGGCGACTCCCTGTTATTAGGCACCGACCTTGAAAAGCCCATTCCTCAATTAATAGCCGCCTACGACGACCCTCTGGGAGTTACTGCTGCATTCAATCTGAATCTTCTTGCTCGCATCAATCGGGAACTCGACGGGGAGTTCGTTCTGGAACAGTTCCAGCACATCGCCAGGTTCAACCCGGACGAGCGCAGTGTGGAGATGCATTTGCGGTCCCGGCGCGATCAGGCGGTGAGGATTCACCGGGCAGATTTGACGGTCTGGTTCCGTGAAGGAGAGACCATCTGGACAGAAAGCAGCCACAAGTGTTGTCAGGAAGAACTGTCCCAGATCGCCAGGGATGCAGGTTTCTTCTGCAAAGCACAATGGATTGACCGGGAATGGCCTTTTGCAGAGAACCTGTTTGTAGCTGAATGAGGGGTGGGGCGAGTCGGTTACTTTCCTTTTACATAATGATCTTTCGCCCCTTTTGAGGCTGGCTCATCGCCTGTTCCATACCCCAGGCTTGCGCCCGGGGCTACAGTCTTCCGCCGCTTCGCGGCTTCTGCCGCACTACCCTGCGGCGCCTGGCCGATGCTGCTGTCTGGTAAGCGGTCTTCTCACCCACTACTTTCGCTAATTTACTGCTTGCCAGAGTCGCCCCGAGCCTTCTCCCAGTTGTAAAAAGATTGTCAACAACTTGCTCGGCGCCGCATCCTTAGGCCACTGGTAGTAATCTTGGGTGGTATTCCCCTGCTAGCGACAGGTCGAATGTGGAGCGCAGAAGATGACACTGGAAGGAAGCCGCAGTCCGGCCATACAGCGCGGCCCGATCATACCCCGCTTCGCTGTTCCTCATTCTGGGGGGCTGATGGAACGAATTCTGGTAGTGGAAGACGACCGTGCTGTGCAGAAGGCGCTCAAACGCCTGTTCGAGGCAGAAGGATTCACGGTTGAGATCAGCGGGGACGGGAAGTCGGCACTGGAGGCGTATCGCGCGGCCGCTCCTTCCGCGGTCGTACTTGATCTTCGGCTGCCCGCCATGTCCGGACGAGATGTCTGCCGGAAGATCAAGGAACAGGCGCCCTCGCTGCCCGTGATTGTGCTCAGCGCTGCCAGCGATGTCTCCGACAAAGTGTTGTTGCTGGAGTTAGGCGCGGACGACTATGTGACCAAGCCCTTCAGCCCGCGCGAGCTTCTGGCACGGGTGCGGGCCGCATTGCGCCGAACCTCCCGGGCAGGCACCGGGGACGTAATTGCGTTCGACGGCATCTCCGCCGACTTCACCAAGATGGAGGTGCTTCGGGACGGTCAGCCCGTCCAACTTACCGCCCAGGAGTTCAAGACCCTCAAATTCATGGTGCAAAATGCCGAGCGGGTGATTTCGCGCGATGAGCTGCTGAACGAGGTGTGGGGCTACCAGAATTATCCTTCCACGCGCACGGTGGACAATCACATTCTAAAGCTGCGGCAGAAGCTGGAGAAAGACCCGGCCAATCCGGTACACTTCCGAACAGTTCACGGCATGGGCTATAAATTCGTGCCGTGATTCTGGTCGGAAGCCCGCCGGCAGCAGGGGAGATGGGTATGCTGAAACTTCGGATGCGCACCAAGTTTCTGCTCTCCATGCTGCTGATTTCAGCGGGCCTCACTTGCACCAGCCTTCTACTGGTACGACATAGCGTACAAAAGCAGGTCAAGAGGGAAATCTTCGCCGACCTCCAGAATTCTGTCAGCACCTTCCAGAACTTCCAAAGGGAACGCGAACTTACCCTGACCCATTCGGCTGAGCTGCTGGCCGACCTGCCCAACCTGCGGGCGTTGATGACCACCCAGCACGAAGCCACGATTCAGGACGCGTCCAGCGATCTATGGCGGCTGGCGTCCAGCGATCTTTTTGTTTTGGCCGACCGGACCGGACGAGTGGTAGCCCTGCACACTGCCTCTCCCGGCCTTACCCGCCAGATGGCGCAAGATGCGTTTGCCAAAACTGTGAGCGAGGAAGCCTCGGCACACTGGTGGTTTGGCGGCCAGCATCTCTATGAAGTTTTTCTCAAACCTATCTACTTCGGGGCGGCCGCGGACAACCAGCTGCTGGGTTTTCTGATCATCGGCCATGAAATCGACGATCGTCTGGCGTCGCAAGTCAGCCGGATTGCGGCCAGCCAGGTGGCTTTTTGCTACGGCGATGCGATTGTGAAAACCACTTTGACGCCAGTGCAGGAGGCCGATCTGAACCGGCAGAGGGCCCTCCATTCGGCGTCCCCGGGTTCTGGGCCGGAGGAAATTCAGCTGGGAGACGAGCGCTTCCTCATTACCTCCCTCGAACTTGCCGGAGGGAAAAATTCTTCAGTTCGCTTGAGCGTCCTCAAATCCTACGATCAGGCCACCGCGTTTCTCGACAGTCTGAATCGCCTTCTTCTGGCCCTGGGACTGGCCGCGGTGCTGGTCGGCAGCGCCCTGGTCTTCTTTATTTCGCACACCTTCACCCGCCCGCTGGCCAATCTGGTTGAAGGCGTACGGGCTCTGGAAAAAGGCGACTTTACTTACGCGCTGGATGCTTACGGCGGCGATGAGGCCGCCGAAGTAACTGGAGCGTTCAATCGAATGCGCTCCAGTTTGCGGAAGACGCAGCAGGAATTGCTGGAAGCAGAGCGGCTCGCCACCATCGGGCGCATGGCCAGCTCTATTTCGCACGATTTACGCCATTCCCTCGCCGCCATTGTGGCGAATGCCGAATTTCTGTGCGAAAGCCGATTGTCTTCCGATCAGCGGGAAGAGCTCTACCAGGAAGTCCGCGTGGCGGTGAACCAGATGACCGATCTCATCGACTCGCTGCTGGAGTTCTCTCGTACCCGCGAATCTCTCCGGCCGACGTACGGCAACGTCAGGGACTCGGTCGAGCGGGTTGTGCAGGCCATACGCGTACACCCGGAATTCCACCAGGTACGGGTCACGGTGAGTCAAAGCGGCAACAGTTCGGGGTGGTTTGATCCGAAGAAGCTCGAGCGCGCCCTGTATAACCTTCTGCTGAACGCGTGCGAGGCGGTTGTGCCTGAGGCAGGCAGAATCGAGGTCGCGCTCAATGAAGTACAGGGTGGAGTTGAGATTCGGGTAAGCGACAACGGGCGAGGTATTCCGGAATCGATTCGCGGGCAACTGTTTGAGCCCTTCGTCAGCCACGGCAAGGAAAATGGAACCGGGCTTGGGCTCACGGTGGTGCAGAAGATTGTGCAGGACCACGGCGGCGACGTGATGGTAGAGAAAACATCGTCGGAGGGTACGGTCTTCCGTCTGCTGCTTCCATTGACTGCATCTTCTGAAAACGTGCCTGCAGGCAGGGAACAGGGCAAGAACGGAAGGACGCCACTGGCCCGGACGGAGCAGTCGCAATCGGAGTAGCATTTGAATCGGGTTCTGGATCACGGCACAAGCCGGGCCATCCGCACTGTCCGCAACGTCAAATTCTTTCTTCGGGAGGCGAATTGTGAAGCACAAGAATGGTTTGCCTGGCCGGATCAAAAGATTCGGCTTCATAGGTTTATTTCTCCTGACGGGAAGTGTTCTTGGATGGCCGCAAGCGGCGGATGCGCCGGCGGCACAACCATCTGACGCGATGACCAACGCGGTCCGCGAGCTTCAGGAAGAGGTGCGTGAATTGCGCACGGCGGTCGTGGAGCTGCGCTCGGAGGCGGGACAATACCGTGCCGAGACCGAGCAGCTACGGCGAGAGCTTCAGGCGGCACACACTCCCGGAACTCAGCCCGAACCGTCTGCTGATTCCTCTACTACGGCCGGCGTTCCCAGTCCGCTGCCAGCCGCGCCATTGGAAGACCGCGTCGCTTCTCTGGAAGAATCAACTCAGCTGTTGAGCAGCAAGGTCGATGATCAATACCAGACCAAAATTGAAGCCGCGTCGAAGTATCGCATCCGGCTCTCGGGGATCATGTTGTTCAACCTGTTTGCCAATCGCGGAAACATCGACAATCAGGATTTCCCGACTTGGGCGATCCCTTCGTTCACCGGCAGCACGAGTCAAACTCTGGGGGCGAGCCTGCGCCAGTCGGAAATCGGGTTGGAAGTTTTCGGCCCGCGCCTGGCCGGAGCGAAGACCACGGGCAATCTGCAGGTAGACTTCTCCGGAGGATTTGCCAATACCCCTGATGGAGTTAATTTCGGAGTGGTGCGCTTGCGCATCGCCACTTTGCGCATGGATTGGAACAACACTTCGCTCATCGCCGGACAAGACAATGCTTTTGTCTCTCCGCTCTCGCCTACGTCTTTCGCGTCGCTGGCCGTCCCGGCCTTCGGTTATGCCGGAAATCTTTGGGGCTGGATTCCCCAGGTGCGGGTGGAACACCGCATCGATCTTTCGAATGGACAGAAAATCCTGCTGCAGGGCGGCATCATGGACAATGTGACTGGCGAATTGCCCGCCGCAAGCTTCGAGCGTTCGGCGCAAGCTGGAGAAAATTCCGGCCAGCCGGCCTACGCGGCGCGAGTGGCCTGGACTCGCGCCGTTTTCGGCAGGCCGCTGACTTTCGGCGCGGCCGGTTATTACAGCCGGCAGACCTGGGTCTTCAACAATCATGTGGATGGCTGGGCGGGAATGACGGATTGGAGCATTCCACTGACAAGTCGCGTCATTCTGACCGGGGAGTTCTATCGAGGCCGAGCCGTGGGTGCTCTGGGCGGGGGAGTGGGGCGAAGCGTGCTCTTTACCGGCGATCCTAATCCCTACGCTCAGTTGCAGCCCCTGAACTCGGTAGGAGGATGGTCTCAGATCAAACTCAGGGCTACCAGCAAGCTGGAGTTTAACGGTGCTTTCGGCGTGGACAATCCGTTCGCCGGCGACGTCCGAGGATATCCGATCAGCCCGAGTTATTTTCCTGCGGCTCTGTTGCAAAACCGGAGCGCTTTAGCGAATGTGATCTACAGGCCGCGCTCCGATCTGCTCTTCTCGGGAGAATACCGCCATCTCAGGACATTTGACCTGGATGCGGGCAGTCCGACGGCCGAGCAGGTGAATCTGATGATGGGTATCGTGTTTTAGTTTTCATACTTTAAGGTTTTCTGCTTTAGATTTAATGACGAATCAAAAAATGACGAAACGGAACCTGGACCCGGTTGCTTTCCGTTGCCTGTGGATCTGCGTCGTTCTGCTATGCTCCGTTGTGGCGAGTGCGCAGGAGATCACGCTCACTGCCCGGGTCGCGCTGGTCAATGGCGGCAAATCAGCGGAACAGCGCGAAGCCGCTAACGTCGTGGTGTGGCTGTCACCAGCAGGGGGCGCGGCTACGCCAGTGTCGTTGGTCCACACGCAACATCCGCAGTTAGTGCAAAGGAATAAAAGTTTCGACCCCCACCTGCTGGTTGTGCCTGTGGGCTCGGTCGTCGCGTTTCCGAACCGCGACCCGTTTTTTCACAATGTTTTTTCGCTGTTCGAGGGCAAGCGCTTCGATCTCGGTCTGTACGAAGCCGGGAGCACGCGGGACGTTCACTTTGATAAGCCTGGAATTTCCTACATCTTTTGCAATATTCATGCCGAGATGAGCGCGGTGGTGGTTGCGCTGGGCACGCCCTACTATGGAATTTCAGACCAGCATGGCCAGGTCGTGATCGCGAATGTGCCCAGCGGCAAGTACACGCTTCGGGTCTGGCATGAATCGGCCTTGCCGGAAACTTTAAGGGCGATGACCCGGGAGGTCACGATTTCGGAAACCAGCTCTACACTCGGCGTTCTCCGGCTAACCGAAACCAACCTGCCGGCCACCCACAAGAACCTCTACGGACTGGACTACGATTCACCCTCGCCTGACACCCCGGCGTACGAACATCCCTAGCTGATTCCCGCAAACACCTCTCGACTTAACAAGAAAATGACAATTAAAAGAAACAGCGGTGACAACTGGCTTCTGGTAAGGCCATAGCCTTTGCTTAACAACGGACGGGCAGCCGCTGCTGGCCCGTTCCGATGGTTGGTCCCGGGACCAAGCTTTTGCGGTAGTAGGCAGCGCTCTCGTGTTCTCCCCAAAATGCTAGGGCCGGCTTCGTAGCCGGCCCTCTTTTTCCCTGCATTGCTGTATTTCCCTGAATCAGCTTTTTCTGGCGACCACCTCGTCATGGCCGTAGTACTCGTAGGCTGACATGGGCTTCTGGCCGCCTTTTTTCCAAAGACGCGAATCTTCGCTGAGCTTGCCGAGGGCGCGCGCCATTTCCCGAACATGAATGGATACCGAGCCGCAACAGGAGCCAATGTAATTGACTCCTATCTCGCGGGCTCGGAGAGCGTAGTTCCCCATTTCCTTACGAGTGAGTTGCAGCGGATCGAGCCCCAGCGGGAATTCCGGCAGGCTGGTGAAGTCGGGTTTGTCGCGGGGTGTGCGATAGGCAACCGGCTGGCAGGCCAGGTAGCCGGAAACCGATTTGCGCATTTGTTCCATGGCTCCCAGCATGTGCTCGGGAGGGCGCAGGCAATTTACTCCGACGATATCGGCGCCGGCGTCAAGTAGCGCCCTGGCAGCTTCTCCGGCTGACTTTCCCTCCAGCGTCTCTTCCTTATTTTCAAAGCAGACGGTCACCATCACTGGCAGTCCGGTCCGTTTGGCTCGCTCCACGCAGATGAGACCTTCACCCAGCCAGGAAAAAGTTTCGCCGATGATGAAGTCGACTCCCTCTTCTACCTGCACGGCCAATTGCTCGTCAAAGGTTTTGCGCACGCGATCCGTGGCGGAAGGGCTGTTGGGCTCATACATCCAGGTCAGGCTCAGATTCCCCGCCACCAGGCACTTATCGCCCGCGACATCACGAGCGATTCTCACGGCCGCGCGGTTGAGATCCTCGAGCTGGTTCTCCAGTCCAACTGTGGCCAGCTTGTCGCGGCTTGCGTAAAACGTAAGCGCCTGCAAAACATCAGCGCCCGCTTCACGGAATTCGATATGCAGTTCGCGCAGCGCGTTCGGATACAAGAGGGCAACTTCGGGGGTAAACGGACCCGCGCGCACCCATCCCCGCTTTTCCAGTTCCAGCAAGTAGCCGCCATCCCCCAGAACGGGTCCTTCTTTAAGACGCTCCAGAATTCCTTTTTTCTTTGCCATATGCGTTCCTTCTTTCTTGTAGCTCCGCCGTTTAGACGGGGGCAGGATGCCCTTACGACAGCCGGCCAGACGCCGGCGCTACTAGTCGTCCTTGTATTCGTGCTCTGCCTTTATTGCGTTGTTTTCCTGGAAACGATTGGGGTAAAACGAACTTATATCCACGGTCTTGCCGTGCCCGTCCAATATCAGCTCCGACATGACCAGCCCGACCGCGGGAGAAATCTTGAACCCCATGCCGGAAAATCCCGCGCAAACATACAGCCCATCCACGCCGGAAGGTTTACCCAGCAGCGGCCGCGAGTCTGGCGTCATGTCGTAAACTCCGGTGACTCCGCGCATCACTTCTGCATCTTCCAGCTTCGGAACCCGCCGGGAGGCGCGCTCGATGATTTCTTCCAGTCCCTCGTCGGATGCCCGCCGGGGAAAATTGTCAGGATCGGCGCCCCGCTGGCCGTAGAAATCTCCGATAAGAAATTTGTCGTGGGCATCGGAGCGAAAATAGGTCGCGGTGACGGAATCGATGCAGGCGCAGCCGCCGCCTTTCATGCCAGGCGCATTTTTCAGGATGGCTACCTGGTGATACTCAGTCTCGATTGGGAGATCTATTCCTGCGGATTGGAACAACGGCCTGGTCCAGGGGCCGGTTGCGGCGACTACCACCGGCGCATAAATTTCGCCGTGCTCGGTGCTGATCCCCTGCGCTTTCCCCTTTTTTATTCGCAGCGTGGATTGAGTTTTCGATTGATACACAACTCCGAGGTCTCGAGCGCGGGCCAGAAAACCGTTGGCAACACCGGCACCATCCCCGTAGCCCGAATCGGGCTCGTAGGCGACGAGTTCAACTTCGTCGACGGCCCAGTCCGGCTCCAGCTCTTTGAGCTCATCTCGACCGATGAGCTCCACGTTGACGCCGAGCTTCCGTTGCATCGCCACGTTCTGTTTCAGTCGCTCGCTCTCACCCGGATGAACAATGCGCACAAAGCCGGTCTTGCGAAAGTCTCCGGGCTCGCCGACTATGTCTCGCCAATGCTCGAACATGCGCAGGCTGACCAGCGCGAGTTGCACTTCGGGCGGATAGCTGTAGTGCATGCGAATCAGCGCCGAAGAGCGTCCACTTCCGCCCTGGGCCACGTGTCCTTTATCGACCACCACGATCTTTCCGGCGTTGCGCTTGGCCAGATGAAACGCAATCGCCGCGCCCATCACGCCGGCGCCAAGAATCACGATGTCGGCTGTCTTTACCGTGGAGTCGTTTCGGGAGTTGCCGTTATTCATGCGGCAGCCTCCTTCAGACGTCCCTTTTTCCAGTCACGCAGAACCTGGTGGGCGGCGTTGTGGCCAGGGGCGCCTGTGACGCCGCCGCCGGGATGGGCGCCCGCTCCACACAAATACAGGCCATCGACCGGAGTGCGGTACTGTGACCAGCCTGAAACCGGCCGCATAAAGAAGAGCTGCTCCAGGCGAAGATCGCCGTGGAAAATGTTGCCTTCCGTCAACCCATACGTGCGTTCCAGGTCGAGCGGGGTCAATACCTGGCGGGCTACAATCGCATTCGGCACATTGGGCGCGTACTCGGCAATTTTCTTGACCACTCGATTGCCCAGAAGCTCGCGCTGGTCATCCCAATTGCTTTGCCGCAGATGGTAAGGAACGTATTGCACGAAGCAGGTCAGGATATGTTTGCCGGGAGGCGCGAGGGATGCGTCAGCGTTGGACGAGACCACGCAATCCACCCAGAGTTCATCGGGGATGTCGCCGAACTTCGCGATGTCGTAGCAGCGTTCGGCGAATGCGAGTGAAGGAACTAGAGTATAGAAGGTGCGCTCCAGCGGAGTGGCATCAGGACAGGTTCCAGTGAAGCGCGGCTCTTCGTCAAGCACCAGATTGACTTTGGCGCACGGGCCTTCCATCTTGATGCCGCGTATTGCATGCAGAAACTCATTCGGCAGCTCGGATGCCGCCACCATTTTCAAGAATGTACGTTTGGGATCGGCATTCGATAGCACAACGCGGGCGCGAATCTCGGTGCCGTCTTCGAGCACCACGCCGCGCACGCGTCCGTCGCGAACGTCGATTTGTGCAACCGGTGCGGAGGTTAGGATTTCAACTCCCAGCTTTTGTCCCGACGCGGCGAGCGCCTTGGTGATGGCCCCCATGCCGCCCATGACGTGTCCAAAAAAGCCTTGAAGTTCATGCTCACCGCCGCTGAGCAGGTGAAAAAGAAGGCCGATTGCTGTACCGGGCTGATAAGGTCCGCCATGCTTGCCATAAACGTTATTGGCAAGAAACATGGTCTTCATCTTTTCAGACTCGTAATTGTGATCGAGAAACTCACCCAGGCTCCCAGTCAGGAAGGAAATAAGTTGCGAGACCTCGTCACTGGAGATCCCGCGAAATTTTTTTCCCACACGAAACAGATCGGTCCAGCCGCTCATGCTTTTGGTGTCGATCTGCGGCGGCGGCTCCATGAAAAACGGCTGCAGGTAGCGCGCCAGTTTTTTCAGTTGGTCGTCCACCTGAATGAAAGTGTCGGCATCCCTGGCGGAAATCTTTTTGAATTCCGCCTTTGCCCGTTCGCGATCGGCCCACCAGGGGACGACGTGGCCGTCGGGAAATGGCACCTGAATGGCGGGATCGCATGGGACCATGCGCAACCCGTGTTCCGCGAGGCGCAGGTCGGAGATAACCTCAGGCCGCAACATGCTGGCAATATAAGACGTGGTGGAGACCCTGCAACCGGGGGCGATTTCCTCGGTCACACAGCAGCCGCCGACCATATGCCGGCGCTCGAGAACCAGGGTGGAGAGGCCGGCACGTGCCAGGTAGGCGGCCGCCGTCAGACCATTGTGGCCACCACCGACTATGACGGCGTCATAGATTTTTGAAGACGAAAGCGACAAACGGTTATGACCCAAGCTCACTTCAATCGCCCTAAAGGCTATCAACATTACCGCATCTCGCTAATAAATAGAATTGAAATTCGACGGCAGTTTCTGTACAGTCTTATGACTTAAGGTCAGATATGAGTGGAATTGGAAGCAGTCTCGTCTCCCCGCCACGTTACCGCAGCATGCCGCCGCGGCCCAGGTCCGAAGGCAAACGGACCAGGATCATCGACGCCGCCATGCGTCACTTTGCCGAACAGGGCTACCACGCCGCCAGGGTTGGAGACATCGCGGCGGCGCTCGGCATCGCCAAGGGATCAATTTTCCAGCACTTCGGCAGCAAGGACGGACTGTTCTTTGAAGTCTATAAGAAGGCAGTGCGATCCTTCCCGCGTTACCTGGATGCGCCCGCTGAAGTTCGGGAGCGCGGATTTTTCGAAGTACTGCGCTATTGGCTGGTAAGTACCGAACACCTGTTGCATGAGGACTGGATTCCTTACCGAGTCTCTCTGCTGGGTAACTACGGCACAGATCTGACCCTGAAGCGGGAGATCAACCGCTTCTTGATGGCAGAAGATCCTTATGGAACCGTCGCCTTCGTGCGTTACGGATTGCAGCGCGGCGAACTTCTTCGTGAGATGGATCAGGACATGATGGTTTCCATCCTGGATTGGACCATGGAGCGTTTCCAGGACGCGTTGCTTACCGAAGAACTGGATCCGGGATTGTTCCGGCGCCAGGGCGATCCCCAGGAGAAGAAGGACACACGCATTTCTCAATTTCTGGATGTGCTGAAGAGGGCAATCGGGGCATGAACGGAAAAGTGTCAGTACGAGAAATTCTTTCGAGCTACGACGATAAGGCTGCCTTGCCGGATGCGCAGACTATCCCCGGACCCTGGTATGTGGACGCGCGGATTGCGGAACTCGAAGCTCAGACCGTTTTCAGCAAGACCTGGCAAATGGTGGGACGAGTGGAGCAGGTGGAGAAGCCGGGGCAGTTTGTGACCGCCAGCGTTGCCGGTGAGCCTGTTGTGGTGGTGCGCGGCAATGATGGCGTGCTGCGCGGTTTCTACAACGTGTGCCGGCATCACGCCGCAGCGGTGGTAACCGAACCCTGCGGGCAGGCTTCAATCCTGCATTGCCCTTACCACGGCTGGAACTACGGGCTGGACGGGTCGCTGAAAGGCATGCCGGAATTCGATGGCGTGAGAAACTTTGAGCGCCAGAAGAATGGCCTGGTTCCACTAAAAGCGGAAACCTGGGAGAAGTTTGTTTTTGTGAATCTGGATCCGGAGGCCGCGCCGTTGCGACAGTTTCTCGGCGGGCTGGTCAAGCGGGTTGCGCCGCTCGAAGTGACCAAGTTGCGCTACTTCGATAGCCGCACGTATGACATCCACTGCAACTGGAAGGTATTTGTCGATAATTATCTCGACGGCGGATATCACGTGCCGCACCTGCACAAGGGCCTGAACTCCGTGCTCGATTACAAGGAATACACCATCGAGAACGAAGATCGCTATTGCCTGCAATCGAGTCCGATGGTGGCGGGCAAGGAAGACGCCGCGACCGCAACCACGCGCCAGGGCGACCGCGCCTGGTACTTCTGGCAATATCCCAACCTGATGATCAATTGCTATGAGGGCTACATGGACACGAACCTGGTGCTGCCGGTTGACGTGGACCATTGCCGCGTGATTTTCGATTTCTATTTCGGCGATACCAGCGAAGCTCGCCGCGAATATAACGAGCAAAGTGTGGCCGTGGGCGCGCGGGTGCAGGAGGAAGACCTGGGCATCTGCGAAGCGGTGCAGCGGGGCCTGAAGTCGCGTGCCTATGGAGCCGGCCGGTTGTCCGTCCGACGCGAGACCGGTGAGCATCTGTTTCACCGGCTGCTGGCAGCGGATTTGAAGAGTGGCGTGAGCGCGGCGGCGATTGCAGCGGATTAGAACCTGAGGTCGGCAACATTCTCAAATCTACAATCTGAAATCTGCATTCTTGAATTTCTGTCATAACGCAATCGGGTTGAGGTGACACGTTGAAAAGGACTCTCGCATTAGTGCTGGGGTTGTGGCTGTTGTGTGCCGCAGGAGTTGCCGCCCAAGTGACCGCGATTAAAGCGGGCCACCTGGTCGATCCGCAGGCTGGAACGGTGCTCAGTGACCAGATCATTCTCATCCGCGACAACAGGATTGAAGCGGTTGGCAAAGGATTGACGATTCCCGCCGATGCCAAAATCATTGATCTGTCGCAGATGACCGTACTGCCGGGATTGATTGACTGCCATACCCACCTTGCCGACGGCCCTACCGACGACGGCGATCCCTTTTCGCAGTTGAAGAAAACCGCGGCGCAGGTTGCGTTTGAGTCGGTTCCCAACGCACGCACCTTTCTGAGAGAAGGGTTCACTACGGTCCGCGACGTCGGAGTTTACCGTGCCTTGAATGATGTAGCCATGCGGGACGCGATCGCCCATGGCTTTATTGAAGGCCCGCGCATGTACGTGGCCGGCGCCTACGTGACTATCACCGGCGGCGCGGGAGCTATGACTGGTTTGGCGCCCGACATCAAGCTGCCGTGGGACCTGCACTACGGTGAAGCGAACGGTCCGTGGGAAGTTCGGCAGAAAATTCGTCAACTGGCCCACGATGGCGCAGACCACATCAAGGTGCTGTCCAGCGGAGCGGTGCTTACCCATGGCAGCAATCCGAAATCACAGGAGTTCACGGTGGAAGAGTTACAGGCTGCGGTGGATGAAGCCGCCCACTTCGGCTTGCGGGTGGCTGCGCACGCTCATTCTCCGCAAGGCATCAAGAACGCGATCATCGCAGGCGTGGCTTCCATCGAACATGCCACCATGATTGACGACGAAGGCATCGCGCTGGCCAAGCAAAAGGGTACTTACCTCGACATGGACATCTATGACGAAGAATGCATTCAGGAGGCGGGAAGGCTCGGAAAAATTCCCAAGGATTTTCTGCAGCATGACGCGGAACTGGGAGAGCTTCACCGGCAGAATTTCCGCAAGGCTGTGAAAGCCGGGCTGAAGATGTCATTCGGAACCGATGCCGGCGTGTGCCCTTACGACCGCAGCGTGAAACAGTTTGCCTTCATGGTCAGGTATGGGATGACGCCGATGCAGGCCATCCAGTCAGCCACGACTTCGGCCGCGGACTTGCTGGGTCATTCTGATGTTGTCGGCGATATAAAGCCGGGGAGGTACGCCGATGTGGTCGCAGTTGCCGGCGACCCTTTGCAGGACATCAGCGTGCTGGAGCATGTCCAGTTCGTGATGAAGGATGGAAAAGTGTACAAGCAATGATTCTTATGGGAGTAAGCGCCGCGTACTAAGCCCTGCTGTCATCCTGAGCAGAACGAGACGTTTCGCTTGCGAAACGACTCGTGGAGTCGAAGGACCCCTATTTGCGCTAAGTGCGTGGGTCAGGTAGGGTCCCTCGACTCGCTCTCGCCGCGCAAGCATGGCTCGAGACTGCGCTCGGGATCGACAAAACAACAAAAGCGCTTACTGATGATCTCGCGGAATCGTCTCTTCCCACGTTTTCTGCTTTACCATTTGACCGTCTTTGAGCAGCTCCCGCGTGTACTTGTAATAGAAATTCTTCTGGTCAGTCGTGACCGAAAGATGTCCCCGCCATCTCAGCTCACGGCCATTAAGCGCAAAGATGCTTTCGGCTTCGCCGAGAACTGCGCTGACGTCGGGACGGGCGTCGTCGACGTTGTAGGTCAGTGCTTCCAAATCGGTTTCCTTTCCCCAGGGATAGTTGGTTTCTGCTTTCCCTTTCCAGTGCACGGTGGCGTTGTGATTGGCCTCGTCGCGCTCCAGGGTCCACTCACCCGGCCACGGGAAGCCTACACTCCTGATGTCTTCTCGTTCGTCGGAAGGTTGTGGCGGCGCGAATGCCTCCGCCGTAGTGCCTTTTACGGGAACGACCGGCAGCACCAGGCGCGAGCCGTTGCTTCCTCCCAGCTGAAGCGACGTGGTCATCGAGTAGGGTGTGGGCAAAACCATCGGCCACAAGGCATTCGAAATCGCGAGGCGAATGCGATGGCCTTTCGGGAACACCCACGAGGTCAGGTGCATGGTGATGTCGAGGGAATACAATTTTCCGGGCTCAAGATCTCGCGGCTCTGTAATGGATTCGCGCTGTGCGCCGTTTAGGCCCGCACCCGTAATCTGGGTGACGGTTCCGTCGGGAGCAACGTCCGAGAGTCGCGCGAACCAGTCGGCCAAAGGCGCCGTGGCCGAAGCCTGCAGCAGGGCATGCGGGTCGCCCAGAATCGCCACCTCGCTCTCGAGTGGCGTGGAATCGTAAACCAGGCTGAACGCGTCCACGGGGCGCGGGTCGCTGAGCAACTCGCCCCACCAGAATCCGGCTTCCACGCCAACTGACGGAACGTATTTCAGCTGATGAATGCTCTCCGGAGAAACCGCGTTTGCCAGCGCGTGGCTGGGCTGGAGAAATAGAGTTGATGGTTTAACATCGCGCGGTGGCCAGCTGTCTTCGCGCCGCCATTCACCCGGCACACTCTGCAGATTCGGATCGGGTGGATGCCAATGCTGCATGTAAATCACGAGCTTCGGATCATTCAGCACTCCTGTATCTTTTCCCTTTAACCAGTAGTCCCACCAACGCACTGCCTGGTCGCGCCATTGGATTTGTGGACCTGGGACGGCATCGTGCGGGAAGGTGTGATTCCAGGGGCCGATGATTGCTTTCAGCGGAGCCTTGGTCTGTTCCAGCATGTCCGGGATGCTGTCGCGATAACCGTCGAGCAGGCCGCCGATTAGAAAGCAGGGTGTCGTGATCTCGCCGTAGGGGCGCACCGGGCTGCGCCAGAACGAGCCGTCGCGCTGATGCTTGAGGTAAAGCAGCGACCAGGGCGGCGCGTTGAAACGTGGTCCCAGAACTTTCTCGTCGAGCGTGTAGTCAGGGGCTCCGGTCATGCCCAGCGCCATGTCCATATTCAACTCGAACTCATCAACGTGCTCCATGCCATCGATGTAGTGCACGTCGTCGTGAAAAAGTTCGGCGGTAGCGTCCACAGCGATGATCGCCTTGAGTTCGGGAGCATGTCGCATGGCCATCTGCAGGGAGTTGAAGCCGCTCCAGGAGATGCCTACCATTCCCACGTTGCCGTTGGACCAGGGCTGGTGCGCCAGCCAGGAAATGATCTGCAAGCCGTCCAGTTGCTCCTGCTCGGAATACTCGCGATCGGTGGGCACGCCCTCGCTATTGCCAAAGCCCCGGATATCGACACGGGCGCAGACGTATCCGCGGCGGACAAAGTAGGAGTGAAGAGCGTAATCACGATCCGCCGTCGCATCATCTTTTCGGTAAGGGTCGTACTCGAGCACAGCAGGAAATTTCTCGCCTTTAGTGCCGCCGTCCGGCATGTACAGCTTGACCGCCAGGCGCACGCCGTCCTTCATTGGGATGAATGTGTCCTCCATACGTATGCCGTAGGTGGGTGGTGAAGGAGCGTCCAGCACGAAACCGGAACAGGCGGCGGTGGCCAACAGCGCAAAGACGGAGATAATGCACAATCTGGAGAGGGGAACGCGGGCCTTCATGATTCGTACCAGCGAAAGCCGTGACGCTGTTCTTCCTCCAACTGTTTGAGCAGGGTGAGGGTGCGAGCGCGGCGGTGATTGGCGCAGGCCACCACGATCACATTGAACAGTGCCATAGGAGCCACATAAGAAGAGCCGAACGATGGCGTCTCGATGGAAGTCAGAAAAGACTCGTGGGCGAACTGGCCGATGGGAGAAACCAGCGTGTTGGTCATGCCCACGCAATACGCGCCGTTGGCTCGGGCCTGGCGCAGGCCTTCGACGGTCTGCCGCAAGCCGCGGCCGTAGCTGACCGCGATCACCAGGTCCTGTTTGCCGAGCAGTCGAACTTTGTGCACAACTTCGGCGGGCGAAGTGGCGCTGGTGACCGGCAGTCCAAGAATAATCAGGAGATGTTCCAGAAACTGCACCAAGTTCGCGGCCAGATCGCCGCCCAGCAACACCACATGCCGCGCGGAGTAAAGACGCCGGACCAGGGCCGCGATCCGTTGCGAATCCAGGCTCTGCAGCAGGCGATTCATATTCTTCATATCCTGGTCGAGGGAGGCCCGCGTTTGAGCAGAGATAGCCGATTTTCCAGCTGGTCCGGTTTGCATGGTGTCCAGCGAGGTGGCGTGGGCGATGGATAGTTCGTGCACGTAATGTTGGAAATCCCGGTAAGAATCAAATTTCATTCCGCGCACAATCCGGATTATGGTGGCGGGATCGGTGCGCAATCGCTCTGCCAGGGCGCGTACGCTCATCAGAACAAACTCGCGCGGCCGTTCGAAGGCGGGACGAATAATATCCTGTCTCTTCGGACTCAACAGGCCGACCCGAGCCGAGGGGCTCATCACCGGAGTTGTGGCTTTCACTTTGCGCGGCTTTCTCATCGGGCACAAAAGCATGTTGGAAAGTCGCGCTGTTGTCAACCTTTCCAGGTACCTCGGCTTGCTCTCGGGATGACAGACTGGGAATATGGAACAGATGTTTCTGCTTAGCGGAAGCGTTGGATGCGTATAATGCTGGCGCAGCCAAAGTCCGTCACGGAATTGGTAACCCAACTGCCAGGGGTACTCTATGGATCAGAAGTCTTTACCTTCCTCCCGCAGCCGAAGAGATTTTCTCACCACAACTAGTCTGCTGGCTGCGGCCGCGGCGTCGCCACGAACCGCATCTGCGTTAGCTGCTGTTCCGGCATCCCAATCTGGTGAGAAACCCGCGTCGCCGGGCGCCATGCTCAAGATTCCGATCGGGGTTTTCGACCCGGCGTTTCCAAATCTGTCGCTGGAAGAGATGATCGATAAGTTCGCCGGCTGGGGCGTGGAGGCGGTCGAGATCGGCACGGGCGGCTATCCCAATTCGGCGCATTGTCCGGTGAAAGATCTGCTGGAAGATGAAGGCAAAGCGCGCGCCTGGAAGAAGAAATTTGAAGATCGCGGCATTCAAGTCGCGACCCTCAGTTGTCATGGGAATCCGGTTTCTCCCGATCCGAATGTGGCGACACGCGATGCCGAAACTTTCCGACGCACGGTGCTTCTCGCCGAGCGCCTGGGAGTGAAGGTGATCGTAGGTTTCTCTGGTTGCCCCGGTGGCAGTCCGACCGACACTATGCCCAACTGGGTGACTTACCGCTGGCCTCCGGAGTACGGCAGGATGCTCGACTGGCAGTGGAAGGAGAAGGTCATTCCGTACTGGAAGGAGGCGGCCAAGTTCGCGCGCGAGCATGGAATCCACAGGATTGCCCTGGAGATGCACCCGAATTTTGTGGTCTACAATCCGATGACGCTGCTGCGGCTCCGCGACGCCGTGGGCGAAGAGATCGGAGCCAACTGCGATCTAAGCCACCTTTTCTGGCAGCAGTGTGACGCGGTTGAAGTGATACATATGCTGGGCAAGCAGGGCGCAATCTTCCACGCGCACATGAAGGACACAACCTTCTACAAGAACAATGTGGACCGGTATGGCGTGCTCAACTTTGCCTTCGAAAAAAGCGACTTGCCTCAAGCCTCGGAAACATTTCGCGCCGTAGGCTACGGACACAGCGCGGGCACATGGAAAGAGATCATGCGGGCCTACATGGAAGTGGGATATCAGGGCATTTTCAGCGTAGAAAACGAAGACCCGATTCTTTCCGGGGAAGTGGGTGTGGAGCGCGCGCTCTACGTGCTGAAGAACGTGAGGAGCGAATTGCTGGGGACAGCCTGACCGCGGAGAAGATAACAGCCGGGGCGTCACCCTGAGGGACTTCAGTCCTGAAGGGTCTGGTGTGCACGCCGCAAATCGCTGGGACAATGCGCAACCATTCCACGCCAGATTCCTCGCCAGCTGGGGATGACGCTTTTCATCAGAGGCAGAAGTTCAGACTGAGCGATGACCGACCGGGTTAGTAAGGTCTTAAAGCCATGCCGGCGGGACGTTAAGCGTTGACCCTGCTTCCTGCTCGGGCGTAAGCTGCGAAGTTGGCTTAATTCGGGAGTAATCATGCATAGACGTCAGGCGTTACGGCTCCTGGCCTCGGCTGCAGCGCTGCCCCTGCTGTCGCGAGAGGCCTTTTCAATGTTTCAGGCAGTGCACGATCAACTGCCTGAGCACGCGGTATTAAAGACTCTCAATCCCCATCAGGACCTCACCGTCACAACCATCAGCGAGCTCATCATTCCGCAAACCAATACTCCGGGAGCCAAAGCTGCTCGAGTGAACGAATTCATCGACCTGATTCTTACCGATTGGTATGACGAAGAAGAGAAGGCAACGTTCATGACTGGGTTGGCGGGTGTCGATTCCCGCGCTCGAGAGGTCCACGGGAAAGACTTTGTCGATTGCGGAGAGAAGCAGCAGGTCGAAATGCTGCAGGCACTGGATGACGAAGTGGCCTCTCGCGCCGAAAACGCGAGACGCAGACGTAATCATCCGCCGGAAAAGAATTTCTTTTTCATGATCAAGCAGCTCACGCTGATCGGGTATTACACATCCCAGGTGGGTTTTGAACAGGAGTTGCACGGGGAAATTATCCCGCCGCGGCACGCCGGTTGCGTTCCTCTGGAAGAGGAGGCCGCGAAATAGGCATGCCGACGAAAATGTATGACGCCATCATCGTAGGTTCAGGCATTACCGGCGGCTGGGCAGCGAAGGAGTTGGGTGAAAAGGGATTGCAGACGCTGGTGCTCGAAGCCGGAAGACCGATCGATCCCGATACGGACTATGCCGAGCATGTGCCCGAGTGGGAGGTGAAGTACCGCGGTCTGGGCGACCGCAAGCGGGTCGATCAAAAGCAGTCCGTCCAGCAAACCTGCAGCGGGATGGACGAGTGGAACAGCAAGTTTTTTGTCGACGATACCCAGAACCCCTATGCCACCGAACCGGGCAAGCCGTTCCTGTGGATTCGTGGCCGGCAGCTAGGCGGGCGCTCCATTATCTGGGGGCGTCAATCTTACCGCTGGAGTGACCTCGACTTTGAAGCCAATCTGCGCGAGGGTGTCGGCGTGGATTGGCCCATTCGCTACCAGGAAATCGCCCCCTGGTATGACTACGTAGAAAATTTTATCGGCGTCTCCGGCCAGGTTGAGGGTCTACCGCAGCTTCCCGATGGTAAATTTTTGCCGCCGATGGAAATGAACTGCGCTGAAGTCGTGATCAAAGACGCGATTGCCAAGAATTTTCCCGGCGAGCGCCTCATGACCATCGGTCGCACCGCAATTCTGACTGAGCGCCACAATGGCCGCGCGCCCTGCCATTATTGCGGCCCTTGCGCCCGGGGCTGCATCACTCGATCGTACTTCAGCAGCCTGAATTCCACGCTGCCCGCGGCCCTGGCTACCGGCAAGGTGACCGTGCGTCCCCACAGCGTCGTGCACAGCCTGATGTACGATTCCAAGACCAGGAGAGTCAGCGGCGTGCGCGTAATCGATGGTCAAACCCGCAGCGCCATCGAATTCCATGGCCGGATTGTTTTCCTGTGCGCTTCAGCTCTGGAGTCGGCGCGCATTCTTCTGAACTCCGCTACTCCGGAATTTCCCGACGGATTGGCGAATTCAAGCGGAGAACTGGGGCACAATCTGATGGACCATTGCATGGGCGGAGGGGCCAGCGGCCGCATTCAGGGAAACGAAGATCGCGTCCAGCTCGGGAACCGTCCCAACGGAATTTACGTTCCACGCTTCCGCAACGTGAAACAAAAGCATCCGTTGTTTCTTCGGGGATACGGTTTTCAGGGCAGCGCCAGCCGTCCGAAGTGGGAGCGCGGGGTGGAGCTGCGCGGGTTGGGGGCGAATTTCAAGCACGAGCTCAGCCGTCCCGGACCGTGGAGGATGACATTTTACGGTTTTGGTGAATGTCTGCCCAACCACGAAAACTTCATCGCAATCGACAAAGGAAAAGTCGACGCCTGGGGAGTTCCCACGTTGAAGATCAGTTGCTCGTGGCGCGAAAATGAGCGTGCCTTGCTGAAAGACATGTCAATCACAGCCGCGGAAATGCTTTCGGCCGCCGGCGCCCGGGACATCGAGCCCATTCTGGAAGACAACGCTCCTGGACTTACTATTCACGAGATGGGTACGGCGCGCATGGGGCGCGATCCCAAAACGTCGGTGCTCAACGCGCATAACCAGGCGCACGACGCCAAAAATCTTTTCGTCACCGACGGCGCCTGCATGGCTTCATCTTCGTGCGTCAACCCATCGCTGACTTATATGGCGCTAACGGCGCGGGCCTGTGACTACGCTGTTGCTCAAATGAAGCAAGGAGAACTTTAGCCATGACTTCACGGACTTCGAAAGGACAGACTATGGATCGACGAGCTTTCCTGGGCACGATGACTGCCGCGGCTGTGTTCGCGCGCCAATCCGCGTGGGCAGCAGATACTCACAAAATAGAAAAAGTTGGCTTGCAGCTCTACACCGTACGGAGCGTGATGCAGCAGGACTTCGAGGGCAAGCTGGCTAAGGTGGCTGAGATCGGCTATCGCGAGGTTGAGTTTGCCGGATATGACGGCCATACTCCGCAGGAGGTACGTGCCATGCTGGACCGGCACGGGCTGACTGGCCCGTCGGCGCACGTGCCGTATAAGAGCCTGGGAGCGGATTGGCCGAGCGTGCTCGACGCAGCTCACGTGGTTGGCCATGAATATCTCGTCAATCCGTATATAGACGATGATGTGCGCAAGGGCCCTGACGGGTGGAAGCGGGCGGCCGAAACGTTCAATCGCGCCGGGGAGGCCAGTCAGAAGGCGGGAATTCAGTTCGCGTACCACAATCACTGGTTCGAATTTGCCCCGGTCAACGGAAAACTTCCTTACGACATCTTGCTCGAAGAGTGCGACCCCAAGCTGGTGAAGATGGAGATGGACTTGTGCTGGATTTATGTCGGCGGCCAGGATCCTTTCAAGTATTTCAAAAAGTATCCCGGCCGATTCCCTCTGGTTCACGTCAAGGATCTGACCAAAATTCCCAAGGTAGATGCATCCGGCGGGCAAAGTTTCGGCGACTCACTTCCTGAAATGACCGAAGTAGGCAGCGGAATGCTTGACTGGAAGCTCATCTTCAAACAGTCGGACAAAGCTGGGATAAAGCATTATTTCGTGGAGCACGACCATCCCCAGGACCCGTTTGCAAGCGCCCAGAAAAGCTATGAGTATCTGGCAAAGCTGCAGTTCTAGGAAATATTCTGAGCACAAACCGACTCTCGAGCGAGTCGGTCGGGAGACCTTTTGATGCCTCAAGTCGTTCGTTCGCCGAAAGTGTATGACGTATGCATTATTGGATCGGGTGCCGCCGGCGGTACCGCGGCGAAAGTACTGACTGAGGGTGGGTTGAATGTTGTGATGCTGGAAGCCGGCCCCGCGCTGAACCCAGAAAAAGATTATAAAGAGCACGTCTGGCCCTATCAGGTTCCGCATCGCGGCGCCGGCGTTGGCGGCAAACTCAAAAATGAAGTCGGCGACGAATTCATGGCGCCCAACGGCGCCTGGGAGATTGAGGGCGAACCATACACCTCCGCGCCAGGCTCGCAATTCCACTGGTTCCGCTCCCGCATTGTTGGCGGCCGTACCAATCATTGGGGACGAATCGCGCTGCGCTTTGCTCCCGTGGATTTCAGATCCCGCTCCACCGACGGCATGGGGGACGACTGGCCGATCACTTACGAGGAAGTCGCGCCTTATTACGACAAGGTAGAGTCTTATATCGGGGTATTTGGAACCAGGGAAAATATTTCCAGCGCGCCCGACGGAGTTTTTCTGCCGCCTCCTCCGCCACGCTGCACCGAAACTATCGTCAAGAAGGCCTGCGACAAGTTAAACATTCTCTGCGTACCTTCGCGAATGGCGATCCTGACCAAGCCGGTGAACGGTCGCGCCGCATGCCATTACTGCGGCCAGTGTGGACGTGGCTGCCTAACGGCTTCCAACTTCAGCTCCAGCCAGGTCATGATTCCGCCGGCGCAAGCCACCGGCCGCTTCACATTGATTACCGGCGCGATGGCGCGTGAAGTCGTGGTGGGAAAAGACGGCAAGGCGGAAGCGGTTTCCTATATCGATAAAAGTACGCGCTCCGAAAAACGCGTGCATGCGAAGGCCTTCATGGTAGCCGCGAGCGCGTGTGAGTCGGCTCGCCTGCTGCTCAACTCGCGTTCCACTCTGTTTCCTGACGGTGTGGCCAATTCATCCGGCACAGTGGGGCGCTACCTGACCGATTCCGTGGGAAGTTCCGCGGGCGGATATTTTCCGCAACTGGAGAAAATGCCGCCACACAACCACGATGGCGTCGGCGGGATGCACATGTACATGCCGTGGTGGAAGTTTGATCGCAAGAATGACTTCCTCCGCGGATACCACATCGAGTTCGGCGGTGGGCGTGGCATGCCCGGGGTGGGCGAATTCGATGGCATTTGCGAAACGTATGAAGGCTACGGTAGTTCGCTTAAGCAGCTTTGCCGCAGCCGATATGGCGCCTACATCGGTTTCGCCGGCCGCGGCGAAATGATTCCCAACGAAAACAGTTATTGCGATCTCGATCCTGACACGCTTGATCAATGGGGTATTCCCGTGCTGCGCTTCCACTGGCAATGGACCGACAACGAAATCAAGATGGCCAGGGATATGCAGGAAACTTTCCGCTCGATTGTGGAAACGGCAGGCGGAACCTTCATCAGCAGAGCCAAGCCGGACGGCGCCCACCCCTACGGCATCCAGGACGGCGGAGTCATCATTCATGAACTGGGCACGGCGCGCATGGGAAACAATCCCAAGACGTCGGTGTTGAACAAATACTGCCAGGCCCACGACGTCAAGAATGTTTTCGTTACTGATGCCGCTGCCTTTGTGACCAATCCGGACAAGAATCCGACGCTTACGATCATGGCGCTGTCGTGGCGGGCTTCAGAATATTTATTGGATCAGGCGAAGAAGGGAAGTCTGTAGAACATGACCACCAAATCCATATCGCGCCGTGACATTCTGAGATCGCTGACCATGGGAGCGGTGGCGAGCTCAGTGCTGCGAGTAATTCCCGCAGAAGCCGCCGAATATGCGCACCACATGGTGGCCGCGGAGAAGGCCGCTGCCCCGGCAGGCGCTTACACCCCGAAATTTTTCTCGGGCAGAGATTACAAGACGCTCCAGGCCCTGTGCCAAACCATTATTCCCGCAGACGCCGACTCTGGCGGCGCGATCGAAGCGGGCGCCCCGGAATTCATCGATTTACTCACCAGTGAAAACCCGAAGTACCAATTAAAGCTTGGCGGCGGGTTAATGTGGCTGGACGCGGCTTGTACGGATCGCTATGAAAAGACCCATCTCGAGTGTACGCCAGCGCAGCAGAAGGAAATTCTCGATCTAATCGCTTATCGCAAGAATGTGGAGACAGATCCCGGCCTGAGCCAGGGCGTGGAGTTCTTCGCATTTCTTCGTGAGATGACCGCGGACGGCTTTTTTACCAGCCAGATCGGAATCAAATATCTGGGATACGTGGGAAACACCTATCTGCTCAGCTTCAACGGCTGCCCCCCGGTTCCAGAAACATAAATGTCATCCTGAGCGCAGTGACTGCTTCGCGGAGCGAAGCAGTTGCGAAGTCGAAGGACCCCTATAGCTACATTGAGGCCTGCCTAGTGCGGGCTTCGTCGGCCTTGGCAGAGAAATTCACTGGTGCCCTCTCGTGGTAGAGGTCCTTCGACTCCGCCCTTCCATTCGCTAGCGAATGCACCGGACTCCGCTCAGGATGACACAGGGCCGGTTTATCCCGTGCCAAACGGATCTTCCAGCGAGGGGCTCTGCGGCGTAAATAATTCCGCGCCATTTTCAGTGATGTGCATGTCGTCTTCCAGGCGAACGCCGAACTCGCCTGTGATGTAGACGCCCGGTTCATCGCTGAAAGTCATATTGGACACCAGCGGCGTTGTGTTGCCGCGCACCAGGTAGGGCCATTCGTGGCCATCCATTCCGATTCCGTGACCCAATCTGTGAGTGAAGAATTTGTAGTCCGGACCATAGCCGGCGTCGGTAATCACCTGGCGTGCGGCCGCATCGACCGCCCGACATTCCACTCCAGGGCGTGCCGTTTTCAAGGCCGCAGCCTGCGCGCGATGCACGATGTCGAATACCTTTTTCATTTTGTCGGAAGCTTTGCCGAAGACGAAAGTGCGAGTGATATCGGATTGATATCCTTCGACGGTGCAGCCGTCATCGACCATGATTAGCGTCCCCTCACGAACCACCTGAGGGACGGTCGAGCCATGTGGGAATGATGAACTTTGGTCGAGATTTATGCTGACCTCGGCATGGGGAAAGCCCAGCTGCGCGTACGCTGCCATAATCATGTTCTCGATTTCCGCCTGCGTCATGCCGTCGCGCAGGGTCTGGTACGCGGATTGGTATGCCGTCAGCGTGACCTTGTTGGCCAAACTCATCAGCTCAAGTTCGTGTTCGCTCTTGCGCATGCGGCAGCCCGCGGTCACCGGAGTTCCACTCATGATCTTCACTTGCGGCGCCGCCTTCGCGATTCCGCTGCTGAATACAAAGCGTACCGTTTCCTCCACGCCGAACGCTGCAGAGGACAAGCCAAGATTCTTCAGTCCCCGCGCGAGCAGTTCGTAAGGGTCTTGGTCCTCCTGCCAGGAAAGGAGGTCGGCGGTCTTGCCTTGCGGAGAAATGGCGAGCTGCTCGCGTGCTCGTCCTTCTTCGAATGCCGGGCATATGCAAAGCGAGCGCCCCTTCGCGGGTAGCACGACCACAAACAGGCGCTCTCCTCCCCACCACCGCACTCCGGTAAAGTAGTTCAGGGAAGTGCCTTCCATCAGAAGGAGAGCGTCGAGTTGGTTCGCATGCATGAGCTGGCGGGCCTTCTCCTGCCGCGCTGCTCGTTCTTCTACGGTGATCGGCTTCGCCAGATCTTTCATGGATTTCAGATTGGCGATCGAGGGTGGCAGCGGCGAGCTGGCTTCGGCAGCGCCGAGCGACGATGGCAGTGCAGCGAAACTCGCGCCGGCGGTAAGCGAGCCAGCCTGCAGAAAGCGGCGTCTTGAAATCACGGATCCTCCAGGACAATCGGAAATCAGTTGAATCAGGATTCGCCATTATAGGGGCTTCCTCATTTTTTCTTGGCAACCATCATCTGAAAATTGAGAATGAAGCCGTAATGGAGACGGGATTTCAATGTGCCGGTTGCGGCGAGTGGAACCAGACGGTGGTGGACGAGTCCGCTGGCCGCGTCCAGTCTTATGTGGAGGACTGTCAGGTGTGCTGCAAGCCGAATCTCCTCCGTGTCCACTACGACACCCAGGAACAGGATTTTGTGATTACGGCTCAGTTGGAATAGGTATAGTAGCGGCAAGCGGACTTTGCTGCTCATGAATTCGGGAGGAACCAACTCGATGGCCACAAGCTACGGCGCGCCCGGACGGATGGTTGCCCACAACATGGTGACCACACAATTCGAACTTGACGGATTCCGAGTGGTCCGAACGCTGGGAGTGGTGCGCGGCATCGTCGTGCGCTCACGTTCGATCTTCGGGACCATTGGCGCGAGCCTGCAGACTATTCTCGGCGGGAATATCACTCTCTTGACCAACTTGTGTGAGAAAACCCGGGCGGAAGCTTTCGACCTGATGCTACAGCACTCGGCGGAGCTCGGCGGAAACGCGGTCGTCGGCGCTCGTTACGACGCCACTGAGGTGATGCAGGGAGTGACGGAAGTGCTGGCTTACGGAACGGCCGTAGTGGTGGAACCCAGCCGGTAAGTGCTGCATGGCGGATCGCCAGAGAAACGCCCAAAACCTGCCGAGCTTGGCTTGGCTTTGGCCGGGTCAGAGACTCGTCCCCACATTGGTCCGCAGTGGACTTTGAGCATAGAGTCGCGTTAAATTAGCCACTCCCATGGCTCCCAGAGATCCTCGTTCCCTGGTTCATCTGTCTCTCTTTTTTCTTTTCGCTGCAATTCAATGGTCAAATGCGGCGCCGCCGGCGGCCTCCTATCAATACACCCGGCTGGGGAGCAAAACCGATAGTTTAGCGACCTCAAGTCCGGGAACCGCGATGATGGGTGGCGGCAAGGACCTGGACGAGGCGTTTCGCTGGTTATGCAGGAAAGCAAATGGCGGCGATTTCCTCATACTGCGTGCGCGCGGAGATGATGAATACAACGCTTACGTAAACGGCATATGCAAACTGAACTCGGTGGCGACGCTGGTCATTCCCGACACCAACGCGGCCAATGATCCGGCGGTCTCGGAAATTATCCGCCATGCGGAAGCGGTTTTTATCGCCGGCGGCAACCAGGCCCGCTACGTCAACTTCTGGAGGGGTACTGCGGTACAGGACGCGATTAACGCGAATATCGCGGGCGGTAGGCCTGTCGGCGGCACCAGCGCCGGTCTCGCCGTTCTAGGCGAATTTAGTTACGGCTGTCTCAAGGACAAAGATGACGACAATGATCTCTCGTCGCAGGACGTACTGCCCAATCCTTATCACGAGCGCGTCACCCTGGTTCGTGATTTCCTGAAGGTCCCATATCTCGATAACGTCATCACCGATTCTCATTTCGCCAAGCGCGATCGCATGGGGAGGACTTTGGGATTTCTCTCCCGCCTCGTGGAGGACGGCTGGGCCAAGGATCCGCGCGACATTGCGATCGACGAGAAATCAGCGGTCCTGGTCGAACCGGATGGTAAGTCCACGGTAGTCGGATCGGGACGCGGCGCTTACTTCCTGCACGTCACCTCAGCCCCTCAGATTTGCAAGCCCAATGTTCCGCTCACGGTCGGCAACGTCGCCGCCTACCGGTCCCCGGCGGGTGGACATTTTGATTTGAAGTCGTGGACGGGTGACGGCGGTGAAAGCTATTCGATTTCGGTGGAGAATGGCGCCGTCCGCAGCACCCGTCAGGGCAATAGCGTCTATTAGTGTTGTTTCCCAGAAACGATTGTTTCATTTTTGTAATTGACTTCCGCTTTCTTCTTTGACAAACTTCGACCGTCGTTCGGGGATTTGGGGCAAACTTACTCGATGGCCAAAAACTCTGTTCGTTCCTGCGGGATCGCTGACAATCTCGAACAGGTAGTCCATCTGGTTGACGCTGGGAAGCTCGAATCCGGGCTGTGATCTAATTTCCTCGTCCAAAACCCGCTTTTATCTCCAACCGTTGACCGTGGTTGTGCTCGGGCGCGTAACGCCTCGATTGACGATCGATGCCGGGCTGCGTTACGACGTCAGCCTGCCGATTCACGAGGAACACAACCTCCTATCCAATTTCGACCCCTCGGTTGGACTGGTGCAGGTCGGCAGTGGGTTGAGCCAGCCTTACCACGCCGATTACAAGAACTTCGCCCCGCGGCTGGGAATCGCCTGGGATCCGCACGGCACAGGAAACACCGTGTTTCGTGTTGGCGGCGGCATAATAAATATATGAGATCCCTCACATCTCGGTCTTCATCGGGCAGAACAATACCAACGCCAACGGAATCTCGCTGAACCCAACCGAGGTCGCGGGAGCGCCCGTCGGACCGGGAGGGGGAAACATTCTGGCGAATACGGTCCAGCCTGATCCCGACGTGATGAGCGCCAATTGGAAGAGTGGAGCGCCGGTGTTTGGCGATCTTTCGCCCAGTAATCTCTCTTGCAGCAGTGATGCGCCTTGCCCGGTGTTCGGCCTCACAAAAGATCTCTCTACGCCGTACGTAATCAACTGGAACGCGAACCTGCAGCAGACGGTGTGGAAGAACGCGGCGTTGACCATGGCTTATGTTGGAAACAGAGGCGTTCGGCTCTACAACATTCGCGACATCAACCAAAACATCTACAGCCATGATCAAGGAGTGATTGATGGCGGACTTCCCGACGAACAAACCGGCCGTCCTTTCTACGCGACATTTCCTACGTTGAGCTACATCTACCAACTTGGGAACGGAGCTGACTCCATCTATCACGGACTACAGGTAACGTTGCGGCAGAACAGCACCAAAGGTTTGTACTTCGTCGCCGGTTACACCTGGGCGCACGCTATCGACACCTCCGGCAGCAATCGTCAGTTCAACATCCAGAACAGTTACGATCCAGCGTTCGAGCGTTCGAACTCCGATTCGGACATTCGCAACCGCTTTACCTTTGCCTTGACCTACGAACTGCCCTCGAAACACGGGTTCGCGCAGATGCTGGAAGGCTGGCACGTCAATGGTATTTTCACCGCGCAGGGAGGCACATCGCTCTTCGTCTACGACAGCTTTAATGACATTAGCGGCACCGGCGAATTCAACGACCATTGGAACATCACCGGAGATCCCTCGAACCTCCACTGGTCGAAGAACACTCCCATCCCTTTTCTTGACGCGGATCAGTTCACCACCGTCCAGTTCGGATTCGATCCTGACGCACCTCTATTTCACGCCACCGGCGGAGCCAACCCGACCGCCCAGCGATGTTATGACCAGGCCTTCGGTCTGGGTGGCCAGGCGGGAGCGGACCAACTCATCAACGGGCCGGACGGCAGCATTTTCGGTGGATGTTATGTCTCTGGAAATACCATCCTGACGCCGCCTGCTCCCGCCACCTTCGGCGATTTGCGACGGAATGAGATTTACGGTCCTGGCTTCGTGAATCTGGACTTCTCGGTGATCAAGGACTTCAAATTCGGGGAGCGTTTGAGCCTGCAGTTAAGAGGAGAAGTCTTTAATCTTCTGAATCACCCAAACTTTGCCGGTGTCGATCACGATTTGTCCGACGGTTCCGCAGGAACCTTTGGAGTGGCGCAGTCCACGCCTGATATCTCGGCCTCAAATCCAGTGATCGGCTCCGGCGGTTCCAGACATATCCAAATTGGCGCAAAAGTAATCTGGTAGAAATAATTCGATAGAAGCGCTTTGACTAGAGCCCTGGCGAAAACCGGGGCTTGTTTTTTGCACAACGAGCGCTGCTTTTCCACAGGATTTGCACTGAAATGGGAGAGCGGGAAAGTTGAAGTCAATCGGGTAACTGAGGCAGAACCAAGTCCATAAACCCAACTGATTGTGGTGATCAAGTCAGTTAGCCACAACCCATCGCGCTTTCAAAAAGGGCTCATTCTTCCGTGTAGTGACCTGCAACTTTCTCATTGACAACAAGTGCTTTAGGCGTAGGATGTGGACAAATGTGGTAGAAAGTGGTCCAGTCGGTAGTGATCGTGGGCAACAGTGAAACTTTGAGAGGCGCCAGTGGATTTTGTAACTGACACCCCAAAAAACAGCCCGAACGAACCCGAAATGACCGGCATTTTGATCGCTCTTACCTCCCTCGCTGTGGCAGCACAAGTACACAACAGATTTGCAGCCCCCAGGGGCAAACCATATGTTTCGCGGCAATCACCCAACTCGCGTCGACGAAAAGGGACGGCTGAAAGTCCCGGCGGAGTTCAAGCGGGTGATCGACGAGAAGTACAACGAGAAATTCTACATCACCAGCCTGGATGGCAAGGTTGGCCAAGTGTATCCCTTCGAGGAATGGGAACGGATCGAGCAGAAGCTGGCCGGGCTCTCCACCTTCAATCCTACGAAGAAAAAGTTTCTGGACCGGGTGAACTACTACGGACAAATGGTCGAGATGGACGGTCAGGGGCGGCTTCTGCTGCCGCAGTTGCTGCGGGAATCGGCGCAGCTCAAGGGCGAAGTTGCCGTAACCGGCAATCTCTCACATCTCGTAGTTCGCAACCTGGAAGCGTACCGCACCGAGATCGAGGAGCAAGCGTTCACACCTGAGGATGAGAAGACGCTCGACGATCTGGGCATCTAGTGGACGAGGGTTTAACAAACACCCCCGAGCGGGGTGGGCATGGTGGAAGCAAGAGTGGCCATGTCCCGGTTCTTTTAAAAGAAGCGATCGACTTTTTAGCTATCAAGCGTGGCGGGACTTATATCGACGCCACGGTGGGCCTGGGCGGGCACAGTTTAGAAATCGCAAAACGCCTCGGCGCACCGGGACATTTGATTGGGCTCGATAAAGATCCGGCGGCGCTGGATGAGACGCGCGTGCGGTTGATTTCTTCCGGGGGGGAGGATCAGCCCGGGGTGAGTCTGCTGCATGGTTCTTTCGCGGAGATAGGAGAGCGGTTCGAAGCGGCCTCGGCCGACGGACTGCTGGCGGATCTCGGCGTAAGCAGTTTGCAGTTAGACACACCATCGCGCGGCTTCAGTTTTCAGGCGGAAGGAGCGCTCGACATGCGAATGAATCCGCAAGCCGGGCCCACCGCCGAACAAGTGGTAAATGAGGTGGACGAGGTCACACTCGCCAACCTGATTTACGAATTCGGTGAGGAAAGGAGGTCGCGGAGAATCGCCAGAGCCATTGTCCGGTCGCGGCCAATACGTACAACTGCGGAGCTTGCAGCTGTGGTATCGGCCGCGGCCCGGCCAATGAATTCGGCGGAAAGAAGAATTCATCCCGCGACGCGAACCTTTCAAGCTCTCCGAATTTTCGTAAACCACGAATTGGACGACCTGCGGGCGCTGCTGCAAGCAGCCCCGCGGGTGCTGAAACCGGGCGGAAGGATAGTGATCATCAGTTTCCACTCGCTGGAGGACCGCATCGTGAAAGATGCCTTCCGCGAAGGCGCGAAGCAGGGTCACTACAAGTTGCTGACAAAAAAGCCAGTGACCGCCGGGGAAGAAGAGATTGATCACAATCCGCGAGCGCGCAGCGCCAAGATGCGAGCGGCGGAAAAGATCTAAGTAGCGCCGGCCTCTGGCCGGCCCGATAGGCGGGCGGGACGCCGGCGCTACAAAGTTTACCCCTGGAAAACCAGCCAGGGACCCGGTACAGCCGTTGACGGATGGGCCGGGATAAAAGTTTCCGGGACGGCATCGTCCTCTCACAACAAGGGCGAAACACAACTCTCTACCTTCTCTCGGTGCCGTCCCGGAGAGACGGGAAGGTAGAACGGAGGCCATATGTACACAGGAACACTGATCGACGAATTGATTGCCACGGTGGAGCGCACTGAAGCTCGCACCGATACTGGCTCGCTGCGCCTGCTCGACAACGGCTCGCAGGAAGAGCGACTTGCTTACTGGTACGCAGTGGCGCAGCAGGAAGTGGCGCAACTTGAATCCAGTCTGGCTGGGGTGGCATAGATGGCGACGGCGGCGCAGAGCGTAACTCCAGTCATGCGGCGTAAGACCAGTTGGACGGGAACTCCAGAAATTTATTTTTCCAGGCCGATCGACAATTCGCGCCTGGTGAAAGTAGAAAATCCGCAGAAAAGCCGCGAGATGAGACAGTTTGGAATTGCTCTGGCCAGCCTGTTCTTGCTGGTGATGACTTTTGCCTGGCAGCATTTCAAGGCCATTGAATATGGCTACAGGATCGAAACCCTGCGAGTGCAGCGCGACGGCCTGAGCGAAATGAATCGAGCTTTGCGGCTGGAAGAAGCCTCGTTGCGCGATCCCGAACGGATCGACACTCTTGCTCGGAAGCTGGGCCTGCAATCCCCGCAAGCCGGCCAGGTGATGCACATGGATACGGCTTTGCCGGATTCCGCAACTCCGGTTCTGGCCAGCGTAAGGCCGGTTTCAGTGGTTTCAGCAAGGTAGGAAGGACGTAGCGCCGACGTCTCGCCGGCTGTCTGGCGGGCGTCCCGCCCGCCCACCGGGCTGGCCGGAGGCCGGCGATACCAAAAAAGTATGATTGGCGGCTCCCTTACCGCGGGCCGCCATGTTTGTCTAGGGGCCTGAAGGTGGCGAGCATACCCCGTAACGGCGCGAACAAGCGAATCTGCCTGCTGGGTGCAATCCTGTTGCTTTGGGCGGGAGCGATCTGTCTCCGCCTGGTCTACCTGCAAGTTTTCCGCTACGGTGATTTCGAGCAGAGAGCGCAACGCCAGCAACAGCGCACCACGGAAGTTGCGGCCAAGCGCGGGATCATCTACGACCGTGCCGGCCGCGAACTGGCCATGTCGGTTGCGGTGGATTCCGTGTTCGCGGTGCCCGCCGATATTCCGGACCTGGCCGGAACAATATCCCTGGTGGCGCGCATTACCAAGGCCGATCCTCGGGAACTGTTGACAAAATGCCAGGCTGCCCGGACCTTTTGCTGGCTCGCTCGCAAGGCGGACGCTGAAACCTCTGACCGCATCCGGGCCATGAATCTGCGCGGCATCTATTTCCAGAAAGAGTCCAAGCGCTTTTACCCCAAACGGGAGCTGGCAGCGCAGGTGCTGGGATACGTAGGCATGGACGACGAGGGTCTCAGCGGGATCGAACGCGCGAATGATGATGAATTGCGCGGCAAGCCCGGCCGCATGTTGATTTCTGTGGACGCCCGCCGCAAATGGTTTGGCAGCGTGGAGAAGCAACCCGATCCCGGTGAAAACGTAGTTCTAACCCTCGACGAGAAAATCCAGTACATCGCCGAACGCGAGCTGGAAACCGCGATGCAGCAGACCCAAGCTGAGTCCGGCACCGTGGTAGTGCAAAATCCGA
The DNA here is from genome assembly GCA_963748935.1 of Terriglobia bacterium. Lineage (GTDB taxonomy): Bacteria > Acidobacteriota > Terriglobia > Terriglobales > Acidobacteriaceae > JAIQFF01. The sequence goes on from CAVVLA010000008.1 coordinate 144,539, forward strand.
AAACCGGAGAGATTCTGGCGCTGGCCAATCGTCCGACATTTAATCCCAACCTGGCCCGCGCCATCACTCCGCAAAAGCTAAAAGATCACGCGGTCAGCGACGTCTACGAACCGGGCTCGACCTTCAAGGTAGTCACAATTGCGGCGGCGCTGGAGGAAAAAGTTACCCGTCCGCAAGAAATATTCGACTGCCAGATGGGCTCGATCGTCTTCAACGGTATGCGAATTCGCGACAGCAGGCCGCACGGACTGCTGTCGGTTTCCGACATCCTGGCCGTCTCGAGCGATGTGGGCGCAATCAAGATAGCGTTGCGCCTGGGAGAAGAGCGCTTTTACAAATACATTCGCGCCTTCGGTTTCGGACAGCAGACGGGTATCGAGTTGCCGGGTGAAACCCGCGGCCTGACCAAGCCGCTGAATCGCTGGTCCAAAGTTTCGATTGGGGCGATTTCGATGGGGCAGGAGATTGGCATAACTCCCCTTCAGCTCGTCTCCATGATTTCGACCATTGCGAATGACGGCGTCTGGACCGCCCCGCGAATTATTGCCGGCACCACCGCGCCCCAGGGAACGCCACAGATGGTCGCGTTCCGTCCAGGAGTGCAGCGGCGGGTCATCTCTCCGATGACAGCGGCGCTGATGAAACAAATGATGCAGGGGGTTATTCTGTCACCGCACGGCACTGGGAAGGCGGCGATTCTCGAAGGCTACAGCTCAGCAGGAAAAACCGGTACCGGGCAGAAGGTTGATCCTGCCACTCATTCCTATTCGCGTACCAAATACGTGGCGTCATTCGCCGGATTCGCGCCGATAAATGATCCTGCGATCACGGTTGCTGTCATTCTGGATTCGGCAGTAGGTCCGCACCAGGGCGGGCAAATTTCTGCGCCAGTTTTCCATCGAGTCGCGCAACAGGTCCTTGAATATCTGCACACCCCTCATGATGTCGACCTGCCACCCAGCAGACAGGTCCTTCTAGCCGAGCGTCAGGTGAAGGAGCAGGACACGGAAGAGGGCTCTCCGGACCGCCTGGGAGATAGTCTCGACGCAACCGAACTTGCGGCTGCGGACTTGAGTCCACAGCCGGCGGCCGCTCCGCCCAAGCCTGCGCCGGAAGTAACCGCCAGTGTGGTTATGCCAGCGGCAATGCGTCAGCGCGAAGCTTCGCCCACCGCAGCAGAGCAAGAGCCCGGCGGTGCTTTATCCGGCTCGGCTGATACCGGACAGGCAGAGGCGCAGCCCGCCGCTGATCGTCCATTTGCGTCCGAGGGAACGGTTGTGTTGGATGTCGAGCAGCGCGGAATTCTGGTGCCGTCATTCCTGGGCAAAAGCGTGAGAGCGGCTATAGAAATCGCCCAGGAAAATGGCCTGGACCTGGAGGCTGTAGGCAGCGGACTGGCGCGGGAGCAATCCCCGCCGCCGGGATCGCACGTGGCATCGGGAACATCCATCATCGTGAAGTTTGGACGCTAAGGCTTCATCCGCTTGAGGGGCACGTGAAATGTCGTCTTAAGCACAGACTTCCATCGCTGAGAGCAGACATCATCCAATAACAGCATTCAACATGACACTGTCAAATAAAGGCCACGGGCGGGCCCACGCTCCCGGATATGAAGGTGGCAAAGGTTTCGCTGCGCTTAGTAAGTCACTTGCTTAGAACTACCGGTGCACTAGAATCCAATCCAATGAATTTTCTTTCACTCCTGTATGGCGCCGAGGTGCTCGCCCAAAGCGGCAACCCGGACATCAGCGGGTTGGAGTATGACTCGCGACGGATCAAGCCGGGCGATTTGTTTGTCGCCATCAAGGGCGAATCGAGTGACGGAAACAGGTTCATCGATCGGGCGATCGCTGCAGGCGCAGTCGCAGTGGTCACCGATTCCGCTACTGAGAAGCCACGTCCTGATGTGGCCTGGGCGCAGGTGCCTCATGGACGCCGCGCTCTGGCTCGGCTCAGCGCCAACTTTTACAAGAAGCCAGCGGAGCGGCTGGCTATTTGCGGTATTACCGGCACCAACGGTAAAAGCACAAGCGCTTTCCTGCTGGAATCGATCCTGGCCGCTGCCAGCCGGAAGAGCGCGCTTATCGGAACCATCGAATACCACGTTGCCGGAAAATTCTTACCCGCGCCGCACACCACCCCTGAAGCGCTCGAACTGAATCGCATTCTGGGTGAAGCACTGGGCCAGGGTGCGACCGAAGCGGTGATGGAAGTCTCCTCGCACGCACTGGAGCAGCAGCGGGTCTTTGGCATTCCATTCGATGTCGCGGTTTTTACCAACCTGACGCGCGACCACCTCGACTACCACCACACCATGGAAGAGTATTTTTCTTCCAAGCAGGTATTGTTTGAAGGCTGCGGAACCGAAGCGCCCCGCGCAGCCGTGCTCAACCTGGACGATGAATACGGCCAGAGGCTGGTGAAGATCAGCAAGAAACGCAGCGCCGAAGTTTTCACCTACGGCCTGACCCGGGGCGATTTCCACGCTGGGAAAATTGAGATCACGCCGAGGGGAACCAGATTCGATCTGGTTACGCCCAGGGAAACGATACCGCTTTTTTCTCCCCTTATCGGGAAGGTAAATGTGTACAACGCGCTGGCGGCGGCAGCCGCGGCTCACGCCCGCAACTGTCCGGCGGATGTGATTGCGCGGGGAGTGGCGTTATTGGCGCGGGTGCCGGGAAGGTTCGAGCGCGTGGACTGCGGGCAGCCGTTCACCGTGGTAGTCGACTACGCTCACACCGACGACGCGCTCAGGAACCTAACCGCGCTAGCGCGGGAATTCGTGCAACAGTCGGGCCCCAAGGGCCGTGTAATTACGGTTTTCGGCTGTGGCGGCGACCGCGACCGAGCCAAGCGCCCGCTAATGGGCGAAGCCGCCGGCCGGGGCAGCGACTTCGTGGTATTAACCTCCGACAATCCGCGCAGCGAGGACCCGCTGGCCATCATCAACGACGCCATGGTGGGGCTGCAACGATCAGGCGTGAAGTACAAAACGGAACCCGACCGGAGAGCAGCCATCGCTCTTGCGGTTGCGGAAGCCAATCCTGCAGATATTCTCCTAATCGCCGGCAAAGGACATGAGAAAGTGCAGGTTGGTCGCGACGGTTCCATCCCGTTTGACGATGTGGAAGTCGCGCACAAAATCCTGCGCGAGGCGGGTTTCGATTGCAAGTCTTCCAACGCGGCCGCCGGGAAGCGTCGATGAAACTCCCGCTGTCCAGAGTTGCTGAGTTCGTCTCAGCCACAGGCGAGTTCGATTCCAAGGCGGTTGCCAATGCGTACTCGATCGATTCGCGCACCATCAAACCCGGCGAACTTTTCTTCGCAGTCAAGGGCGAGCGCATGGATGGGCACGATTTCGTGCAACAGGCCCTGGAGAAAGGTGCGGTAGGTGCAGTCGTCCGCGCGGATCACCTCCCGCGGTATCCGGCAAAGACCCAGCTGCTGGCGGTGGACGATACGCTGGTGGCTTTGCAGGCGTTAGGCGCTGCGGTTCGCCACCTTTGGAGAAAGCCTCTGGTGGGCGTGACCGGATCGACCGGCAAGACCACAACCAAGGAAGCCATCGCCCACGTACTGTCTTCGCGTTTTCGGGTGCTGAAATCGGAGGGCAATTTCAATAACCATTTCGGACTCCCGCTGATGTTGGTGAAGCTCGAACCGGAGCACGAGGCGGCTGTCATCGAGATGGGCATGTCGCATCGTGGCGAGATTGCCGCGCTGGCCAAAATCGCGCAGCCCGAGATTGGTGTAGTCACCAACGTGGCGCCGGTTCACCTGGAGTTTTTCAAATCGGTGGCAGAAATCGCTCGGGCCAAGTTCGAACTGATCGAGTCTCTGCCTGCAAGCGGCACCGCGATACTCAATGCGGATGACGAGTATGTTTCCCAGTTCGGTCGTGATTTTCACGGCAAAGTGATTCTGTATGGACTTCGGCCGACGGCCGACGTTCGAGCGGAGAATATCGAGCAACGCGGCTCCGCGGGTTCCACCTTCGATGTCACAGCGGACGGCCGCCGGGAGCGGGCGAACCTTCACCTGGTGGGCACGCACAATATCTATAACGCGCTGGCGGCAATTGCCGTGGGACTGGAACGCGGTCTGAGTCTTTCAGAAGGTACCGCCTCGCTGGCGACGCTCGCACCGGCTGACAAAAGGGGGGCGGTCGTCCAAGTGGGCAACATCACAATCATCAACGATTGCTACAATTCCAATCCAACAGCGCTCGATGCAATGGTGGACACATTAGCCGCCATGCCCGCGAAGCGAAGAATCGTGGTTGCGGGTGAGATGCTGGAACTGGGCACCACGGGGGAAGAGTTGCATCGCCGCTCTGGCCGGCATATGGCGGAAAAGAAAATTGACGTGCTGCTGGGAGTGCGAGGGCTGGCAGCGCCCATGGTCGAGGCCGCCAGTCAGGCCGGAATGCAGGCCAAATTCGTGGCCACGCCTGAGGAAGCCGGGGAGTGGCTGGTAAAAGAAACCCGCGAGGGCGACGTTGTGCTACTGAAAGCCTCGCGCGGCGTAAAGCTGGAACGAGCTTTGGAAACAGTCGTCGGTCGTCAGTCTTCAGTCGTCAGCAAATCCAAGACGGCTGACCGCTAGTTTTGATGACTGAAGACCGACGACTGAAGACTGAAACGGAGGCCGATTGCTCTATTGGCTGCTGTACCTGAAACTGTTTCACTACTTTCCGCCATTCCGCATTTTCCGGTACCTGACTTTTCGTACGGCGTTCGCCAGTCTCACGGCTCTTTTTACCGCACTCATTGTCGGCCCGATCGTCATCAACCGTCTGCGGGAGTTTCAGATCGGCCAGTTTATTCGCGAAGAGGGTCCCAAGGCGCATCAGAAGAAAGCCGGCACTCCGACCATGGGAGGCCTGCTGATCGCAATTTCAATCGTGGTTCCGACCCTGCTATGGGCCGACCTCAGCAATCGCTTTATCTGGATTGCAGTGCTTTCCACCTGTGCTTTCGCCGCGATTGGATTCGCCGATGATTACATCAAGGTAGTGAACCGGCGGAACTTGGGACTCACCTCGAAGGCCAAGCTGGGCTTGCAGGTGGCGACCAGTATCCTGATCGCGGTGGCGCTGATTGCGATGCAGACGCGGGGCATGTATTCGACCCGGCTGCTGGTGCCTTTCCTGAAGCAGTTTCACCCCGACCTGGTGATCGAAAGGCTGGTCAACAATCCTGCCCTTTGGCCGGTCGCCTTTTTCCCCTTTATTGCTTTTGTCGTGCTGGTGATCGTCGGGTCGAGTAACGCGGTGAATCTTACCGACGGACTGGACGGGCTGGCCATCGGATGTACGGTGATCGCAGCCGGCGCGCTCGCCGTCCT